>CAKUFA010000068.1 GCA_934647165.1 uncultured Clostridia bacterium | reverse complement strand
GGACTTCTTCACGGCTTCGCATTCCTTAACCTTCACGGCACGGAAATCGCTCTTGGAGAAGGTGTCAAAATCCACGAGATCCTTGAACAGCGGCTCGATCTCGACGTTGGAAAAATCAATTTTTTCCTCCACGACCGGAGCAGCCTGTGCAGCCTCCGCAGGAGCCGAAACTTCCTTGGAAACCTTCTTGTCAGAGTCGAGCGGCTTCATCGTGGGGAATAGCAGCACATCGCGGATGGTAGGACTGTTGGTAAGCAGCATCACCATGCGATCAAGGCCAAAGCCAAGGCCGCCCGTGGGAGGCATGCCGTATTCCAAGGCGTTTACGAAATCCTCATCGACCTCGGCATGGATGCCTTGAGCGCGGCGCGCCAGCATCTGCTCTTCAAAGCGGCGGCGCTGGTCAATGGGGTCGTTCAGCTCGGAGAAAGCGTTGCCCATTTCATGCCCGGTCATAAAGAACTCGAATCGTTCCGTCAAGGTGGGATCTTCAGGCTTGCGCTTGGCCAGGGGGCTGATTTCCACGGGATAGTCCGTCACAAAGGTGGGCTGCACCAGCGTTGCCTCCACATATTCGTCAAACAATGCAGTCAGGCAATCACCGCGCCGAGCGTCCTTCTCCACATGCACGCCGCGCTTTTCACACACGGCACGGGCTTCCTCGTCGCTCTTCCAGTCTGTCCAATCCTCACCGCAGGCTTCCTTCACCGAGTCCGCCATGGTGATGCGCTTCCAGGGTGCCTTCAGGTGGATAATCTGTCCCTGATATTCGACATCGGTCGTTCCCAGAACCTTCTGCGCTACAAACTCATAGAGCTGCTCTACCATTTCCATCACTTCGTTGTAGTCGGCGTAGGCCTGGTAGGTCTCGACGGATGTAAACTCCGGATTGTGGGTGGCGTCCATGCCTTCGTTGCGGAAAATACGCCCCACTTCGTACACGCGCTCGAAGCCGCCGACAATCAGCCGCTTCAGATACAGCTCGGTTTCAATGCGCAGGAACATGTCCAGATCCAGCGCGTTGTGGTGCGTGCGGAAGGGCTTGGCCGCCGCGCCGATTTCCACCGTCTGCAAAACAGGCGTATCGACCTCCAGAAAGCCACGGCCATCCAGAAATTCGCGCACAGCAGCGATAATCTTGCTGCGCTTGCGGAACGTGTCGCGTACCTGCGGGTTCACAATCATGTCCACATAGCGCTGGCGATAGCGCAGATCAGTGTCTGTAAGGCCATGGAACTTTTCTGGCAGCGTCTTGAGGGATTTGGAAAGCAGCGTCACGCTCTGCGCATGGATGGATACTTCGCCTGTTTGGGTGCGGAAAACCGTTCCCGTCACACCAAGCACATCGCCCAGGTCATCCTGCTTGAAGGCCGCATAGCTTTCATCGCCCACATCATCGCGCTTCACATAAATCTGCACATCGCCTTCGCCATCCAGCAGGTGCGCAAAGGAAGCCTTGCCCATCACACGGCGGCTGGTCATGCGTCCGGCAATGGATACGGTCTGTCCTTCCAGCTGGTCGAAATGATCCACAATGTCACTGGAGTGGTGGGTGACGTTAAACTTGGTAATCAGATAAGGGTTCTGACCTGCATCCAACAAGGCTTGCAGCTTCTGGCGGCGGATAATTTCCTGCTCAGTCAGTGGCGGGGTGAGAGGAGTTACGGGATAATCAGCCATCAGTGGCTTCCTCCTTTTAAATAACAGCGCTTGGGTTAGCGGCGAATGTCCAGCACCTTGTAGTTCACCGTGCCGGCGGGGATTTCCACAGGCACAACCTGCCCTTTGCGTGCGCCAAGCAGAGCCATGCCGACAGGGCTTTCGTTGGAAATCTTGTTCTGCCAGGGATCGGCTTCTTCTGCGCCTACGATGGCGTATTCAAAGGTATCGCCGGTGTCTTCGTCTTCCAAAGCCACGGTCACGCCAACGGACACCTTTTCGGTGGAGATTTCACTGTCGCTCACAACCACCGCGGTGCGC
>CAKUFA010000067.1 GCA_934647165.1 uncultured Clostridia bacterium | reverse complement strand
ACTGGATTCGTATCGACCGGCTATGCCGGTCGGGCGGGGTGGTTTCGGCCAAAGGCGAAACCATTCCTTCCATTTTTTATGGCCGTCAGCTCTGCTGACAGTGAAAAATGCAAACTCGACAAAGTGGTAAAGCCACTTTGTCGACACGTTGAGACGGCACGTGGATTTTATATCCGCATGCCGTCTCTTTTTATTTTTGGCGAAAAGCTTACAAAAGGAAGGCAGGAAAGAGCCTTTGCGAGGCGAATAAAAAAGAACAAGCTGAAAGCAGCGGTTTAACAAAAGAACCATGGACAAGCGGAAAGGAAGGCCATGAAAATGCAATACATTTACGCGCACCGGGGCGCATCCGGTTATGCGCCGGAAAACACACTGCGTGCCTTTGAACTGGCATGCGACATGCATGCGGACGGTGTGGAACTCGATGTGCAGCTTACACGAGACCGGAAACTGGTGGTGATCCACGACGAGACCATTGACCGGGTGACGGACGGCACGGGGCATGTGGCGGAGTATACGCTGGCGGAGCTGAGCCAATATCCCGTGACGATGCACAAAACGGGAGTGAGCGAACCGATTCCGCTGCTGAGCGATGTGTTGGCGCTGCTGAAGGAGCGCGGACTGAAGCTGAACATTGAGCTGAAGAACAGCTGCAATTTCTACCCAGGGATGGAGGAAATGTGCCTGATGCAGGTGGCGGACGCGGGCATGACGGAGAATGTGCTGTATTCCTCCTTCAATCACTACAGCCTTTTGCACCTGAAGGAGATTGCACCGCAGGTGCGGTGCGGCCTTCTGTACGACGCGACGCTGGTGAAGCCGTGGAAATATGCCGCGGAGCTTGGCATGGACGCGCTGCATCCGCATTTTACGGAATTGTTCATCACAGGCGAAGTAGAAGAAGCGCATAAGCGGCATCTGGAAGTAAACCCGTGGACCGTGAACAGGGAAGAGGATCTGCGGCGAATCATTGCCACAGGTGCGGACAGAATCATAACCAACTATCCAGACAGAGCAAAAGCGCTGCTTGGGTGACAAACGGGCAGGGGACTGGAGAAGCAGCCTCCTGCCGCGTATTTTCAGGCGGTGGGAAGATCATTGGGCTTTCGGAAAACGAGAATGCCCTTGGCGGAATTGGTGATGGAGAAGGTGACAAGCTCCCAGCCATCCTGCGCCATTTCATTGGCTTTGTCCTCCACCTCGGAAGCCATGATTTTTGCTTTGGGGGAATAGTCGATCACAACGGTTTTATAGGTCATAGCCATTTCTCCTTTCGGCCTGCTGTTCCGGCGGGCACGATCCATTTTATCACACAAATTTGAAAATGAGTATCAGAAATGGGTAAAACCTTTGAAAAATGAAACTTGCAGGTGCGGCTGAAATGCTATCAATGCCCAGCAAGGAACGGGAGTGGGCAGCAATGCTGGATTGGATTCAAAATGTTGACTGGACGATTCTGCACTGGATTCAGGACACAATGCAGTGCAGAACATTGGATTTTTTGATGCCAAAGATAACGCTGCTGGGAAGCGGCTGTGTGGTTTGGCTTGTGTTGGCGACAGCCATGACGATATCGAAAAAATACCGCCAATACGGGATCACGATGTTTGCGGCGCTGGCAGCAGGCGTGCTGGCGGGCAATGTGTGCATGAAGCATTTGTTTGCCCGTGCGCGGCCTTGCTGGTTGGAAAACATTGCATTATTGGTGAAGAATCCGACAGACTATTCATTCCCATCCGGGCATACCATGCTGACGGCGATCAGCGCTTATGTGCTGGCGGCGGCAAACAGAAAATGTACCTTGTTGGCTGGGCTGCTGGTTGTGATGATTGGGTTTTCACGGCTGTATCTATATGTGCATTTTCCATCAGATGTGCTGGTGGGAGGCGCAATTGGGATCGGGATTGGAGCAGCCGCTGTGGGCATGATGCGAAAAAGATCCGCCAGGAAGGCGACCACAGCGGAAAAGGTTGCTTGAAAAAGTCAAAAACACGGAAATCGGAAAAAACAAGGGCGCGGAGAGCGAGAGTGCTTTCCGCGCTTGTTTTCGTTGTCTGGGATTATGGCAGCGACGGCTTTCCGGTGGCGGTCAGGCAAGGCAGATCCAGCCGTTCCACCACATTGGTCAGGCCGAAGCTAGAGAAGGTGCTGGGCTTAAGGCCACATGCTCCCGGCATCAAACTGTATCAGAATAGAAAAAAGAGTGGTCATAAGGGAAACTCCTTATGACCACTCGGTATGGCATTAAACGCTTATTTTGATACAAAGCGCAAGATAAAACGGCACCCAGGTACTCACGATATGGGCATAAAAAAGCGGAGTCTCTGAAGAGACTCCGCCCTGGTTGGTGTACAAATTTTAATTAGGGCAATACCGCACAATTCGTTGGCAGCGTAGGCGATGCCTTTTCCGCCATCTGCTGCTTGCAGATTTTTCGAT
>CAKUFA010000066.1 GCA_934647165.1 uncultured Clostridia bacterium | reverse complement strand
CTGCTCACCCGCGTGCTGGAGCAGACCTGGGGCTTCAAGGGTTGGGTTGTGTCCGACAACACCGGCGTTGAGAATCTGAACAACCAGTATGGCAAAGCAGGCAAAAACGCCACCGAAGAAGGCCGTGAAGACCACAGTGCTTTCCCTGTGCTGGATGGCGGCGACGAAGATTTCAATGGCAAGTGGAAGCTGGATGTCGGCAACATGACCGAGGGCATCAGCACTGCGCTGAAATCCGGCGTTGACCTGGATCTGCGTGCCAACCGTGCCGAATGGAATATGCTCAACGAATATCAGAATTCCCTTGGACAGGCTGTGGCTGACGGTCTTGTGACGGAACACGATATTGATGAAGCATTGCTGGACATCCTGACCACGCGCTTTGCCACCGGCGAGTTTGATCACACGGATGCCTATACCACCGGCTATGAATCTGTGGCCACGTTCATCCGCGACCATCAGGAACTGGCAGAAGATGTGGCAAGCCAATCCATTGTACTGCTGGAAAACAAGGAAGGCTTCCTGCCTGCAAATATCGGCAATTATAAGAATATCGTTGTGGTTGGCCAATATATTGAGGAGCTTCTCTATTCCGATTACAAGTCCAACAACGAATGGCGCGATAACAATGGCATCAGCGTGTCCTTTGTGAAGGGCATTGAGGATGCAGTGAAGGAATACAATGCCGCCAACAACACCAATGTGAAGGTGCAGAGCGTTGTGCTGGTGGAGAACGAGGAAACGGGCGTTGTATCCTTGCCGGACGATGGACAGGGCGGCCAATCCTGGAATTCCCTGTTCACAGATAAGAGCACGTTGACCATTTATGTGCCTGCCACCCGCATCACCATATTGTCCAGCGGCGCTGACGCTGGTGAAGGCAACGACCGCGAAACGCTGGCACTGCCCCGTGGACAGGAGGAACTGGGCAAGGCGCTGACGGCGGCCTGCGAGAACATCATTGTGGCAATGCACACCCAGTCCATTGTGAATGTGGATTGCTTCGAGGGCGCGGATGCACTGCTGTGGGCATCTTACCTGGGAGAAAAGCAAGGCGCGGCGCTGGCTAATGTTCTCTTTGGCAAAACGAGTCCGTCTGGTCACCTGACCACTACTTGGTATGCGGATGAAACCCAGCTGGGCGAATTGCAGCATGACTACACCATCTATCCCACTGAAAATGGCAGCTACGGCCGCACCTACATGTACTTCACCGGTGATGTGCGCTATCCCTTCGGTTATGGCCTGAGTTATGCAACCTTTACCTATGCCAATATGGCTGTGGATAAGACTGCGGACGTAACCGGCAACGATGTGCTGACCTTCACGGTGGATGTGACCAACACCAGCAATACCGATGCCTACGAAGTGGTGCAGCTTTATGCTGTTGGCCCGAACGCTGAGGCGCTCAACCGTGCTGACAAGCAGCTTGCGGCTTTCAGCAAGGTGTTTGTAAAGGCTGGCGAAACCAAGACGGTAACGCTGACCACCGATATGTTTGACCTGGCTGTGTGGGATACCGAAAACAGCCGCTTCACGTTGGAAACGGGGAACTATCGCTTCTATCTTGGCACGGATTGCGAAAAGCCTATTGAAGGCTGTGAAGTGATCGCGAATGTAATCGCAGATCTGACGCCTGCGCTGAAGGTTGTGACGATCAACCCCGCAGCGTATCTGCTCAAGGCTGGCGACACTGCTGAAGTGGAAGCCACGGTGTCTCTGACGGACGATACGCTGTATGCAGCCAAGGCTGAAATTCCGGAAACGGTGAAGCTGTCCTTTGAAAGCAGCAATCCTGCGGTGGCAACGGTTGATGCTTCCACGGGTGCAATCACCGCAGTTGCTCCCGGTGTGTGCACCATTACGGTAGCGGCTGCCCAGGGTGATGCTGTGGCGACGGCAACGCATCCTGTGGTTGTGGCGGAGTAAGCTATTAAATAAACCCAATGAGCGGCGCTTCCTAGTAAAGGGAGCGCCGCTTTGCATAAATAAGCAGAACAAACAGAAACTTGTTCCCGCTTTGCTATAACAGAAAAGAGCCTTCGCTTTTCTGTGGCATGTTCGGAACGGGCGCTCTGCATTGCTGTCAATGCTCGCTCGTCATTAGTACGTTTAAGGGCACCCATCGATTCTTATATTATTCGATATTCCCACTGTCAACATTACACAGCCACATGCCTGCGGAGAACGCCGATGGAAACACAAAAAGGAACCGACCGCAATAAGCAGTCGGTTCTTTCATGTCAGAAAAGCTCTGCGATGATTGCTACGCACGTCTTAATTCCCAGCGCGCCGCTGTCCAGGGTCAGGTGGTAGTTCTGCGCATGACCCCATTTCATATCGGTGTAGAAGCGATGATAGGCCGCGCGGCGCTTGTCCTTGTCCTGCAGGCGCTCCTCTGGAGACTGATCCCGCTCGCCGTAGACCTCCACGATGCGGTGAGCGCGGAACGCCATATCCGCATGGATGAAAACCTTCAGGCAGTCTGCCTTATCCTGCAAAATGTAGTCCGCGCAGCGGCCCACGATGACGCAAGGGCCTTTTTCGGCCAGTTCCGTGATGACCTTGTACTGATGCTCCCACAGAATATCCTCGTTGGTGGGGCCGAACATCCGATTGGAAAAAGCCGAGGACAGGAAGCTGCCAGGAGCGTATTCTCCCGCCTCCTTCACATAGTCCGGCGCAAAGCCCGTTTCCTTAGCCATCTCCTGAATGATCTCCGCGTCATAGCAGGGAATGCCCAGCTTTTCCGCCACCTTTTTGCCGATGGTACGTCCGCCGCTGCCAAATTCACGGCTGATGGTGATAACTCTGTTTTTCATGCGGCTTGAGCTCCTTCCATATTCAATTCCTGATAGGTTTTTACAATGATGACCGCCGAGATGATAAATGTCAGGATATCCGACACCGGCATGGAATACAGCACGCCGTCCAGGCCGAAGAACACCGGCAGCAATAGCGCAAAGCCTACGCCGAACACCACCTCACGGAACATGGACAGCAGCGTGGACGAGAGCGCCTTGCCGACTGCCTGCAAGAAGATGAAGCACGCCTTGTTGACGCAGGCAAGGATCATCATGCATAGATAGGTGCGGAACGCTTTGATGGCAAAATCGGAATAATAGACGCTCTCGTTGGCCGCACCGAAAATGGCGATGAGCTGACGGGGAAAGCCTTCTGCCAGTATAAGCGCCACTGCGCCCACCAGCGCCTCGGCTACCAGCAGCCGAGTAAACAGCTCGCGCACGCGCAGCTTCTTCTCCGCGCCCATGTTGTAGCCCACGATGGGGATGCAGCCTGCCGCCATGCCCACCACGATGGAAATGACGATCTGGAAGAACTTCATCAC
>CAKUFA010000065.1 GCA_934647165.1 uncultured Clostridia bacterium | reverse complement strand
TTTTTCACGGCCGTCAGCTTCGCTGACAGTGAAAAATGCAAACTCGACAAAGTGGCAAAGCCACTTTGTCGACACGCTGAAGCGAGCTGCCTGCATGATAGCAGGCAGCCCGCTTTTTTGATGAGTTTTACTCCGTTTTTTTCCCTCTTTCTTCCATTTCCCGCACGCGCTTTTCCAGCAGTGCAAGCTGCTGCGTCAGGGTACGCAGCTTTTCATTGTCCCGGGACACAATGCAGGTAAGGTTGAAAATCAGCGCCATGGCAATGAACGCAAACCCCGTAAAAAGCATGTTGATGGGTAAATCAATGCCAATCAGAGCGGACAACCCGTAGATCGCCTCCGGGAAAATCAGCATCAGCAGTAAAAGCAGCAGCATGAACATCCATAAAAGTGAATAGCTCAAATTCAGCTTTTTGCGGTGAATCAGCCGAATGGCGATGCCGTAGCATACCAGCACCAGCGCCAACAGAATCAGGCGAAAACGAATGTTCACTTCTCACGCCTCCTTGCGGGTGGTGATGCGCACGCTGGCCAGCACAATGGCCAAGGTAACCTTCACCATGTAATACAGCGAGCGAAACGCACGGATCGAGCTGACCCCGCCCTGGCGCTCGTTCATGGTCACAGGCACTTCCTGCACGCGTTTGTTCAGGCGCAGCGCCGTCACAATGGCTTCCGGCTCTGGATAATCCTGCGGATAAGCGCGGGCAAACAAGGCGGTCATCTCCCGGTTGCAGGCGCGAAAGCCGCTTGTCACATCATGCACCGTGCGGCCGGTGCACAGTCGAATCAACCCGCTGAGAAAGCGAATCCCCATGCGCCGTGCCGCTGAAGACTGAAAACCGCGCTTGCCTTCCTGGCCGTCCCGCAAAAAGCGGGATCCGACCGTCATGTCCGCTTCCCTCCGTTCAATCGGGGCAATGAGCGCGGCAAGGCAGTCCGCCCGGTGCTGTCCATCGCCGTCAAACTGCACTGTGATATCATAGTCATGGTCCACAGCATAGCGATATCCCGTCTGCACGCCGCCGCCAATACCCAAATTCACCGGCAAATCGACGTAATTTGCGCCCATTTGGCACAGAATTTCCCGCGTGTGGTCGTCGGAGCAATCGTTAACAACAAGATAATCCGCCTGCGGGCAGTGCTTTTTCAAATCCGCCAAGGTATGTGCAATGGCCTGTTCCTCGTTGTAAGCGGGGATAATTACGAGAATTTTCGCCACAAGCAGTCCTCCAAACAGGTTTTCATTGGTGGAAAATGCAGGTTAATGGTAGCGCATTTTGCCATGAAAAGCAAGCGTAGGAGCCTTAAACCGGAAAAGCTTTTACAACTTCAACGTGAAATGCCGTATTTCGGCATTGACGAAGCAGCTTTTTTTGTGGTATTGTAGCCAAAAGAAACGCCTCAGGAGGTGGGAAAGAGCATGCGAAAAAGCAATGATCCAAAGCCCGAAAGCATCATTCGCCGCCATCACAAAGGGCGCAGGGAACATCTGCGCCGCGTGTATCGCATCCTATTGATGGCAGTCCTCGCAGCTGTTTTCGTTGTCTGCGCGGTGAATCTCATCGGGTACGGCATTGATTATTTACGTGCAAAGCAGGCTTCTGAAAGCCTCCGTGCAGCCTATTATGCGAACGCAGCTCTGCCGCAAGTGACCATGCCGCCCGTATCAACGCCCTCGCCGCGCCCACAGGCAACCCGCCAGTATGCTGTGCAAGCTGCCGCGCCTGTTGCAACAAGCAGTGTGCTGCAAAAGGTAGCTTATCCCAGCAACCCTTATGGCATCATCAGCAGCCGTTTTGACCGCATCCGCCGGCAAAACGCCGACATTGTAGGCTGGCTGACCATTGAAGGCATGCTGGACGAAGCCGTTGTGCAGCGGGACAACAGCTACTATCTGAAGCGCGATTACAAGGGGTATCACAACGCCAACGGGGCAATTTTTCTGGATGAAGATTGCAGCCTGGCTTCGCGCCCCTACACGTTGATGCTTTATGGGCACAACATGAAAACAGGCGCCATGTTCGGCAATCTGCGCTATTATGACGACATCAATTATTATAGAAAGAATCCCTTTATGACTTTCGATACCCTCTACGAGGACGGGCGATATGTTGTTTTCGCTTCCTGCATCATCAGCACGGAAACAGGCAACTGGCGCAGTATCAGCTTCAGCGATCTGACGGGCACAAACAGAGCAGCCCGCGAAGAAGCCATTCGCGGGCTGCTGAGCTGTTCGGATTACAAATGTGCAATCAACATTCGATCAGACGATCAGCTTTTACTGCTCATCACCTGCACAGGTGACGACACGCAGCGGCGGATCGTTGCCGCGCGGCGTGTGCGGGCCGATGAAACAGAAGAAGAGCTGATGGCCGGCGTGAACCGCACCACAAAGCGTTAGCGCACGGTCTTTTATGCGCGGGAACGCCTGCGCAGCAGCACCACGGCAGCACCGCTGAGCACAAGCAGCGTGCCCCACATCAAAGGCACGGCATGGTCGCCGGTGTTAGGCAGCACAGGCGGCTCTTTCTCCTGCGTTTTCTCAGTCACGGTGAAAGAATTGGCGTAGACGTTCCCAAGATGCAATGTTCTGACAAAATACTCATTGGAAGTAGTCAGATAACGGACGCCGGCGTTTATGCTCGTGACGTTGTAGGTATCCGGATCCAGATTTCGATAGGAGCAAAGAATCCCTACCTGTGGAGCGCCACCGTTATCCCGCCCATCAAAGGTGACGCTCGGATCCGGATCCACCGTCAGATCCGTGATCGTAATATCCTTGCTGGTGTTTTGACCATGCAAGATAATGCAGGGACTGCTGCTGTCTTCCAATGCAACGACGGAAACATCGTTAAGTGTCATATTTTTGTTCGGCGCATCTTGACCAGTACCTACAGCCATGTAAAACATCATCCGGAACGTTCCGTTTCGGGGCGCCTGATCCGTTTTTCCGTTCACAATGGACAATTCCTCCATTTGGCAGCCTGCGAGCACCAGCGCAGCAGCCAGCAGCAGGCAAAGCAGAAGACGATTGCGTTTCATCAGTTTAGCTCCTTTCGCAGACAGGGAAGAAATCGTGCATATGACAAGTGCATTATAGCATAAAAATGGAATTGCAGTAAAGGTATTTCTTCGCCCAAACAAGTGATTTTCATGCCATAGCCAAAAAGCGCAGGGAGGGTGAGCTGAGGGGCTGGCATTATTGTGCTGGTTGGTTGCGCTCTTTCGCCTTTGGCGAAAATTGCGCGTGGGTTTTCGGGCTTCGCCCGGGGTACGCAAGGGCGCTGCCCTTGACCCGGCGGGCTCTGCCCTGCACCCGCGAAGGGACTTCGTCCCTTTCGATACCCAT
>CAKUFA010000064.1 GCA_934647165.1 uncultured Clostridia bacterium | reverse complement strand
TCCTCCCCTGCTGACCTTCAGCTTACTCAGCCTTGGGGCCAGCCTCAACCAGCGCCTTGCCGGCCTCGTTGCCGGTGTACTTATCAAAGTTCTTCACAAAGCGGGATGCCAGATCCTTCGCCTTGTTCTCCCATTCGGTCTTGTCCGCATAGGTGTCGCGAGGATCCAGAATGCCGGAATCAACGCCGGGCAGTTCCGTGGGCACTTCGAAGTCGAAGTACGGAATCTTCTTCGTGGGCGCCTTCAGGATATCACCGCTGAGAATTGCGTCAATGATGCCACGGGTATCCTTGATGGTGATACGCTTGCCGGTGCCATTCCAACCAGTGTTCACCAGATACGCCTTCGCGCCATTGGCTTCCATCTTCTTCACCAGTTCTTCACCGTACTTGGTGGGGTGCAGCTCCAGGAATGCCTGGCCGAAGCAAGCAGAGAAAGTGGGAGTGGGTTCGGTAATACCGCGTTCCGTGCCAGCCAGCTTGGCCGTGAAACCGGACAGGAAGTAGTACTTCGTCTGTTCGGGGGTCAGGATGGACACAGGGGGCAGCACGCCGAAAGCGTCAGCGGACAGGAAGATCACGTTCTTGGCCGCAGGTGCGGAGGACACGGGACGCACAATGTTCTTGATGTGATTGATCGGATAAGACACACGGGTGTTCTCTGTCACGGACTTATCCGCGAAGTCAATCTTGCCGTCCTTATCCAGCGTCACGTTCTCCAGCAGCGCATCCCGCTTGATGGCGTTGTAGATGTCAGGCTCGGAGTCCTTATCCAGATTGATAACCTTGGCATAGCAGCCACCTTCGAAGTTGAACACGCCGTTGTCATCCCAGCCGTGCTCATCATCGCCGATCAGCAGGCGCTTGGGATCGGTGGACAGGGTGGTCTTGCCGGTGCCGGACAGGCCGAAGAACACAGCCGTGTTCTTGCCTTCCATGTCTGTGTTGGCGGAGCAGTGCATAGAGGCAATGCCCTTAAGCGGCAGGTAGTAGTTCATCATGGAGAACATGCCCTTCTTCATCTCGCCGCCGTACCAGGTGTTGATAATCACCTGTTCACGGCTGGTGATGTTGAAGGCCACGCAGGTTTCGCTGTTCAGACCCAGTTCCTTATAGTTCTCCACCTTCGCCTTGGAAGCGTTGTACACCACAAAGTCAGGGGTGAAGTCCTTCAGTTCTTCCGCGGTGGGCTTGATGAACATGTTGGTCACAAAGTGTGCCTGCCAGGCCACTTCCACGATGAAGCGGATGGCCATGCGGGTATCCTTGTTCGCGCCGCAGAAAGCATCCACCACATAGAGCTTCTTGTTGCACAGCTCTTTGGTAGCCAGCTTCTTCACGGTCTTCCAGGTATCGCCGCTCATGGGATGGTTGTCATTCTTGAACTCGGGGGTGGTCCACCATACCGTGTCCTTGCTGTTCTCGTCCATCACGATGTACTTGTCTTTGGGGCTGCGGCCGGTATAGATGCCAGTCATCACGTTCACAGCACCCAGCTCGGACACCTGGCCCTTTTCGTAGCCTTCCAGCTCAGGCTTGGTTTCCTCGGCAAACAGCTCGTCATAGGAGGGATTGTACACAACTTCTGTCGTGCCCGTAATACCATACTTGGTCAAATCAAGATTTGCCATATCAACGAACCTCTTTCTTTTTGTAATTTTATGTGCAACAGCGGTTCCCCGCTGGCACAAGCGCTCGTGTGTTCCTGTTCTGTATGTCTTTTACACAGGCATGGTCTTGTCTGCCTTGTTGAGCATCGTGCTGTCTACATGCTTTTCCTGTGCTGCACGATATTCGAAGAACTTCGGTGCAACCTTGGGGAACATCGCATAGGTCAGGATGTCCTCGTCCTTTTCGTACCACTGGCGCATTTCGGCCTTCAGCTTCTCCAGTTCCGGCGGCAGGGTGTCGGCAAAGCGGCAAGTAATCACCTTGTCGTCGCCAATGCACTTCTTGCGCACTTCCTCATTCACCGGTGCGGGCAGCTTGCCGTATTCGCCGCGCAGCAGACCCTTGCTTTCCTTCGGCACCATCTTGTAGCGCTCGCCATAAAGCACGTTCATCACGGCCTGCGTGCCCACAATCTGGGATGTGGGGGTCACCAGCGGCGGATAGCCAAAGTCCTTGCGCACGCGCGGCACTTCTGCCAGCACGTCGTAATACTTGTCCATGGCATTGGCTGCCTTCAGCTGGCCGATCAGGTTGGACAGCATGCCGCCCGGCACCTGATACTGCAAGGTCTTCACATCCACGCCCAGCACGCGGGAGGGATCGCGCCAACCGTCCTTGGTCAGTCGGTCTGCCACGCCGCGGAAATGCTCCGCCAGCTTCGCCAGCAGATCCAGGTCAAAGCCCGTATCGTATTCCGTGCCCTTGAGGGTTGCTACCAGAGATTCCGTCGCCGGCTGGGACGTGCCGCTGGCCAGGGGGCTCAGGCAGGTATCCACAATGTCAGCGCCCGCTTCAATGGACTTGAGCAGCACCATGTCGCCGGTGCCGGTGGTGTTGTGGGTGTGCACCACGATGGGCAGGCTGGTTTCCTTCTTCAGCCGCTTTACCAGGCTGTATGCCTTGTAGGGCAGCAGCAGGTTCGCCATGTCCTTGATGCAGATCAGGTCTGCTCCCATCTTCTCAATGTCAACAGCCAGCTTCACAAAGTAGTCCTCATTGTGCACAGGGCTCTCGGTGTAGCTCATGGCGATTTCGGCTTTGCCGCCATACTTCTTGGTAGCCTTCACGGCAGTCTGCATGTTGCGCAGGTCGTTCAGTGCGTCAAAGCAGCGGATAATATCAATACCGTTCTCCACGGCTTTCTTCACAAAGAAGTCCACCACATCGTCCGAATAGGGGCGATAGCCTAGCAGGTTCTGTCCGCGCAGCAGCATCTGCGTCTTGGTGTTGGGCAGGGCTGCCTTCAGTTTGCGCAGGCGCTCCCACGGGTCTTCATTCAGGAAGCGGATGCATGCATCATACGTTGCGCCGCCCCAGCATTCCAGGGAGTAGTAGCCCACCTTGTCCAGCATGGCGCAGGCAGGCAGCATTTCATCGGTACGCATCCGCGTTGCGGCCTGAGACTGATGGCCGTCGCGCAGGATGGTGTCAGTAATTTGCACTTTCGGCATAGGAAAAGCCTCCTTAACAAATGCAATCGGATGTCCTGTGCAGCGGGGGAAAGCTTGCCTCCCCCGCTGCCTGTGCGATCATCAGCCGCCAAACATGCTCAGCAGCACGCCCGCCGCAATGGCGGAACCAATCACGCCGGCCACGTTCGGGCCCATGGCATGCATCAGCAGGAAGTTGCCGGGGTTCTCTTCCTGGCCAACCTTCTGGGACACACGCGCGGCCATCGGCACCGCAGACACGCCTGCA
>CAKUFA010000063.1 GCA_934647165.1 uncultured Clostridia bacterium | reverse complement strand
TTTTTTTCGCCTTTTTTCTTGACTTTTTTCGTTCGCGGATTTATAATGGTCTATATGTGCTTTTCGTTCGTGTATACCCCAGAAATCCTGTTGTCTGCGTCAGTGCATCGTTCGGGTTTCATGCTTCGTCATTTCCCTTTCATTGACACTTCTCCTTCTTCCGTGTAAAATAAGAGCAGTATTTACCTTGATTTTCTTTCGCTTTGAGGGAGGATTCATTTCGCCATGTCGCTTTTTCATGAAATCAATCGCCAATTTCCCATCCGCCGCACTCGCGTGCAAAAGGATGCGTTCCTCACCTGGTCCGTGCAGCAGTGCGCTCAGCTCGGCTATTCTGCCCACACTGAAACCCTCGGCAAGCGTAATCGCAGCCGCAACTTGATTATTGGCTCACCCAGTGAAGCGGAGGTTGTTTTCACCGCTCACTATGACACACCCGCCAACATGCTTCTTCCCAACCTTGTTTTTCCACGCAACATTGTGCTTTCGCTTCTATATATAATCGGCGTTGTGCTGTCCATGCTGCTTGTTTCTGTCATTCCGGCTTATCTTGTGTCGCTCCTGCCTGTGCGCAAAGCTATTGTGGCGCTGGTCTTCTTGTGTACCTATTGTCTCCTGCTTGTCCTCATGGTAGCCGGCCCGGCCAATCGTCACAACGCCAATGATAACACTTCCGGCATTGCGTTGATTTTTGCCTTGATGGAATCCCTCCCTGAAAACATGCGTTCAAAAGCCGCTTTTATTCTTTTTGATGATAATGAACGTAACATGGCAGGTTCCCGCGCTTATGCACAGGCGCATGTACAGGCAAGCTATACACAGTTAACCATAAACCTGGACAGCGTCGGTTTGGGAAATACGATTATTACCACTGCCAGCCCGCTGGCAAGGAAATCGCCCTTCTATCCGCATTTCACGCATGTTCTTTCCAATGGTGGCGGCTATCAGGTGCTTCATCTCGGCAGCCGCGGGCGTATGCTCCGTTCGGACGATCACGCCTTCAAGTGCAGCATCGGCGTCATGGCCTGCAAACATAAGCCCATCATCGGCTACTATATTCCTAACCTGCACACCCGGCACGATGTCATCGTTTCCGAAGAGAACATCATCTTCCTGGCACATCGTCTCGCCGCCCTTTGGCAGGAGGCGGCATAATGGAACAGTTATCCATGCGCATCATTGCCCATGTGCGCAATGATTTTCCTACCAAGTTTGGCTTGCCGCGGCAGAGCGGACTGGCCGGTGATCTTGAATCAATGATCGTCTTTAAACCGGAATACCGTGTTGCGGAGGCACTGCGCGGATTGGAGGGTTTCAGCCACCTGTGGCTGATGTGGGTCTTTCACATGGCGCAGCGCGATGCCTGGTCGCCGACTGTGCGCCCGCCGCGCCTTGGCGGCAACACGCGCATGGGTGTTTTTGCTACACGCTCTCCTTTCCGTCCCAATCCCATCGGCCTCAGCTGCGTTCGGCTCAAGGAAATTCGCCAGACCGAGCAGTTCGGCCGTGTGCTGATCGTCACCGGCGCGGACATGATGGACGGTACGCCCATCCTGGATGTGAAGCCCTACCTCCCCTATGCAGACAGCCATCCCGAGGCACTGGGCGGCTTCGCGCAGGACGCAGCGCGCCATTGCCTAACCGTCGATTTTCCCACACCGCTCCTTTCACGTCTGCCGGATGCCAAACGTCCCGCCCTGCTGGAAGCACTTTCGCAGGATCCCCGTCCTGCTTATCAGCACGATCCTGCCCGCATGTATGGCTTCCGATACGGCGCATGGGAGGTGCGTTTCACCGTGCAAGGCAATACCCTGACAGTGCGGGAGATTGAGCAGGTTTCGGACTGAATGCTCCCTGGCAGTCGGAGGACTTCGTTTGCTTTTTCGCATGCACATGTGCTCAATTTCGCATTTCTTCCGTTTTTTGCTCCGTTCCTCTTGACATTTCCTTTTCTTCCCCTCTATACTCATTTTGCCCGTAATCTTTCCTGAAAGAAGTGTTGACATGAACGAACGGGTTTTCAACCTCCTGGTAGATTCCTTCGGTAAAATCCTTCTGCCGGGGTTGACAATGACCATTCCGCTGACCGTCATTTCCTTTTCCATCGCCATGGTAATCGCCGTGGTTGTGGCCTTGGTTCAGTACGCCAAGGTGCCTGTTCTCACGCCCCTGGCACGGTTTTATATCTGGATCATCCGCGGCACGCCGCTGCTAGTGCAGCTGTTTGTGGTTTTCTACGGTCTGCCGGATGTCGGCATCAATCTCGACCCCTTTCCTGCTGCCATCATTGTGTTTTCCATCAACGAGGGCGCCTATTGTGCCGAAACCATGCGCGCTGCACTGGAATCTGTGCCCATCGGCCAAATCGAAGCCGGTTACTGCGTTGGGCTGAGCTATTTGCAGATCATGCGGCGCATTGTTCTCCCTCAGGCACTGCGCACAGCTTTCCCGCCTCTGTCCAATTCCCTCATTTCCATGGTGAAGGACACGTCGCTTGCTTCCAACATCACCGTGATGGAAATGTTTATGGCAACGCAGCGCATCGCCGCCCGCACCTATGAAATGCTGCCGCTGTATATCGAGCTGGGGCTGATCTATCTGCTGTTCTCCACCGTGCTGACCAAGCTTCAGCGTGTGGGTGAAAAACGTCTGGCTTCCTATGGCCGAAAGGAGTAACCGGCATGCTGGAGGTACATGGCATTCGCAAATCCTTTGGAGATATGTGTGTTTTGCGCGGTGTTGACCTGCAAGTGGACAAGGGCGATGTGGTCGCCATTCTGGGCCCCAGCGGTTCTGGCAAAACAACGCTCCTGCGCTGCATGAATTTTCTTGAAACCGCCGATGGCGGCACCATGGTCTTTGACAACGAAACCTTCACCTTTGGCCATGTGAGCAAGAAGGATATTGCCCGCCTTCGCAAAAAAACAGCCTTCGTCTTTCAAAATTACAACCTGTTTGCCAACAAAACCGCCCTGCAAAATGTCACTGAGGGATTGATCGTCGCCCGAAAAATGCCCCGTGACCGCGCCGTCGAGCTTGGCCTTGCCATGCTTGATCGCGTTGGTATGACTGCATGGCAGGGGCATTATCCAAGTCAGCTGTCCGGCGGTCAGCAGCAACGGGTGGCCATCGCCCGCGCATTGGCGCTTGATCCGGAAATCATCTATTTCGATGAACCCACCTCCGCCCTTGACCCCGAGTTAACAGGCGAGGTGCTGTCCGTCATGCGCAGCCTTGCCCAGGACGGCATGACCATGCTTGTGGTAACCCACGAGATGGGCTTTGCGCGCAACGTGTCCAATCGGGTGGTGTTCATGGAGCAGGGCGTGGTGGTGGAAACCGCCCCCGCACGCGACTTCTTCGACCACCCCCAGCAGGAACGCACGCGTGCCTTCCTGCGCATTCTCAGCGAAGAAGCCGCGCATACCGCTTCCCATTCAACTTCAATAAAGGAGGAACCATAAATGAAAAAAGTGTTTTCCCTGTTGCTTGCTTTGCTGCTGTGCTGCCTGGCTGTGACTGCTCTGGCTGAAGACGGCGATCTGTTGAGCCGTATTCAGCAAAAGGGTGAGATGATCGTTGCAACAGAAGGTGCCTGGGCGCCCTGGACATATCATGATGAAAACGACGTGCTGGTCGGCTTCGATGTGGAGGTGGCACAAGCTGTTGCCGCCAGGCTGGGCGTAAAGGCCACGTTTGTGGAAACGGAATGGGACGGCATTTTTGCCGGCCTGAGCGCAAAGCGGTATGATATTGCCGCCAACGGTGTGGAAATAACGGATGAGCGCGCGCTGAAATACGACTTTTCCGTTCCTTACGGCTACATCCGCACGGCGCTGGTCGTGCGGGGCGATAATGACAGCATCACCTCTTTTGAGGATTTGAAGGGCAAGAAAACCGCCAATTCCATCGCCAGCACTTACATGCTCCTGGCGGAGAGCTACGGTGCAGA
The DNA here is from genome assembly GCA_934647165.1 of uncultured Clostridia bacterium. Classification (GTDB taxonomy): domain Bacteria; phylum Bacillota; class Clostridia; order Christensenellales; family Aristaeellaceae; genus CAKUFA01. The sequence goes on along the minus strand of CAKUFA010000063.1, from coordinate 542 downwards.
GGCTGTCGGTGTGGATACGTTGGATCAAACCATTCAGATGGTTCTTTCCGGCCGTGCCGATGCAACGCTGAATGCCGAAGTGTCCATCTACGACTACCTCAGCGTGCATCCGGACGCCAACATCAAGGTTATCGCCCTCACCGATGATGCTTCGCAGGTAGCCTTCCCCGTCCGCAAGGAGGAAGACAGCGCCTCTTTCCTTGCCGCCGTCAATCAAGCCCTCGACGATCTTGCCAAAGAAGGCGAACTGACCCGCATTTCCGAAAAGTATTTTGGCAAGGACATCACACAAAAGTAATTGCGCGGAAATTATCTTCCCCGGGAAGGGCGTTGTGAAAGCAGCTCCCTTCCCTCTTTCTTTTTCAAAACAGCTAAAAGCGTGCCGGAAGCATTTGAAAATACCGCTGCTGCCGCAGCCATAAGATAGGCATCAAAAAAGGAAGGCACCGCTATAGACGGGTGTCCATAAAACAGTTAATCCTCCGTATGGCTTAGACCATGCGGAGGATTTGTTTATGTCTAATCTTCAAACTTGCTGGCGG
>CAKUFA010000062.1 GCA_934647165.1 uncultured Clostridia bacterium | reverse complement strand
GGCGCGGGCATTGCTTCGCTCGCCCGCGCGGCTTGGGTTCCCTGCCGGGGGAGTGGGTGACTGGCGCGGGCATTGCTTCGCTCGCCCGCGCGGTTTGGGTTCCCTGCCGGGGGAGTGGGTGACTGGCGCGGGCATTGCTTCGCTCGCCCGCGCGGCTTGGGTTCCCTGCCGGGGGAGTGGGTGACTGGCGCGGGCATTGCTCCGCTCGCCCGCGCGGCTTGGGTCGGGTTCCCTGGAGTGATTGCAAAATGGACTTCTCCCATTAGAAACGATGGAAGGGGCTTTGCCCCTTCACCCCACGAAGGGATTTCATCCCTTTCGAAACCCATTCTGCGATTCAGTTGACTGATCCTTTTTCATATCCGCGCTTATGGATTTCTCACATCAGAAGAGCCGTCGCGCCAAAGCACAGCTGGGCTGCATAATAGAGAATCATGGCATTCCGATCAAACGTTTTACTAACCGGCATCAGCACTTCCTTACACACCATCCCATCACTGACGGCGAACATGGCTGCGCCGCAGGCAGTCAGCACACCCGGCAGGCCCCCCGTCACGCAGGCTATGCCGCAAGCGCCCATCATGCTCAAAATCATTGCATAGGTGGTAAACGGCGCCATGCGTGTACCGATGCTTTTCGCCCACCGTATCAGAAGCACAGAGGCACACAAAAGCAGCGCGGCAAAAATCACCAGCTGCGCCATGCCCAGCGGCGCCCGGCGCAGAAACCATGCGATATAGCATACATGCCCGGCAATGAACATACCCATTCCTGCGAAAAACTGAATTTCCAGCAGCACATCCGCCGCCACGCACAGGGCAAGGGCCGCTACGCACAGCCAACGATCGCCGCCCGCAAGGGAAGCGCCCGCTACGGCCAGCGCCAGGGCGCAGGCTGTACCAAGGCCCTTCCACATAAGGCCCTGCTTGGGATGCAACACCTTCATTTTCAAAAACATGGGCAGGCACAGCCACAATGCGATGGCTGCCGCCAGGGCGATTCCAACCAGTTTTGCCGTCATAGGAATGCTCCCTTCGTCAAGGTCGGTCGTGCGCGTTGAGGTGCGTCATTGCTCCGTGCGAAGATCCGTTGCGCTTGCGGCGGGTATTTGCTGAATGCAGCGGAAGATATCTGCGGCAATGGGTGCGGCCGTGCTGCCGCCGCCATCGCCCTCCGCCACGCTTTCCACCAGCACAGCCACAGCATAGGGGGTTTCTTCGCTATCCACAAAGCCGATGAACCAGCCGTGGGTTACGTCCTGCCCGTCCATGGCGGACTCAGCCGAGCCGGTTTTGCCGCAAATGGTCATGCCGCTGACCGCTGCGCGGCTTCCGGTTCCGCCCTGCACCACCGCGCGCATATAGCTTTTAATCAGCGCGGCGCTTTCCGCATCCAGCACGGTGCGATACTCCTTACTGGAGAACTGCACGCGGTTAATGCCGCTGAAGCTATCCACTGATTGCAGGAGCCTTGGTTCCATCATCACACCGCCGTTTGCGATAGCCGCGGCCACCATGCACATGTGCATCGGCGACGCTTCGATGGCGGACTGTCCCGCCCCGGACCAGGCGATTTCAAAATTGGTGCGGTTGGTGGTGGGGTACACGCTATTTTCCACCACCAGATCGCGGAAAAGGAAATTATCGTTGAAGCCGAACTGCTCGGCCATCTGCCGAAGCTTTTCATCCCCCATATCCAGCGCCATGAGGGCGAAAGCGTTGTTGCAGCTTTTCACAAACGCCTGTTTGAGGGACAGCTCGCCGTGGACGGCGTTGCCCCAGTCACGGATGGCATGGCCGTCCACATCCAGTCCGCCGGTGCACAAAATGGTCTTCTCCGTCAGGTTTTCGATATTCTTCAATCCTGCCGCGGTGGTAATCAGCTTAAAGGCGCTGCCGGGGGCGTATTTGGCCTGCGTCGCGCGGTTCCAGAACGGTTGACCGGGATCCTCCAGCGTTTCCTGTGTGATATTCTGCGGATCAAACCCCGGCAGGCTCACCATGGCCAGCACAGCGCCGGTTTTATAATTCATCACCACTGCCGCGCCGCGTTTATCCTTCGTTTTCTCGTGGTTGGCAAAAGCGCGGGTGATTGCTGTGCACAGGCGGCTGTCCACGGTCAGCGTCACATTATCGCCCCGGCGGATTTCGCCCTTGAACAGGCTGGCGATCATTTCCGGCAGGCTGGTTTGGAAACCATAAAGATAGCTGGTCTGAAAAGTTTCCACACCGTTGGACACCTGTCCTTGATCGTCTCCCAGAAGATGCACCACTGCCCGGCGAGCTTCCTCATCCGCCTGATAAACGCGTTTGCCATCGTTGGTGGACGCCAACGTTACGCCGTTAACATCCAAAATATCTCCGGCAATGACATTTTCCTTTTGCGCGCGCACCCGCGGATTCCACCGGGATGAAAACCATCGGTTGCCGTAGGTCAGCACGCTGTAACCGCCATAAACCGCCAGGAGCAGAAACATGCTGAACAGCACCAGCGCCAGCAGCTTGAACCTGAGCCGTTGCTGTTTCATGCCGCACCCTCCCCATCGCCCATCATGGCAAGCTCGGTGTCCTCATCCAGGTCATCATTATTCAGGCTGCCCACACCCTGCAAAAGCCCCACCAAACACAGGCTGGACACCAGCGACGTGCCGCCGTAGCTCACAAAGGGCATGGTTACGCCCGTGAGGGGCACCAGCTTGATAACCCCGCCGATGATGGTGAAGGTTTGAAGCGCAATGAGCACCGTGCACCCCATAGCCAGCAGGCCGTGAAAGCTCCGCCGCGCCGCCATGGCCGTGGTTGCCCCGCGCCAGATGATGGCCACATACATCGCCAGTACGCACAGGCCGAAAATCAGCCCGAACTGCTCGCAAATCACGGCAAAAATGAAGTCCGTATGATATACAGGGATGGTTTTGGGCGAGCCGAGCCCCAGGCCGCAGCCAATGAGCCCGCCGCTGGCCAGCGCCATCAGCCCCTGCACAATCTGATAGCCCGCATTGTCATAATCGCTCCATGGATTCAGCCAGATGGCCACGCGTTTTTTCACATGGGCAAACATTTTGTAACCCAGCACCGCTGCACCGCCGCCGCCCACAAGACCAAGCCCCGTCAGCAGCACGCTGCCCGAGGAGGCGTAAAACAGCATCAGCGTCGTGCCGTAATACATCAGCGCCGTGCCCAGATCCTTTTGCAGCATGAGAAGCCCCAGGCATGTGACGGCAAAAAACAGCCACGGCAGCATCTTATGGCGGCTCATATAAAAGCTCACAATCAGCAAAAGACTCAGCTTGACTATTTCGCTTGGCTGCACGGAAATGCCGGACACGTAGAACCAGTTCTTCGCGCCGTTGGTTTCCCGGCCGATCACCAGGGGCAGCGCCAGCAGCGCCAGGGAAACCGGCATCATCAGCAGCACCGGAATGTGCCAGGAGCGAATCAGCCGCACCAGGTAAATGCAGACCACCATTGCCAATAGCCCAACGCCATAATAGACCGCCTGCTGATAGGCATACGCCGGGTTGGTGGAATACAGCACCAGCACCCCCAGCGCGCAAAGGAAATTGGTGAGCGACAACAGCAGCCTGTCCGTTGGAAAAAGATGATTCAGAAAATTCGTGCCGACAGAAATCATCGCGGGCACCGCCAGCGCCAGCACAAAGCCCTGCCACACAAAATTTTTGAGCGAAAGCAGCAAAAACGCACTGAAGTAAAACAGCATCACCACCTGCGTCAGATGATGCCCGGGATCCCGCCGCCCTTTCCGGTGCTTAGCCATGGCGATCCCTCCTTCTCAGGCGCGTGCGCATCGCAGAAGGCACTGCTTCGTCCTGCGGCGGCTGATTCTGCGGTTGAGATGGCGCGTACCCCTGCGCATTTGGCTCCTGCGGCGGATACGGCACGTATCCCTGTGGCAGCTGGTTCTGCGGCGGATACGGCGCATACCCCTGCGCATCCTGCCCCTGCATGGAGTAGGGCGTTTCACGCATCGGCATAGCCTCCCCTTGCGGCGCGGCCACAGGATTGTTTGATTCGTCTTCCGGCAGTGTGCGCGCAAATCGCTCCGTTTCCAAGCCCATGAAAACCCGTAACCGCAAAAGCGCCTCGCCAATCCGCAAGCAGGAGCCGTGATGCATGGTGTGCACCTTCGCTGCCTTGCGGCCGGTAATCTTCTCCCCATCAATTTCCACCACGCAGCCATGACGCGGAACCACCATCAGCCCATCGCCATTGCGGAAGGAAAAATCGGCGTGCTGCCTGGCGACACCAGATACCGGCAGCACCATGTCGCAGCTGCGCACAAAGCCCAGCACCCCTTCCCACGGCACGGGAATGGTGGTGCCTTCCGGGAGCTCGTCATTGCCTTCCAGGACAACCATTTCGCCAATGGTTCCCGCATCAGGCAGCTGACGAATGCGGCGATGTTTTTCGGCACGGTCATGCCGTAGCCAGCGAAAAGAGCGCCAAACAATGAGAACGCCCAGAAGAGTAAACCAATAACGGAAACCCAGAGATAGGATTTCATAATATTTTTCCGGCATGTTCGTTCCTCACCATGGTCTGCTAAAAGACAAAGAATGGGTTTCGAAAGGGACGAAGTCCCTTCGCGGGTCAAGGGCAGCGCCTTGTAGGCCTGAGC
>CAKUFA010000061.1 GCA_934647165.1 uncultured Clostridia bacterium | reverse complement strand
TCAAAATCTGCCATTGCATCTGACGAAAAATTCATTCGCCTCCGCACCAACTCATTTGTGCGGTATTGCCATAAGAAAGTATAACCGAATACGTGCGGGAAGGGAATGGACAATTCGTGCATGTGTCGGAGGCAGGATGCAAGCAAAGAGCCATGGCGCGTGCAGCCTTTGCGCCATGGCTCCATGAGAAAGCTTTGCCGAATTCAGGTGCGCTGTTCGCGCCGGTTGCATATGCCCCGGAAAACGATCATGGCGCTGGTGAGCAGCAGCATCCACCACGGGAAAAGCTGCAAGCCTACCTGCCCGGAAATGAGCCCGAACAGCGGCGGCATGAACGTGGATCCAAGATAGGCTGTGGCCATCTGCAAGGCTGTGGCGGCCTGGCTTGCTGCCGCGCCGAAGCGCTCGGGTGTTTCATGGATAATGCTGGGATAGATGGGCGCACAGCCCAGACCGAACAGCGCTGCCGCTGTGCAGCATACCTGCCAGCTGGGGGCGAGGAGCATCAGCAGCGCAGAGAGCAGCATCACCGTGCAGCCAACGCGGATGAGGGTCTTCGTGCTGTAGCGGATGGCGAGGAAGCCGTTGAAGCCACGCCCAACGGTGATGCCCATGAAGAACAGACTGGCTGCCAGTGCGGCCTGGTCGCTGGTACAGCCGCGCAGCTCCGTCATGTAGCTGGCTGTCCACAGAGAGGTGGAGGACTCGACTGCGCAGTAGCAGAAAAAGGTGGCGATGACGGCCTTGATGCCGGGCAGGCGCAGCGCCTGGGTATTGGTCATGATCGGCGCGGACTCAGCATCCGGTGCGGATGCATCCTCACGGGTTCTTTTGCGCCACAGCGGCAGGGAAACCGCAAGAATGACCACCAGCATAGCCTGAATGCCGATGATGATGAAATAGCCTGTGCGCCAGCCCTGATGGGCGGCCATGCAGGCAGAAAGAATCAGCGGCCCGGTTGTTGCACCCACGCCCCAGAAACAGTGCAGCCAGGACATGTGCTTTGCGGCATAGTGCAGGGAAACGTAATTGTTCAGCGCCGTATCCACGCCGCCGGCGCCAAGACCCAGCGGGATGGCGCACAAAAGTAACACCCACGGCGCGGGCGCAAGGGCATAGCCCACCAACGCCACAGCAGTGAGCACCACGGAAAAAAGCGTGACGCGCCCTGTGCCGAACCGGCGGATGAGCCGGGTGGACATGAGGCTGGAGAGAATGGTGCCGCCCGAGCAGATCATGGCCAGCGCACCGGCAAGCTCAATGGGCGCGCCAAGATCCGCACGCATGGCAGGCCATGCAGCGCCCAGCAGGGAATCGGGCAGTCCCAGGGAAATGAACGCCATGTAAATGACACAAAGCAGCAAAAGTCTCCGCCCCTTTTTTATTGTAAAAAGTGATACGGAAACAACTAATTCGTCCGAAAAAGCGTGTATCCTGCACGAAAAAAGGAAAATTGACACAGCAGTTTTCTTTCTTGTTTATTTTTATATGGAAGTGCGGCAAACAGATGGCAATTTTTCATGAAAAATGATGTTTTTGCACGGAAACGTCTTTTCAAAAGTTCCGAAAAACGGTACAATAGAACATGAATATTGGTTGAAACAAACGGAGGATCAGGTTCATGGCCGCAGAGCGGGAATTGGCACAGCACATGGCGGAGCTATTGGCAGGTAAGTCGGTTGCAGGATATACATGGCCGGGGGAAAAGGAAGCCTATGCGTGGCGGCTGATCCGCTGGGAGGCGGATGTGCCGCTGACGGATGAGCAGCGGGCGCTGCTGCTTCAGGCATTGCCGGAGTGCATGCAGCCCGCAGGCGTTGCCGCAGGCTGCTTTTCTGCCGACGGCGATGCGCTGACGGTGCTGCTGTGCCTCACGCGGTTTCCGGCCAAGGCGCACCGGGAAACGGTTTTGTGGCTGTGCGCCCATGCGCTGTTGGAAAATTACAGTGTGACCCTTGCCCAGGAAGGCACCCTGATGGTGGGCGAGGAATTCTCCGCGCCCGCTCTATGGCAGGCTGCCATGTCGCCCATGCGGGAGATTTCCGATTGGTGGACGAGCGTGTCGCCCATTCCCGGCCCGGCCTCGCACGCGCACCGCACGCATCTGCAAACGCTCATCAAACGGCGGCAGTACAGCGGCATGGGCGGCTATGTAACGAGGGTTTTGCGCAGCGAGCCGGAGGTGAACCGCATATGCTTCGCCATGGTGCCGCTGGTGATTGAGGCAGTGTGGAGCCAGCATGCGGAGCTGAGCCTGCGCAAGCTGACGGAGGAACTGAACCTGAATGAAATGACCCGCCGCCCACGGGAGGCACTGATGAGCTGGATTGCATCGTTGCAGCCGAGGCTGCGGGCATGCCCGGCGGCTTCCGCCGCGGCGGAACCGATTGACCGGGTGATTGCCAGCATCCGCACGGACTGCTCCCTGCCCTATTCACAGGCGAACCTGAGCCGCTCCCTGGGGCTTACGCCCGCTTACTTCTGCCGCCTTTTCCATGAAAAAACAGGGCAGCATTTTTCCACCTTTTTGACAACCACGCGCATGAACAAGGCGCAGGAGCTGCTTGCTCAGCCTGAAACCCGTACCCTGCAAGAGGTCAGTCAAGCCTGCGGGTATCCCAACAAAAGCTATTTCTGCCAGGTGTTCAAGAAATATACCGGGATGACGCCCGGCGAATATGAACAGCAGTGCAAAGCACGCTGATGTGCCAATGAATCCCATGGGGATGAAATGCCCCCGCCGACACGTTTCCTCTGATAGAGGAGCATTATCGCCCTTCTATCGACGCGCAGGCGGGGGCAAAGCCTTTTTGGCGGATAAGCAATTGCGCGCCGTGTATGTGCATGGAAGAAACTGGACAGACTATCTGCTGCGGAGCTTTCCGCGTGAAGGCTTAGGGCATGGGGGCCCGAAGAAGGAGCTGATTTGATGAAACACTTGCGACGGCTTATGTGCCTGCTGCTGTGCATGACGCTGCTGCCTTTGGCATGGACGGTTTGTGCGTGGGCAGAAGAAAGCGCGCCCAATGTCCGCATTTATCTCAAGCGCCTGAATCTTACCGACCGCGCCGATTTGCAGCTTGACGGAATATATACGTTGTCCAGCGGCGGCAAAACCGTTATGGCGTTTCCGCAGGGGTGCGAAATCACGCTTCAGGTGCGCCAGGGAGAAATCTATCTGTTTTATCAGGGGCTGAGCGTCAATGTGGGCGCGGCGGTGCAGCTGGTACAGAACCAGGGTGCGTCCGGCGGCAGACAGGGGCTGCGCTTTGGCCAGAGCCGCAATCTGTATCCCGGTACGCTGTCCCTCACGGTGAAGGACGGTATTTTGATGCCCGTTCTTACCCTGAATGTGGAGAATTATCTGCTGGGCGTAGTGCCCTATGAAATGAGCAACCGCTTTCCGCTGGAGGCGCTGAAGGCACAGGCTGTTTGCGCACGCACCTATGCGCTTGCACACCTGAACCCTGCCGGTGATTATGACATGGTGGATACCACGGTCAATCAGGTTTTCCGCGGCATTGATGAGGGCAACGCAAACGCCGCGCAGGCAGTGCAGGAAACTGCCGGCGTGGTGGGCAGCTACAAGGGTCAGCTTGCCAATTGCTATTATGCTGCCAGCAACGGAGGGCAGACGGAAAAGGTGGAAAACGTGTGGAGCGGCAAGGGCGATTGGGGCTATTATCAAATGATGGACGATCCCTACGACCTTGAAAACCCGGAGAGTCCGGTGAAGCGGGCAAAACTCAGCAAAAATGGTGATAAGCTGCCGGATGCGTTCCGCAAGCTGCTGGCGCAGGCGCTGCAAAGCGAAATGACGCGCCGCGGGTTTGATGCGTCCGCCGATTCGTTCAGGGTGGATAAGATCACCGCTGTTTCCCTTGGCAAGCCGAGGAACGGCGAGGGCAGCCGCCTGATGACGGAAATCACCGTCACCCTTGAATGGTCCGGGCGAAAAGTGCTGTATACCCCAGGCGCGACGGACAAACCAGCCGCGGACGGCGATGAGGAGCTGTCGCTGTTTGCATCGCCCACGCCGTCCCCCACCCCGGTGCAGACGGTGGACAGCCTGTTTGCGCAGGCAGTCGAAACGCCTACGCCATCCCCGGCGCCGACGCCCGTCTACAGCGACTATGAGTCCAGCAGAGAAAGCGCAAGCGTTACGCTGCCGCTGTTTCCGGAGGGAATCCGCGCGCTTAACCTGTCCATTGCGGGCGGCGATAACGAGCTTGTGACGCTGAGCGAAACCGACGGCGCTTTTGTGCTGGAAGCCCGCCGCTATGGCCATGGCGTGGGGATGAGCCAACGGGGCGCACAGTGGATGGCCGATCGCTATGGCAAGAATTATGTGGAAATTCTCGCTTTCTATTATCCGGGCATGACGCTGATGAAAGCGCCCAGCGGCGCTGCGGTGCTGCCTACCGCGCCTGCCGTGCTGGCACAGACGCCAGGGCCTGCCGCCACGGCAACCCCGCGCCCAACGCTTATGCCTGTGACAGGCGAGCTGCCCGAGGGCGCCTATCTGGCCACGGTGACGGGCATTGAGGATGACAGCAGCCTGAACCTGCGCAAGGAGCCGAACACCGCCGCGGACGTGCTGCGCAGGCTGTATAAGCACCAGCGGCTGGTGGTGCTGCCGGACTGCGAGGAGCCCGGGTGGAAGCATGTGAAAACAGACGCGATTGAAGGCTATGTGATGGAGAACTTCCTGGAGCGGGTGCAATAAAAAGACACAAAGCGGGAGCCATGGCAGAAAAGAGCTGTCATGGCTCCCGTTTTGCGTAAAGAGAGGGCGATTTGGGGCACCCTCCGTAAGGAAGGTGCCCCAACTGCTTTACATTTGACTCCTTTTCGGATTGTGTTGTCACAATCC
>CAKUFA010000060.1 GCA_934647165.1 uncultured Clostridia bacterium | reverse complement strand
TCCAGTGCGCATGCCATTTCACAGATACCTGCACCACCTGCGACCCCAATGGCCGAACCGTTTCCAAGCGGATGGAGATCAAGCAACTGATTACGCAGTTGAAAAAAGTAAACCCCGCCGTTGAAGCCAACATCTTCCGCAGCATGGAAAACGTAAACCTTGACACGGTGATTTCCTACAAGAAAGGCGATCAGGTACATTCTTTCCTGGATGATTATAACGCAAAATAAGCAAAGGCACCGCTTTATTTCCACCTGTTGGCAGAAATAAAGCGGCGTTTTTTCGTCCGAAAGGCGTGCAGAAGCATGCTTTTTGCGTTCATCCGGCCATGTTAACATGCGTTGCTTGACGCAACGAAGGCCTTGCGGCTATGATGGCAGGGTAATTTGAAAGGAGGTGTTCTTTATGCTCAACAGAAACATCAAAGCCATTCGGCAAGCCAAAGGACTTTCGCAAGCCAAGCTTGCTGACCGACTCCACGTGGTGCGGCAAGACTGTTTCCAAATGGGAACAATGCCTGTCCGCGCCGGATGCAGAACTGCCGTTTGCCCTGTCAGAAGCACTTGAAACACCGGTGCGCACCCTTCTTGGTGAAAATGTAGAGGCTGTGAAAGTCGATGAAATCCAGGCATTCTCAACTAAGCCGGAAGCCATCAACGCACGCCTGGCACAACAAAAACGTGCGTGCTGATTTCCATTCTCTTGGGCGCATTGACCCTATGGCACAGCCCCTATTTGAGCTGGGATCATGCGGATCCGGAAGCCACCGTGTTTGCGGCAATGCTCCACGCCTTCGAGCTTCTTTTCATTCGCATTGCGCCCTTCGCGCTGATCGGCGCAGGAGTTGGCGCATTTTGCACACGAAAAACGCCCTGAGCAGGCTGTTGACAGCGTATTTCCGCACGGTCAGCCTTTCCTTTGCTCCTGTGCCAGATACTCCTTCTGACCAAGAGTAAACGCATCCTGACCATACGCATCCGCCGCGACCACCAGGGGCAGGTCGCGCAGCGTAAGACGTTTGACGGATTCAGGTCCCAGGTCATCCCACGCGATCACTTCGCAGGAAATGACGCACTGCGCCATCAGCGCTGCCGCGCCGCCCACTGCGGCAAAATAAACCGCAGGATGCTCCTGCATGGCCCGCATCACGGCTTTACCACGCATGCCCTTGCCAATCATGCCGCGAAGGCCGCGCGCAAGAAGCACCGGCGTAGCCGCATCCATGCGGGTTGATGTGGTGGGGCCGATGGAACCCACCGGTTTGCCCGGCGACGTTGGCGTCGGCCCGGCATAATAGATAACCTGCCCTTCCAGCGGCAGGGGTAAAGGCTTTCCCTCCCGCAGACACGCCAGCATGCGCATGTGCGCCGCGTCGCGGGCTGTATACACTGTGCCGCTGAGCAGCACATGATCCCCTGCATGAAGAGATAAAACCGTCGCTTCATCCAGCGGTGTTGTAAGGTGCAGCATGGGCTTCTTCTCCTTGCTCTTTTGTCCGTATCACAGCACGGCTGTTTGGTGGCGAGTTACATGGCAGCTGACATTCACGGCCACCGGAAGCCCTGCAATGTGGGTTGCTCCGGCAAGAATATGCAGCCCCAGGCAGGTTGTGTGTCCGCCAAGCCCCTGTGGGCCGATGCCGGTCGCATTGACGCTTTCGAGCAGCTCTTGCTCCAGTGCGGCATAGTACGGATCGGGATGGCGCTGTCCCAGCGGAAGCATAAGCGCACGCTTGGCCAGCAGCGCCACGCCCTCGAAATCACCGCCGATGCCGATGCCGAGCACCATGGGCGGGCATGGATTAGCGCCTGCCATACGCACGGTCTCCAGTACAAATTGCTTCACGCCTTCCACGCCCTGTGCGGGTGTGAGCATCTGCAGGCGGCTCATGTTCTCACTGCCAAAGCCTTTGGGCGCAACGGTGATGGTCACCTGCTCGCCCTCCACAAGCCTTGTATGCACAATAGCCGGGGTGTTGTCCCCCGTGTTGACCCTGCGCAGCGGATCACTCACAACGCTTTTGCGCAGCATCCCCTCCGTATAGCCCCGGCGCACGCCCTCGTTTACCGCCTGTTCCAAGCTGCCGTTGATGTGCACATCCTGGCCTACATCCACAAACACCACGGCCATGCCGGTATCCTGACAGATAGGCATGCACGTTTCCCTAGCAATGCGCTCGTTATCCGCCAGCAAATCAAGCAACTCCCGCGCAGGTGCAAAGGGCTCCTGCTTCTGCGCATGATGCAGCGCGCAGGCAACATCGCCGGGCAGGTTCCGATTGGCCTGCACACAAAGAACTGCCACTGTGTCCGCAATCAGGGACGCATCCATCTGTCTCATGTTTCTTCCTCCCCGGCCATCAACCGCTTGAACCTGAGCGCCGCCGCTTTCACGGCGTTTTTCTTTTCACCCTGCAACACCAGCTCATTCTGGGCGTCCCGCAGGGACAGGCCTTCCAACAGCAGGTCGGTCAACCGGGCTTCCAACGATATATTGACCGGACTTTGCGGCTTCTCCGGCAAGGAAACCGCATGAAAATCCAGCACCAGACAGTATTCGCCCTTTTCCGCCTTGGGATTGGCGCACAAAGCGTCCAGCACCTCCCACGCAGTGCCGCGAATCGTTTTCTCATGCAGCTTGGTCAAATCGCAGCTGACGGACAGGCACACGCCAGGCAGCGTATCCGCAATGGTTTCCACCAGCTCGATGATGCGATAAGGCGACTCATGCACAACGCCCACCGGAACGCCCTGCGCCATGGACAGCAGCTTTTCCTTCAGCTCCTTTTTTTCCCTGGGCAGAAAGCCGTAAAACGCAAATTCTCTTGTATCAAACCCACTGACGGACAGCGCGGATACCGCCGCGCAGCAGCCCGGTACGGGGATAACCTCCATCCCCCGTTCCACCGCCGCGCTGACAAGGCCATAACCGGGATCGGATACACACGGCGTGCCCGCATCGGTGGTGATCGCCACGTCAATATTCTCCTTAAGCATCCGATCGGCCAGCCACGCGCCTTTGGTTTCCTCATTGTGCTGATGGCAGCTGGTAAGCGGTGTATGAATATCGAATACGTGGCAGAGCTTCATGGTCACACGGGTATCCTCCGCAGCAATGAGGGCAACGTTCTTCAGCGTTTCCACCGCCCGTGGAGCCATATCTTCCAAATTGCCGATGGGGGTTGCAACCACATAAAGTGTCGGCATCAGCACACCTCCAGCTTTTCACACACACGCAGCTTAGCACTGCGCGCGCGGGGATTGCGCTGCACTTCCTCCTCGCTCGGCGGCACCGCGCCCTTGGCAAGGATCTTAACCTGCGGCTTTTTTCCGCAAGTACAAACAGGCGCTTTCGGCGGACAGGTGCAAGGATTTTGCAGCCGCTGGAAGCAGCGTTTTACCAGCCTGTCCTCCAGGGAATGGAAGGTAATCACCAGCAGCCGGCCGCCGGGTTTAAGGCAATCCACCAAATCACACAGCGCCTGATCCAGCGGATCCAACTCATCGTTCACAGCAATGCGGATGGCCTGAAAGGTTCTGCGTGCCGGGTGACCGTCATCTTTGCGGCGCACAGCTTTAGGGATGGCCGCATCCACCGCGTGCACAAGATCAAATGTGGTGGCGAAGGGCTTTTGTGCCCGATGCTCGCAAATGATGTGCGCAATGCGCGCCGCCCATTTTTCTTCACCATAATCGCGGATAATCTTTGTCAGCTCGCTCTCGCTGGCATGGTTGCATACATCGGCCGCCGTGATGCCCTGGGTTGGATTCATGCGCATATCCAGCGGTGCGTCCTCATGATAGGAAAAGCCGCGTTCCGCCCGATCCAGCTGCGGCGAAGAAACACCGAGATCCAGCAGCGCGCCATCCAGCTTTGGCGCACCTGCGTTTTGCAGCAGCAACTTTGCATCATGGAAATTTCCTGCCAAGCCATGAAAACCGGAATACCCCTGCAAACGCAGGGTTGCGGCAGCCATCGCATCCGGATCGCGATCAATGCCATAAAGGGTGGCCGTGCCGCCGGATGCTGCAAGGATAGCATTGCTATGCCCCCCGCCGCCAAGGGTACCATCGCAATAAACGCCATCGGCACGAATGGGCATCCATTGGAGCACCTCCTGCAGCAGCACAGGTTCGTGAACAAATTCCATGAGCATGGCTCCTTTCTACGGGGCTGTACACACCTTTTTTCAAACAGCAAAAAATAAAGCTTAACGGATAAAGTCAGGCGGATGTTGGCAAGCTTTTTCTTTAACCCAGCAAGTTGCCGGATGAAATCCGGTTGCTTTCAAGCCACGCCTTCTCGCAAGGGTAACATCCTCCAGATATCATTATAGCATATTGCTTCCAATATGTTAAGGCAATACCGCACAAATGAGTTGGTGCGGAGGCGAATGAATTTTTCGTCAGATGCAATGGCAGATTTTGAAGGTTTACTGGAGGTAAATCGAAAAATCTGCAAGCAGCAGATGGCGGAAAAGGCATCGCCTACGCTGCCAACGAATTGTGCGGTATTGCCTTAACCTTTATCATCCATGATCCGCGCCAGACTTTTTCCCGCACGCTTTCGCCGTTTGATTACCGTTAGCCCCGAACTGCGTGGCCTTCTCCTTTTTCAGGTTTGCAAGGCTGTTTGGGTGCTGACCCCTTGGCATGCCGCCCGCCTCCTTTCATGCCACGAAAAAGGAGCGGCCTTTCGGTCGCCCCTCGTCGTTATACGTCTGTTCTGTTGTTCTCGGCTTCCCAGTCAACGGAAAACGTCAGAGTTCCGTTTTTCGGGTCAACCTCCTTTTTCAGGATGCGGCTTTTCCCATCCTCGCGGATGAAGCCAGCTTCCCGCGCCTCACGGCTTCCTACTGTGGCAAAGTATGCCGTGATGTGTCCTCCGTTTCCTTTCCTCGGTGTCAGTCGCATTTTTTCTGCCCTTGTACATCATCCACACGCCGATCACGGTTACGATTGATGCGATGGTGCTGACAATGTCCAAAATAAGCTCAAAACGCATGATGCACTTGCACCAACGGGACGGATATGCTAAAATGGAAGAGAGGAGGGGCTTGTGCCCCTTCCTCCTGTGGCGGTTACTGCTTAATCAGCGCTGCAAGCAACTTGATTAGCTCGGTAACCATTGCCACCAGAGCCGCAGCAAGCGTGATCTTCTCGGTCAGCTTCTTGCGGCTCTTTTTTTTGATCTTTCGCTCTGTCCTGCGGACGTACTTTTGCAGATCACGCTTTAAGTACGGGCTTTGCGTGGTTGCAATTATCTCTTTCGCGCGGCGAAGCTTTTCGTTTTCTTTTTCAATCTGATTCACTCTCCGCATATTGTAGCATTTTGTTCTTTATGGCCGCATATATCCGGTCTACCTTTTTTTGATCACAAGACGGTTCTTCGACGATTGCG
Source organism: uncultured Clostridia bacterium (assembly GCA_934647165.1). Taxonomy (GTDB): domain Bacteria; phylum Bacillota; class Clostridia; order Christensenellales; family Aristaeellaceae; genus CAKUFA01. Next base: position 812 of record CAKUFA010000060.1, on the reverse strand, counting down.
AAGATTTTCGGCGGTATGTTCCCTAGCGTTGGACATCTCCGCAGCTTTTCAAACTGTTCAGTCGTTGGGACTGCGCACTGTCCTTCTATTTTTGTGCATAGGTAATGGCTTGACATTTGCGAGGGACGACACCCTATAACGGTTCGCGTGGGTATTCCCGCCGCGATTTCAATCCACGTCCCTCTTGCGAGGGACGACGCGCAACGGCGGACACGCTGAATACCGCATTCAAATTTCAATCCACGTCCCTCTTGCGAGGGACGACGTGGCAATTTTTAAGGAGTTTTTACAACGAATTAATTTCAATCCACGTCCCTCTTGCGAGGGACGACAGGGAAGGGGACGCAAATAAAAAGCGTCCCCTTTATTTCAATCCACGTCCCTCTTGCGAGGGACGACAAAGGAAAACGGTGTTTATTTATGGATTGACAAATTTCAATCCACGTCCCTCTTGCGAGGGACGACGCCGCGTCAGGATGTGCCGATCCTTTTCGGAGTATTTCAATCCACGTCCCTCTTGCGAGGGACGACACTGCGTTTCTGTCAGGCCGATTCGCCCTTTCTTATTTCAATCCACGTCCCTCTTGCGAGGGACGACGAAAAGAGGGCACAGCAGCGCAGCCGGGACAGGCGATTTCAATCCACGTCCCTCTTGCGAGGGACGACCCACCAGCTGTTCCTGGTCGATCAGCATGTTTTTATTTCAATCCACGTCCCTCTTGCGAGGGACGACTTCGCTGATTTCACGCATCCGGCTTTCACTTTCCATTTCAATCCACGTCCCTCTTGCGAGGGACGACCCTTGTCAGAAA
>CAKUFA010000059.1 GCA_934647165.1 uncultured Clostridia bacterium | reverse complement strand
TTCCGCAGGCTTCTCGGCCGGTGCAGAAGGCTTTGTTGGCGCTTCCGCAGGCTTCTCGGCCGGTGCAGAAGGCTTTGTTGGCGCTTCCGCAGGCTTCTCGGCCGGTGCAGAAGGCTTTGCTGGCGCTTCCGCAAGCTTCTCGGCCGACGCAGAAGGCTTTGCTGGCGCAGCTGCTTTTTCCGCCGCCACGCTCTTTGCTTCCTTCTGCTCTTCTATCTGGAATACATCACGCTTCGGCATTTCCAAGGAGGGATATTCAATCCTTTCATGGAACACGCCGTTGAGCACCGTGGCAAACGCTTCGCAAATGCCATCAATGTCTTGCAGCGTCAACGGAGAATTGCTCAGCTGGCCATCCTCCAACTTTCCGCGCACCAGCTTTTCTATAAACCGTTCAATCGCCTGCGGCGTAGGATCTGGCATGGAACGCACCGCGGCTTCGATGGTGTCCGCCAGCATGACAATGGCGCTTTCCTTGCTGGAAGGCCGCGTTCCATCATAGCGGAAGTCCGCGATATCCACAGTTTTTCCATCCGCCTGCTGCAACGCCTTATGGTAGAAGAACATCACCGGCGTATCGCCATGGTGCTCCACAATAATCTGCTGAATCTCCGGGGGCAGGTGATATTTCTGCGCCAGCTGCAGGCCGTCCCGGGTATGGGCCGTAACAATGGCCGCAGAAACATAGGGATCGGTGCGATCGTGCGGGTTTTCTCCCATCTGATTTTCCTTGAAATACAGCGGCCGCTTCAGTTTGCCAATATCATGGAAGTAGGCGCCCGTGCGCGCAAGCAGCGGATTTGCGCCAATTTTTTCTGCTGCCGCCTCGGACAGGTTGGCCACCACAATAGAATGGTGATATGTGCCCGGAGCCTCAATAAGCAGCCGACGCAAAAGCGGCTGATTGGGATTTCCCAACTCCAGAAGCTTGCTGGGCGTAGCCAGATTAAACACGGTTTCAATCACCGGCTGAAGGCCAACCGCCAGCACGCCGCTGAGCACACCGCCAACCATGCACCAGACGGCGTTGTCCATCACGATAGACAGGTTTGTGGATGTCATCAATCCCACTGCCAGCATCATGCCAAGGTTCACCAACGCCACCACAAAGCCGCACAGTACCATGCGCACGCGCTGAGGCCGCCCCTTCAGGAAATGCACAGATACCACGCCGCTGACCAGCGAGGTGAGCATCAGGTGCACCAGCTCCGTTGAATAGGCACTGTTGCTGCCAAGGGTAATGGACGATACGATCAGCGCCAGGCTGAACGTACCCGCAACGCCTGCCGGCGCCCCCAGCAGACCCGTGAGCAGCATTGCGCCCATGGCTACCGGCGCAAGATATACATGAATGAATTTGACTGCAATGACGCATAGCCCCATGGTAGCGCACAGCACCACCATGATGACAGACAGCCGGCGCTGGTCATGCAGAAGATTCGGTTCAAACAGGCGCAGCAGAATCAGCAACGTCACAATGGCTGCCAGCAGCATCAGCGCCGCACCAACATAGAGCGTCATGTCATACTGATTATCCTGCAGCAGCCCAAGGTCGCGCAAAACCTCCACCTGATTGGCGCTCACGCGCTCGCCTTCGCGGATGATATTCTGCCCCTGCAGATACATCACCGGTTCCACCGCGTCCCGCGCTTTTTGCCGTGCCAGCTCGGTGGATTCCTGTTCCACCACCATGTTGGGACGCACGCAGGCCCGCAGCACAATGGGGACAATGTTCTGGAACAGCGACGTTTCCACCTTGTAGCCCACAATCTGCAAAATGGTTTGAATGGACTGATTGACCTGCCCTTCGCGAATGGTTGTGTTGAGCGTGTTTTCCACCGCTGTGGTCACGGTGGAAACCATCATATCAAAATCCGCCGTGCCGGTGCGCAGCAGCGTTGTCAGCTGATAATTGGTGGGCGATAGCAGCTGCACCAATCCACGGGCATAATCCAGCTCCGTGTCCGTAAACACGCGCGTACGGATCTGTTCATCCGTCTCCGCTTCGCTGCGCAGGGTCAGGCCATACTGCTGCACAGTCCGCAATTCGTCAAAGATTGCGGCCAGCGTGTTCAGCACCTCTTCCGACGCGCCCTCCTTAAGGTGATACGATGGCTCCACCGCATCCGCCGCCGCCTGGCGACGCGCTTCGGTGGTCAGCTCATCCACCACGTCCTTGGTGGCCGTAATGGTGTTGTGCGAAATGGAACCTACCGTCAGGTTATAGCGTTCGGGCGCACTGGCCGCCGCAAAAAGCAGATAAAGCACAAGGCTGCCTGCCAGCACCACCAGCACGCACCGTGCGTCCACGCTGTGCAGCCAGTTTTTCAGGCTTCGCGCGCTGCTTTTTTTATTTCGGCGGTCATTCCGTCTGCGTTTCACACGCCATCGCCCTCCTTTCCTTTGGCGTAGTACGCATCATACGCCTGCACAATTTGCTGCACAAGCTCGTGCCGCACCACATCCTTGGCTGTAAGATGCACCATACCGATGGCTGAAATCCCCTTCAGGATCTCCAGCGCCTCGCCAAGACCCGATTTCTTTCCATAGGGCAAATCCGTTTGGGTGATGTCGCCCGTGACCACCACCTTGGAGTGAAAGCCCAGACGGGTAAGGAACATTTTCATCTGCTCGGAGGTTGTGTTTTGCGCTTCATCAAGGATGATAAAAGAATCTGACAGTGTACGCCCACGCATATAGGCAAGCGGAGCCACTTCCACCGTGCCGCGCTCCAGCAGGCGCTGATAAGCGTCCACGCCCATAAAGTCGTACAGCGCATCATAAAGCGGGCGAAGATAGGGATCAACCTTCTGCGTCAGATCGCCGGGCAGAAAGCCAAGCTTCTCCCCCGCTTCCACCGCAGGCCGGGTGAGCACAATGCGTTCCACTTCCTTGTTTTTGAGGGCAACCACCGCCAGCGCCATGGCAAGATAGGTCTTTCCTGTACCGGCCGGTCCCACGGCGAACGTCAGATCATGATCCCGGATTGCCTGCACATACTCTTGCTGCCCCAGCGTTTTGCAGCGGATCTGCTTGCCGCGGTGGGTAATGGCGACAACCGAACGCAGAATTTCATCAATCATGTCCACCTTGCCTTCTCTTGCAAGGGCAACAGCATAGCGGATGCGGCTGCGGTCCACCAGCTCTCCGTGGGCAATCATCTCTGTCAGCTTACAAATGACGCTCTGTGCCAGCTCAACATCCGCTTCTTCCCCTGTGACAACAAGCTCCGCGCCGCGCAAGGCAATCGTCACGCCGCATTCCTGCTCCAGCAAGGCCACATTCTGATCGTTGAGCCCAAACAGCGCCATATAGGCTTCCATCGTATCAACAGACAGTGTCATTTTACGTGTTTCAGTCAAAAAGGGATCTCTTCCTTTCTCGCTGCCTTTGTTTCGGGGCAGCCTTGCCGAAGAAGAAGCCGTCTCAACGCAGTGTCTGCCGCGCAATGTCCATCACGCGTTCTCCATAAGCAACTGCAACCACTTCTCCACTTTCTATCATACTATAATCTACCCATTTGTCAATGAAATCCTCATGAAAACCCGCCTTTTCTTCCATCAGACGCAGTGCCGCCGTGGCCGCTTCCGCCCGAACTTCCGCCTCGTCCCTGACGTAGGGCGACCATTCCGTCTCGTGCCGGATGGTGCGTATGATCTGCGTTGGAATCAGCCATCCACCAAGCGGCAGGATCTGTCTTTCCACATCTGCATGCTCAAAAGGAGATTCATCTGCTGCCCACAAGGAAAACCACGGTGTTGCCACCTGGGTGCACTCGCTTTTCCGCCCGGTGTAGGTCGTTTTCACGCCCCGCAGCGGCACGCTGACAGACGCTGTGTCCCACACACGCGCCATCACTTCGCCCCGTGCCGCCACAGGATGCATTTCATCCTTGTCTCCTCTTTCCCGGCCGCGGATCAGCACATCACCCGCACGCACAGCTTGTCCGGCCTTCACGCAAGCAGTGCCGGCAAGGGTTACAACGCTCTGCACAATACCGTCCCTGGCTGCAACAACATCCGCACTGCCCTTCCAGTCCGCCGCCTGTCCTGCCTGTGCACCCTCCACCAGGGTCACTTGCAACGTGGTTCCGCGCCAGGCACATTCTACCCATGCCACCCGCGGATAGCGCCATTCCAGTGCATCCCGCAGCTTCGCAAGTTCTACCTTGTCCCGCGGCATCACAGGGTGTACGCCTTGTTCCGCCAGATATTCGCGCACATCGGCCTCATAAACCCCAGCATTCACCACTTCCACCCGCCACATCATGGTGGATGCATATGCCGCTGCAATCAATGCTGCCAGGCACATCAGCCCCAGCCGCGCGCGGCGCCTGCACCAATCTGTGCAGCGTGCTATGCCTCGCGCCCCGCCTATGCGAAGCTCCCACCCGCCTTCCGCTGCCATAGTACGCAGGATGGGCACCGCTTTCTCTTCCACACATCCTATGACCCGGCGTGCTCCCAACCGTCGAACGCCGTAAAGCGTCATCTCACGCTCCCCTGCCAGTTGCAGCAGCCGCTCTAAATTCAGCCCCTGCACTTCAAACGCGCGCAGCATCCCCCTCATTCCCGCGCGCCCCCTTTTTCCGCAAAGGCAACGCTGGCAATGCATCCCGTCACTTCCGCCTCCGTGGCAGAATACGTGTGAAGTTCAAGTTCCTGTCCGCCAATCCGCAGCATGCCAACCCCTGTGCGCAAAAGCACCTCCTCCGGCTGATACGCCAACAAACCGTGATGCTGCTCAATCAGCACTTGCTTTCGGCCCACCAGCGCAACGCGCGGCACATCGCTGACCACTTCCTGCGGAAACTTCTCCATGTGTTTCACCCCCACGCAATGGTATGCGCAAGGAGCTTTTTGCATGAAAAAAGGAGGGGCATTCCCCTCCCTTCTGAATTATACCAGAACCTTGGTTTCCCATTTGCCACTCTTCATCCGCAAAAGGAACAGCGTGCTGCGGAACACCCAGTCAATCTGCATCGCCATCCATACGCCGATCACCCCCAGGCCGAGATTGCGTGCCAGAATGTAACCGAAAACCACGCGGAAAGCCGCCATGGAAAAAATGGACACCGCCATGGTGAAGCGTGCGTCTCCCGCGGCACGCAGGGCGTTGGGCAGTACAAAGGCCATCGGCCAGATAAAAATGCTGCCAATGCCATGCACGGCAATGATCTGCTTGGCCAGCGCCTCCGTTTCCGGCGACAAATTGTACGGCATCACCAGCAGGGACATCCCAAGCAGCATCACCACATTCAATATGGACATGCTTGCATAGGCCAGAATCATCATGCGTTTCACATAGTAGCGCGCCTGTTTGAACTCATGCGCGCCAACGCAGCGCCCCACAACGGTGACCATGCCAAGGCCGATGGCATTGCCCGGCAGCACCTGCAGTGTTGCCAGTGAATTGCCCACCGCGTTGGCTGCCACGGACACCGTGCCAAACGTGCTCACCAACCGCAGCAAAATCAGCTTGCCAAACTGGAAAATGCCACCCTCAACGCCGTTGGGCACACCCACTTTGAGAATCATCCGCACCAGATCGCCGCGGATTTCAAATTGAAGAAGATGCGGATAGGGAATGCTGCAATGCGGATTCTTGAGGGCAACCTGCATGCACCCCGCGCCGATGATGCGGCTGACCAGCGTGGCGATGGCCGCACCCGCAACGCCCATGCCGAAACCGTAAATCAAAATTGCGTTTCCGACAACGTTGATGACGTTCATCACCAGCGAAGTGTTCAGCGACGCCTTGGCATTGCCCATGGAGCGCAGCAGCGCCGCCGATGCGTTGTACATGGCCAGAAACGGATAGCTCACCGCCGACCAGAACAGATAGGTGCGCGCACTCTCCATAACGTCCGGCTCAATGTGGCCATAAATGGCGTCCAGCAGCGGGATACGGAAAAGCAGGCACAGCGCCATAATCACGCCGCTCACAGCAAGGATCACGTAAAACAGCATCTTTGCCGCGCATCCCGCTTCCTGCCGGTCCTGTTTGCCAAGATACTGCGCCGTAACCACCGCACCGCCTGTGGCCAGGGCAGAAAAAACGTTAATCAGCAGCAGATTGATCGTATCCACCAGCGAAACGCCCGAAACCGCAGCCTCACCGCAGCCGGAAACCATCATGGTGTCCATCATTCCGATGGTCACAGCCAGCGCTTGCTCCAGCAAAAGCGGAATCAGCAGGCGTTTCATATCATCCTTGGAAAACAGCATGACGTTCCTCCTCAGGAAGTTCAAACATTTATCAAAAAGAAAGCGCTTTCATGAAAAAGCCAGCCTTACGATAGCATATCCAGGCACAAATGTCAATCTCGCAAAAAGCAAAAGAAAAACCCTTGAGGATGATCCTCAAAGGTTTTTTGCGTGGCTCCGATAGGATTCGAACCTATGACACTCCGGGTATGAACCGAATGCTCTAGCCAACTGAGCTACGGAGCCACATGGTTGCGGGGG
>CAKUFA010000058.1 GCA_934647165.1 uncultured Clostridia bacterium | reverse complement strand
TGGTCGGGGTGAAGGGATTCGAACCCCCGGCCCCATGCTCCCAAAGCACGTGCGCTACCAGACTGCGCTACACCCCGGTCTCTTTCATCCCCCGTCGGTCATTCCCGCAGGCGACGTGATTAATAATACACGAAATACGAGCTTTTGTCAACCCCTTTTTCAAAAAAACTTTCATGGTTTTGCAATTTCTCATTTTTCCCTGCAGCATGCCATCGTTCTTTTCCGTTCGGGGATCACATAGACTGCTACTGCTTGAAGGAGTGGTGCGCTATTAAAGACAGACTGGACGAGCGGGCGCTGTTGCTCGCTCAATATCTCACCGAGCGGCAAACCACCGTGCGGAATGCAGCAAGAGCCTTTGGCATCAGCAAATCCACCGTGCACAAGGACATGCTGGAACGCCTGCCGAAGCTGGACAGCATGTTAAGCCGGCAAGTGGCAGCTTTAATGGGGTATAACAAGGCCGTTCGGCACCTTCGCGGCGGCGCCGCCACGCGCAGGCGGTATGCGCTAAGGCACGCACGCCCGGGCGGATAAGGCGGAAAGCCGTTCTGCCCCTTCCTTGCCTGGCGTTCATTTTTTCTCTCGCCTGGCGTCCTTTCTGGCCTCCCAGCGGGCTTCTTCTTCATCTGCAATGCGCTGCATCTCCCGCGTGGCGTAGTCCACAATGCGGTCGCGTTCCGCCATGGGGTCATTGTCCGGGTCATAGGTGATGGGTTTGGCAAAGGTCATGGTGCGCATGTTTTTATGTGCATACATGGGCAGAAAGCGGCAGCATTTGCCGGTGCGTTTGTAATACAGCTGAGCCAGCATGGTAAAGCCGCTGAACAGTTCTCCGAGACCCTCCCGTTCATAACCGTGGTCTTCCGCTTTGGCGTTTGGATTTTCCGGGAAAATGAGCAGGTTATCCCCTGCCTGCATGGCTTCCACCGACAGGCGGAACGTAGTCATCAGCTTGGATGGCTTGTTGCGATACACGGGGATGCACTCCACCTGGTTCATCGCCCACACGGAAATAGGGCCGATCAGCCGCGCGATGGGCATCTTGAGCTTTTCGGGCAGCCATTTCTGCCGGCTGATGGTAAAGCGGTACACATACTGCGCCACCTCCTCCGGGTCAAGGGAAATTTCTGAAATGACCCAGGGGCGGATGGGAACGGGAATATAAAGCATGCATACAATGGGGCCATACATTTCCCCGTGGTTGCACAGGAACACAATGGGGTTGTTTTCGTCCTGCACAATGTTCTCCGTGTCCTGCAGTTTGTGCCTGAAAAAAGGGCGCAAAAGCGCCATCACAAGGTGCGTGCCGAATGGCAGGCGATGCCGCTTAATCACCACCGTTTCCAGCTGCTTTTCAAGGGCGGGATTCTCTCCGCCTTCCTCACGCAGGTGCAAAAAGCGCTGGAGCTTATCCATGTACCGTTGCGACAACGGAAACTTGAGCGCGGCAAGCACTGCGCCCAGCACCGTCAACAGTGCGGGGATCACCATCACCGGCTGCAACCTTGGCGCAAGCTCCGCCGTGGAGCCGTTTCCTTTGTCCAGCAAAAACAGCAGCGTCAGCGCGCCCAGGGCGAGCATTTGCCCGGTCAATGCGGCCACGCCGCCGCCCGTCAGGCGCATCTGATCATAAACAGCCGACGAGGATTCCTCCCCTGCTGTAAAGCGCGCCACTGCCACCATCACTCGTTCCATTTGCCCAAGGCACGTCATACATATGGTAGATCCGCCGGTACAGAGGCCAAGGCAGAAATAGGCGTTGGCTAATCCCAAGGCGTTTTCCCTGAGCATACGGCTGAAAAGAATCAGCCCATACAGCCACAGGAACAACCCCACAAGCATCAGGTTTACAGGCTCCGGGGAACGTTTGCTGGCGCGGCGTGCCATCAGCCACTCGGTCACCTCCCGGCAAAGGAGCATGCACAAAAGCGCCACCGCCATGCAGATGAGCATTTGTTCCGCCGTGATGGCAAGGAAGGTGTACATCAGCACCACTGTCAGCTGCTGCGCCACCAGAATGAGCCCGGAAAGCGTTTCGTAGGTTTTGTAGGCATTGGCCCGGCGCACCACATCGTGCAGGTGCGCCACATCCTTCATGTTGGCAGGCGTACCGCCGCTCACATCCTGTCGCTGTTTAAGCTGCCCGTAAACGCTCACCACCACCGCCAGGGCATAGCCGCCCACAGCCATCCATCCGTCCACCCCCGGCACATTGCCAAGCAGCAGCCCCGCGCCAACAAAGACCTGCACCGTGCGGATCAGGGTATACAACAGTGCAAAGCGCTTTTCTTCCATGCCGCGGGAAAGGCTCAGATAAATAAGCCGCCAACCGGCCACATCCCCCATGGTCATGGCAAGGATAACGGCAAACAGCAGCCACACCATAGGCCCCATGGCGTTCATGGGATACAAAGCCGCCGCTGCAAGGCTTATAAGCAGCAGCACCGCCAGCCCAACCGTGCTGATCACCCGGCTCCGGCGGCTCATCATCAGGTTGTAGTTTCCCCATTCGCCGGATAGATACACCGCAGCCACCTGGCCGCACATATACATGGCGCCGCCAAGCACCGGCATACCCGCCAGCATCCGCGACAAAGTTAGGCAGAAAATGAAATTGTATACGCCGCCCATGCTGAGCCACCCGGCCCGAGGGGCATGACTGTTTCGTCCTGCGTGTTTCGCCTGCAAAAGGCAAATCCTCCCTTGTGTTTTCATGTTTGTTCCCATTGTAGCACATTCCGTCAAGGTGTACAATCAACATTTTCACAAATTGTTCACAGCTGTGCAAAGCCCTTCCATGCAAGAATTTGCGTGCTTTTTGCCACGCATGCGTCCTCGTGTCCCCTTTACAATTCAGGCAAAATGCTTCATAATGGAAGCATCGGAAAGGAGGCTTCCCCTTTGTATACGGAAAAAGACCTGCTGGACATTGCCGCCCAGCAGAAGAAACGCTGGCTTGTGCTTGGACTGGTGTGCCTTGCGCTGCTTTGCGGCATCGTTTACTCCGTGGTGATTCGCCTGGAAGTGCTCACCACTTCGCTGACCATCATCCTGGGCGTTGTGTTTATCGCCGGCTATGAGCTGGGCATCCGTCCCCTTCGCTGCTATCAAACGCATGTTGACAACGCCCTCCATGGCCGCACCCGGCAACTGGACGGCGTGTTCCGCACCCTGAGCGAGGACGTGTCCGTGGTGGACGGGGTGAAGTACCATGCCATGACGATCGAGCAGGAAGAACAGGAAGATACCGAAGCCTGCGAGCGTCTGTTCTATTTTGACATGGAAAAGCCTTTTCCCGATTTGAAGGATGGCGACCGTGTACACGTGATCTACCACGATCGGGAAGTGGCCGCTCTTTCCAGAATCTGAGGAGGTTTACCATGCCCAAGGGATCCGTTCTCGTGTGCGTCACCGCACAGCATTCCAGCCATGCGCTCATCCGCCGCGGGCGTGAAATTGCGCAGAAAGAATCGCTTCCGCTGCTGGTGCTGTCCGTGTGCGGCACAGGCCCCAATTTGCTGGAGCTGCCCGGTGTGGTGCAAACGCTTGATGATCTCTACCGCGCCTCCAGTGAAGCAGGCGCGGAGATGACCATGCTCACCTCCAGCGATCCGCGCACGACCATTGCACAGTTTGCCCGCGACCATCACGTGTCGCACCTGGTGCTGGGGCAGGGCGCTCCGTCTCCCCACAGCTTCGCCGTTTGCCTTGCTTCGGATTTGCCGGACGTCATCGTCCACACCGAAATGGCGGAGGTACCCGCCGGCCTATGATAAAAGCGCAGCCTGCCGAAGTCCTTTGTTTTGGCAGGCTGCGTTTTTTTGCAATCAGCAGGTGATCTTGACGCCATTGACCTCCACATCGCCATCGGCAAGGATTACGATGTAACTCTTGCCATCCAGGATACGGGTCTGCACAAGATCAGAATGTTCAGGATCCACACGAATGGTCACGCTGGGCGTATCCACCTTGAATTGCTTGGGAGCTACCATGTTCACTGCCGGAATCTCCGCCTGCTCGCCAAAGGACTCTTCATACCTTTGGGCAAAGGCTTCCGTCTTTTCTTCGGAAACGCCGCAGTCCTCCAGCACGCGCTTCACTTCCTGCTTGCCCATGCAAAGCGGCTCGGCGGACTTATCAGCCTTCTGTTCCTCAATCATGCTGCGCAATGTTTCGTGTACGTTCTGCACCAGATCCATGCTGCACTCTTCCCCAAGGGTCTCCGTCAGCAAGTTCTGAAAGGTCTCCTTCTGCTCCTTTGCAGTCATCTGAGCCTGTGCCTGGAACATGTTTTCTACAAAGCCCGCATGCAAGTTGGCAGCATCCCGTGTGTAGTAGAGCGCTCGGCCGATGTTTGCCCCCCGTTCCTCGAAGGCAGGAAACATGAACCCCATCTCCGGCGCGCTGACGACCCAGTCCGACGCGCTGGTATGGAACTCGCTCTCCGCCGCAAAATAGCGCAGCGCCGGTTTCAACTGCTTGACGGGGCACACCGCGCACAGCACATAATTCAGCACCGTTTCCGAGCGCTCGCGGTCCAGCTCGTCATTGTCGTTGCGGTAAGGCACATCGTAGCCGTCATGGAGCAGGAGCACCAGATAATTGTTGGCGTTCTGCTGTTCATCCACGGATTGCAAACGGCCAAATTCCTCCTGCCGCCACGCAATGACTCTGCGATAAAAGGTTTCCACAACGTCCACATCCTGAAGTCCCGTGTCGCACAGCCCTGTAAGCAGCCGGTGCTCATCGCCGCTTTGCACCTGTTCGGGCGTAAAATCAATCGAAAGCAGATTTTGCCCTGCCGTGCCGGACAGGCACTTACGGAAAATGGCCATATACTTCTCGCATTCTTCCTGCGCAAGGCTGCCCACCGCCTGGGCAAATTCGGCAATCACATGGCCGTCCGCGCCCATATAACACCCGCGCAGCACCGTTGGATAGCGTCTGTCCGGGTTCAACCGCCGCTTGATTTCCGATAAGTCCTTTGGGTTCATTGCTTTTCACCTCTTGCGATGATTGATCGATGGATAGTTTATCACATTTTTTGCTTTTGCGCCAGCTTGCCATCTCCCGCCGAATCTGCTATACTGAAGAGAATTCTGATGAAAGCGGGGCGAAGCACCATGCTGTCTGTTCGCCGAATTACCCCGGACAGCCTTTCGCTGCTGACCCCCATGGCTGAAGAAGTCCTTGTCGGCGAGGACGCGCTTATCCGTGTGACGCGCACGGGTTTTGCGCTTTCCTATGCGCCACGGGCACGGGCAGAATGGCGTACGTTTCCTCCACCGGCAGACTTTGCGCCACAGCTTGTCGCTGCGGACAAAAGCGCCGCGCTTTTCGTCGCTTTTTCCGATTCGATGGCAGTGGGCTATGCCGCCGTGCGCCTGCATGCTGCAGGCTTTGGCGACGTCGGCGCCTTGCAGGTGGACGCCACGCACAGGCGGCACGGGTTTGCCTCCGCGCTCATGGACGCCTGTGAAGACTTCGCGCGCCAACACAATGCCTATGGCACGCGCGTGTGCACATCCGATGAGAATCCCGGCGCTTGTCAGTTTCTGGAGCATCGCGGCTATGTCCTTGCAGGACTTGACCGCATGGCGCTTGCCGCCGCCCCGCAGGAGCGGCAAAAGCCGATGATGCGCCGTGCTTGCGCACTGTTCTTTTACCACATTTTCTAACCATGTCTTTGCCTCTTTCAAGGGGGCTTGCGTTTCGTTAAGGAGGATACCACCATGCGTTTGCAAAAATATCTGGCTCTGAGCGGCGTCGCATCCCGGCGGGCATCAGAAAGGCTGATTGCCGAGGGACACGTGGCCGTCAATGGCCAAACCATCACTGAGATGGGCGTTCAGGTTGAGCCGGACGATCAGGTGACCGTGGACGGCGCACCTGTCGCCATCCAGGAGGAGAAGCACTACCTTGCCTATTACAAGCCGGTTGGCGAAGTGACCACCGTTTCCGACCCGGAGGGCCGCGCCACGGTGATGGATAAATTTCGGGATTATCCCGTGCGGCTGTATCCCGTTGGCCGGCTGGACTTTGACAGCGAAGGTCTGCTGCTTTTGACCAACGATGGCGACATGATGAACCATCTTCTCCACCCCAGCCACGAGGTGGACAAAACCTACCTTGTCAAAGTAAGCAACACCCTCACGGACGAAGAGGTACGCCGCCTTCGCGCAGGCGTGCAGTTGGATGACGGACGCATGACCTCGCCTGCTAAGGTGCGGGTTGTTCGTCAGGAAGCCTTTGACACCGTGGCTCTGGTTACCATTCACGAGGGACGCTACCGTCAGGTACGCCGCATGATGGAAGCTGTTGGCCATCAGGTTGTGATGCTCAAGCGTGTTGGCTTTGGCCCCATTTTCCTCAATGATCTGCCCCGCGGCCAATGGCGGCACCTGACAGAAGAGGAAATCCGCCGCCTGAAGGAGCTGTGATCCATGGCCTATGAGCTTCGTTCCGCAAGATATTTGGCGGCAGCTTGTCTCCGTCAGGTTGTGCAGCCGGGAGATACGGTTATTGATGCCACCATGGGCAACGGGCACGACACCGCCATGTTGGCTGAACTGGTTGGTGAAAGCGGCCACGTGATTGCTTTTGATGTGCAGGAAGACGCGGTAGCACGCACACGCGCATCCTTGGAAGCGCAAGGTCTTCTTCCCCGTTGTGAACTGCACTGCCTTGGCCATGAACACATTGCCGAAGTGGTGCACGCGCCTGTTCGCTCGGCAACGTTCAACCTCGGCTGGCTGCCCGGCGGCAACAAGGCCGTCACTACCCTGTGGCCCACCACCCGGCAGGCGGTGGAAGCCTGCCTGAAGCTGCTGCTTCCCGGCGGAGTCGTCACCATTTGCTCCTATCCAGGGCATGCAGCAGGCGATGTGGAGCGTCACGCCTTGATGGAGTTGCTCTCCGCCCTGCGTCCGCAGGAGTTCAACGTGCTCCACCAGCGCTTTCTCAATGCCGGCTCCGGCGCGCCGGAATGCTTTATTGTGCAGAAAAACCCTGTGTAAACCGCTATTAACGATTAATTTTTAGGGCAATACCGCACAAATGAGTTGGTGCGGAGGCGAATGAATTTTTCGTCAGATGCAATGGCAGATTTTGA
>CAKUFA010000057.1 GCA_934647165.1 uncultured Clostridia bacterium | reverse complement strand
TCGTCCCTTTCGAAACCCATGCGGAGGTACCTTGGCTGGATTTTGCGCTCTTTCGCCTTCGGCGAAAATTACATGCGACGTTCTGGGCTTTGCCCAGACCTACAAGGGCGCTGCCCTTGACCCGCGAAGGGGCTTCGTCCCTTTCGAAACCCATTTTACTTGACCCATGTGTTTTCTTTCCTTTTCCGTACTCTTCCGCTTGCAGAAGATTCTTGAATTTGGTATAATAAACGGTACCTTTTTTGCGATTTGGAAGGAGAGAGACCAATGAAGCAGATTACTTCTGCGGAACTTCGCGAAATGTTCCAGAAATTCATGGAATCCAAGGGACATCATCGCATTCAGTCCGCTTCCGTTATTCCTGAAAACGACCCCACGGTGCTGTTCACCACAGCCGGCATGCACCCGCTTGTGCCTTACCTGATGGGTACCCCGCACCCCGCCGGAACCCGGCTGACGGACGTGCAGAAGTGTATCCGCACCGGTGACATTGACGATGTGGGCGACGCCAGCCACCTGACCTTCTTTGAAATGCTGGGCAACTGGAGCCTGGGCGATTATTTCAAAGAGCAGGCCATTGCGCAGTCCTGGGAGTTCCTGACCAGCCCGGAATATCTGGGTCTGGACAAGGATCGTCTCGCCTTCACCGTGTTTGCCGGGGATGAGGATTGCCCCCGCGACACGGAAAGCCACGACATCTGGCGCTCCATGGGCGTGGCGGAAGATCACATCTTCTACCTGCCCAAAGAGCACAACTGGTGGGGGCCTGCCGGTCTCACCGGTCCCTGCGGCCCGGACACGGAAATGTTCATCATCACCGACAAGGAGCCCTGCGGCCCGGACTGCTCTCCCGCCTGCTCCTGCGGCCGGTATCTGGAAATCTGGAACGATGTGTTCATGCAGTACAACAAGCAGGCTGACGGCACTTTCGTTCCGTTGGCGAAGAAGAACGTGGACACCGGTATGGGTCTTGAGCGCACCATTTGTGTGCTGACAGGCAAGAAGACCGTTTACGACACCGATGCCTTTGCGGACATTCTGGCCAAGATTGCCGAATTGAGCGGCCATACCTATGGCGAAAATGAGAATGTAACCAAGGCGTTCCGCATCATTGCCGATCACATGCGCACCTCCACCTTCATCCTGGGCGATGACCGCGGCGTGAGTCCTTCCAACACCGACCAGGGCTACATTCTTCGCCGTCTGATTCGTCGCGCCGTGCGCTATGGCATGCAGCTGAACATGCCCGAAGGCTTCACCTGCGAAATTGCAAAGGTGATTATCAACCAGTATAAATCCGCCTATCCGGAATTGGAACGCAACAGCGCCTTCGTGCTGGAGCAGCTGAGCCTGGAAGAGGGTCGCTTTGCACGCACGCTGCGCCAGGGCGAAAAGGAATTTGAAAAGGTCTACAACGGCATGGCGCAGACCCGCGCGCTGCTGGAAAGCATCCTTTCTTCCGCCGACAAGGCTGCCTTTGCCCGCGAGTTAGCCGAAACCAAGAAGCTGCGTCCCTCTCCGGACATGATGCCCATTATCGATGCCGCCAAGGCCAACGACAGCGCGGCAGTGGAAGCCGCAGTCAACGCGCGCCTGGCCACGCTGGACACGCTGGATGGCCGCAGTGCTTTCAAGCTCTATGATACCTATGGCTTCCCCATCGAAATGACCATGGAGCTGGCTGCTGAAAAGGGTCTGAAGGTTGACAAGGCAGACTTCGATGAGCGCTTCAAAAAGCATCAGGAGCTGAGCCATCAGGGCGCTGACCAGAAATTCAAGGGCGGCCTGGCCGACCACAGCGAGGAAACCACCAAGCTGCACACGGCTACCCACCTGCTGCATGCGGCGCTGCGCAAGGTACTGGGCGATGAGGTGCACCAGAAGGGCTCCAACATCACGGCCGAGCGGCTGCGTTTCGACTTCACCTTTGGCCGGAAAGTGACCCCCGAGGAGCTCAAGCAGGTGGAGAAGCTGGTGAACGAGGCCATTCAGGCAAAGGTACCGATCATTTGCCGCGAAATGACCGTGCCGGAAGCCAAGGCAGAAGGCGCCATCGGTCTGTTTGAAAACAAATATGGTGAGAAGGTTCGCACCTACAAGATGGGCGACTATTCCTTTGAAATCTGCGGCGGCCCCCACGCCAATAACACCGGCGATCTCGGCACGTTCCACATTCTCAAGGAGGAGTCTTCTTCCGCGGGCGTTCGCCGCATCAAGGCTGTGCTGAAATAAAGCGCCTTCCGGTTTCATCCAAAGAGTTTTTATCATGAATAAACGCGGACAAGCAGCACGGTACGACCTGTTTCATGGCTACGTCGCTGCTTGCCCTTTTCTTTATCTGAACGAATGTGCGCAAAAAGGAGGCACCCATGGCACGGACAAAGGATATGACCGTCGGCAGCCCGGCAAAGCTGATTATCCTCTTTGCTCTGCCAATCATCGCAGGCAATCTTTTCCAACAGATGTACAATTTGGTGGACACACTAGTGGTGGGCCGCATAGAGGGCGTGACGGCACTGGCTGCTGTTTCTTCCGCCGGCTGGTTGGACTGGGCAGTTCTATCCTTGGCCATGGGGCTTGCGCAGGGTTTCTCCATCCTGATTGCGCAGCGCTTCGGCGCACATGATGTGTCCGGCCTGCGCCTTGCCGCCGGGCAGAGCCTCCTGCTTGCAGCAGCTGTTGTGGTGGTGTTGGAGATCATTTCCCAGCTCTTCTTAACGCCGATTCTGCACTTGCTGAACACCCCTGCTGACACCTTTTCGCTCACAGAAGACTATCTGCGCATCATTTTCGGCGGCATTCCGCTCGTGATGGGCTTCAACCTGTTTTCCGGCTTTCTGCGTTCTGTTGGGGACAGCCGCACGCCGCTGATTGCCATGGTTTGCGCCGCTGTCAGCAATATTGTGCTGGACGTACTGTTCGTGGCCACCTTCCGTTGGGGTGTGGAGGGTGTTGCAGTGGCCACCATTGCAGGTCAGGGCATTTCCTTCATCATTTGCCTTGTCGCAGCCTTGAAACTGCCCATGATGCATCTGCATTCTAAAGATGTGCGTCCCGACTTGCCGGAAATGAAGCGCCTGATGGTGCTTGGGCTACCAGTAGCCTTTCAGAACATGATTATTTCTATCGGCGGGCTGGTACTGCAAGGCGTCGTGAATGCGCAGGGATTCATCTTCATGGCCGGTTACAGCGCTGCCTCCCGTCTTCAGGGACTGATTGAACTCGGCGGCAACTCATTGGGCAGTGCTGTGGGCACCTTTGCCGGGCAAAATCTTGGCGCAGGGCGACTTGACCGCGTGAAGCTTGGTCTCCGCCGTTCGGCACAGCTTGGCGTACTGTTGGCCTTTCTGGTCGGCGGTGTGATGCTGCTTTGGGGCAAGCCGCTATTGCAGCTATTCGTAGATGATGATCCCGCCATTGTCGATCAGGTGCTGACATTCGGTTACCGTTTTCTGGCTGTGATGAGCTCTTCGTTGTTCACGCTTTATCTGCTATTTGTTTATCGTTCCACCCTACAAGGCGTTGGCGACACGTTTGTGCCCATGCTCTCCGGCCTGGTGGAACTGATCATGCGGGTATTATCCGCCTTCATTCTGCCGAATTTGCTTGGCGAATGGGGAATTTATCTTGCAGAAATTTTTGCATGGCTGGGTGCAGCGGTACTGCTGATCTGGGGCTATTATCACAGAATGCGTCTACTGGAGAAAGAAATTGTCTCTGCGACCTGAGCTGCAAATCGGTTTATAGTTGCTAAATATCAGGAAAATAAACGCTACGGGCGCACAAGCCTGTAGCGTTTTTCCATAGCATCTGATATTTACTCGATTTTTTGCTCATGTTCTTCCGGATTCTATTTGGCGGCTCCTTAGTCGGGCACTTTACGCTTTCGCCTTCGGCTGAAAAATTGCATGCAGGTGTTCTGGGCTTTGCACAGTCCCACAAGGGCGCTGCCCCTGACCTGCGAAGGGACTTCGTCCCTTTCGAAACCCATGCGGAGGTACTTTGGCTGGATTTTGCGCTCTTTCGCCTTCGGCGAAAATTGCGTGCGTCGTTCTGGGCTTTGCCCAGACCTACAAGGGCGCTGCCCTTGACCCGCGAAGGGACTTCGTCCCTTTCGAAACCCATTTAGGGGGTCCCTTAGGGTGTTGGGCGTGCTCTTTTCAGCCTTCGGCTGAAAAATTGCATGCAGGGTATCTGGGCTTTGCCCAGACCCACAAGGGCGCTGCCCTTGACCTGCGAAGGGACTTCGTCCCTTTCGAAACCCATTCTAAAGCTCCTTAGACCGATCTATTTTCCTCACAGATCCTCACATGCTATCATCTTCAAATCATTATCCAATTCCCGTCCTGTAAATGCTTCCCCCTCTCCGATTCTCTCCAATTCTCCCGCCTGATTGTCATACGGATCCACCCGTAATTTATCCATCTCCCGCGGCAAAGCGGCTTCAAACCTTCGATTCGCTGCCATTCGCATGGGCTCAATGTTCCCAAAGTAGAACTCATGCCGCTTTGTCGCACCATTCCGCCATGCACTGCCGCCATAGCTCGGGTCAGCAAATAGCCACCCCCATCCATCAAGGTAGAATTGCGCCCAATCATGGCAGCCAACATAGTCAGTATCCATACTCAATCCGCTTTGCCAACGTGCAGGTATGCTGCTGATTCGGCACAAAAGAATGAACAGCAGTGCTTGCAATCCACAATCTCCCCGCAGATTGACGGCACAAAATTCACCCAAGTCATCTATCTGAAAATAATCGCGAACAAACGAATACTGCACGCGAGTCGTCACAAACTCATAAATCTTCCAGGCCTTGCGCACAGGTTCCGTTTCCGCCTCCGTCACGTGTGCTGCCAGCGCGCGCAGATAGGGTGTAAAGCGCAGGAAAGGCGCTTCCTCTGCAAGATCATCGGGTGAAACAGGCGCAGCCGCTGGATACAAGGCCTGCGCAGGTGCAGGGACATGAAGCGGGTCGGCATAGCGAATTTCGGACACATAGCGATAGCTCATACGGAAATCCTGCCACTGCGTCAAATGTCTGCGCCACCATGCCGCGCGAGCCGGTGCATCGGCGCTTGCCACTCCGTCCGGATCACCGGTCAGCAGCTCTGTTTGCCGTTGCTGATCGCTTTCCATGGGAAATGGCAGTTGGGCAAGGTATTCCCCTGGTTGAAATGCTTGCGGAACAAGTGTCAGGCTGCTTTCGATGGTGATTCGACGCGCAAGCCGCCCCTCGCGCCTGATTGTGTCAATCATCGGATCCAGCCATGCGTTTTCAGGATGCCGGCCGGCAAATTGCGGCAGTTTCATCAATGAGCGGTGGAAGCGGACAAAATAACGCTTTTCCCCATGGAGATAAATGAAGTCCACACCCCCTGCATCTTCCAGGCTGTCAAACTGTTCATCGGTCACATCTCCTGCCAGTTCGCGCAGCTTGGCCATTGCCTGCGTACGGTTCCACGGATACTGGGTCGGCAAACGGCGTATGCGCTCCTTCTCACACATCAGGCGATCACGCAGCATTTGTGGCAGATTGCATGCAAGCCGTGCGTCAATGGCACGGACGGCGCCTTCCAAATCCCCTGTCCATTTTCGTTTCAGGATTTCCTCCGGCAACGGCACAGACTGGGAGCGAACCATAGCATCCATCTTCATTCAATACTCCTTTGTTGTCTTAAACATAGCGCGAGGAAAAGCTTCTATCTGTTTAGAGCATCTCCCTCGCGTTGGATTGGCCTATGCTTATTTCTTTTTTTCCACGCTGTGGCGGCGGATGGTCGCATCCGGTTGAGCCGCCTGTTTCATGAACGCTGATGGGCTAATACCCACAATGTTTTTGAATTGCTTGGAGAAATGATAAGGATCCTGCATACCAACCTCTATGCCTGCCTGCCGAACCGTGTAATCCTGCTCACGCAGCAATTCCTTGGCGCGTTCCATTTTGCAGTGCAGCACATAGCTCAGCGGCGGCATACCAACCTCGCTCACAAACCGCTTGCGGAAAGTCTCCATGGGCATCCGGGAGATGGCCGCCATCTCTGCCAGGGAAAAATTATCCTTATATTTATTGGCGCGCAGGGTATCAACCACCTTGGCAATCTCGTGGGAAAGCATAGCGTCCATAGCCACAGGCTGACCCCAATGGCTGGCAAGCATGCCATACATCAGATGCTGAAGCTGATAGGTAGCATCGGAAGTGCCGCTGTGGCGTACCATCACCTGCACAATCTGCTTAGCCAAATACATCTGGCTCGGCAAAGCTCCCTGTTTGAGGGGCATGTGCAGCAAAGCGCCCATTTTACGTACCACCATGGGCGCGAGCGGGCCCTCCAGCGCAATCCACAGGCACCGCGCCTGTGAGGTGCAATGGAGGAATGTGCTCTTTTCCCCAGCCGGCAGAAAGCAGGTCTGCTCCTCCTTGAGATTCAGCACGCTGTCCTGCCAGGTCAGATCAGTTTCCCCCTCTTCCACTGCAAACCAGACCCATTGATCGTGGGGCTTAATTTCATAATCCCCCGGTTCAAGCATGGCGCTGCCAGCCGCGTGAATCCATGCGCCGCTGGTGCGCGTGAGGCTTCCCGGATGATGCCAACCTTCTACGACCAGTGTATCCGGCTCCGCTTCCAAATTCCGAAACAGATAGGACTCCATGGACACGCACTCCTTCCACCTGAAAAGACAATTTCAATAATGTCCATTATACATACCATTATTGGCAATGTCAAGTGCTTCGCCTGTTTTCTCCCACACTTTTCCCCAATTTTCTGCAAAACATGCATAAGCTATTAAAAATCATGCTTGCGAAAATGCCGCTTCATTTGCTATACTGGTTTTGTAACAATTGCGAATCTTATCAGCGATAACACCAAATGGACGGATGAAACCTTTGCCACGTTTCGTTTTTATGTTTGCAAGGTTATTGATGGAGGTGACTGCGGCGTGAAACGCTGCTTTCTGGTACTTCTGTGCCTGTTGCTCACACTTTTTATCCCGCTCGCACTGGCGGAGGATACTTGTTCTATCGGCGATCCATCCTCTGTCAGCAGCATCAACACAGCTTGCAGCTATATCAATATAGATTGTTTCGTGCAAGGCAGCGAGCAAGTTCTGTTGACCATCACCGGGCCAACAGGCGAATGTGTTTATCAGCGAGATTATGGCATCTGCGATGCTCCCTTCCGCACTGAGGATATTTACCTTCGCCTGAACGGAAGCTCCTGTGATTATCAGGTTTCGCTGGTAATCGGCGACCGCTCCTATGCTTTTACGATCACACGAACAATGGGGCGGCTGACAGACAATGCGGCATGCACCGTTGGTTATCCGTTGTCCGCGCTGAATGGTTCCAACACTTGGCGTTCGGTAACGCTGGTGGATGTCCAGGCTCTTGAAGGCGGAGAGCTATTCGTTCCCATTCACGCCAGCGGCGCCTACACGCTTGGCAAGGCACAGCTGAGCGTCTCTGGTGGTTACCTGACTGTGAGTGCATGGATTGATGATGGTATTGACGGCAGCATTGACAGTGCAACCGTGTATATTGCCACCAACGCACTTTCCGCCCAGGCACTTGGCACAAAACGTTTTTCTGGCATAACCGGCGGGCTGGATTTCCCCATTGACCTAGGCGACGCAACCTATGCAGCTGTATTCGTGAACATGAGCGTCTCCTTCGATCCACAGAATGTACCCGCATCTCCCGCTATAACGCTTTCAGGGCAAGATGATATATGGAAGCGTATGCAAACCGAAACCACCAACGAGGCCGTCGGGTAATTTTCCTCCCTCCAGCCCCATGCAGCGGACAAACAGTTGCGAGGTTTAACCCTCGCGATTGCTTGTCCGCTTTCTTTTTGCTGCACGCTTGTCAAAGAGCGTCCACATAGGCTCCCCTTTTCTCCCGAAAGGCAAGGGGAAAAAAGCCCTTGGCACCGCCTGCGTTCATCCTCCGTGTTTCCGGGACCACGCCGAGAGACACAAAAAACCCCTCGAACTTTCTGTTCGAGGGAATATGGGATCCGGCAGCGACCTACTCTCCCGGGCCGTTTCCAGCCAAGTACCA
>CAKUFA010000056.1 GCA_934647165.1 uncultured Clostridia bacterium | reverse complement strand
CGCTGCCCTTGACCCGCGAAGGGCTTTCTGCCCTTTCGAAACCCGTTCTGGCGGTTCCCTGGTCTGGCTTTGTGCTCTTTCGCTTTCAGCAAAACTCGCCTGCGGGTTGCTGGGCTTTGCCCAGACCCACAAGGGCGTCGCCCTTGACCCGCGAAGGGCTTTCTGCCCTTTCGAAACCCATTCTGCGGTTCCCTGGGGGCGATATTCCTTTCATCATCCAGGCACTGGACAAGCGCAGGCAAATGGCGTATGATGAAGAAAACCAACAAGGGAGGCTTTTTATGCGCCTGACCATCCTTGGCATGAACGGTCCCTACCCCGCGCCTGGCAGCGCGTGCTCCGGATATTTCATTCAAAGCGGTGAAACACGCGTTCAATTCGATCTTGGCTGTGGCACGCTGGCAGCGCTCACGGCACTGACGCCGCCGGAACACCTGCATGCACTCGTGTTCAGCCATTGGCACTTTGACCATTGCAGCGATGCGCTGCCGCTGATGTTTCGCCTGGCGGATGTGATGCCGGAAGGAAAACTGGACGTATACGGCCCGGTGGACGAAACGTCCATGGTGCGGGCGGCGCTGGGAAAGTGTCAGCAGGTGCGCTTACACGACCTGCATGCGGGGGAGACGGTTGCCTTGGGCGGCATAACGCTGAAAACCTGGGCAGCAAAGCACCCTGTGCCTGCACTGATGCTGCGCCTGGAGGACGGTACGTCCACCCTGTGCTACACGGGGGACACAAACGCTGTGCCGTGGCTGAAAGAATTTGCCGACAAGGCGGATTTGCTGCTAGCGGACGGGCTGTTCCCCGCTGAAAAATGGGAAGCGGGAAAGCCGCATTTATCAGCGGCCATGGCAGCGCAGCTGGCCGTGGACGCACAGGCGCGGCAGCTGGTGGTGACGCACCTGAACCCTGCCATTGACCCGGAGGGGCTGCTTGCACAGGCGCGTGCTATCCGCAGGGATGCGAAGCTTGCGCGGTGCGGCGATGTATACGAATGCTGACGGGTGCGCGTGACCGGCGCTGGGTGCTGCCGCTGCTGGCGGTGATGCTGAGCGCAGGCATTCTGCTGGGGCGCGCGTCGCTTTGCTGGTGGCCGGGACTGGCTGCGCTGGCGCTGGGAATTGCGGCGGCGTTTCTTTTTCACGGGCGTTTTTCCCGCCTGGCAGCGGCCGTATGCTTTTGCGCGTTGGGATTTGTGCTGGGATACTTCGGCTATCACCCATCTACGGTGCCGGAAGGCGACTACCGGATTGAGGGCGTGATTTGCGATGAAGTGCGCAAGGATGACCGCGGCCGGGCACGCACGTATTTAACAGATGTGCAGCTGAACGGCGAACGTCTGGCAAGCCGCTGCTACTGGAGCTGTTATCCTGGCGCTGAGCAGTGGAGCGTGCTGATGCCTGGGACAGCGGTACGCTTCACGGGGCGGGTTTATGTGCCGGGCGGCGCACAGAATCCCGGCGGGTTTGACTTTCGGGAATATCTGCTGGGGCAGGGTGTAACGCATGGCGTTTACGGTGCGACGGATCTAACGGATGCAGGCAAGCCATGGAGCGTGCGCGGACAGGCGGCGGCATGGCGGGCGAGTCTGCGGGTCTATCTGTGCAGGGTGATGGGCGATGAGAGCGACTATGCCGCGGCCATGCTGCTTGGCAGCAGGGAAGCCTTGCCCGAGGATGACACGGACGCATTCCGCCGCGTAGGCGTGGCGCATGTGCTGACGATCAGCGGTTTTCACGTGGGCGTGTTGGCGTGGCTGCTGCTGCGTGTGCTGGGCGCCTGCCGTCCCGGGGTACGCCTGGGCATCATGGCGGCGGTGCTGACCGTCTACTGTTTTTTGACGGGGCTGAGCGCGTCGGTGGTGCGGGCTGCACTGTTGCTGCTGCTTGCACAACTGGGACGGATACTGCACCGGCAGGTGAACGGGCTGTGGCTATGGTTCGCGTGCTATTGTGCAACGCTGCTTGCGTGCCCTGCACAGCTGACCAGCGCAGGCTTCCAGCTGACCTACGGCGCTGTGCTGGGGCTGATGACAGTGACCCCGGCGATGGAGCGGCTATGGAAGCCGCGCAGGAAAGGGACAAAGTGGATCTGGCGGGCGCTTTGCGCATCCATTGGGGCGCAAACGGGCGTGCTGCTGCCCATGGCATGGTGGTTTCAGAAGCTGCCGCTGCTGGGCATGGTGCTCAACCTGCTGGTGCTGCCTTATGCATCGGTGCTGATTGTTGTTTATTGGGCGGTGCTGCTGCTGGGGTGGATCCCCGGGGTTGGCATGGCAGCAGGCTTTGCCGCATCGCTGATGACGAGAGGGCTGACGGCGATCATTCATGCGGCGGACGCATTGCCGCACCTTCAGGCATGGGTGCCGCAGGCTAATGGACTGACGGCTCTTGGCTGGGCATGCATTTTGCTGGGATGTGCGCGCATGCTGCGGGTAAAACGGCGCGCGGTGGTGTTGCTTGCAGGCGCAGCGGTGCTGGCAGTATCCCTGATTCCCTTGCCGCAACGGGGCACGGAATACATTCAGTTGAGTGTTGGCAACGCGGACGCGGCTGTGCTGCTGGATGATGGGCAGGTGACGGTGATTGACACCGGCGAAGGAGACGGCGTGCTATCCACCTATTTGCGGCAAAGGCGGCTGGGCATTGACACGCTGGTGGTGACGCACCTGCACCGCGACCACGCCCTGGGATTGCGTGATCTGCTGGATGAGGACATCCCGGTGAAGGAACTGCTGCTGCCATGGGGCGCGGAGCACGCGGCGGTGACATCGGACATGCTGATGCTGGTGGAGGAAATGGCGGCCCGAGGCACGCAAGTGCGCCATGTTGGCCGCGGCGATGCGTGGACGCTGCCCAACGGAACCCTGCGCGTTTTGTGGCCGGAAGCAGGCCGCGTGCGCCCGGAACAGGATGCCAATGCGTCCAGCCTGACACTGCTGCTGGAAACCCACGGAACGCGCATGCTGCTCACCGGTGACCTGGACGGAAAGTATGAAAACTATGCCGCCGAAGCGGCGGACATCCTGAAAGCGGCGCACCACGGATCGCTGCAAAGCAGCGGGGAAGCTTTTCTGAAGCAAGTGTCGCCGAGGGTGACCGTTGTATCCTGCGGGGATGAAAAACGGCGAGTCGCAACGGAAGAACGCTTGCCGGACAGCCGTGTTTTCGGCACGGAAAACCGCGGTGCGGTAACCATCCGCTTTGATGCGGACGGCTACACGGTGGAAACGTTTCTGCATGCGCCATGAGGAAGGAACGGACATGAATTACAGGGAGTTTGCCCAGAGCATCAAACAGCAAACGGTGCATGGCGTTTATCTGTTTGAGGGCGTGGAAGAGAACATCAAGAACAGTGCATTGACGGCGCTGCGAAAGGCTATCCTGCCGGAGGGAATGGAGGAGCTGAACGAAGCGGTGATGGAAAACCCATCGACGGATGCGCTGATTGCCGCCGTGGAAACGCTGCCTTTCCTGGCAGAAAAAAGGCTGGTGGTGGTGCGCGACCATGCTGCGCTTATAGGCCGCGGCGAGGGTGACGAGCGGCTGTGCGCCTATCTGTCCCAAATGCCGGATACCACGGTGCTGATCTTCTTTGTGCGCGGAAAAGCAGATGCACGCAAGAAGCTGGCGGCGGCCATCAAGAAGGCAGGACAGGTGGTGTGCTTCGACCGGTTGGAGGAAGGCGAACTGAACCGGTGGATTGTGCAGACCTTTGCCGCATTGGGTAAGCAATGCGCGCTGCCTACCGCATCGCTGCTGGCGTTCACGGTGGGCAATGATACGGGACTTTTGCGCACGGAGATTGAAAAACTGGCCGCCCACGCGGGAGAGGCTGAAAGCGTGACGGATGAGGACGTGCGCGCACTGGCCACGCGATCCATTGAATGCACAGTGTTTGAAATGGTGGACGCAGTGGTGGCCGGGCAGCAGGGCCGCGCTTTCCGCCTGATGCGGGATATGCTGACGGCCGGACAGGATCGCCTGGGGATTCTGGCTATGCTGCTGCGGCAATACAGGCTGTTGCAGCATGTGAAAATTATGCAGTACGAAAAGAAGAGCTCGCAGGAGATTACGCAAAATCTAGGGGTAAAAAGCTTTGCGGCGAACCGGTATATTCAGCAGGCGCGGGGCTACACGGGGGGACAGGTGCGCCGTGCGGTGGATGTTTGCCTGAATACGGAATATCGAATCAAGACAGGGCAGCTGAATCAGGAAGGGGCGCTGGAAAAGGCTATGCTGGAGATTTTTGCCCTTCGGAATCCAAACTGAACCGCGGAGCCACAGAATGGGCTTCGAAAGGGAGGAAGTCCCTTTCGAAGCCCATTCTATTTTCCCTTTAACGCTTTCCCTCCTTGATCACCACCTCCGCTTTTCTATCAAACTTCCGTTCCATCAAATGCGCGGCTTTCCGATTAGCCACCGTGTCAAACACAATCGAAAAATCATACCCCGCAGGATACAGATCTTCCGCTTTGGCCAGCAATGCCAATCGCGTGTGATTCACCACGCGTTTCTCCCCGCGCACCTGCACCAGCCAGTTTCCTTTATTGTCCGCCGGGCGATAGACAATGCCCACTTCGCCCCCCGGCGCTACCCGCACGCTGTCTCCCATGGTGTATTGCGGCAGCTGCGCAGCCTGTTTCAGGCGCACAAGCCTGCTTGACGGCACATGCATGGGCTGCGTTTCCGGCATGGCTCGCCCTTCTGCTGCCGCCTGCGCCCGCTGAAGCAGCCCTTCCGGCAATCCCAAATGCCGAGCAATATGAATCGCGCAGCTTTCACCGCTCACCCCAAGCTCCAACCGATACAGGGGGCAGAGCTTTTCCCGGTCAAAGGCCATGCGGGCGCATAGCACCCCCGGCGCGTTTTCTGCCCAGGCTCGAACAGCGGGGTCATGGGTGGTCGTCAGCAGCGCGCAGCCGCGCCGCAAAAGTTCCTCCAGCACCGCAAGTGCGATTCCCATGCCTTCCCTGGGATCCGTTCCGCTGCCAAGCTCGTCCAGCAGCACAAGGCTGTCCCTGCTTGCCTCATCCAGGATGCGCTTCACCTGCGTCATATGGCCGGAGAAGGTGGACAGGCTGCTTTGGATGCTCTGACTGTCGCCGATATCGCATAGCACGCGGTCGGCAAGGCGAATGCGCGTGCCTTCCCCGCAGGGAATATGCAGCCCGCACTGGGTCATCAGCGTCAGCAGCCCCACTGTTTTGAGCGTCACCGTTTTGCCGCCTGTGTTGGGGCCGGTGATTACCACCGCGCGGCAGTCGCCCGTGTCCAGGTCAAGGGGCACGGCACGCGTCCGTTCCAGCAGCGGATGATATGTCCCGCAAAGCCTTGTGGGCGCTTCGTCCGCCACCTGCGGCGCACGGGCAGCCATTTCAAGGCTCAGCTGCCCCTTGGCAAACACAGCATCCAGCTCCTCCATCAGCTTCATGTTGCGCCCTATGGCCTCTTCCCGCCCGCTCACACTGGCTGTGAGGGCATACAGCAATCGGCGCACCTCCGCGTCCTCTTCCAGCCGCAGCCCTTCCAATTCCTGTTGCATTTTCCCCACGCTGCCGGGCTCCATGAAGACCACGTTACCCTTGGCGCTTTTTTCCACCACCACGCCGCCAAACTGGCTCACGTAGCGCCTGTCCACCGGCAGCACATAGCGTCCTTGCCGCATGGTCACATATCCGTCCGCCAGATACTGCCTGCGGCCTCTGAGCGCCTGCTCTGCCAGGGTGCGCACCTTACCCTCCGCTTCGGCCATGCGCTGACGTACCCGCCGCAGCAGGCCGGACGCTTGATCTGTCACCCGCCCACCCTGCACGCAGGCGGCAATTTCTTCTCCCAATGCGCCTAGATCCGCCATTTCCGCGCCATAAGCGGCCATGCGCGGCAGCTGTTCCTTTGCCCTGGCAAGATATGCGCGCATTCTGCCGCAGGAAAAAGCAAATTCCGCCACGCCCTCCAATTGCTCCGGGGTTAAAATGCCTTCCCGGGCGCACTGTGCCAGCGTTTCGGCAAGGGATGGCATCATGGCCAGCGGCGGATTTCCCGCACGTTCGATCAGCTCACGCGCATCTCCTGTTTCCTGCAACCGATCCCGGCATGCCTGCACGCTCATGCCAGGGGTGAGGCTTTCCAGGCGTCGCTTTCCGCCTTCTGATACGGCACAGGCCTGCAAGCGCGCCAAAATCACGTCAAATTCAATGGTTTTCCAATCCTGCTGCATGGTTTTTTTGCTCCTTTTTGTTGGTTGAGGGCAGAAAAAAACCTGCGGGCAGCACGCCGGAGAGAATGACACGCGCTATGTTTTTTCTCCATACAGGACAGCGAAATGCCCCTGCAAACAAAGGCAACAAGACTTCTCCCCTGCGCTTTCAGGCGTTTCAGGGGCTCTTGTATGGCGCTTATCCTTCTTTTTTGCACGAAAAAAAGCGTGTGCGTCGCTCATTTGGCGTAAAGCAAACACAGCTTCCGGATCGCCCTGTATCCGAAAGAGGTTTACCCTGCCCTTAATGAGCCGACATCCACACACCTCCTGTTAATGGCTTCAGTATAGCACATTGCCGCGCGAAAAAGAAGCCCCAGGGCGAGAAAAAGTCGTTTTTCTTGCTCGCCGGGGCTGCATTTTCGTGCTTTTAACGTTTAATATCGTAATTCATGTCCATCAATTTCCTGATGGAATCCACATCGTCAACAATGTTGGCGTCACCATGGATGGTGTGCTTGAGCACGCTGCTGGCCACGGCAAAATTAACCATGTCCATGGGGCGGAAGCCATGCAGCATGGCATAAATCAGGCCGCTGGCAAACGCGTCGCCCCCGCCCACCCGATCCAGGATGGTGAAGGTATACAGCCTGCTTTCGAAGGTATGTCCCTCATACCACATGAAGGCCTTCAGGCTGTTTTCGCTGCCGGAATGGGCATAGCGTACGTGCCGGCCGATGCACTTGATGTTGGGATAGCGCTCCACAAACGCCTGGAAAATCTCGTCCTGCTGCTCATACGTCGGCTGAAGGGGCACGCCGTCCTTCACATCGCCAAGGGCAGGGTTCGCTTCGTCTCGCCAAAGGTGATAGGGTTCAATGCCAAGCAGCACATCCACATAAGGCAGACACAGGGTGCAGAAATCCCGCGCCGCTTCCCAGGACCAAAGGGTGGAGCGGAAATTGCCGTCAAAGCTGACGGTCATACCCTTCTGTTTGGCCACGCGCAGGGCTTCCAGCACCAGGGCGGCACAGTTGGGTCCCAACGCCGGTGTGATGCCGCTCAGATGCAGCCAGTCAAAGCCGGTGAGCAGTGCGTCCAGATCCACGTTGGAAAAATCATATTCCGCCATGGCGCTGTGCTTTCGGTCATAGATCACTTTGCTTGCCCGGATGCCGTAGCCCGTTTCCAGATAGTATGTACCCAGGCGGTGGGTCGGCGTTTCCTCCGGGGTGGAAAGAATCACCGGGGTGCAGTGCACATCATTGGAGCGCAGCATGCGCACGGCGCTTTTGCCAAGCGAGTTGTTCGGCACCACGGAAAAGAAGGTACTGTCCACCCCCAGGTTGGCAAGCGCGAGGGCGATGTTCGCCTCGCTGCCGCCATAGCTGGCCTCAAAATTGGTGGCCACACGGATTTTGTCATAGTTGGGCGGAGTCAGGCGCAGCATGATTTCCCCTATGGTGATGAACTTCTTGCCGGTTTCCTGCCCCTTGAAAAGCGGATTGCAGTGTTCCATGGTCAATCGCAGCCTCCCTTTGCAGCGGGTGATGTTACTCCGATTCTCCATCGCGCCCCCGGTTTCCTGCCAATGTCCTTTCTGGCAAACACTTGTTTATTTTTTGACCATAGAAAATTTGGATATTCTGTGATATACTGGCTGACGGATGAGTGAAACTAACCATGTTTTTTCAGATGCAGCGCACAGGAACTGTGCTCGATGCGGCCATTGCTTCGCTCGGCCGCAATGCATTGTTTGGGCTTTACAAGAGAATTTTCCGCATTGACCCACTTGCGGTCAATTTGATCACTCTTTTTCAGTCAGCCCGTCGGAGCTTTGAAAAAGTGCCGTCGGAGCTTTGAAAAAGTGCCGTCGGAGCTTTGAAAAAGTGCCGTCGGAGCTTTGAAAAAGTGCCGTCGGAGCT
>CAKUFA010000055.1 GCA_934647165.1 uncultured Clostridia bacterium | reverse complement strand
GGTAGTAGCTCAGTTGGTAGAGCGCCACCTTGCCAAGGTGGAGGTCGCGGGTCCGAGCCCCGTCTACCGCTCCATTTTTACACGGTGCCATAGCCAAGTGGTAAGGCAAAGGTCTGCAAAACCTTCATTCCCCGGTTCAAATCCGGGTGGCACCTCTTTTATCGATCAGCTTCGGCTGGTCTTTTCTTTTTTCCTGCATTGACTTGCCGCGGCTCCTCGTGCTATAATTCTCCTATGCGCTGATGTGGTGAAATGGCAGACACTGGGGACTTAAAATCCCTTGCCGCAAGGCGTGCGGGTTCGAGTCCCGCCATCAGCACGTTTTCTTTTGCAACAAAAAGGGGGAAGGGGCGTATGACCATGCGGCTGCCCTTCCCTTTTTTAAGTGTGCCTGCAAAAGGAATAGATTTTCCCGGTTTCATCCGGCGTCCTATAAAGCATTCTGAAGGAGATGTTGCATGATGCGTATTTTCCCTGTTGCCGATCCTTATGTACTTCGCGTGGGCGACACGTATTATCTTTATGCGGCCGGGGCGGAAAACGGCGTGTTTACCGTGCGAACCTCCCGGGATCTGGCAGTGTGGAGTCCTGCAAAGGAGGTTTTCCGTGCCGCGCCGGATGCCTGGAGCCTTGATTGCTACTGGGCGCCGGAGTGCCATGTGGTGGATGGCCGCTACTGCCTGTTTTTCAGCGCAAACCTGCGCGATCATTCCTCCGGCGAGGAAGAAACCTTCCGCATCGGCGTTGCTGTGTGCGATACGCCGGACGGAACGTTCCAAGATCTGCTGGGACGGCCGATTTTTGATCCCGGTTATCCCATTATCGATGGCAACCTTCTGTGTGAGAACGGGCATGTTTACCTCTACTACAGCCGCTGCTGCTACAAACATCGCATCGGCGAATGGGAGGAAAGCTGGATCTACGGTGTGGAGCTCAAGCGGGATTTAACCGGCGTTGTGGGCGAGCCGAAGCTGCTTCTGCGTCCTGAGCAGGAGTGGGAGGGCCGCAGCGCACCCACCACGGGCCGCCGCTGGAATGAGGGCTCTTTCATCCGGCACCAGGATAACCGTTATTACATGCTCTATTCTGCCAATTATTATCTGGAGCGGCATTACGCTATGGGTTATGCTGTGGCGGATACGCCCATGGGTCCGTTCGTGAAGGCGGCGGAAAACCCCATTGCGGAGTGCACGGATCGAATTACCGGTACCGGTCATGGCTGCCTGGTGGAAACGCCTGAGGGGCTGAAGGCGGTTTATCATGGCCGCACGGCTGCCACAGGGGAAGACCGGGTGGGCTTCTTTGCGCCTGCGGCCGTGGCGGATGGCCGGCTTTCCATTGACTATCAGCACGCAGCCCCCATGCAGGAAGCGTAAAACGCGCGCCTGCCTTTTCATGCATGGACAGTGCCTGAAGAAGCTTTGCTCCTGGATCAAAAAAAGCGGATAAGCCGTTCCTTGCAGCTTCAAAGGCTGCACCGGGACGCTTGTCCGCTTTTCTTTTCTGTGTTGTATCAGGGTCTGCCGGTTTCGCTGTTATCGTTGCTCTTGCCGGCTTGCTGTGCTGCTTCAATGTTTGCAGCTTGTGCTATCGCTTCTATTTCTTCGTATATCTCGCTGTTCCGTTCCTCGCTCCAAAGGCCATATTGCGCATTGTAGCTGTGACACAAAAGGGCAAGGCTAAAACGCTCATCGTCCTTTTCGTCATGGGGTTTTAATAGGCGAACCCTTTTCCTTTTTTTCTGCCTGAAGCTCCTTCACCAGCTGCACCGGGTCAACAAAGCTGAAGCGCACACGCTGCAGCTCGGCGCGGGGGAAAACAACATTCAGCAGCGGTTCACCGTCCAGCAGGGCGCGAACGGCAACCTCTGTCACCGGCAGCAGGGCAAACAGATCCCGCGCCATGCGCAGCGCCATGCCGCACAGATAGCGTGCCTTCTCTTCCTCTGTTTTGCCAAAGTATGCCGGCAGCACCTCAAAGCTTGCCGACAGCCGGTCGGCGCTGTCTGCCTGCGCTTCCATCTGCCTGGCATAGGGCTGCAAATCACCCAGGGGGTTTGCGGCTTTCAGCACCAGCAGATAGGCGTCCAAATCACCGGCCAGCACCTGCGCGGCATGGTCGTGGAAAAACGTCCACAGCGTGTTGCTGGTCAGTCCGTCGGGGCAGCGGGCGTTGGCCAGTGCGTCCGTCCAGTCCACGGTTTCATCCGCCACGGCCCACAGCTGCTCAAAAGGGGGAAAGCTTGGCCGGGAACTTTCCTTTGCCCCGGCAGCAGCGAGCTGCGAGGGCGTCTCGCCGCCCCACAGGTCTGCCGCAACCTGCGCAAGGCTTCGCGGCGCACAGGGAACGCCGGGATGGTTGAGGGTCACTTTCTTGTCCGCGTCAGGCATGGGGCACCTCCTCCGCCAAATGGCATTCCACACAGGGCGGCCGTGCATCGGTGCGGAAGCTGTCCACCTGCACGGCTGCGTTTTCCAGGATACCGTTGTCAAACAACCAGCGGGACAAGGGGTTAATCAGCAGGCTTTCGACCTGATTGCCCACGCCGCGCCCGCCGTTGGAAAGATCGGCCAGCGCAGCCTGCCGCAGCTGCTCGTAGGCACTGTCCGGAATGATGATGCGGATGCGCTTCTGCTCCTCCATCCGCCGCACAATCTTGTTCACCTGTGCCCGCAGGATGGCCTCGCCTGCTTCCTTGCGGATGAAGTCGAACACCACAATGTTTTCGCCAATGCGGTTGAGAATCTCCGGCCGTCCCAGCTCCAGCTTGAAATAGTCTTCAATGGCGCTGCGCACGGCTTTTTCCACCTGTGCATAGTCCATGTCCATGGTCACGTTGGCGTGGCGGCGGCCCAGTGCGTCCTTCACATAAATGCCCAGATTGCTGGTGAAAATGATGATCGTTTCCGAAAAATAAACGGTGTTTCCCTGCCCGTCCGTCATCCGCCCATCCTCGAGAATTTGCAGAAATTTGTCCAGAATGGTTGGATGCGCCTTCTCAATTTCGTCAAACAACAGGATGGAGAAGGGATTCTTCTTCACGGCATTGGTCAGCTGGCCGCCGGCTTCGTAGCCCACATAACCGGGCGGCGCGCCCATAAGCTTCTGGTCGGAGTGGCTCTGGCCATATTCGCTCATGTCAAAGCGGATGCAGGCGCTTTCATCACCAAACAGCTTTTCGGCCAGTGCCTTGGCGGTTTCCGTTTTACCGGTGCCAGTTGGACCCGCAAAGAACAAAACGCCCTTGGGTTTGGCGGTGGAGGAGCTGGACAGACCGTTCATGCCCGTTACAGCGCGCTTCACCACATCCATGGTGCGCTCCAGCGCCGCATCCTGTCCTTTGATGCGCTTTTCAAAGTCCTGCCGGGCGGTGCGCAGGCTGTCCATGGACAGCGTCCGCCATGGGTTTTCGCGGATGCCGTATTTGTAAAGGTCCACAATTTGGTTCAGGTCGCGAATGGGGGTTGCCTCGCGCTTGCTCAGGCGGCGCAGTGCGTCCAGCTCGGTGAAGGTCATTCCGT
Source organism: uncultured Clostridia bacterium (assembly GCA_934647165.1). Classification (GTDB taxonomy): domain Bacteria; phylum Bacillota; class Clostridia; order Christensenellales; family Aristaeellaceae; genus CAKUFA01. The sequence continues at coordinate 4,687 of CAKUFA010000055.1, read as the reverse complement.
CCGTCAGGGCGACAAATTTGTCCTGCAGGCGCTGCAATTCCTCCGGGTGCGCGGTGTAGTAGGGCATATCGGTGCGGTACACCGTGCTGTCGAAAAAGGTGGGAAACGCACTGCCGCCAATCAGCCGCCTGCGCTCCTCGCGGTCGGGCGCGTCCAGATGGATGGATTTGCACAAGGGGTTGGTCAGGTACAGCCAGGCGGGCAGGTCGTTGAGCTTGTTGACAAGCAGCACCAGCGTGTTTTGCAGCTTTCCCTGGGGCGTACGCACGGTGGCGGCGCTTAGGGCGGCCTGCATCAGCAGGTTGAAGCTGTTCACATCCTGTTGATCCATGCGCTCGGGGGTGGTGATGTAGTGGCTGGTCATTTCCAGCACAATGGCCACGGCGGAGGTTTGCTGCGCCATGGCGCGGCGGATGAGGTTGGGGGCAGTGCCTGCCTGGTTGCCTTTGAACTCTGCGGCAATGGTTCCCTTTTGCGCCTCGCTGCCGGTTGTGCGGGCAAACTGCTCGGTCATTCCCGGCTCGTAGGGGTTCATAAAGCCGATCAGGTTGGAGTAGAATACCACCTGCTGGTATCCCATGTCCCGGAAAAAGCCGTGCAGATAGTGCGGCAGGGGTGTCAGCGTGTTTTCGCCCACGGAGCCCGGCACCGGATACCTGTATTGATCCAGCACGTTTCCTTCCAGTATCAGCATCGGCTTGAGGCCGCAAAACAGCTCCAGCTCCCGGTGCCACTTTGACACAAACGCCTCCATATACATCCCTGCCTCTCTTTATCATGCAGTATAGCATACATTTTCGGCCGCGTCCAGACGCGAAGACGCGAGGGGATGGGAGCCGCCTGCCAAGGCCGGCTTCCTTCCTCTCGCATCAATGGTTCCAAAGCTATGAAGCGTCATCCGGCTTTCGGTGGCCGGCCGCCGTGGCGGAGGAGGACGCAATCTCCTTTAATACGCCCTTCGGCGATGGGTTGCCATGGAAATCAATCCGCCAATCAGCACGATAACGGCGCAGCCCTTCAGGATTCCCCAAACACTGCCAAGGAGACCGAAAAACAGCGCAAACGCACCCATGAGCACCTTCCAGGCAAGTGATGCAACCGCCCATATCACATGAAACGGGAAAAGCAGCAGATCCAACAACATATTTGGATTCCTCCTTACGGGATCCATTCTACCATTTTCCCCATGAGAAACCAACTTGTACAGGATTAGAAATTCATGAAAAGCGAACACAGAAGCAATAAGAAAACCGGAACGCGAGGCTGCATGCAGTCAATCAGCGTTCCGGTCAGTTTTTTAGAGAAAAGGTATGCTTCTTTTACACAGCGCCCTGCGCCATCATGGCGTCGGCAACCTTCAGGAAACCGGCGATGTTTGCGCCGGCCACATAGTCGCCGGGCGTGGCATACTCTTCAGCTGCCTGGTCAATCTTGTTGAAGATGCCCACCATGATGTCCTTCAGGCGCGCGTCCACTTCCTCAAACGTCCAGCTCAGCCGCAGGCTGTTCTGGCTCATCTCCAGTGCGGACACGGCGACGCCGCCCGCGTTGGCTGCCTTGGCAGGGGCAAACAGCACGCCTGCTTTTTGGAAAGCGGCAGTGGCCTCCAGGGTGGAGGGCATGTTGGCGCCTTCGCCCACGGCTTCCACACCGTTGGCAATCAGCGCCTTGGCGCTTTCCAGGTTAATTTCGTTCTGCGTGGCGCAGGGCAGGGCAATCTGGCAGGGAATCGTCCAAATGCCGGAGCAGCCCTCGGTGTAGGTGGCCGTGGGCACTTCCTTCACATATTCGCGGATGCGCTTGCGTTCCACCTCCTTCAGGCGCTTGATGACCGTCAGGTTCACGCCTTCCGGGTCGTAGATGTAGCCGTTGGAGTCGCTCATGGCAACGACTTTCGCGCCCATTTCGGTGATCTTCTGCGCGGCATAAATGGCCACGTTGCCGCTGCCGGACACCACCACCGTCTTGCCCGCAACCTCCTTGCCGTTCTTCTCCAGCATGGCGCGGGTGAGATAGCACAGGCCGAAGCCCGTGGCTTCCTTGCGTGCCAGCGAGCCGCCCCACGTCAGCCCCTTGCCGGTCAGCACGCCTTCATACAGCCCGGTGATGCGCTTATACTGCCCGTACAGATAACCGATTTCCCGTGCACCCACGCCGATGTCGCCCGCGGGTACGTCCACATCCTTGCCGATATGGCGGTACAGTTCCGTCATAAAGCTCTGGCAGAAGCGCTGCACCTCGTTGTCGCTCTTGCCCTTGGGATCGAAATCACTGCCGCCCTTGCCGCCGCCGATGGGCAGCCCGGTCAGGCTGTTTTTGAGAATCTGCTCCAATCCCAGGAACTTGATGATGGACAGGTTCACGCTCGGATGCAGCCGAAGCCCGCCCTTATAGGGGCCGATGGCGCTGTTGAACTGCACACGGTAGCCGCGGTTCACCTGCACCTGGCCGTTGTCGTCCATCCACGGCACGCGGAACATCACCACGCGCTCGGGCTCCACATAGCGCTCCAGCAGCGCCGCCTTTTCATATTCCGGGTGGCGGTCTACCACGGGCTTGAGGGTTGTGAGAATCTCCGTCGCCGCCTGAATGAACTCAGGCTCGTTGGCGTTGCGGGCTTTCAAATCATCCAATACACGCTGTGCATAATCGCTCATGGGTCAAAATCTCCTTTCATTGCACGGAAAAAGCAAGGCATGCCGCGCATCTGCCGGCGGCTGTTTGCAGCCGCCCCTACCGTTTTTTATTTTACATGCCTTTCGGGGCAAGATGCAAGAGGGAATGTGCGTTTCTTTTGTATTTCTTGCAAAAAAGCCGGGGTAAGTGCAAAAAAACGACGGCTCCGCAAGAAAAATATGCACAATGTGCCCTTCGCCGTCGCTGCGGCGCGGTTGCGTTTCGGCAAAAATTCCTTTATAATGGTTGCAGACAACGAAAGCGCCGAGGAGGAACGACCAATGCCTGCTGTGCATGAGCATGTGCTTGATAATGGCATGACCATTCTGTGTTTTCCGCAAAACCATCTGCATTCGCTGCAATTTGGGTTATATCTCAAAGGTGGGGCGATTTATGAGAACCGGAAAAACAAGGGTGTGTGCCATCTGGTGGAACACTTGTGCTTCCGCGCGCTGGGCGGGCTAGGGGCGGATGCGCTCAATGCCCGGTGGGATCGCATGGGCACGGAGATGGAGGGCGCGACCTATCCCGAGGCGGTAACCTTTGCCATGAAGACCCACCCGCGCTGCTTTGACGATGCGCTGGATCTGTTTCTGCGCTTTTTTGCGGATGTTGCATGGACGCAGGAGGAGATTGATGCCGTAAAGCCTGTGGTGCTTCGGCAAATTGAACAGGAAGAGGACGATTTTGACGAGCTCGTGGATCGTCGTTTTCGCCGCACCCTGACGGGGGCGTATCCGGTGATGGGCACGCCGGAGAGCATTCAGGGGATGACGGCTGCCACCGTCAGGCGTTGGCAGCGGCTTCTGTTTCAGCCCCGAAACGCCTGCCTGTGCATGACGGGAAATTTTTCCCAGGCAATGGAGGACGCGGTGGTGCAGAGCTTTGAGGAGTTGGCCAACGCTTTTGACGAGCCGGCTTTCCGTCAGCCCACGCCTGTCGGCCTATGCCGCAGGGACAACCGCAGCGATCTTGTGCAGGTGGAGGAAGGCGGCCAGGCCAAGGTCAGCCTTGCCTTCGACCTGGATGACGACCGGGTGTTTCCGCTGGTGGGTGAGGTGCTCAGCGCTATCACGGGGGAGAACAATGATTCGCTGCTTTTCCAGGCTTTGCGGGAGGAAGAAGCGCTGGTGGCGGAGATTGATTCAGTCATCGAGCATGTGGGGGTATTCAGCCGCCTGACCATTCGTTACGATGTGCGCCAGGAGCATTTGTGCGAGAGCTTACGCAAGGTGGTTACGCTTTTGCACAAGCTGACGCTCTATGTGAAGCCTGCTCGTTTGGATGAAACTCGGATGCAGTTTACCCAAAATTTGGCCTTCTATCTGGATGAAGCGGCGGACATGAACGAGCTGATGGGCTGGAGCTATCTGGCGGATGATTTATCCCGCTGCGATCTGGATGCTTCGGCGCAGATGTACGGGGATTTAACCTGCGAGGATTTACTGGATGCCGCGCAGACGGTATTCCGCCCGGAGAACCTGACCATTTCCGTTCAATACGATCCTGCCCAATGCGACGGAGATTTACACCAGACCATTGCAGCAGTGCGGGAAATGCTGGCGTAAGCGAGGGGCGCAGCTGGTGTTCTGTGCGTATTTTGCGCAAGCGGTGAAAGGGTTATGGGGGATTCTTGGGGTGTTGGGCGAACTCTTTTCAGCCGCAGGCTGAAAAATTGCATGCGGGTATCTGGGCTTTGCCCAGCCCCACAAGGGCGCTGCCCTTGACCTGCGAAGGGACTTCGTCCCTTTCGAAACCCATTTGAGGGGGGATCCTTGGGGTGTTAGGCGAGCTCTTTTCAGCCGCAGGCTGAAAAATTGCATGCGGGTATCTGGGCTTTGCCCAGCCCCACAAGGGCGCTGCCCTTGACCTGCGAAGGGACTTCGTCCCTTTCGAAACCCATTTGAGGGGGGATCCTTGGGGTGTTAGGCGAGCTCTTTTCAGCCGCAGGCTGAAAAATTGCATGCGGGTATCTGGGCTTTGCCCAGCCCCACAAGGGCGCTGCCCTTGA
>CAKUFA010000054.1 GCA_934647165.1 uncultured Clostridia bacterium | reverse complement strand
TGCTTGGCGCACACCCTGTAGAATGCGACAAAGGCATGGGCATGCCGCTTGTGCTGGAAAATCTTGCCCGGCTTGATTTTTCCGAAACAGATCGTTTTGAACGCGTGCTGCTGCTGGAAACCCGCCGCCTGCGCAAGGTTGGGGCGACTGTTATCATCAGTGCAAGGCTGAACAGCAACATGGTAGATGTGATGATCCGCATGCGCCGGATGGGGCCGTATGTACGGCTTTATCTGGTCACGTTCACCCCCGATGATCCTCGCCTGACGCCGCTTGTCAGCAAGCTTCAGCAGGCATCCATCCAGGTTCGTTATGTCACCCCTGTTCCGGCCTGATGTTTTCTGCAAAGGAGGTAGCGCCATGACAGAAAAACAAAAGCAGGTTCTTTCCCACGGCATTGTGGCGCTGCTGATGGCCATAGGGCTTGCATTGCCCATGCTTGGCGTGCTGGAGCTGATGAATCGCGCACTCGCTGCCTGCGCGGTCATCTGTGCAGTGATTGCCCTTTTAACCCTTGCCGGTTGTGTAAAAAAGAGCTTGCAGCTGGCGCTCTATGCCGTGCTCAGCGTTGGCGCAGCGGCTGTTGTGCTTGCCGGCGTTGGCATCGGCACACTGGCCGAGCTTGCCCGTGCTATGGTTCTTCAGCTTTCCGGACAAAGTGCTGCGCTGCCCCTGTATGCCCGTGAAACCGTGCTGCTGCTTTCCCTTGTGCTGGGCTTTAGCGCATGGGGCGTCACTTCCCGGGCGGTGGGCTTTTATCCGGCCATGGCACTTGTGCTCCTGTGCGCGCTGATGCTGTGGCTCACAAGCCACGAAGCATTGCTGTGCGCACTTTTGCCCGCCGTTGTATCCGCCATTGCGCTTGGGCTTTTTTACAGCCATGATGAGCTGCCGCTTCGGCGTATTCTCCCCGTGGCGCTTGCCATTGTGCTGCTTGCTTTCTTCATCACACCGCCCGGCGGTGTCACCATCGCTCCGCTGAAGGAAGCCGCAGACTCCTTGCGCCAGCGCATTTTCGATCTGTTTTTCTTCACGGAACAGCGCAATGTTTTCTCCCTTGCTTCCGAAGGGTATTATCCACAGGGAAACAACCAGCTTGGCGGCACGGCAACCCCCACCGATCATCCGGTAATGGTGGTGTCAACGCCCAGCAGAGTCTATCTGCGCGGCGCAATCAAGAATGAATACACCGGCCGCACATGGCTCAACACCACCGGCGGCAGGCGTTATTTGTGGCAATCTGCCCGCTGGGCAGAGCAGCGGCAGAATCTGTTCAACCTCGCCCTGCCCGCGCAGCGGCTGAGCGACGGCTCTTCCCTGCTGGCCGAGCAGACGGTGCACGTGCAGCTGCTCAGCGACAACGCATCCAACCTGTTCGTACCCCAGCGCGTGCGCACGCTCAATCCCGGCGGCGATTTGGTGCCTTACTTCAACAATGCCAGTGAAATTTTTGCCACACGCGATTTGCAGGCCGGTGACACCTATACCGTCACCGCGCCGCTTCTCACAGCGGGTGACGCCGGTCTCGGCACGCTTATAGAAGCATCTTCCCGCACCCAGGATTCTGCGTATGCCGGCGTTGTGCAAACGTATACCCAGCTGCCCGACCATTTGCAGCAAATGGTGTTTGATATAGCGCGACAGGCTTCTTCCGGCGCATCGACCCCCTATGAAAAAGCTTTTGCCATTCAAAACTACCTTTGCCGCAATTTCCACTACACTTTGGAAGTGGAGCCTCAGCCTGCCACGTTGGATTTTGTGACCAATTTTCTTCTGAATACCAAAGAAGGTTACTGCACCTACTTCGCCTCAGCCATGACCATTTTGTGCCGCATGGTCGGCCTTCCCGCTCGCTACGTGGAAGGTTATCTCGCCACACCGGATGAAACTGGTCTTGCCTATGTAACCGGTTTGCAGGCGCACGCATGGACGGAAGTTTACTTCCAGGGCTTCGGCTGGCTGACCTTTGACGCGACACCCGCACAGAATAACCAGGTAACACCTCCGCCTTCCACACGCCAAAGCAATAATGACCCGGAACCCACGCCGACCCCCGAATCTCCGGATACACAGCCTGATCCTACTCCTGCGCCGGATTCCCAGCAAGCGCCTGATGAGCAGGAGGATCCCACCCCCACGCCACCCGAATCCGATCCCAATGTCGATCAGGATCCTCCCCCAGCGCCCAATCTGTGGTGGCTATGGCTATTGCTTGCGTTTGCCGTTGCAGGCAGCACAACAGCTCGATTCCTGCTGATTCAGCCCATGCGTTTAGCCGATCGCGCTCCTACCGAGCAGGCAAAGCTGGATGTGTGGGTGCAGGCTTTGCAGGATGTGCTGCACGTGCTGCATTTGCCTCGCAACCCAAGCGAGTCCCCCGCAGTGTATGCCCGTCGGCTGGACTCGCTGCATGCCCTTCCCGTAAGCCTTGCTCCCATCGGTCAGATTTTGTCCATGGTCTATTATGGCAAAATCGTGCCCAATGAAAGCGAGCTTGCACAGACGAGCGCGGCCTGGCAAAAGCTTTACCATTCGCTTTCCCTGCCGCAAAAAATGCAGTGGCAGCTGCTGCGCTTTCTGCGGATGCCGAAGAAACACTGATCTCCCCGATTGAACAGGCCTTTATCGGCCTGTTTTTTACGCATCAAGTAAGTTATTCTTGCCTTTTTTCACATTCAACGTTATAATATTGCCAGAAAGGATGTGTTTTCCATGGCCTTTGGCGAAAGACTTCGCGCCATTCGTGAACAGCAGGGGCTCACGCTTGCTCAGGTTGCCGTCCGCACAGGCGTATCCGAGGCCACTGTGCAGCGCTATGAGAGCGGTGAAATCAAGAATCCGCCGCAAGCGCGCGTCTCCGCATTGGCACAGGTTCTTGGTGTGTCCGAAGCAACCCTCATGGGGTGGGAAGACGACGGGCTTGACTTGGAAGTGCGCCTTCTCGCCCGGGATATGCAGCAGATGCCACCGGCCAAAAGGCGCAAAGCCATTCACCTGCTGCGGTTGATGATGCAGGATGATGACAATGAGTGATTTCCCGACCGTTCCCAGGCTTGCACGCGCAGCCCGCCTTGCCTGCAAGCTGCTTTTGCAGGATGATATTCGCCGCCTGCCCGTAGATCCTATAGCGATCATCCGCCGCCACGGTTTTCGCCTGACAACCTACCGCAAGGCCGCAGAGCGGCGCGGCATCACCGCGGCGGAACTTGCGGATGTTTTCGGCACAGAAGATGCCTTCAGCGCCATGGCGCCAGGCACCGGACAGGTGCTCATTGTCTACAACGACAGCCTGATAAGCGGCGAGCGGGTTCGCTTCTCCCTTTGCCATGAGTTGGGGCACCTGTTTTTGCGGCATTTTGATTTTCCGGAGGAATCACTGACATCCTGTCATCGTCGTCTGCTGGATCTGGAAGCAAACACTTTTGCGGCCAATCTGCTTTGTCCCGTGCCCGTCATTCAACTGCTGCGCAAGCCTTTGCAGGATGCTGACAGGCATCTGTTCAGCCTGTCGGCGCTGGGGTGGCACACGCGGCTTCGCACGCTTCCGGCGGACGTTCAGGCGCTTCCTCCCGCATTGTATCAAAGTGTACAGGAGCAATTTCGCCCCTTCATGGCGCAGCGACATTGCTGTCGTTGCGGCGCATCCTTCCTGCGGCCTGTGGATGTCTGTCCGGCCTGCGGGCATGCACCGCTGCAATGGTCACCTGACGCCTGCCCCATGGATTTCCCCTGGACACCGGAGACCTGGGCACGCTCACAAGCGCCCCGATAGCTGATGTGCCGCCAAGCTCCATGATGAAAAGAAGTAAATCTCACTTTCTGGAGATGAAGATCTCCGTTGTACAAAAATCCATCCTGATACAACAATCGCCCGCAGTCACGCCGGATTGCGGGTATTTTTATTGGCCGGCAAACATTACCGTTTCATACAGCCAGCCCTGCTACTGCCGCACCTGCCAGATAGGCTATCAACGACACAGGGATCACGTGTGGCAGCCTGCGCACATCCGTCGCAGCCAGGTATACTGTTGTTGTGTAGAAGATGGTTTCCGATGAGCCCATCAACACAGCCGCTACCCGCGCAGCACGGCTGTCTACACCGCAGTGCGCAATAATCTGTTCCAGCGCTTTCAAGCTGCCTGAACCTGTCAGCGGCCGCAGCACCAGCACAGGCGTCACCTCCATGGGCAAACGCAGCAGGCAAAGCAGCGGCTGCAATAGGCGTGCTGTCAGCTGCGTCAGTCCGCTTGCCTGCATCATGCCAAGCAGCAGTGACATGGCGCACAACGCTCCCAACAGCCCTGCCGCGCTTTTGGCACCGCTTCTTGCGCCTTCCACAAACGCGGCATAAGGGTCGATACCCATTGCCATGGCACGCAGCACAATAAAACCGGGAATCACCACCATCAGCATATCGGACAGCCTCATCGTTTTCGGTTCCCCTCCTGCTACATTCATCGTCGATCCCGTGCCTGAAGCAGCGCCATGAGCCCTGCCGCCGTCACGGTGGACACACCGGAAGATAGCAGCGTTGCTCCCCAGATATCCCCTGGCTGCGCTGCACCGGCCGCGCCGCGCAACGCAATCACCGTTGTGGGCAGCCACTGAATGCAGCTGTTGTTTAGCGCCAACAGCATGGCCAGCGCTTGCAAACCCGCATTGCCAAAGGATGCAAGACGCTTTGCTGCTTCCACTCCGGCCGGTGTAGCGGCATTTCCAAGGCCAAGCATGTTGGCTGCAAAATTTATGCCCATGGCCTGCCATGCCTGTGCATCACACATGCCCGGAAACAACGGCGACAGCAGGCGGCATACAAAACGTCCAAGCCGCTCCACATCCCCTGTGCGACGCAGGATCTCCATCATGCCGCCCCACAGCATCATCGCCCCGCCAAGGGTCAACGTCAGGGTCAATGCGTCCACGCCGCTTGCCAAAAGCGATTGTGCAGCTTCCGCCGTCTTTTTCTGCCAAAGCGCACTTGCGCTGCTCAGCGTTAGCAGGATCCCGAAAAGCCTGTTCATCTTTTCCTTTCCGCCTGCACACCGCAGGACTTTCCGACTGTTGTCAATTTCCTTTTTGCATATTCTTTCATTGATTATTTTTCCAAAAAGTCATTTTCTATGAATTTCACGTCTTTTTTTGGAGCAAAGTTCCCGTTTTTGCCTGCCATGAATGCGTCTAAACGGTAAATTTTTTCTTTTTCCTATTGACATTCATTATAGAACTATATAAAATAGTTTTTGTCCCGTGTTGGATGCTATTGAATGATGCAATGGATTAGGAGGGGACCTGAATGAAATCCACCGGTGTTGTGCGCCAGCTGGATACGCTGGGCCGTATTGTTATTCCGATTGAGCTTCGCAGAACGATGGACATCGCCGTGAAGGATACCCTGGAAATTTTCACAGAAGGTGATCAGATTATCTTAAAGAAATACCATCCCTGCTGCATTTTCTGCAACGAGGCCAATGATGTTGTGCCCTATAAGGGCAAGCTGATTTGCAAGCATTGCCTGGAAGAGCTCAAGGGGCAAAAGGATTAAAGCTTTTATTTATCGTTTTCACAAAAAGGACGGGTGCGTAGCGCGCTCGTTTTTTTTTTATGCATCCGCTTATCTTTTCATGCTCTTTGCGGCTAATTTTCTGTTTTGTGGCTTGCAATGTTGCCCCTCCAATCCTATAATAACGATATGAGGTGATGAATTTGGAAGAATATCTTGACCTGTACGACCATGCAGGGACTCCCCTCCATCGTATAATTCGACGAGATGATCCGTTGGATCCTTGCCCGGAAGGCGCTTATTGGCGGGTATGTGATGCGTGGATCATGCGGCCTGATGGAGCGATGCTCATTCAGCGCCGTGCGGAATGCAAAGCCACGTATCCCGGCCTTTGGGACTGCACCGGCGGCGCCATCCAGCATGGTGAAAGCAGCGAGCAGGGTTGCCTGCGCGAGGTGCAGGAAGAGCTTGGCCTAGCCCTCACCCACCGGGATGGATCCATGCTGTTTGAATATTTGAGCACCCACTCCATCCATGAAGTATGGCTTTTCTGCAAGGATGTTTCGCTGGAGAGCCTCACATTGCAGCGCGAGGAGGTTGCCGACGCACGCTTTGCCACCATGGATGAAATTCTGCGCATGGAAAAAGAAGGTTCGTTTGTCTCCATCGGCTATCTGGCACAATTTGCCCGGATGCTGCCCATTTACAGGCATATAATTGGAAAGGAAAATGCAACATGCTGAAAGTTTACAAAGAAGAAATGACCCTGCGCACAAGCCAGTGCGACCTGAACGGTCAATGGCGACCCAGCGCCATTATGGAAACCATGCAGGAGCTGGCCGGCGTACACAGTGAGTTGCTCGGCGTTGGCCGCAATGCATTGATTGAGCAGGGCGTTGTATGGGTATTAACCCGCGTGGAAGTGGTTATGGACCGTTATCCGAAAATTGGCGAGCATTTGTCTTTGGAAACATTCCCCATGCCTGTTCGCCGCTGGTTCTTCCCCCGCTATTTCGTGTTCCGGGATGAATCCGGTGCGGAAATCGGCCGTGCAGGCACATTGTGGGCTCTTTTGGACGTTCACACCCGCAAAATGGCTGCGCCCGATAGCGTGAAAAAGCTCATGCCCGACAACAGCGATCTTCTGGCGCCCCTTGGCTTGCCCGCTACGGTGACTGAGGTGTCCGGCACCTTGGAAACGGAAGATTTTCTGCCCGCCTATACCGATTTGGATGTAAACATGCATGTGAACAATACCAGATACATGGATTGGTGCTGCAACGCACTGGGTATTGATACCATGCGCACCAGCTTTCTGGCACGCTTCGCTGTGAATTATGACACAGAGCTGCGCCCAGGACAGCAAGTGCATGCGGAGCTGCGCCGCCTTGGCAATGACTTCTCCTTCTGCGGCTTCCACGATGGCCACCGCCATTTTGATATTGGCGGCACATTGGCTGAACGGTAATAGAAACTCCCCGGCAGCTGAATTTCAAGCAGTTGCCGGGGAGTTTTGTGTGCATTTTTATAAAGGATCAATCCCTGTTGACACCGCATGGCTGTCAGCAATAGGTTTCAATAAACTGCCTTACAAGTTCATCCCAGTATGCCCATTCGTGGCCAATACCCGGTTTTTCCTGGCCGTGCACATCCCAACCGTTGGCTTTAAGGGCCGGCACAAACCGTTTATGCATTTCATAAAGGTGATCGTTTGTTCCGCAAGCCACCAGCAAACGCGGCTTATGCGGTGCATCCGCATTCTTTTCAAGCAGATGAAACAAGTCCGCATCCGAGCCTGACACACTATCCGGATCATCAAACAGGCGCTTGAGCATGTCTCCGCGCCTTTCATCCTTCAGCGCTTCCACCATATCCACCATGCCGGAAAAGCACCCTGCCGCCTCATAACGCTCCGGATAGGTCAATGCAAGCTTCATCGCGCCATAGCCGCCCATGGATAATCCCGCCACAAACGTATCTTCCACTTTGTTGGACAAGCGGAAAAAGCGATGCATCGTCTTCGGCAGCTCTTCGGATACAAAATCCCAATAGCGTTCGCCATGCGCCTCATTCAGATAAAAGGAATGATTCACTGCCGGCATAATAATCGCCAGATTTTTTTCTGCTGCATACCGCTCCACACTGGTTCGGCGCATCCAGATGGAATGATCATCGCTGTAGCCATGCAAAAGATACAGCACTTTGGGCAATGTTTCTTCTTCTCCTGCATTGATGCCGATTCCCTGCTCATTTTCCGGCAAAATCACATTCGCCGTTGCAGCCACACGCAAGGTTTTGGCATAAAACTGCACCTGCAAAAACGCCATGTTCTTCCCTCCTTGTTGTTCCGCGCCCATCTCTGCGTTTATTATAACCTCCGCTTTCGTTTTATGTCAAGAAAAAAAAACGGCAGGGCTTTCCTCTTTGAGGAACTGCCTTGCCGTCATGCCTTTTATTCGTTTTCAAGCGCATCAGGCTTTTTCTTCTGCCTGCGCGCTCCCATCCTGTTGTTCATTCTTTTCATCTTCCGTTGGATTCAATTTGCTCACCAGCGCGCTTTCCACCCGGTGCTCCTCCAGCTTTTCCACCTTGATGTGCAGCCCGTAAGCATCCACTTCCGGCCGGCTTCCGTCCAGCGGGATGGTGGTGAACTGATCGAAAATCAGCCCGCCCAGGGTATCATAGTCCTCTTCCAAGGGCAATTCCACATCCAGCGCTTCGGCCACATCTTCCAGGCTGGTGGTACCGGTAATGCGCCACAGATTGTCGCCAAGCTTGGTGATTTCCGCCTCCGCCTGAGGATCAAACTCGTCGTAGATGTTGCCGACAATTTCCTCCAGCAGATCCTCCATCGTCACCAGACCGCTCATACCGCCGTATTCATCCACCACAATGGCCATGTGCACCTTTTTCTTCTGCATATCGCGGAAAAGTACATCGGCCTGCACGGTTTCCGGCACAAAATAGGCCGGGCGGATAATCTCCCGCAAGGGTCTGGGCGACGGTTTCCGTTGCTCCAGCAAATAGTTGCGGGTGCTCAATACACCGATGATGTCATCCATATCCTCGTCATAAACCGGAAAACGGCTCAGACCTGTTTCCGTGATGGTTTTCACTACGGTATCGGCATTATCGTCCACCCAAATGCTGGTCACATCGGTGCGATGGGTCATCACATCCTCCGCTGAACGGTTGTTGAACTCGAAGATGTTCTCAATCATT
>CAKUFA010000053.1 GCA_934647165.1 uncultured Clostridia bacterium | reverse complement strand
AATCGAAAAATCTGCAAGCAGCAGATGGCGGAAAAGGCATCGCCTACGCTGCCAATGAATTGTGCGGTATTGCCTTAAATACAAAAAAGCCAGCCATGCGTCCTGCCATGGCCTTCTGCACGCTTTGGCGAAACCGTCACTCCGTCAGCTCGGCCTTTTTTTCCATGGCATCCAGCACCCGGTGATAGCCGTCCGCGCCATACAGCAGCGCGCGATTAACCCGGCTGACAGTGGCTGTGGACGCTCCTGTTTCCTCTGAAATTTCACGATACGTCACTTTCTTGCGCAGCATCACAGCCACTTCCAACCGCTGGGCAATGCTCTTGAGCTCCGCAATCGTGCAAATATCTTCAAAAAAACGATAGGCGTCCTCTTCATCCTTCAGCTCCAGCACCGCTTTCATGAGCAGATCGGTCTGCCGGTTCTGCACCTTGGGCGTATACACGGTCAGCATCCCCCTTCGTGTGGCTTTTTTTGCGTTCCTGTTTATTGTCTTTTTTATTATATCACGTTTTCGGCAGAATTTCCAGCGCGAAAGAAATCGCTTTTTAGGCAAAAACGAGATGCTTTCTCAGGCTTTTTCTTTGCTTTTCCTGCCGGATAGTTTACGAATATCCATTTTCATGCTATAATGACTGGGATATTGACCCATGAATTCAACGGGAAGCAGGGTGGTTTTATAATGGCGCAGGTGAACGACATCGGCATCGACCTTGGCACCTCCAACGTGCTGATCTATATGAAAGGGAAAGGAATTGTGCTTCGCGAACCCGCTGTGGTGGCCGTTGAGCGTGATACCCGCAAGCCCTTGGCCGTTGGCATGGACGCCTACCGCATGATCGGGCGCACCCCCGGCAACGTGCTTGCCCTGCGCCCGCTGCGCAACGGCACAATGGTTGACTTTGAGCTTGCGCGTACAATGCTGCAATACTTCACCTCGCAGGTTATCGGCAAGCGTTTTTTCGCGCGCCCCCGGGCCGTGATTTCCGTGCCCTCCGGCGTAAATGATGTGGAAAAGCGCTCCATCATCAGTGCCATGTTTGACGCAGGCATGCGCAAAACCAATCTGCTGGAGCGCCCCATTGCAGCGGCATTGGGTGCGGGCACCAGCTTTGACGAGGCCTATGGCTCCATGATTGTGGACATGGGTGCAGGGGCGACGGACATTGCGGTTTTGTCCATGGGGCAGGTTGCCGTGTCCGACTGTGTGGCACTGGGCGGCGATTACTTCGACGATGCGATCATCCGTTACCTGCGCAAAAAGCACAACCTGCTCATCGGCGAGCGCACGGCGGAGGAGCTGAAGATCAATCTCGGTTCGGCTGTTCCCAAGGCAGACGAAGTCGCCATGGACGTCACCGGCCGAAACCTGATTTCCGGCCTGCCCAAAACGCTGACAGTCACCACGTCGGAAATTTATGAAGCCTTGAAAGAGCCCGTGGACGACCTGATCGAGTGCATCCAGGGCGTGCTGGAACATACGCCGCCCCAGCTTGCCAACGACGTGTTTGACGAAGGCATTGTATTCACCGGCGGCGCCAGCGCACTGTCCGGCCTTGCAGAAGCCGTATATGATGTGCTGCACGTGCCCTGCGCCGTGGCGGATGACCCGCAGGTTTGCGTTGCCATGGGCTGCGGCCGCGTGGTGGATGAACCCAACATCTACAAGCATCTTCTTGGCGATAAACGCAGAATCTGACCGTAAACCGCGCAGTATAGCGCGATTGCAGCATAAGCGAACAAGCTCCTTTCCCAGCCCCCGTCAGGCTGAGCAAGGAAACTTGTCCGCTTTTTCTTTTTATAAAATTTCCACACCCTATTGACATTCGTCCACGCGTATGGTTTAATGTATGGCGTTTGTCCGTTTACTTTTGCTAAACTCCAAACATCGACAGGCGGTTTAGCAAAGTTAAACACGATAGTTTTTCGGCGGTTTAGTGAAAGTAAACCGTTTTTACCCCTTGCACAAGGAGGAATGAATGCAATGGATATCGGCGAAAAGCTCCGCCAGCTGAGGCTTCAGCGGGGGCTGACGCAGGAGGAAATGGCTGACCGCTGTGAATTGAGCAAAGGCTTCATATCACAGGTGGAACGAAATCTGGCCTCTCCCTCCATTGCCACGCTGACGGATATGCTGGAATGCCTGGGTTCGTCCCTTCCGCAGTTTTTTGCAGAAAAGCCTGTGGAAAAAACCGTATTCGCGCCCCAGGACATGTTCGTCAAAGAGGATGAAGAAACCCTGCGTGGCTCCATCACCTGGCTGATTCCCGACGCGCAGAAAAACGCCATGGAACCCATTCTGATGGAAATCGGTCCCGGCGGTGAAAGCACCCCTCTCCCGCCAAGCGAGGGGGAGGAGTTCGGCTATGTCCTGTGCGGCAGCGTACAGTTGTGCGTTGGCGGCAAGAAAACCCGTGTGAAGGCCGGGGGCAGTTTCTGCCTGCATCCAAAGGAAACGCACTATCTGGCCAACCCCGGCAAAACCCGCGCAAAGGTGCTTTGGGTGGCCACGCCGCCAAGTTTTTGATTTGTTTCATTCAACTTTCTTTCATGGCAGGAGGAAACAACCATGGTGGAAAACGAGCGCCTCATCGAGCTCAAGGAAATCTGCAAGGAGTTCGACGGCACAACGGTTCTTGATAACGTGAATCTGTACATCCGCAAGAAAGAGTTTGTGACGCTGCTGGGACCCTCCGGCTGCGGTAAAACGACCACCCTGCGCATCATCGGCGGGTTTGAATCGCCCACCTCCGGTCAGGTGCTTTTTGAGGGACGGGATATTGCCCATCTGCCGCCCTACAAGCGGCAGGTGAACACCGTGTTCCAAAAATATGCCCTTTTCCCGCACCTGAATGTGTTTGACAACATCGCCTTCGGCCTGAAGCTGAAAAAGGTGCCCAAGGCAGAAATTGCACGCAAGGTGGATTACATGCTGGAGCTTGTGAATCTGCGCGGCTACGGCAAGCGGCATGTGGATGCGCTCTCCGGCGGCCAGCAGCAGCGCGTGGCCATTGCCCGCGCCCTGGTGAATGAACCGGAAGTGCTGCTGCTGGACGAACCCCTGGGCGCGCTTGATCTGAAGCTGCGCAAGGAAATGCAGCTGGAGCTGAAGAACATGCAGCAGCGTCTCGGCATCACCTTCCTGTATGTAACCCATGACCAGGAAGAGGCTCTGACCATGAGCGACACCGTGGTGGTGATGCGTGACGGCCGCATCCAGCAAATCGGCGACCCCAAGCGCATCTACGATGAACCGGTGAACGCATTTGTGGCGGACTTTATCGGCGAAAGCAATATTCTTCGCGGCACCATGATCCATGATGAGCTTGTCTCCTTTGCCGAGCATGACTTTCCCTGCGTGGACTACGGCTTTGGCGATAACGCCCCGGTGGACGTGGTTATCCGTCCCGAGGATATCATGATTGTCGGCGAAGATGTGGGGCAGATGGTGGGCACCATCACCAGCGTGCTCTTCAAGGGCGTGCACTATGAGATGATGATTGACACCGGCGCATTCACCTTTAAGGTGCATTCCACCTCCATGCAGCCCCAGGGCAGCCGGGTGGGGCTAAACATTGTTCCCTTCAACATCCACATCATGAAGCCCATGGAGGTTCCCGCCCATGTATGACATGACGCTGCCCTGGTGGGCATGGGTATTGATGGGGCTCGGGCTTGCCCTGTTTGCGGTCATGGTGGGCGTATCCATCCGCCGCAACCGCGGCGTCAAGCGCAGCCTGTTTGCAGCCCCCTATGCCTTGTGGATGGCGCTGTTCACCATCCTGCCGGTGATTCTCATTGCCTATTACTCCTTCACAGATGCCTCCGGTGCGTTCACGCTGGATAATTTCCGCAACTTCTGGGACAGCAACTACACCAAGAACCAGCTCTACGCTTCCCTGGGACCGGACGCTGCGCAGTTTATTGTGCGCGGCACCGTAAACATTGATACGCTGGTCTATTCGCTATGGATGGCCTTCCTGTGCACAGCCATCAGTCTGCTTGTAGGTTATCCGGCAGCGCTGTTCATGGCAGATCGCCACATGAAAATGGGTGCAACCGTAGTGGTGCTCTTTATTATCCCCATGTGGATGAACTTTCTTCTGCGCACCATTGCGTGGATGAGCCTGTTGGAAGATCAGGGTCTCATCAACACGCTTTTGCGCTCCATGGGCTTTAACGGCGTGCAGCTGATGTACAACTCCGGCGCGGTGTTGCTGGGCATGGTGTACAACTACCTTCCTTTCATGGTTTTCCCCATCTATACCTCACTGAGCAAACTGGATCCACGCCTGGGTGAAGCCGCTCAGGATCTTGGCTGCAACGACTGGCACACTTTCTTCCGCGTCACCGCGCCGCTGAGCCTGCCGGGCGTTATCAGCGGCATCACCATGGTCTTCATGCCGTCCGTCACCACCTTTTTTATCCCCCGCGTGCTGGGCGGCGGCAACACCATGATGTTCGGCGATTTGATCGAGTCCAAGTTCCTCACCGAAGGCAACTGGAACGTCGGCAGCGCCCTGAGCCTTGTGATGATGCTGTTGATTCTTATCAGCCTTTCCATCCTGCGCAAAGCGGATCCCAAGGGTGAAGGAGGCGGCATGGTATGAAGAAATTTCTCAAGCGGTTCTATCTGGGCATCATCCTGGTTTTCCTGTATGTGCCCATTGTGGTCATGATCGTTCAGTCCTTCAACGCAGGCAAAAGCCGCGCCAAATGGGAAGGTTTCTCCTTCCGGTGGTATGTGGAGCTGTTCCATGATTCATCCATCCTCGGCGCGCTTCAGGTGACGCTTTCCGTGGCCGTGCTTGCCATGATTATCTCCACCATTCTCGGCACGCTGGCCGCCATCGGCATTTACAGCATGAAAAAGCGGCCCCAGGCCATCATGATGACGCTCACCAACCTGCCCAACACCATGCCGGACATCGTCACCGGCATTTCCCTGATGCTGCTGTTCATTTTCACCCGAGTGGAGCGCGGATACCTGACCATGCTCATGGCACACATCACCTTTGACACCCCCTATGTGATCCTTTCGGTGATGCCCAAACTGAAGCAGATGAACAAGCACACTTATGAGGCGGCGCTGGATCTTGGCGCAACGCCCGGCTATGCGCTGACGCATGTGCTCATTCCGGAATGCAGCCAGGGTATCATCACCGGCGCCATGCTTGCCTTCACCCTTTCTCTGGACGATTTCACCATCAGCTATTTCACCACCAGCCCGCTGGTGCAGAACCTGTCCACCCTCATTTATTCAGCAGCGCGCAAAGGTATCAAACCGTCCATGAACGCGCTCAGCGCCCTCATGTTCCTTTGCCTGCTGGTACTTTTGATCATTGTCAACCGGCGCACGGCAGAAAAAAACTAATCATTTTATTAGGAGGATTGCCCTGTGAAGAAACTCGTTGCACTGTTGTTGGCGCTGCTTGTCGCCATTCCTTCCTTTGCCATGGCCGATGGCGGCGTGGTCAATGTGTTCAACTGGGAAGACTATATTTCCGACGAAGTCATTCGCCAGTTTGAGGAAGAAACCGGCATCAAGGTCAACTATTCCTGCTTCACTACCAACGAGGACATGATTCTCAAGGTGGAAACCACCCCCGGCGCCTTCGACCTGTGCTTCCCGTCAGACTACATTGTGGAGCGCATGATGCGCAAGGATCTGCTGGCTGAAATTGACTACGCCAACGTGCCCAACATGCAGTATATTCTCGACAGCCTCAAAGATCCCAGCTACGATGCAGGCAACGCACATTCTGTTCCATACATGTGGGGCACCACGGGCATCCTGTACAACAAAACCATGGTGGAGGAGCCGATTACCTCCTGGGCAGATCTGTGGGACGAACGCTACAAGGGTCAGGTTATCATGCTGGATTCTATCCGCAACACCATGGGGCTCACGCTCAAAATGATGGGCAGCACCATGTCCACCACAGACATCGTGGCATTGGAAGCCGCCAAGGAAAAGCTCATTGAGCAAAAGCGCAACGGCATTGTGAAAACCTATCAGGTGGATCTGACCAAGGACATGATGATCAGTGGTGAAGCGGCCATCGCTGTGATGTGGACAGGCGACGCCCAGTACGCAATTTCACTCAACCCCAACCTGGCCTATGTTATCCCCTCCGAGGGCAGCAACGTGTGGGTGGACTGCATGGTTATCCCCAAAGGCGCCGCCAACAAGGAAAACGCTGAAAAGTTCATCAACTTCCTCTGCCGCCCGGATATTGCCCAGAAGAACTGCGAATACATCACCTATTCTTCTCCTAACGCCGGCGCTATCGAGTTGATGGGTGAAAGCTATTCCGGCAACACAGTGATGAATCCCTCCGAAGAGGAAATCGCCCGCTGCGAAACCATCCATGATCTGGATGAAGCATATCTCGCCATCTATTCCGCCCTGTGGAACGATGTGAAAAATGCAAAATAAGCCCTATCAAAGGAGGATTGCCCCATGATGAAAAAACTGCTTGCCCTGCTGTTAGCGTTGGCCCTCTTCCTCCCTGCCTGCGCCATGGCCGATGAGGTCGTCAACGTGTTCAACTGGGAGGACTATATCGACAGCGATGTTATCCGCCAGTTTGAAGAAGAAACCGGCATCAAGGTCAACTATATGCGCTTTTCCACCAATGAGGATATGGTTGTGCAGGTGGAAGCTAGCCCCAGCTCGTTCGATGTGTGCTTCCCCTCGGAGTACATTGTTGAGCGCATGCTGCAAAAAGGGCTGCTGGCAGAGCTGAACTATGAAAACATTCCCAACGCCAAATACCTCATGGAAAGCCTTCGCAATCCCTCCTACGATCCGGACAACGCGCATTCCATGCCTTACATGTGGGGCACTGTCGGCATTCTCTACAACACCACCATGGTGGATGATCCCGTGGATTCCTGGGGGATCCTGTGGAATGAGAAGTATCGCAACAACGTGTTCATGCTCAAATCCGTGCGGGATTCCATGGGCATTACGCTCAAGTATCTCGGATACTCCATGAACACCCGCGACATCATTGCCCTGGAGGCCGCCAAGGAAAAACTGCTTGAGCAAAAGCGCTCCGGCATGGTCAAGGCTTACCAGGTGGATGAAACCAAGGACAAAATGGTCATGGGTGAAGCAGCGCTGGCTGTCATGTGGTCAGGCGATGCACAATATGCCATTGATCTGAACGCCGACCTTGCCTACGCCATTCCGAAGGAAGGCAGCAATGTGTGGGTGGACTGTATGGTTATCCCCAAAGACACCAAGAACAAGGAAAACGCCGAGAAGTTTATCAATTTCCTCTGCCGCCCGGATATCGCGCAGAAAAACTGCGAGGCTATCTGGTATTCTTCCCCCAACACAGGCGCTATTGAACTGATGGGCGAGGAATATACCTCCAACACGGTAATGAACCCGGCGGAAAAAGATGTGGCCAACTGCGAGTATTTCAACGATATTGAAGGCGCGTTCCTCACCGTTTACAACGCCCTGTGGGATGAAGTGATGAACGCCAAGTAACCCCCTCCATCCCCCCAAAAAAAGAGACGTTTCCTTCATGGAAGCGCCTCTTTTTCCATCTCTATCTACTTCACATTTCCATGGGTCATCAGCACCAGCTGCGCACGAACGGCAGTGAATTTCTTTTCCGGCACAGGCAGCTGAGTTCCATCCGACAGCCGGAGCTTGAATCGCCAAACCTCCAGCACGTGCTTTGGATTGACCAGATAACTTTCATGGCAGCGAAGAAAAATTCGCCCATATCGTCTGCCAATGGATGTGAGCGTTTCTACAGATTCAAAGCTATGATCCACCGTGTGCAGAATGGTATGATTTCCCGCGCTTTCCGCATAAAGGACGTTCTCCAGATCCAGATAAAACACCGCCTTGTTTGTGCCGCGGAAGAACAGGCGATCCGTTTTGTTCATCGTTGCCGGTTCAGGGTTCTCGTAACTGTCCAGATAGTGTACAGGATAAATGTTGTCCCGGCTGTCATAACCGATCGCATCAGAAATGTGGCACAGCCGGATGCGTGGCTGTCCATCCTGCATCACCCATGTGAAGCTGATGCGCTGATCCACCCGGTTGCTGCGTCCATCCGGCCAAAAGGTATCCACCATGAACATGAGTACCACTTCAAACACGCGGCTGCTGCCGGTGTACAGCGGCAGCACAACCAAATCATGCACGGCAAAGCGAAGATCTTGGGTTTCCGCAGCAAAGGCCTCCCGCAGCGCCTTCTGGCCGCGGATTGTCTGTCCTTGCGCAGGGCCAATCCACAAAACATCCTCATGGCAGGTGTTCAAAAAAGGTTCAATGTTGTTGTCATAATACTCCACAAGCAGCTTTGCTGTTAAATCAGCAATATCTTGACTGCGCACAGTGCCCCCCTCCTTCCATGATTCTTCTGGCACTTTCATGCTAAGCGATGCAGAATCAATTGTCAAGCGCCCACCCACAAAAACATCAGCTTGCCACCACAGCGCTTGTTCGCTATAATAGCAGAGTGCAGAACACAAGCAGGCAAAAGGAAGGAATCACCCATGACGGAAAATGTGGAACTGACCCCTGAAGAGCTGGAACAGCTTGACGCTGATCAAACTATGATTGTCGATATACGGGATGAAAGCAACCGTGCCTACGGAATGATTCCCGGCGCCATTGCCATGGCGGAGGATGCGATGGATGCGCACCTTGTGCAGATGCAGCGCGCAGGCACGGTTGTCGTCTACTGTCACCGCGGCTGGAACAGCCTGAATGTGGCCGAGGAGCTGCGCAGCAAAGGCGTGCATGCCTTCAGCCTTAAAGATGGATATCTGGGTTGGCTGATGCTGAAAATGCAGCGTGAGCAGGATGCGGACAAACGGGAGAAAATCGAAACCGGTCTGCGGACAACCTATCATAAGCGACTGTTCTCCAAATTTGCAAAGGCCATCCGCACCTATGACCTGGTGCAGGAAGGGGATCGGATTGCCGTGTGCATCTCCGGCGGCAAGGATTCCATGCTCATGGCCAAGCTGTTTCAGGAGCTTCAGCGCCACCGCAAATTTCCCTTTGAGCTGGTGTTTCTGGTGATGGACCCCGGCTATAATGCGGAAAACCGGAAGGTCATTGAGCACAATGCGCGAATGCTTGGCATTCCTGTGACAATCTTCAACACGGACATTTTCGATATTGTGTATCGTGAGGAGAAAAACCCCTGCTATCTGTGCGCAAGAATGCGCCGCGGTCACCTGTACAGCAAAGCAAAGGAGCTCGGCTGCAATAAAATTGCCCTTGGCCACCATTACGATGATGTGATTGAAACCATCCTGATGGGCATGCTCTACGGCGCGCAGGTGCAAACCATGATGCCCAAGCTGCACAGTACCAATTTCCCAGGCATGGAGCTCATCCGCCCCATGTATTGCATCCGTGAATCGGATATTAAAACC
>CAKUFA010000052.1 GCA_934647165.1 uncultured Clostridia bacterium | reverse complement strand
TTTGATATAGTCTGAGCAGTCGATTATCGCTTGCTGAACTGCGGAGCGCGACGAGCTGCTTTGAGACCGTATTTCTTGCGTTCCTTCATGCGAGGATCGCGAGTGAGGAAGCCAGCCTTCTTCAGGGTGCCGCGCAGCTCAGGATCAGCCTTGCACAGGGCACGAGCGATGCCGTGACGGATCGCGCCAGCCTGACCGGTCAAGCCACCGCCGTTCACATTCACCATCACATCAAAGTTGCCCACGTTGGTCAGCGTCAGGGGCTGACGAACGGTCATCTTCAGGGTTTCCAGACCAAAGTAAGAGTCAATATCACGCTTATTGATGACGACCTTGCCGTCACCGGGAACCAGACGGATGCGGGCAACAGCCTTCTTCCGGCGGCCAACAGCGCTATAATCTACCTTCGCCATGATTCACACGTCTCCTTTCCGCGTCAGATCAGTTCGTACTTTTCGGGGTTCTGCGCGGCATGTTCATGTTCAGCGCCGCTGTACACCTTGAGCTTCTTGGCCATCTGACGGCCCAGAGGTCCCTTGGGCAGCATCCCCACCACCGCGCGGCGGATGGCAAACTCAGGCTTTTCAGCCAGCAGCTTGCGATACTTGGTCTCTTTCAGACCGCCCACAAAACCGCTGTGATGATAATAGACCTTCTGATCCAGCTTCTTGCCGGTCATAACAATCTTATCGGCATTGATAATGATGACATAATCACCAGTATCCACATTGGGGGTGTAGATCGGCTTATTCTTACCGCGCAGGATGGAAGCCACCTGGCTGGCCACGCGGCCAAACACCTGACCCTCAGCGTCAACGACATACCACTTGCGGGTAATGTCCGCTGCTTTCGGCATAAACGTCTTCAAAGGTATTCCTCCTCGGATAATGGTTGAAAAAGAATGCGTCTGATGTGATGGTCGCACACCCGCCGCTGTGTCAATAGTTTCCGGGGCTAGCGGAGCTATTGATGCCATCGACTAGTATACGTCAAATGCACCTGTTTGTCAAGCAATTTCCGGTTTTTTCCGCAACTTTTCCTGCCTGATGCGTTATTCATGCCATCGCGCGGATGCGAATTGCGCAAAACTCAATCGTCTCCTGCCCGTCTTCTATCAGTCAGCAGCATTCGCATATCCTTGTTTCCATTTTACAAATGTTAATGGTAAAAATCATTGACTTTATTGCGTAAATTCTATATATTATAGTTGGACAGCAAAATATTACAGCTACACTGTCAACAAAAGAAAGGAGTGCCTCCCTTGAAAGAGATGTTGAAAACGCTTGCCAAAGAAAATACCGCTGCCCTCATCCTAGGCATTGCATTTCTTTTAGGCTGCATCTGCCTAATGATTGGCATGCTTGTGCTTGCTGCTCAACTCATTCCCGCATTTTGCTGCCTAGCCAGCGGTGTGGCACAAGCAGGACGTTAACTGTCAAAAACAGTGTTTTTTCGAAAGGAGTAGGAGTCCTGAAAAAATTCTTAGCTTTTTCCTTGCTGTTTGCCTTACTGACATCAGCAGCATATGCGGAAAGCCGTCCGGCAGTGGACGTTGCGCCATCCGCTGCAAAGGTGCCGCAATGGGTTGTTGACGATTTGCTCAGCGCCTACTCTGATGCAGCAGCCATTCACATCTATGACTGGCATGCGGACGATGCGCGAGGGCGAAAGCAGACAATCAATCCCCTTTCGTATGGCTGGGATTATGAGGATATTTCTGTGAAAACAACAGCCACAGGCGTCACACTCCATGACGTGTTCCTGCATTCTGCGGCAAAGGGAGAAACAGATACGTTGTCCAGCACCTGGAGTAAGACGTTTTCAGCCAGCCTTGCAATAACAGCTACCGAAGACAGCAGCGTTCCTTCGCCGTCAAGCGGCACGTTGGGCGTCAGCGGCTCCGTCACAGCAACGTATTCGACATCCGTTATTTTTTCCGGCCCCCCGGAATCTTCGCCATATAACTCGCGCGAATACAGGGTTCGTTTTTATGGAAACCGCGGAACATGGTCGGCAACAGCCGTGCGAACCGTCAACCCGGCGCGCCGCCCGAGAGTCTCCGGCACGTGGGAAAAACCGTTGAGCTATGCACGATATTCCATTGATAAAAAGATTGAATAATCTTCACGCAACCATGCGGCCACACTTTCAGCATGCGGCCGCATGATTTTTCTTTTGCCTGCGCACACTGGCAGCATCACCCGCAAGGAGGTTATGCCCATGTGCCACCGTCAGCCCGCATCCAAGCAGGACGATCCTTTCTTCTCCATCGAAAGTACGCAAAGCGCCAACGAGTGCACCGGTCTGATGCCCGCCGCGCCGGAAAATGCTGATGAAGCCGAAGCCTTGAGCAGCATCATGGCCATTCACTGCCCGCCTTCCGCCACGTGGAAAGACCAAGCGTCCGCGCAATCGCCTGATGTACATGCGCATCCTTCTGGTGCACATAGTCCACAGAGGAATACACCTGCGTTCCATCCGGCCAAAGGAACTGACCGGAACCATCCGGCGCAAGGCCATAATCCGTGAGCGTTCGCCCTTCCTCCGGCACCAACACAGTAAGGCGGTTCAACACGCGGTTGCCCAGCATCAGGGAAAACACGCCAACCTCCGGATCAATGGCCACATGGTTGCCTGTAAAACCGGACAAACCAATGGCCTGGTCGCTCATATACAGAGGGATTTCCGAGAAATACTGCTGTGGATGCTTCACATAGCATTGACTGCCCAGATACTGCGTGTAACGGCCATCCGGCAGGCGGCAGCCAAGGCGATTGCGCGCCATTTTTCGCAGGCTGTCTCGTGTAAGCACACGCCCGCCTAAAACACCCTGACAAAGCCGCACCATATCATCGGCGGTAGCAAAAACCCCGGCGTGGCCACACAAGAATTCGCCATGGGGACTCAGCAAACGTGCCTTGGGATCATGCGGTGTTCCGGGCGCAATGCCTTCCCGGAGGATGTACCGTCCCTTCTCCAGGCGATGTTCCCTGTCATAGCACACACAATTGGCAAGCCTTGCCTGCGGCACAGCGGCAAACGTGTCCGCCATACCGAGCGGATGCAGCAGTTCGCGGGACAGGCAATCCATCAGTGGCAAGCCAGATGCGCCCTCAATGACTTCCCCCAGCACCATGGCATGCATGTCGGAATAAAACCGGCCTGTTCCCTGGGCGCTTGGTGTCAAGGCATGCAGCTGCGTAAGCCCTGCTGCGCGTGTTGGCTGTGTATCCACACGCTCGGGGGTAAGCAGTGCCACTTCAAACCCAAGCACCTGATCCACCGTGATTTCGGACAGGTGCACAAATTGCGGTGCATAGTGTGTGACGGGTGCATCCAGTTCCAGCAATCCCTGCTCATAAAGGCGCATGACGGTAAGGCCTGTGAAAAGCTTGGTCAAACTAGCCAGGTCAAACAGCGTGCTTGGCGTAATATCACCCGTGCCGTTTGCATGAATTTGCCCGCCGCAAGCCGTATAAACAACATTTGCATCACCACAGGCTATGAGCAGACAGGACATCATATGTTTTTCTGCAACGAAATAATCAACAGCTTTCCTCAGCATGGCAGCCTCCGGATTCACAAATTTCGACTTTATTGTACACGACAGGCAGGCTTTTGTCCATGCCGTATCATCGGCTGCCGCAAAAAAGAGGCGGGCTTTGCGCCACGCCTCTCTTTCTTTTCCTGTGTTTACTTTTTCCACGCCACCGTGTTGACAATATCCATCAGCGGCTGGCAAGTGGTCAAATCATCGGTTGTGATGGTGAACGTGTAGGTGCCAAGATTTTTTTCAGAAATGATGGCCTGTGCACAGTACAGTGTCATCTTCAAATCGGCGCCGATGCCGGAATAATCCACGTCCATGCTGTACACAGCGCTCAATGCCGCTTTGCCATTCAGGGTATCCATGGAAGCGTCCAGAGCCGTAGCGTTGCTTGCCTTCACGCCCTGCCCTTCCAATGCAGCAACAGCCTCGGTCATGATTTCTGCCAAAGCATCGCTGGGCTGAACTGTATCAAGCGGAATATAGGTTTTTGTCCAGGTGACGTTCAGGTTAGGCTGGAAGGCAGCGTTTTCATCCACGTGCTGATACAGCATGAAGAACGCCACACCATCGGTGATTTCATCGGCAATGCTGCCATAGGAGTCTGATGGAAATGTCATAGTAAAATCACCGAAGTCATAGGTTATGTCGCTGCTCTCCGCATTGACAAAGCAGGGTACAACCAGCAGGCACAGCGCGACCATCAGGGCAAAAATCTTTCGCATGGGGCAGTCTCCTTTCATTTTCCAGCTTTACTGCCAGTATACCATAACAGCAACCGTTTTGCAACACTGGCAGGCATGCGTCAGAACATGCTGATCTGGCTGGTTTCATTCAGCCCTTCCAATGCGCCATGGGTGCGAAGGAGGTCAACCACTCCGTTGCCCACCTTTCCCCTATCCTTCAAGTCCTCAATGGACAGGAAAGGCGCCTGATCCCGTGCTGCGGCGATGGTCACCGCAGCGCTTTCGCCAAGGCCGCCAAGGCTGGTAAAGGGGCAGCGCAGGTTGCCGTCCTCAATGAGGAATTTGCGCACATCGCTCTTATACAGATCAACCGGCAGGAAGCGGATGCCGCGCATGTTCATTTCCAGCACAATTTCCAGCGCTGTCTGCGCATCCTTGTCCTTGGCGGTGGCATTGTCCATGGCTTTTATTTCACGAATTTTTGCCCGGCAGGTGTCCGGATCCACCAGCATGGTGGCTGCATCAAATCCATCGCCGCGCACGGTGAAATACGCCGCGTAGTACGCCTGCGGATAATGCACCTTGAACCATGCAATGCGCAGCGCCATGGTCACATAGGCCACGGCATGTCCCTTGGGGAACATGTACTTGATTTTTTTGCAGCTGTCAATGAACCATGGCGCCACGTCATGCTCGATCATGGCCTGTTCCAT
This sequence comes from uncultured Clostridia bacterium, assembly GCA_934647165.1. Taxonomy (GTDB): domain Bacteria; phylum Bacillota; class Clostridia; order Christensenellales; family Aristaeellaceae; genus CAKUFA01. Next base: position 4,665 of record CAKUFA010000052.1, on the reverse strand, counting down.
TTCCGGTTTCAGTCCTTTGCCTTTTCGCACAGCCTCCATGGTGGTGAAAGCCAGCTTCGGCTCCACCCCTTTATCGATCAGATAATTCATTATGTCGTCACGGCAGCAGACGCATTCGTTCAATTTGGCTGTACCGGAACGGATAATATCCTGCGCATTGCCCAGCCATACGTCCGTGCCATGGCTCAGACCGGAAATGCGGATGAGTTCCTCCATCGTGGAAGGCTGGGTATCATCCAGCATGCCGCGCACAAAGCTTGTGCCAAATTCCGGAATACCAAAGGTACCGGTAGTGCAGTCGATCTGCTCCCTTGTAACGCCAAGCGCCTCAGGAGAATGGAACAAGCTGCGCACTGCCGGATCATCCAATGGAATATCGCGGAAGTCCACCCCCGTCAAGCCGCAGAGCTCGTGGATCATGGTAGGATCCAGGTGCCCCAGGCAGTCCAGCTTCACCAGAATGTCATGCATGGAGTTGAAGTCGAAATGTGTGGTGATGAATTCGGCTGTGGGATCGTCCGCCGGATGCTGCACAGCCGTAAACTGATAGATTTCATATTCCTTAGGCACAACCACCATGCCCGCCGGGTGTTGGCCGGTGGTGCGCTTCACACCCACACAGCCTTGCACCAGCCGGTCCTTCTCCGTGTTGCCGCACTGGATGCCTCGCTCTTCCAGATACTTGCTCACAAAGCCGTAGGCAGTTTTATCCGCCAGCGTGCCCACCGTTCCGGCACGGAACACATGCCCTTCACCGAACAGCTCCACCACCTGATGATGTGCACGGGATTGATATTCATTGGCAAAGTTCAGGTCAATATCGGGCACCTTGTCGCCCGCAAACCCCAGGAACACTTCAAAGGGGATGTCGAAACCATCTTTCACCAACGGACGGCCGCACAGCGGGCAGTCCTTATCCGGCAAGTCAACGCCTACCTTGTATTTACTCTTGTCCACATCAAAGAAGCCCTTGTGGCAATGCGGGCAGCGATAGTGCGGCGGCAGAGCATTCACCTCGGTGATGCCGCACATGCACGCCACAAAGCTGGAGCCAACGCTGCCGCGGCTGCCCACCAGATAGCCATCTGCAAGTGAGCGCTGCACCAGCCGTTCCGCAATGTTATACAGTGTGGCAAAACCATAGCCGATGATCGAGCCAAGTTCCTTTTCAAGCCGTTTGGTCACAATTTCCGGCAGCGGATCGCCATACCACTCTTTGGCTGTTCCCCAGGACATATTTTGAATGTTGTCCGCCGCATCCGGCCAGAACGGCTGAAAGGTGTCCTCTCCTTTTGGATGCTTGGGAAACAGGCGAAGCTGCTCCACCTGATCGGCAATTTTGCGTGGATTATCAATCACCACTTCGTGGGCTTTTTCTTTACCCAGATAGCTGAACTCCTCCAGCATTTCGTTGGTGGTTTTGAAATACAGCGGCGGTTGGTTATCGCAGTCCTCAAAGCCCAGCCCTGCCTGGATGATGGCACGGTTGATGGCGTTGTGCGGGTCAAGGAAATGCACATCGCCCGTGGCAACCACCGGAAGTCCCATTTCTTCGCCGAGTTTCACAATGGTGCGGTTCAGGTCGCGCAGTCCTTCGTCATCCTTCACCTGACCTTCCCGCACAAGGAACGCATTGTTGCCGATGGGCTGAATTTCCAGATAATCGTAGAAGCTGGCAATTTCCTTAAGTTTCTCCCAGCTTTCGCCCGCCAACACTGCACGGAACAGTTCCCCCGCCTCACATGCGCTGCCCAGAATCAGTCCTTCGCGATATTTCTGAATCATGGCTCTTGGCATATGCGGGCGGCGCCGGAAATAATCCAGATGACCGATGGACACCAGCCGGTTCAGGTTCTCCATGCCTTTTTGTGTTTTCACCAGCAGGATAATATGGAAGCTTTCGCCAATGGCGCCGCCTTTGAGCTGCCGGTTCAAATCCCCAAGGGTGTTGATGCCCTTTTCCCGGCATTCTTTGTACATCTTGGCCAGGCAAAGTGCCGTCGCCGTAGCGTCATGCACGGCGCGGTGGGCGTTTTTCAGGCTCACGCCAAGCTGTTTGCACAGGCTGGAGAGCTTGTGGCTCTTCATTTCTGGATACAGCTTGCGGCACAGGGTCAGCGTATCCAACACAGGGGCGTTCCACTGGCGGCCCAGGCGGCGGAGCTCCGCACGCAGGAGCGCCGCGTCGAACGCTGCGTTGTGCGCGGCAATCGGACAATCCCCGATAAATTCCATCAATTTGGGGATGGCCGTTTCCGCTGTTTCCTTGTCGGCCAGCATCATGTCCGTGATGCCGGTAATCTCTGTAATTTTGGGTTTGAGGGGTTGCTTGGGATTCACCAGCACACTCATAGAGTCCACAACCGTGCCGCCCATGAGCTTCACCGCGCCAATTTCGATCACTCTTGCAATGTTGGTATTCAGTCCTGTGGATTCAAAATCCAGCACAACAATCGGCGCGTCCAGATCCCGTTCATCAGGGTTCTCCACCGCCATGGTTTCATCAATCAGATAGCCCTCGCATCCGGGAATCAGCTTGATATTTTGTCCCTTTACCGCATTGAATGCCGCCGGGAAAGCCTGCACAACGCCGTGATCCGTGATGGCAACTGCCGGATGTCCCCATTTGATAGCGCGTTTGATGAGATCTCCCGCAGGGGCAAGCGCATCCATGGTGGACATGTTGGTATGCATGTGCAGCTCGATGCGTTTTTCCTCCGCCGTGTCCTCCCGTTCAATTTTTTCCATCGGAACCATGTCGCGTACAGAGATGGACAGTTCATGGGCAAAATTGTCGTAGAGGCACTCTCCGCGCACCTTTACGTTCATGCCCATTTTGATTTGGTCGACCTTATCCATCACAGCCTTGCGTTCTTCCTCGGTAATGGGTGCAGGCGGTGCATCATCGTTCTTCTTGGCAAACCGGTTGCGATAGCGCATAAACACCTTGCACAATACGCTGGATGTATAGTCCGTGATGGCGAAGGTGACCAGCATCAATTCGCCGCCCTTGAGTTCTTTGGTCTCCAATTTGAAGATGTCGCCCTGTACCACCACCAGACCGCTGTCACTGGTCAGCTCTTTCATTTCAATGGGGCGATCCGCAATGCTGCGGCCAAGGATGGGCTTACCAAGCACCTGGTTGGTCATCTGCGGATAAATACTGGGCTTTTCCGGCTTGGTTTCAGCTTTCGGCGCATCCGGCTTCTTTTCCCTGGGGGCTGCCGTTTTACGTTCCTGCCGCGGTTTTGCGGCAGTCTTTCCATCGCTTGCAAGCTGTGCGGCGGTATATACTTGCGCCTGTTCCTTTGCCCTTTCCTCCCGGATCGCGGCAAGTCGCGCCTCCTGGTCGCCGGAAACCGTCAGTTCCACCTTCACATCCGCGCTAAAGATGTCCTTCACGGCCTGCGCAAGCCGTGCGGCGACGTTCTGCCGCCCCATGTATTCCAGGGAAAAGCTGTCCGGGAAAGTCAACGTGATGCGTTCTCCGTCGCATCGCCAGTCAATCTGATCCATCCAACTGACAGACGCAGGGTAATTCCGCTTCAAAAAGTCCGTCAGCACCTGCTTATATTGTCCGATATTTTGCAGAAAATCCTCTTTCAAGCCGGGACTGACCACCCGAAGAGCCAACGGATGCTGCGGAAAAATACGCCGCAGGATTCGTTCCATCTGCAAAAAGCTTTTTTCCTCCACCAGCACCGCACTCTGGAACGTCACATACACCTTCCCCTGTTGACGCACATACACCACCGTTGGCGACATCAACTGTCCCTTCAGATGGGGAAGCTCCTGCACAATCTGTCCCAATAAATCCTCGTAGCTCATGCATGCTCCTCTCGTGTTTCCAACCAATGTTCCGCAAAGCGGCGCACAATCCTTTCATCGCCGGGCGCCATAAAGGGATGTTCGCTTGTTGCGCTGACTTCCAGCGTTCCGCCAAAGCGGCGGATGAAGTCCTCCATCGCCGAACAGGGCTGCAGGTTATCCTTGCCTGCATATAGGATATGCGTTTCCGCCTGCCAGCGTGTGATGGGATTGGCAAGCACATTTTCCCGATAAGCCCAGCTAAGCGTCTCCACAGGCGTTTCTACCTGTCCTGTCAGGCGCAGCTGTTCTTCCGTCACATGGTTCCAGGCCATCATCTGTTCAATCAGCCAACGCATGTCAACAATTGGCGATTGGAAAAGACACGTCCGGAAAGAAAGATCGTTCAGCGCACGCAAGCAGAAATACGCACCCAGACTGCACGCAAACAGCCCAACTTCAGGCCACAGGCCGCGTGCTGCATCCGCCGCGGCGCGCACATCTTCCATGCCATGCCACACATCGCATGGCACATCCGTTCGTTCGCCATGGCCAGGCAAATCAAAGCTCACCGTCTGCCAACCGTATTTCTGCGCTGTGCGGGCAAAATTCATCGCATATTCCTTTCGGCTCATTTTGCCATGCACATGCAGCATTGCCCGGCCGGTTTCACGTCCCCAGATCAATGCCGGCAGCCTTCCAAGCATCGTCCGTTTACTGATGATATCATCCATTGGCATCACCTCCGCACCAGGCAAAAAGGACGGCGTTCAGCCGTTCGCAGACTGTCGACAAACCATATGAGAAGGTGTCGGAGGGGCATCATGCCCCTCTGACTGGATTCGTATCGACCGGCTA
>CAKUFA010000051.1 GCA_934647165.1 uncultured Clostridia bacterium | reverse complement strand
CGCAAGGGCGCTGCCCTTGACCCGGCGGGCTCTGCCCTGCACCCGCGAAGGGACTTCGTCCCTTTCGATACCCATTCCGGCGGATCCTTGGCAAGGTTTTGAGCTCTTTCAGCCCTTTGGGCTGAAAATCGCAGGCGGGTTTCTGGGCTTCGCCCGGGATACGCAAGGGCGCTGCCCTTGACCCGGCGGGCTCTGCCCTGCACCCGCGAAGGGACTTCGTCCCTTTCGATACCCATTCTATATCCCCTTTTCTTCATGGTTTTCACCTCACCTTTGCCACTTGTCCCATTGACAACCCCAGGTGGGCACGATACAATAACCCATGCAAAAACACCCGGGGATGTGACAGACATGAATCAGCCGCTGGTAAGCGTTGTGATACCCGTATGGAACGGCGAAAAGAGCTTGCCCCGCTGCCTGAGGAGCGTTCAGGCGCAGAGTTGGAAGGCTTTGGAAATCATTGTGGTGAATGACGGCAGCACGGACGGCACTGCCACCCTGCTGGACGCTACGGCGGCTTTGGACAACCGCATCCGGGTTCTTCATCAAGCCAATGCGGGCGTTTCCGCAGCGCGCAACAACGCCTTGCCCCTATGCCGAGGCAAATACATCCGTTTTGTGGATAGTGACGACGAGCTGCCGACCGACTCCATCGAGCAGCTGGTGACCCGTGCCGAGCAAAACGGCAGCGACCTGGTATTGGCCGCGTACACGAATGTTGTCGGGCCCCTACGCAAGGTATGCGCCTTGGAAAAGCGGGATGAAACGCTGGATTGCAACGCATTTCTGGACAACCTGAACCGCAAGGCAAACAGCTTCTACTACGGTGTATTATGGAACAAGCTTTTCCGCACAGCCACCATTCAGGAAAATAACGTTCGCTTTGAATCAGGGCTGAGCTATGGCGAGGACATGGTCTTTGTTTGCGAATATCTCAAGCATGTGCAGAAAGTCACCTACGCCACGGTGCCGGTATATGACTACATCCGCAATCCCAAGGGAATGACAGCGCATCAGGCGCTGGACAGTGTGAAGCACCCTGTGCGGAACATCGGCGTGAAGATTCGCATTTATCAGGCGCTAAAAGACCTATACATGCAGCGCAATCTTTACGTGCAATACAAGCGCACGCTATGGCTATATCTGGTGCGCATCACCCTGGATGAATGAATCATTGCACGCAATATGGCGAAGGAGACCGGGCATGACCGCAGAACCGATGGAACTATTGGAGCTGGCCGGACGAATCATCATGGAAAGCGGCGGCGAAACCTTCCGTGTGGAGGAAACCGTGACACGGATGGGGCGCGCCTTCGGGTTGGACAAAGTGGACAGCTTTGCCATCCCCAGCGGAGTATTCATCAGCTACCGCAGGGAGGACGGCACCACGGAAACAAGCATTGTCCGCACGCACCGCAAGGGTACGGATCTGATGCGTGTCAACGCAGTGAACACGCTGTCACGCCAGGCAGAAGCAGGCTGTGTAAGCTTTGATTCGGCGCTTGAACAGCTTCGGGCGCTTGACCATGCTGTTCCGTCCCTGCCGCCATGGCTGCTGGTGTTAGGTGCAACGCTCACTGCCTGCGGGTTCACGCTGCTTTTTGGCGGCGGCATGCTGGACTGCACCATTTCCGCACTGGATGCCGGCCTGATGCAGCTGGTGCTGTTTTCCATTGAAAAGCGCGGTGTGCAGGGCTTTGCCTCCACGTTGATCGGCAGTGTTATGTGCACGCTGCTGCCCACGCTGTTTTTGCTGCTGACAGGGCTTGGGCGTGTGGATGCGATTGTCGGCGGTGCACTGATGCCACTGCTGCCGGGGCTCGGCATGACCAACGCCGTGCAGGACACCCTGCGCGGAGACATGGTATCGGGTGTATCCCACGCCGTGCAGGCAACGCTGACCGCAGCGCTGATTGCCGGCGGCGCGTTGATGGCCACCAACCTTTGCCGGATGATCGGAGGGCTATGAGCATGTTGGAATCCCTCTTGCGCGCCTTCTTCGGCAGTTTTTTCTCCACACTGGGCTTTGCTTTCCTGCTACGCACGCCGAAGCAATCATGGCTTGTTTCCAGCCTGATCGGCGCGATTGGCTACACCCTGTACACGCTTCTTATACACTTTGGCGTAAGCGAACCGGCCAGCATGTTTGCCGGGATGCTTGCTGCATCGCTCTTGGCGCACTTTGCGGCACGGCGCATGCGCATGATTGCCACCATCTTTCTCACGCTATCCATCATCCCTGCGGTACCGGGGCTTGGGCTCTACCGCTTCATGGCGCTGCTGGCGCAGGGTCGCACAGGCGAAAGCATCCATGTGGGGGTAACCGCCATGACGGACATTGTGATGATTTCACTCGCCCTGGGCGTGAGCAGTTTTCTCTCAAAGCGAATCAAAAGAAAAGTTTTTCAGCCATGTAATCCACACCATTAAATGCAGGCAAAGGAAAACCGGATCCGGCACATGTCGGATCCGGTTCATTGTGTCGACAAAGTGACTTTACCACTTTGTCGAGTTTGCATTTTTCACTGTCAGCGAAGCTGACGGCCGTGAAAAATGATAGGAATGGTTTCGCCTTTGGCCGAAACCACCCCGCCCGACCGGCATAGCCGGTCGATACGAATCCAGTCAGAGGGGCATGATGCCCCTCCGACACCTTCTCATAGGGTTTGTCGACAGTTTGAACAGGATCCGGCACATGTCGGATCCTGTTTTGTCCGTCTCACCATAGTTTCATACTTCTCCAATGACATTTTCATCCTTTTATGTTAAAATAGCTCCATTCCGATGCTGGAGGTCTTCACATGGAACGGTACACCGAGCCGCTGCTGGTTGCGCTGGTTTTTTTCCCTATCGTTGCAGCGTTCTTCACCCTGCCCTATGTTATCTATTGCTACCGCAAATACGGCTCGGTGCTGATGATGCGCGTTGTGTGCGTATATGCGTTCATCTATTATCTGATGAGCGTATACTGCCTGGCGGTGCTGCCGTTTCCAGAGGCCGGTTCTACTCCAACGCAAAGCACGGGGCTCAATCTCATTCCTTTCAGCTATGTGCCGGAAATCCTTACAAAATCAGTGGACTTTTCCATCACCAACCCGAAGACCTGGATGCCTGCTTTCTTTTCCTCCGGCATTTATGAGCCGCTGCTGAACATTCTGATGTTCCTGCCGCTTGGCGTTTTTCTTCGCTATTATTTTGGCTGGAGCCGCCGCAAAACGGTGTTGTGCGCATTTCTCCTATCGCTTTTCTTAGAAGTGACACAATACACCGCCACTTACGGCCTTGCGCCCTATCGCTATCGCCTGGCTGATGTGAACGACCTGATTGACAACACCTTGGGCGGCTTTCTGGGGTACCTCATTACTCCGTGGCTGACCTCTATGCTGCCCAGCCGGGAACGGCTGAACCAGGTGAGCTATGAACGCGGCGCACGGGTGAGCTACATCCGCCGCCTGCTTGCATACTTCATTGACGGCTTTTTGATGATTTTCATCACCCTTCCGCTCTTTTTTATCCAGACACACAGTCTGTCAATGCTGGCGAATTGTGTGCTGGCGCTTGCCTATTATGGACTGATCCCCTATTTGTGGAAAGGTCAAACGCCCGGCAAGGCTCTTGTGCGCATCCGCATGCTGGACGCTACAACCCACGAGCCGGCAGCCCTTTGGCAATACGCAGCTCGGGCAGCCTTCCTGCATGTGTTGGTGCATCCGGGCATGGTGCTGGCCGTTTTCGGAATCGACAGCATGCTGGCTGATCTGTGCGAACCCGTGATACAACTGCTGCTGATGATTCTGGCCATTCATCACAGCCTGCACAATATGCCGCAGATGTTCTACGAAAAGTGGACAAACACCGTGCAGGTGAGCACTGCCAATCCGCCAATGGCAACCGACGGCGCCGCACACGAAAAAAACGCAGGTGCCGAAGGCTAAACGGCTTTTTCTGCCTGCGTTCCCGGCGGGGCTATTTTTTCTTCATGCTCTGTTAACATGCGCGGTTCTTCCATGTTTATTTCGGCCTTGGTTTTGCAAGCAATGCTGCCAGGGTGCCAAAAACAATCGCTGCGGTAATGCCTGCCGAAGCGGCCGATGCACCGCCGGCGAATGCGCCCATCCAGCCTATCTCCTGAATAGAGCGTTTCGTTCCCTGCCACAGCAGGTGCCCAAACCCCGTCAGCGGCACGGTTGCCCCAGCGCCCGCAAAGGCAGCAAAGGGCGCATACAGTCCCGCAGCGCTCAGCAGCACGCCACCCACCACGTATCCCACAAGGATACGCGCCGGGGTCAGCTGTGTTTTGAGCACCAGTGCCTGGCCGATCATGCAAATGGCGCCGCCAATGACAAAGGCCTTCACAAAACTCCACAGCACGTCAATCGCCCCCTTCCAACACAACGGCATGGGCAATGCCCGGGATAGCCGCCCCCTGTTGGCTGGCCATGGGCGACACCAGCGCCCCCGTGGCCATAAACAGCACCCGGTGCAATTCCCCCTCGCGGATTCTGCGAAGAATGTGACTGCACAGCACAATGGCGGAACAGCCGCAGCCGCTGCCGCCTGCCTGCACATCCTGCTCCGGGGCAAAAACAGCCATGCCGCAGTCCAGATACCGCTGCGGCAAAAGCGGCAGGCCGCGTTCCTCCATGAGTGCAAGCAGAATATCATGCCCCACACGCCCAAGATCGCCGGTGACGATGAGATCATAATCCGCGGCGGTACGATGCAGATCCTGCAAATGGTGCGTGAGGGTATCAGCCGCAGCCGGAGCCATGGCTGCGCCCATATTGTTCGCATCCTTGACGCCAAGATCCACAACCTGCCCAACCGTCAGATGCGCAATGCGCGCAAGGCGCGGGAAGCCATCCTCCAGGGTGAGAAACACAGCCCCTGCGCCGGTGACTGTCCACTGGGAGGTTGGCGTTCTCTGGCTGCCATACTCCAACGGAAAGCGATACTGCCGCTCCGCCGAGCAAAAGTGACTGCCCGCCACGCACAAGGCATTGCGGACATAGCCGCCGTCCACCAGCATGGCAGCCACGCACAGCCCCTCCGCCATGGTCGAGCATGCGCCGTAAAGGCCGAGAAAAGGCGCGTGCAGTTCCCGCGCGGCCATGCTGGTCGGAATGATCTGATTGATAAGATCGCCGCCCAGAACCGCTTCCACGCGCCCGGATGTGCACCCGGCTTTTGTAAGACAGGTGGTGGCCGCCGTGTAGGCAAAACGGCTTTCCGCCTTTTCCCAGGTTTCTTCGTCAAACAGGTCGTCCTCAATCACCGCATCAAACTCGCTGCCAAGGGGACCTTCCCCTTCCTTTTTCCCTGCGATGGCTGCGCCGGATGCTACAAACGGACGCTTCGGCAGCACCACCGTGCGCTGCCCCAGGCGATGAATTTCCATTTTCTATATCGTCCCCTTTCACCATGGAAAAATGGCATATGCGACGCCCAGAAGCGCCGCGGCGGTGGTGCCCCACACCAGCACAGGACCCGCAAGGGTGAACAGCTTTGCGCCAAGCCCAAGCACCAGCCCTTCACGGGCAAACTCCATAGCCGGGGAAACCATGGCGTTGGCAAAGCCTGTGATTGGCACAAATGCCCCTGCCCCCGCATAGCGGCCAATGCGATCGAACACACCGGCCGCCGTGAGGATGGCGGTAAGCAACACCAGCGTTGCCGAAGCGAAGCTGCCCGCGGCAAGGTTGCTCATTTGCAGCGCGCCGCGCCCAAGCTCCAGCAATGCCTGCCCAATGCAGCAGATGCATCCGCCCACCCAGAAAGCGCGCCACAGGCCTTTGGCCATGGCAGATTTGGGGCTGAAGCGCTGCACCAGCTGCGCATATCGTTCCAGCTGCTTTTGCCTTGCCTGCCCAGGCTTCGCATGGCGGTCAAACATGGCTCTTTCCCTCCCGCGGACGCTTAAAGGCGCAGTCCTTAGCCTGGCGGAAACGGCTTTCCCGCTCGCCGGGATGCGGTTGGCGGCACAGCACATAGGTCGTTGTTCCAAATCGTTGCATGGCTTCATCCTCCCTCACAGCGTAAACGTCAAACAGCCGAGCACTGCGCCCAGCCCCTTCCCCACCAGCATGACCCATCGAACGGCGCCTGATGCATTGCCAAGGCGAAAGCGCCAAAAAAGCACCGGAACCACCTCCAGAATTTCTCCCAGGGCAGAAGCTACCATGCCCACAAACATGCCCCCCAGAAGCAGGGCTGCGCTGCCCGTCCACGCAGGAAAGCCGAAGGAAAAGTTCACGCCGTTTTCAAGCGCGGCAAAAAGAAGCCCGGCGCTCATCACCAGCGTGCAAAGCTTCGGCGATTCCGCCTGAAACACGCCTTGCAGTCTGGCGGGCACCTTCAGCGCCACCCATACGCTGGACACAGCCACCGCCATGCTTGCGCCGGTGGCAAGCCCCAGCAGCGCCGCCCATGGGTCAAGCTTCATCCACATCCTGCGCCTCGGCCTCCTCCATGTCCTGCCGGTACTCGTTGTTCTTCACTTCCATAAGGGTGGGCTGCCTGCCCGGCAGTGCGTAAAAAACAGCCACGCCCAGCGCCACCCCGGCAATGTAGGGCACGGTGATCTGCCGTGGATCCTCCGCGTCATGCCCGGTCAGTAAGCGATACACCATCTGCTGGGCACGCGGCATGTCCACATCGCTATGAAACCAGCACAGCCCCAATGCGCTTCCCAGCAGCAGAATGCTCATGACCGCAAGCGTGCGCAGCCACTTCCAGCTATCGCGCGCCTGTTTCCTGCACACATGCACATAGCATGTATCGCCGCCAAGAAATTGCACATTTTCTTCCGGTGCAGCCGCCGTGACTGCTTTTGCCACGGAAAGCGCGCTGATCTTCCACACGCCGCTTGTTGTTGGGCACGGAACAGATGCATCCAGCAGTTTTTCCGGCCCTGCAAGGGAAGCCACATGGCGCACCGTCAATCGCGTGCCCGGTGCAATTTGGACGCGTGTCTTCATCTGGCAAAGGATCATCAGCCATCACCCATGCATCATTTTGCCCGGAGAAAGCATGCGTATTCCCTGCCGGTCTTGCTTTTTTCAGGGTTATCATATAAAATAGGCTTGTCATATTGCATTCATTTTTCCCTCAGATTTTTTTCAAGGAGGCAATTCAATGAACTACGTTTTCATGACCGACAGCGACAGCGATCTGCCGTTTGCCCTCAAGCAAGAGCTGGACATCCCTGTGGTGTACATGCCCTATGCGCTGGACGGCAAGGAATACTTTGACGATCTTGGACAAACCATCGACCACAAAAGCTACTATGACAAAATGCGGCAGGGCGCGCAACCGGTAACTTCTGCCCTGAACGAAGACACGTACATCGACTATTTTGAACCCATCCTTAAGGACAACAACCTGCTGTTCCTTGCCTTTTCCAGCCAGATGAGCTGCACCATTCAGGCCATCTACGCCGCAAGGGAGGCGCTTTTGAAAAAGTATCCCGAGCGCAAATTCATGGTGGTGGACACCCTGTCCATCTCCGCACCGCAGACCCTCCTTGTGCTCAAGGCACACGAAATGTATCGGGCAGGCAAACCCATGGAGGAGGTTGCCCAGTGGGTGGAGGACAACAAAACCCGCGCCCAGGCCTGGTTCACGGTGGATGATCTGAAATATCTCAAGCGCGGCGGGCGCATTTCCCCCACGGCAGCTGCGCTTGGCACCATGCTGGATCTGAAGCCCATCATCATCGAAACCCGTGATGGCAAGCTGACCAGCGTGGACAAGGTGCGCGGCCGCAAAAAGGCCATCAACTACATTGTGGACAAGGCCGCAGAGAATATGCTTGACCCCGACGAATCGGAAGGCATCATCCTGCACGCCGACGCACCGGAGGATGCCCAGCGGCTTCGGCAGCTGCTGATGGAACGCATTCCCGGCCTGCGGGTGCGCGTGGAGTGGGTCGGCCCGGTCATCGGCGCACACTGCGGCCCGGGTACGCTGGCATTCTGCTTTCTCGGCAAAGAAAGGCCGCAATAACGCCCGAAACCGGCAGAAAAACGCTGCCGTGCCATCCGGCCATTGGCTTGGCTGCCAGCCAAATGTCAACGCAAAAGAAGAACCATCCTCTTTCTTGAAACTTTTCAGGGGCTTCCGCTGCGAAGCCCCTGTTGCATTGGAGGGAAAGTGAATGCTGCTTTTCATCGGTTCCACCGTGGCAGATGTGATGCTGCGCGTGCCGGGGCTGCCCAGGCCCGGCGATGACCTGAACCTGCACCAGCAAACGGTCTCCCTGGGCGGTTGTGCCTTCAACGCATATTCTGCCGCGCGGCTGCTGGGGCAGCAATGCGTGCTGTTTTCCCCCGTTGGCACAGGCATATGGGGAAACTGGGTGCGGCAGGCGCTTGCCGAGCGGAAAATCTACTCCGCCGTGCCGCCGGTGGAGGAGCCGAACGGCTGCTGTTACTGCCTGACGGAGCCAAACGGCAACCGAACCTTTCTGTGCGAGCATGGGGCGGAATATCACTTCCGCCGCGCCTGGTTCAACGCCATTGGCGAGGCGGACGTATCCGCCATTTATCTATGCGGACTGGAGATAGAGGAAGCAACAGGCGAGGTGATCCTGAGCTATTTGGAGGAGAACCCGCCGCGCAAGCTCTATTTCGCACCAGGGCCGCGGCTTTGCCGCATTAAGCCCCAACTGATGGCACGGGTGCTGGCACTGCATCCTGTGCTGCACCTGAGCCAACGGGAAGCAAAAGCCTTTACCCGCCAAAGCGATCCGGCCACCGCCGCCGCCATGCTCCATCACTTGACGAAAAATGAAGTGATCCTGACAGCCGGGAAAGAGGGCGCGTGGCTGTACACCGAGGAAGGCGGGCGGTTGATTCCCGCCGAAACAGTGCCGGTTTGCAGCACCATTGGCGCGGGCGACGCAAACATTGGCGCCATCATGGCCTGTGAAGCCGCCGGCTGTGCGCCGGACGAGGCGGTGTACATGGCCAACCGTGTTTCCGCTGCCATCGTGTCGCATAAGGATGCAACCATCACTCAGGCAGAATGGAATGCCTGGCAGTTACAGCATCCAAGCAGCCACCAGGATGAACGCGTACCGCCGGTGATTCTCGAAACCCCGCGGTTGTTCCTGCGGCGCTTGAGGTCGGAGGACTATCCTGCCCTGTGCCGCACCTTGCAGGACAATGAAGCCATGGCTGCCTACGAAGGTGCTTTTTCCGATGAGGAAGTACACCAGTGGCTTCAGCGGCAGCTGGAACGATATGCCCGATGGGGCTTTGGTTTGTGGGCTGTTGTGTGCAAAGAAACGGGCGAGTTGATTGGCCAGTGCGGGTTAACCATGCAGCCATGGAATGGCCGCGACGTGCTGGAGATCGGCTATCTGTTTGAGCGCGCCCACTGGCGCCATGGCTATGCCACCGAAGCCGCGCAGGCATGCAAAGCCTATGCTTTCACGGTGCTTCAGGCGCCGGCGGTTTGCTCCATCATCCGGGACACAAACGCCGCCTCCCAACGCGTTGCACTGCGCAACGGCATGCACCCTTATGACCATGCAGTGAAGCATTATCGCGGTGTGGATATGCCCCACACCCGCTATGTAGTCGTGAAGGAATAAGCGTTTCCTTCAATCATCTCCTTTACAAATCAAAAAAGAAGCCGCCTTTAGGTGTGTCCAGTTAAGAAAACATTCTAAGGCGAGAGAGAAACGGTATAGCTTCGGCTATGCCGTTTCTTTCATT
>CAKUFA010000050.1 GCA_934647165.1 uncultured Clostridia bacterium | reverse complement strand
TCGCCTTTGGCTGAAACCACCCCGCCCGACCGGCATAGCCGGTCGATACGAATCCAGTCAGAGGGGCATCATGCCCCGCTGACACCTTCTCCTATGGTTTGTCGACAGTCTAAGGACGCGGCATGCAGCCGCATCCCCAGCAATCGTTTTCCCTTTTCCTGCTTTTTTATCCCTGCATCATGCAGGAGGAGCCTCTGTCCGCTCCTTCCCGGCCCGACGTATATTGCGCCCGAAAAGCCGCGTTCACTTCCCGCAGTTCCATCTTTCCGTCAATATACGCCTGATACATTTCCACAATGCCTGCGCTGCACCCGTCGCACATGGCGTCGATGTTGCCCAGCGATTCGTTGACAATTGCTTCCCGCTGCACCCGCGTGGTGTCCTTGATAAGATAGCTGATGATTTCCATTTGGCTTCACGCCTCGCTTTTGGATTGATTTCCCGACTCGGCGGCATGGTTGCCGTGCGCCTTCATTTGCTGCCCAGCAGCGTCCCCAGCACATCCGTCACCACATCGGCCACGGAATTTCCCTTGGTCTGCATCAGTGCGGAAAGTGCGTCGCCGCCCTGCAAGAGCTCCATGGCTGCCTTGCGCCGGTCCGCATCCGCTTTGCGATAGGCCTCCACAAGCTTCCTTTCCGCCGCCGTCAGCGCCGTGACCTCCTGGGTCTTCTTTGCCGCAGCCCTCCGGTTCGCCGTGGTCTTTTTCGCATTGGCGGTCTTCGCTGCGGTTGGCTTTGCCGCCTTCGTGCCTGTTCCCAGCAGGGATGCCTGCGTCACCCCCGTGGCTTTGGCAATTTTCTTCAGGGTTTCCGTTTCCAGTTCCAGCACACCGCGTTCCGCTTTGCTGATGTCCATGGCCGTTACGCCGCCGACCTTCTGCGCCAGCTTCTCCTGCGTCAAGCCCGCATCAAGCCGCGCTTTCTTGATTTGTGCGCCTGCCCGCTTCCCCATGTTTTTTCCTCCTCTGCGTTTGCTGCTCCCATTGTAGCGCATTTTACGCCAAAGCGAAAGCCACGTGTAAAAAAATCCGCCGTTCTCCTTGCCTTTGCCCCGCCTTGCTGATACAATGAGAAAAGATGCATTCTCAAAGGAGGAACAAGCCCCATGCAAAAGAAAACCGGCAAACTTCAAAGCTGGTTCGGCGTGCAGGACATGACGGTGGGTCGCCCTATGGACAGCCTGGTGAAGTTTTCCATTCCGCTGCTGGTCGGCAACCTGGCACAGCAGCTTTATAACACCGTGGACTCCATTGTCGTCGGCCGGTATATCGGCGACACGGCATTGGCCGCCGTGGGTACGGCGGGCCCCATTTTGAATCTGCTGCTGGTGCTGTTTATGGGTATTTCCACGGGTGCCAGCATCCTTTCCGCGCAATTTTTCGGCGCACAGGATCGCAAAACCCTCAGCCATGTGGTAGGCGCAAGCATCCTGCTCACCCTGGTCAGCGGCCTTTCCATGTCCATTATTGGCTATTTCGCTTCTCCCTGGCTCATGTCCCTGGTCAGGCCGCCGGAGGATGTGCTTGCAGGCGCCGTCGTCTATTTGCAGATCATTTTTATCGGCATTCTGGGCGGTGCGGCCTATAACATTCTGGCAGGCGTGCTGCGCGGTCTCGGCGACAGCCTGATGCCTCTCCTGTCCCTGCTTATTGCCAGCCTGCTCAACATTGTGCTGGATATTCTGTTTGTGAGCCGTTTTCGCATGGGTGTTGCAGGCGTGGCATGGGCAACCATCCTTGCGCAGGCCGTGGCTGGGCTGATGTGCCTGGTGCGCCTGTGCCGCATGCGGCAGGTTGTGGATGTCAACCGCGAAACCCTTCGCCCGGACTGGCCGATCATCGGCCGCCTGTGCTCACTTGGCGTGCCTGCCGGCATCACCCAGGCAATCTTCTCCCTGTCCGCCATCATCGTTCAGGGGCTGACCAACTCCATGGGCACGGCGGTTATTGCCGCCAGCGTGGCTGTAATGCGTGTGGACGGCTTTGCCATGATGCCGAATTTCACCTTCGGCACTGCCGCCACCACGTTTGTCGGGCAAAATATCGGCGCCCGCAAGGTCGATCGCATTCACCAAGGCACCCGCGATCTGTTGATGCTCGCCCTCGGTGTGGCCGGCGTGTTGGTGGCATGCATCCTGCTGTTTGGTCACAATCTCATCGGCATGTTCACCAACACGGAGGATGTGATGGCTATCGGTCAGCGCGGGCTGCGCTGGCTGGCCGTGGGCTACCTCTGCTTCGCTGTCAGCCAGGTCTTGCAGGGCGTGATGCGTGGAGCCGGCGAAACCATGATTCCCATGTGGATCAGCATCATCGGCACCGTTATTCTGCGCATGCCCGCGGCCTATCTGCTGGCCTACCTCACGCGCTCTGCGCGCTGGCCTCAGGGCAATCCGGATATGCTGTATGCATCGCTGCTTCTGTCCTGGACCATGAGCATGGTCATGACCATCGTTGCCTACAAGCTCGGCTGGTGGCGCAGAAAGCTGCCGGAGGAATTGCGCAAGCAGCTGTAATTTTCCCATCAGGCATGCGTCATGCGCAAAGGCGCTGTTTCCCATCGTTGCATTTTCCTGTTTTAACAGCCATGAGGCCGGCAGTTTTTTCCTGCCGGCCTCATCTTTTGTATAGGTTCTTCTTACTTCAGGAACCAGGTGCTCATGTAGCCAACGGTTTCGCCTGCCTGCACCTTGCACCAGTCCGTGCCATGGCGCAGTACCGTGACCTTCGTGCCAACGGGCACGCGGGTGATGACCGCTGCAGACAGGCTGTCGCCCTTGCGCAGGTTCACATAGCTGCCGCCGTTGACATTGAAGGTCGTCGCCGTGTAGGGCTTGGCCGTGGATGTTTCCCCCGTCACCCGGAGATACTTGGCCATCATGTAACCCACCTTGCCGTCCTCCACCTGCACCTTGTGCCAGGTCGCGCCGCTCTTGAGGATGGTCACCTTCACACCGTTATGATAGTAGCCCAGCACCTTCGCGTCCAAGCTCGCCGTCTGGCGAAGGTTCAGCACCTGCGTGCTCGAGGGGTTATGCACAACCGCGGTTTTGCCGCTCACCGTGCCGGTGCTCTCGCCTGTCTGGCTGCCGAAGTTCAGGAACTGGGTGGCCATGAAGCCTTCCTGGCCTTCCACCTTCACGCGGCACCAGGTCGCGCCCTTTTGCATCACCGTCACCTTGGTGCCAGGCTTGTAGGAGCCCATCAGCTTGCCGGAGAGGCTTGGTTCCTCCCGCAGGTTCAGGCCAATGCCGGTGTTGGTGCGAATGGTGGCCGCCATGTCGCCGTTGCCGGAGGACAGGTACTTGGCCAGCATATATCCGCTTTTGCCGTTGACGGATACCTGATGCCATTCCTGCCCGGGGGTGGTGATTTCCACCAGTGTGCCAGTGGGATACTGTCCCAGCACCTTCGCCGTGAGGGAAGCTTCCTGCCGCAAGTTCAGCATGCCGCCCACCACCAGCGCGCTGTCGGCTGTGTCGGCCATGGCCAGCATGGGGGTCAGGCTCATGGCGGCGGCCGCGGTCAGGCTGGCCAGTTTCTTGATGCTCTCGTTCTTCATGGATGAATCTCCTCCTTGGGTTGAATCCTTGGGTAGCGTTTGCGCCGCCCGCAGAAAGGCCGTGTTTGAATTTGCCTTTCACCCATGCAACGGGAAAACCGGGGGCGATCTTCCGCTCCCGGTCTGGTGCTTTTTGGTATATTCGGTTTTCTTCAGTGCCATTTTGGCATGTTTTAGGATGTATATAGCCCGCAAAGGCCCTTTTCACCGCGTGCCGTTTTCCATGCATTTCCTGCCGTCGTTCATGCTTGCGTCACCCATGCGGCAGGTTCTTTTCGCGTGCCCGCAAAGTGCCATGCATGGGGAAAGTCCATAGCCAGTTCTCCATGGCAAAGGGCAATCCCCAAATCCAGCGCCGCTCGATCCGGCGCATCAAAGGTAAAGCGCCCCTGCTCCAGCGCCATGGTCACCGGTTGCAGGTTCATAGCGGATGGCGCAAGCCGCACCGCTTCCGACACCTTCCGCAGTGCCGCAGGCCACAGCATAATGTTGCCCCGGCAAAACTTCTCCACAGGCTTCCGTTTGCGTGATGCCTGCACGCGCCGCGCAGGTTTTCCAAGGGCAATCACGGCCAGTACCGCCTCGCCGTCCCGCAAAGGCGTCGTCAGTTGTTTTTTGCGATACGTGCCGCTGATCCAGCAGCTCCCCAGCCCCTGCGCCGTTGCCTCCAGGCACAGCGCCTCGCCCAGGACGCCCGCATGGATGCGGCTTTGCGCCACAGCTGAATCCGCAATTACTGCGGCAACCGCCGTGCAGCCGCTCACGCGTCCCATGTTCAGCAGCGTCCCGGTGAATAGGCTTTCCGGCACGTGCAGCAGCATCAATCTTGCCCCGGGCAGGGCATAGCGCTGGGCTACATAGCTCATCGCCGCCCAATCCCCGGTGGATAGCGCCCCCGCAAAGGCACGGCAGGCATAGCGGCTTTCCGCGGCTTTCAACAGCCGTTTTTTCTGCACAGCCGGGAACATGGCGTCAAGCGTTACCATTGACGCGCCCCCCTTTCCTTTCTCTCAGGGTTTCGCCTCAATTTGTGACAGTACCTGTCCCACCCTGTCATGAATTACCAATTCCGCCGCGCTGTCCACGGGCGTCACATCCCGGTTAATCAGCACCAGATGTTTCCCCCGGAAATATCGCAGCAGTCCTGCCGCCGGATACACCGTCAGGCTTGTGCCTGCCACAATCAGCATATCCGCTGTGCGAATGGCATGGATAGCCGAAGCCACCGTTTCCTCGTCCAGTCCTTCCTCATAGAGCACCACATCCGGTTTGATGCGCCCGCCGCAGTCGCATAGCGGCACAGGCCGCGGATCATCCCGCACCTGCTGTGGGGTGAACGCCTTGCCGCAGGCCATGCAGTGATTGCGCCAGATGCTGCCATGCAGCTCCAGCACATACCGGCTCCCCGCTTTCTGATGCAAACCGTCAATGTTCTGCGTCACCACCGCCTGCAGGCGACCCACACGCTCCAGTTCCGCCAGCTTCCGGTGCGCAGCATTCGGCTGTGCGTCCAACGGCAGCATCTTCTCCCGGTAAAAGCGGAAAAACGCTTCCGGCCGCTCCATAAAAAAGGTGTGGCTGAGGATTTCCTCCGGCGGCCACTCGTACCGCTGATGATACAGCCCGTCCACACTGCGGAAATCCGGAATGCCCGATTCCGTGCTGATACCTGCACCGCCAAAGAAGACAATGCGGTGACATTCGTCAATCATTGATTGAAGCGTGTGCATAAACGCCTCCTAAGCTCATCGTTCGCGCGTAGCGGACGTCTTGTCGGTTTCCTCAGGCTTTGAACAACCATCGCCGTCCGCGCGCATCCGTCACCCGTACCGCTGCTTCGCCCTCTCCTTCGGGAATCAGCGCCCACACCGGCAACCCCGGGCTGACGTAGCTTCTGGTCAGGTTTTCCTGCGCATAAAACGTGCCGTCCGACCTCAGCCTGCCGGCGCTCCACTGTTCCACCTGTGCCAGCGGGTCAGCGCTTTGCGGCCATTCACCCGGCGCAGTGAAGCCCATCAGCGTCACCATTCCCTTGTCCGGGTCAAAAACCGCATCCAGCACCGCGTCTCCGCTTGCTGTTGGCGCATCCACTGCAAAGTCGCCCTTCAGCCGCGCCGCTGTGACCGACAATGCATCCCCATGTTGGTCAATGCCCAGGCCGCGGCAGCCGATGCTCTGTGCCGCAGCAAGGGTTGTTCCGCTGCCGCAGCACAGGTCGGCCACCAGCTCGCCGGACTGCGTCACCGGCAGCAAAATGCGCTCCAGCAGTTTTTGCGGTTTTTGCGTCGCATATCCCGTGCGCTCAGGGTCGCGCTGTTGCAAATGACTGATGTCCGTCCACACATCCCCCGGATAAACGGGCTCATCATCATAATACCTGTATACCTTGCCCCCGCTTCGAATGCTGCGGAACGCGCGTCCCTGCTCGTCCACTTCCCGGCGCATGTGGTTCTTGCGAACTTCATCCCGTTTGAGTGCCACGCGGCTAATGTCAAACCGCACGTCCCTGCTTCTGGCATACAGCAGGATGGTATCATGCTTGCGGCTGAAGCGGTTCATGGATCGTCCGCCGCTTTCATAGGACCAAATGATTTCGTTCATGAACAGCTTTTCTCCCAGCACCTGGTCACAGATCATTCGGCCATAGGGTGCGGAGCGCCAGTCCAAATGCAAGGCCAGCATGCCGGTGGGGGCAAGGAGCATCTTGGCCTGGTCGCACAGTCTGCGCAGAAAATCCAAATAGGCTTCGCGGCTGGGAAATTTATCTGTATAGGCAGGCAGCTGAATGGACTGTTTGCCCGTACGCCAGCCTTCTTCCCCCACGGGGCGTCGGCGCAGAAACTGCTCACCGGTCATAAATGGCGGATCCATATACACGCACTGCACTTTTCCGCGCCACTGTGACAAATCCATCGTTGTGCTGTCGCCCTGGCATAGCTGCGTGTTGCCTGTGCCGATTATTTCATGTTTCGCTTCCGCCTGGTGGAACATGGTGTCTTCTCCCCGCTTTCGGTGTAATCAGGTGCCGTTTCCTGCCTCCGGGCTCATTGACCCCTCAGCTTCTTTCTCAGTGCATTCCATTCGTCCTGGCTCTCCGTCAGCCTTTGCAGAAAAGCACGCTGCGCAGGATCTTCGGCCAGCATTTCCCCCGCTTTCCGCACTGCCTGCACAAACGCCGCATCCATGGCGTTTTTGCCTTGCCGTGCCAGGGGACATACCGCCCGTGCGCGTGCATCCACTGCCACATGCACTCCATCCTCACGCAGGGTTGGCAGAAGCGGGAACATCCTGCACGCCAGCGGACGACTGGCGCGGTCACATTTTCCGGTACAAATAGCCAGCACACCGGATGGAGTCTGTTTCAGCCGCCATTCGGGCAGCAAGTCATATTCGTCTTCTTCCCCCGGGAACAGGAGCATACCCGTTTCTTCCGCATCCAGCGACTTGCAGCATGCGCTTCCGCACACTTTTCCACAATCTGTCCGCAAGGGTGTCAAATTCTCCAGCAATGCACGCGCTTCACGCCAAGGCATTTTTTTCACCTCTTATTTTATTTTACCGCACTTTTCCCCATCTGACCAGAAAAACTTTTTGTTTTCGGCACATATTCCTGCGGAATGAACCCGCCTTTTCCCCCACTGGCAGGCTCTTTTTTTCCAAAAACGCAAACATCCTCTCCGAAGGCAATCTTCGGAGAGGATGCAGGGTGTGCAATCAGAACTTCAGCGGGTTCACGCGCACGGACGGACCCATGGTGCTCGACAGATACAGGGAGCGCACATAGGTGCCCTTGGCAGCGGCGGGCTTCGCCTTGTTGATGGCGTCCATCAGAGCCTTCAGGTTCTCATTCAGCTTTTCGGTGCCGAAGGAAACCTTGCCGATGGGGCAGTGGATGATGGCCGTCTTGTCCAGACGATACTCGACCTTACCGGCTTTGATCTCGTTCACAGCCTTGGTCACGTCCATGGTGACGGTGCCGCTCTTGGGGTTAGGCATCAAGCCCTTCGGGCCCAGGATACGGCCGATGCGGCCAATCAGACCCATCATGTCAGGGGTGGCCACGCAAACGTCAAAGTCGAACCAGTTTTCCTGCTGGATCTTGGCGATCATGTCTTCAGCGCCAACGTAATCGGCACCGGCGGCCTGCGCCTCCTTAGCCTTCTCACCCTTGGCAATCACCAGCACGCGGATGCTGCGGCCGGTGCCATGAGGCAGCACCACAGCGCCGCGAACCTGCTGGTCAGCGTGGCGGGGGTCAACGCCCAGGCGAATGGAGATTTCCACCGTCTCGTCAAACTTGGCCTTGCCGGTCTTCACAACCAGGTCGCAGGCTTCGTTGGGATCATACTGGTTCAGATGGTCGATCAGCTTCACGCTGTCCTGATACTTCTTACCATGCTTCATGTTTCTTTCCTCCCATGTGGTGTTAACGGCGCTATGTCCTCCCACATTGATCAAGGGGCAAAGCCCCACAGGGTCTTATTCCTCCACGGTGATGCCCATGCTGCGAGCCGTGCCGGCCACCATGCTCATGGCAGCTTCAATCGTGGCAGCGTTCAGGTCGGGCATCTTGGTGGTGGCAATCTCGCGGACCTGCTCCTTGGTCAGCTTGCCAACCTTGTCGCGGTTGGGGCGGGCGCTGGCAGTTTCCATGTTCAGAGCCTTCTTGATCAGCACCGGAACCGGAGGGGTCTTGGTGATGAAGGTGAAGGTGCGGTCGGAGTACACGGTGATGACCACGGGGATCACCAGACCTGCCTGCTTAGCGGTACGCTCGTTGAACTCCTTGCAGAAACCGGGGATGTTCACGCCATGCTGGCCCAGCGCAGGGCCGATAGGCGGAGCGGGCGTGGCCTTGGCAGCCTGCACCTGCAGCTTGATGTACGCAGTAACTTTCTTGGCCATGGTAATGGCACCTCCTAAAAATGTGGTCACGCGGAAGCGTTTCAACTTCCTCCCACGTTACGCGCGGGACAATAGCCCGCACGCCGGAAAAGCGGATTGCTCCGCCTGCTTCGCCGCGCTGAATCACGCAGCGCAAAAGCCTTGAAAAAACGGGAAATTCGAGCGTCAGTCCGCCTTTTTGACCTGGGACAGATCCAGCTCTGCCGGGGTTGCCCGGCCAAACATCTGCACACTGACCCGGATCTTGCCGCGCATGGTGTCGATGTCCTCGACCACGCCCTGCTGGTTCTCCATCGAACCGGACAGAATGTCCACCGTATCGCCGATGGCAATGTCATACTCCACACCGCTGGGGGCGGGGTTCAGCATCATGTCCACTTCGGCCTCGGTGAGGGCAACGGGCTTGCTGTCAGGGCCCACAAAACCAGTCACACCGCGGGTGTTGCGCACCACGTACCAGCTTTCGCTGGTCTCGATCATGTGCACAAGCACATACCCGGGGTATACTTTGCGCTGCGTCTTGACGCGCTTGCCGTTTTTGATCTCGATAACGTCCTCCACGGGAACGCGAACGTCAAAGATGAGCTTTTGCATGGCCTCGTTGTTTTCAACGGACTTTTCCAGCGTATCTTTGACCTTGTTTTCATAGCCGGAATAGGTATGCACAACATACCAGCAGGCTTCGTTGGATCTTTCGCTCATGTCATTTCTCCTACTTTACCGGATCAGACCAGCAGCCGGATCAGCGCGGATGCACCCATATCCAGCAGACCGATGACGATGCTCATGAAGAGCATGAACACCAGCACGACCACGGAGTACACCCACAGCTTACGCTTGGTCGGCCAGGTCACCTTCTTGAGCTCATACCACATGTTCTTGAAGGGGGTAGCGATCCGGGAAGGGAGACGCTTGCACCAGTTGAGGAACTTGTTCCCCTTGGTGTTAGCCTGTTTCGCAGGGGTTTTCTTCTCCTGCGCGGCAACCGCCTTGTTCTCCTCAGCCATTTCTAATCACATCCTCACGCCGTCGTTGGGGGGACTTACTTCGTTTCGCGATGAGCGGTGTGCTTCTTGCAGAAAGGGCAATACTTCATGAGCTCAATGCGATCCGGGGTGTTCTTCTTGTTCTTCATGTTGTTATAGTTGCGCTGCTTGCACTCCGTGCAGGCCAGGCAAACCTTGGTACGAGCGGCATTTGCCACTTGGGACACCTCCTGCCTTAAGCATTGTGTCGGTTATCACTTCATCAATGAAAACCGGAAATGCCCGCCGGGGTGCGGTTTCAAACGCCGCCCCCGGCGAGTAAATTACTCGATAACCTTCGCCACAACGCCGGAACCAACCGTGCGGCCACCCTCACGGATAGCGAAACGCAGGCCCTG
>CAKUFA010000049.1 GCA_934647165.1 uncultured Clostridia bacterium | reverse complement strand
ACCTTGGCCTGCTCCTTTTTGGCTTCGTCATACTCGGCATTTTCGCTCAGGTCGCCGAAACCGCGGGCAATTTCAATCTGTTTGGCTACTTCATTGCGGCGGGTGCCGATGAGGTAATCCAATTGCTCCTGCAGTTTATGCATACCTTCTTCTGTGAGAATATTGCGCTTTTCTTCAGCCATGAAAAATCCGACTCCTTTCAGCCTGTCAAAGATAAAGAAGCACCCTGCATGCTTATCCCCGCAAGGTGCATCCTGATGGTACGGTATCACCGCCTGATTATACTGGATTTACGGTGAATTGTCAACGTTTGGGCACAAAGCCGTCGAAGATTTGCAGGTCATAGCGGGCGCGCAGGCGATCCATGTCTTGCTGGGTGTGTACGGTCCAGCATACCAGGGTCGGGCGTAAAAGACGCATGAGACCCATGGCCGCGTTGCGGTCGCTCACTGCTTCATAGGCAATGAAATCCGGCCGCCCGGCGACGTTCTGCATCAGTGTGCCGACAAGCACGTTGACGGCGTTCACTTTGCGGCCCTGTCCCAGCCCATAGGCCAGCTGGCCGCGGATGATTGCCGGTTCATTTTTGCGGAACCAGTGAACGGCCAGGGGATGAAAACTCTCTACGCAGAAAGGACCGCCGTAGGCTTTCAGCATAGCGCAGGTTTTTGCACACAGCTCGTCAAGGCGCTTATCCGGCTTGATTTCCACAATGAGCGGAACCTTGCCGCCCACAACCGACAGCACCTCTTCCAGGGTGGGAATGCCGTATTCGCTGCCCTTCAGACGAAGCTGGCGCAGCTCGCTCAGCGTCATGTCGCAGATGGGGCGGTCAACGCCGCACATGCGCATGAGCGTATCGTCATGAAAAACCACCAGCTGGTCATCGCGCGTCAAGTGGACATCCAACTCGATGCCAAAACCGTTGTCAACCGCATGTTGGAAGGCCGGCAGGCTGTTTTCAGGCAGCACATCATTCCAAAGTCCGCGGTGAGCGTAATCATAGCCTGTCAGGTGTGCAATGGAACGCCGGGGCAGGTGCGGCCATGCGAGAAACCCATAAGCCGCTGCAAGACACAGCAGCACAAATAGCAGAGTCTTCATGCATCAGTCATCTCCCACATCGAGCGATTCCAATCCACGCTTGGCTGCAGGCTTACTGTCGCCATGGCGCACAAAGCACATGGTGATGAACGAACCGACCACGCAAACCGCCGCGTAGGGGAAAAGCGTCCAGTATCCCACGTGCTCCAGCAGCATGCCGGAGAGAATGGGCGTAATCACCTGGGCGGCCATGGAGAAGGTGTAGTAGTAGCCAGTGTATTTGCCTGTGTCGGAACCCGTGGCCAGCTCCACAACCATGGGGAAGGAGTTAACATTAATGGAAGCCCAGCCTGCGCCCACCAGGGCAAAAAGCACATAAGCGAGGAAGCTCATCTGCGGCATCAAAGCGCCGGCAGTGAAGCAAACGGCCAGCATCACAATACCAATCTGAATCATCCTTTTGCGGCCAATGCGGGCGGAAAGCATGCCCACAGGCCAGTAACTGAGAATGGCACCAACGGTAGCCACCAGCACGCAGTTGGCGGCGGCTTTCTCTGTCACGCCCCACATGGTGGTGGCGTATTTGCTGAATGCGGAGGTGACGGCATTGTAGCCCATGAACCATAGCGCTACCGAGCAGAGAATCAGCACCAGCGAGCGCATGACATCCGGATGCAGCTTGTTTTTGCCGCCCTCATGGGTCACAACGGTATCCTGCTGCACTTCGCCATAATTGATGGCTTCCATCTCCGCCACCAACTTGCGTTCACGCAGCGTGGCAGCAAGCACGGAGGCGCACACGATCATCAGTGCGGCGACGCCGACAAACAGCCATGTGTAGTCCGAGTGGGCCGCACCGCTTGCGTCCACTGTGCGGATGACCGCAAAGTTTACCAATGCCAGGGAGAAAACGCCGCCCACGGCGCCCATCAGGTTGATAATGGCGTTTCCTTTGGAACGCAGGGGCTTAGGCGTCACATCCGGCATGAGCGCCACGGCGGGGGAACGGTAGGTGCCCATAGCCAGCAGCAACAACGCAAGGCAGGCAAGGAACACGCTGAGGCCGCAAAAACGCACAACCTGCGTCAGGCACAGCAGCAGCACAGCAGCCGTGAGAGAGCCGAAAAGAATGAACGGCATCCGCCGCCCCATGGGACTTTTGCATTTGTCCGACTTTGCGCCAAAGAAAGGCAGGAGGAACAACGCAACGATATTGTCCATGGCCATGACAGCCCCTGCCCAGCCATCACCCAGGTGGTAGGTGTTTTTGAGAATCAGCGGTACCACAAAGTCGTACAGTTGCCAGAAGGCGGAAATGGAAAGGAATGCAAGCCCTACCAGCGCTGTGCGCTTAATATTGAGTTTCATTGGTAATCCCCCTCGCTTTTTCATAATTTTTATGATAACATAGGAAACGGATTTCGTCCAGTACCAATGATGCGTGATGAAGAGAGGAACGATGAGCGCCATGAAAAAACTGGCACTGTTGGCCACAGGCGGCACGATTGCGTGCAGGCAAACGGAGGATGGTTTGTCTCCGGCATTGGATGCGCAGGAGCTTTTGCGGGAAATTCATAAAAGGCCGGACACGGAAATTGTGAGCCGGGACGTGTTTTCCATGGATTCCAGCAACATTCAGCCGGAGGAATGGACCAAGCTGGCGCATGCCTGCAATGAGGCCATGACGGAATGCGACGGCGTGGTGGTCACCCATGGCACGGATACCATGGGATATACGGCGGCGGCATTGTCTTATATGCTGCTCGGACAAAAAAAGCCGGTCATTTTTACTGGCAGCCAGCTGCCGCTGGGAGCGCCGCTATCCGACGCGGAAACAAACCTCGCCTGCGCGATTGAGGCGGCGAGTCATGGAGTGCCCGGCACCTATGTGTGCTTTAACCGTAAGCTGATTCTAGGCACACGGGCGGTAAAAACGCATACCACAAGCTTTGATGCGTTTGACAGTGTGAACAAGGCGCTCGCAGGGAAAATTGACAGCGAGGGCGTTCATTTTCTTCGCCCACAGGTGATCCGCGACGAGTATCACCTGCGCCCGGAAGTAGACAGCAGGGTTTTTCTGCTCAAACTGATTCCCGGCACGCATCCGGATGTGATGGACTTTGTGCTCAGCGCCGGATACCGCGGGCTTGTAATCGAAGCCTTCGGCCTTGGCGGCCTGCATTACATTCGCCGTAATCTGGTGGATAAGCTGCGCATGCTTCGTGCGCACGGCATTCGGGTGATTGTGGTAAGCCAGTGCATGTATGAGAAGGCTGACCTGTCCATTTACGAAGTGGGCAATCAGATGTTGAAGGCTGATGTGATTTCCGGCCTGGATATGACCACCGAGGCGGCCGTGACCAAGCTTATGTGGTCCCTTGCCCAGAAGGATCCCGACGCCTGGCTTTCACGCAACCTTTGCGGAGAGGTAAGAGAATAACAGATTCGGACGGAATTCTTCGCTGTGGTCTTGCCTATTCCGCAGGTCGGAACGCAACGGAGAAATTTTCTCCTTGCAGCTTCAGCTGCCCCATGCGCTAGGCATGGGGCTTTAAAAAAAGGAGACCCTGCAAAAGGTCTCCTCAGACTGTCGACAAACCATATGAGAAGGTGTCGGAGGGGCATTATGTCCCTCTGACTGGATTCGTATCGACCGGCTATGCCGGTCGGGCGGGGTGGTTTCGGCCAAAGGCGAAACCATTCCCTCCATTTTTCACGGCCGTCAGCTTCGCTGACAGTGAAAAATGCAAACTCGACAAAGTGGCGTTGCCATTTTGTCGACACGCTGAGGAGACCCTGTGAAAGGTCTCCTTTTTTTCATGCATCAAACGGCTTTATTCCGCATACTGCACAATGGCGCCGATCAATCCTGGTCCCGTGTGGATGGCCAGCGCGGGACTGACGGGACTGATGAAGGATGATACGACGTTCAGCTTCTCGCAGATGCGGTCGCGAAGCTTTACGGCATCGTCATACGCCGCGCCATGCACCACTGCAAGCCGCACGGGATGCCCTTCGTAGCGCTTCATGATTTCATCATACATGGTGTTGAGCGCATTGTTGAAGCCGCGCGCCTTGGCAAGGGTCTGGTACACGCCCTCATCATTGACGAAAATCACCGGCTTGAGTTGAAGCAGCGTACCCACAACACCTTCCACCAGGCCGATGCGGCCGCCCTTGCGCAGAAATTCCAGCGTGCGAATAACGAAGGTGCCAAGCTGCGTGCCGCGCAAATGCTCGACACGGCTGATAACTTCTTCAACAGGCATGCCATTTTGCAGGCATTCGGCAGCTTCCAGCACCAGCAGTCCAAGGCCGCAGGACAAGGTGTGCGTATCCACCACATCGATCTTCATATCAGGGAAATCTTCGGCCATGATGCGCACCATGTTGTAGGTGCCGCTGAGACCGGAACTCATGGAGAGATGCAGCACCCGTGTGCAGCCCTCGCTTTGCAGCTGACGGTAGAGGGCGGATACATCCTCCGGCAGGGGCAGGGAGGTCTTCGGAAGCTCTTCCTTCAGCAAAGCGTAAAGCGCATCCTGCGAGATTTCCGCGCGGTCGCGAAATTCCCCCTTGCTGGAGGTCACGCGCAGGCATACATACCGAATATCATAGGCGGCAAGCTGCTCATCGCTCAGGTCGCAGGAGGTGTCCGTCACCAGCGCGACGCGGTCATTTCCAATCGTAAACACAGGCAAAACCCCTTTCATCGCCAAGAAAAAGGCGGAACGGTTTCTCTTTACGATTATAAGCGCATTGCCCGTGCAAGTCAAGCAAAGGAGAGAAACGTTTCCCATTTGTTCAAGATTGCATATGTAAAAATTCACCGGAAACCCCTGCGGCGGTTGACAATTTTCACGCCTTGATTTACCATGATAGACGGCTAGAAAAGAAATACCATGGCGGCGAAGGCTTTTTGCCGCGCGGAGGCATGTGCTTTGATGAAAATGCGCTGGATGAAATTCGCTGTGCTGCTTTTGTGCCTGACGATGATTGCGGGCGCAGCGCACGGTGAGAATGCGACGACGGTAATGCTGCTCTTTCAGGGCTTGACGGCCGGCGGCGACGGCTCATGGCAAATTACGCCGCTGGAAGGAACCTTTGAAGTGCGCCGTGACGGCGAATGGCTGGGACAGCTTTCCACGACGGATGGACAGACTGTGCTGACCGTTGCTCCGGGGACGGACATAACGCTGATTCCCGTGCGTGAAACCATGCCGGAAGGCTTCGCGGTGGATGAAGCCTATACGGTGGCGGTGAAAGAAGGCATCACCAACGTAGCCAACGTGATGGCGTATGCCGACACCGGGATATTCCGTATAAGCGGGAAAGCGGGAAATGCGTACACCCTGCAGAACATGACAGGCGAAAAGGTGATGGAGTGTACGCTGGGGGCGGACGGAATGTTTGCGCCCGAAGCGGCTGTTCCTGCGGGACGTTATTTCCTGCGCAGCGAAGAAAGCGACCGCGTGGCGGCGGTCTTTACCGTGCAGGCGTATCGCGGCTCTGCGGATCAAATTGCGCAGGTGCAGGAGCAGCAGGATCGTGTGATGCTGCTTGGCAATCCGGAAGATGCGCACAGGGTGTGGCTTGTGCGCGTGGGCGATGTGGAATGCGAAACACTGGCAGCGTTGCCGGAAGGTTGGCGTGTGCAGGCAGGCGACGGCGTGAATGTGATCCATGCTGCTTCGCGCGATTACGTTCTGATGTCAAGTGCTGCGGAACAGCTGCATGTGGTGAGCACAACCTCCGCTACGGATGCTATATGGTATCCTATGAATGCGCAGCAGTTCGAACGCTATAACGCGATGGAGGAAATGGTTTCCGATGCCCTGCAAGGAATCCTTGCAGGCGATAGCGTGCAGACAGAGAATGTGACGGTTGTGCCTGCGGACGAAACGCAGGGCATAACGGTGTCCGGGACGGCCAAACCGAATGAACAGCTGCTTTTGTATGCAGATGAGGGTACGTGGGTTGCAACATCGGATGCGAAAGGCGGTTTTGCTTTCCGTGATGTGCAGATTGGCACAGGGGAGCTCCGTATCCGTTACATGAACGATCCGGATGGTTCCACCTGGCGCACGATTCCCTCCGCGCAGGCGGAAGAAAATGTGGACATGACCGAGGCGGAAGCAACGGCGGCGCCTGCGTTAGAACATGTGGAAACCCAGGCTCCGACAGCTGAACCTACCGCCCAGCCAACTGCAACCACGACGCCGGCACCTACGCAGGCACCACAGGCATCCGAGCTCACCGGCAGCGCAAGCCTTGGCGTGACCGTGTTCCTGGATGCGAACAACAACGGGGAACGCGGCGTATATGAGCGTTTGATGGCCGGGGCGCAGGTGATGGCGCTGTATACCATGCCCGGCGGATATCAATCCATTGCCGCGCAGGGCGTGACGGATGCCGAGGGGCATGTGTTGTTGTCTGCGCTGCCTGCCGGTGAATACGTGCTGGAAGTGACGCTTCCGGCTGGTTATGGCTTTACTAAGCATGGCAAGACGGATAAGGCGACGTCAAATATCATGGAGGAAAACAGCGATTGCACAAACCAAAGCGCTGCCTTTACCCTTACGGAGGGCGAAACCCGCGAAGTTGGTGTCGGCACCATGGAGATGGCGTCTCTTTCAGGCAAAATCTGGCTGGATGAAAACGCGAATGGCATCATGACTCCCGATGAGCCGGGATGTGCAGGCGTGCAGGTGCAGCTGGAAGGCACGAAAAACGGCAAGCTTTATGAAACCTGGTCTGGGGAAGATGGCATGTATTCTTTCCCGCAGGTTAAACCTGGTGTGTATAAGCTGCGCGTTATCGTGCCGGAGGGCATGGGCTTTACCCGCTACAGCGAAACCGGGCGCGAAAACCGCTCTGTAATCACTGCTGAAGGTAAGGATGTTGGCGTAAAGCAGTATGAACTCAAGAGCGGAACAGATAAGCCGCTTCAGCATATAGGGCTTATTCGCGGTGCAACGCTGCGCGGTGTTTGCTTCCTGGATGCCAACTATAACGGTCTGCTGGATGAGGGCGAACAGGCACTGCCGGGCGTGAAGCTGGAGCTTATCAAACAGGGCACCGGAAAGACGGTGGCCAGCATGACCACAGGCGATGATGGCTCTTTCCTCTTTGACGGGCTGCGTGGCGGGCTGTATCGCCTGCGGGCAGTGCTGCCGGAGGGCACGGGTTATACCTGCACGGTGGAGGGCGGCAACCAGTTCAAAGCGCGCACGGGGCGCCGGGAATACACGCTGGATAGCATCACCGTGGAAAACGCCGAAACCATGGACATGGTGATCGGCGCCATTCAGCCTGCGACCATCAGCGGAACAGCGTATCTGGACAACAATTTCTCCGGCACAAGGGATGGCAAGGAAAGTGTTGTATCCGGCCTGGTGGTACGCCTGACGGATGAACAGGGCAATGAAATTGCGGTCACCCGCACCAACGCGAAAGGCGTTTATACATTTGAAGAAGTAGTTCCGGGCCGCTATAAGCTGATGGCAAGCGCCAAAACGGGCTATGCCTTCACCCGCACGGACGGCGGCAGCGTGATGCTGAACCTGAGCGACGGAAAAGGCGAAAGCAAGGTATTTGCTGCAACGTTGGGCGCAAACCTTACGGGTATGGATATGGGTATGATTTTGCCCGGCGTTGTGGAAGGCATCATGTTTGCCGACCGAAACGACAATGGACTGAAAGATGCCGATGAAGGCGGCCTGGTTGGCACGGTGGTGCGCCTGATGAGCGAGGAGGGCGAGCACTTCAGCGCAACCATTGGGGAAGACGGCACATTCTGTTTTGATGCGGTGATGCCCGGGCGCTACTATCTGCGCTATGAATTGCCGGAAAATGCTGTGATGGCACGCAAAACCACCGGCGGCAATGCAGTGACGGGTGATCATATCGGGGCGACAGACTGGTTTGACTTTGCAACCGGCGACCATGTGACTGCACCGCTGGCCGGCGGGCTAACGCTGGGGCAGATCAGCGGGCAAACGTTTGACGACCATGATGGCAGCGGCAGCAGGACGGAAGGCAAGGCGCCGCTGGCCGGTGTAACCCTGACCCTGACACCGAACCGGAGTGATCTGGAAACGATTAGCATTGTAACCGGCACAGACGGCGAATTCATGTTTGATCAGCTGCATCCGGATACCTATCGACTGACGGTTGCGTGGCCGGGAAACCTGGCCATGTCCCGCGTGAATGAACTGGAGCTCCCGTTGGCACCCGGCAAACAGGAACAAACGGTAGAAGTTGTTGTGGCCATGGGCGACTGCTATATCGGGCAGCAACTTGGCGGCGTGCAGCCTGCATCTTTGCGCGGTACGGCCTGGCTGGATGAAAACACCGATGGCAGACGCAGCAGTGATGAAGCGATGGCAGCGGGCATTCAGGTGAAGGTGGTGGATGAAGCCACTGGCGAAAACTATGCCACACTGACCACAGCTGCGGATGGAAGCTTTGAGGTGGAAGGACTGATTCCCGGCAGTTATCGCGTGGTGTGTGGCCTGACAGATGATTTGGTCGCGGCCAAAGCAGGGGATAGCACCTTTGTGGAAGAGAGTAACCAACTGGTGATGCGCGGCGTGCAGCTGGCGGAAGGCGAAAACCGGGAAGACCTGCTGCTGGG
Source organism: uncultured Clostridia bacterium (assembly GCA_934647165.1). Lineage (GTDB taxonomy): Bacteria > Bacillota > Clostridia > Christensenellales > Aristaeellaceae > CAKUFA01. The sequence goes on along the minus strand of CAKUFA010000049.1, from coordinate 3,137 downwards.
CTTGGTGAAGCTCAACAGCCTGCACGGCAATGTGTGGGTGGATCGCGGCAATACGTATGACATGCTGGGCGGTGCGGTTGTTTCTCTGACAGATGCAAACGGCGTGCCGGTGAGCAGCATGACCACAGAACCGGATGGCACCTACGACTTTGCCGGACTTCTGCCAGGCGACTACTATGTGGCGGTAACGCTGCCGGAGGGCTATCTGGTGGTGGAACCGGAGGATGAGCGCCTGCTGGATGGCGGCAGACGCAGTGTGATGACCCAGTGCAGCGGCCGCACAGGCCAAAGCTCAGCCATCACCGTGAAAATGACGGAGGCCAATACCGGGCTTGATATTGGCAGCGTGCTGCCCGGCCGCCTCGGAACCCTGTGTTGGCTGGATGAAAATGGGAATGGTATCCGCGATTATGACGAGAAGGGACTTGCCGGGGTAAAGATTGAGCTGATGCGAGGCGATCGCGTGATGGCTCAGGTCACCTCCGATCAGTATGGCTACTGGTGCATGACGGAAGTGTATCCTGCAACTTACACGCTGCGCGTAACGCCGCCTGCGGAGGTGAAGCCCACGATCCGCAGCGCACAGGTGCCGGCCTTGGCCTCTGTGCTGGAAGAAACGGATGATACTGTGTGCATCTCCAACCTTGTGACGGTTGTGAGCGACCGCAGCAACTATCAGGCCAATCTTGGCTTTGTGCTTAGAGAAGCGGGCGTCTATCCAAGCGGTTTTGGCGAATATGCCACGCAGGACTGGACGAAGATCACCGTTGGCGAGTGAAGAACAAGAAAATGCATGATGGGGAGCCTGCGCCAGGCGGGCTTCCCTTTCACTGCGCTTTTTGACAGATTTTTTTAAAGGATGGAAGCTTAGCACACCTTCCATCGTTTTTATAGACGAGGGCGCAGGGGAAAATGCCCCGGGATGAAGGAGTGATTTTGAGCATGGCGAAGCTGAAATGCATAGCGGCATGGCTGATGGCGGCGCTGCTGCTATGGTGTGCGGTGCCGGAAAAATGTGCAGCTGCCGGCACGCCGCGCTATGGCGTGACCTATCGAGATAGAACGGTGAACCTGCGCCAGCAGGCAACACAGTATTCCACCAAGCTCGGATCCTACAGCCAGGGTGACTGGATGAGCATCACCGGGGAAAGTGGAAACTGGTATTATGTTACCGCGCCGGATGGCAAAACGGGCTATATGAGCAAGAATTACGTTCAGGTATTGACGTTTACCTATGGCGCTGTGGCCGAAGTGACCAACCCCAAAGCCAACAGTTTTTTGAACCTGCGCGCCTACCCAAGCTACAGTGCACAGGTGCTGGGTATCTATTACAACACGGCGCCCGTGGTGCTGCTGGACTATTCGGATGGCTGGTATCATGTCCTTGTGGAAGGAAAAACTGGCTATTTGAGGGAAGAATATTTGACCGCAGTGGGCGCGACAGTTGCGTTTTCCGACCAATACGCGACGGTTGTGACACCCAATAATACCGGCCTTAACTTGCGCGCAGGCCCCGGTATGGGTTACGGCAGCCTTGGCATGTATTACGGTGGGCAGTATGTCATGGTGCTTCAAAAGGGCAATAACTGGTGGCGGGTGTCCGTGCATGGACAGGAAGGATTCATGAACAGCAATTACCTGCGAAGCGGGCTTTTATCGCCAAGCGAGGTGAAAAAGGCCAGCAAGAACACGCAACCGACAGCCACGCCGGTTAACCGGCAGGGCTATGCCGTGGTGACCAACCCACGCGCGACACAGCTGTTGAACCTGCGGGAAAGCGCATCGACCACGGCCAGAGTGATTGGCCAATTCAAAAACGGCACACGGCTGACCATGTTGGAACAAGGCACGGAATGGTGCAAGGTTCAGGTGACCAAAACAGGTGAAGTTGGTTACATGATGACCCAGTACTTGACGCTTTATAACCTTCCTGCTATACCGACCAAGACGGTGACGCATCCGCAAAAATCCTTTGTGAACCTGCGCATGATGCCTTCGCAAACCATTGGCGAAGTGCTGACGCGGCTGCCACACGGCACCAATGTGATGGTTATGATTCCGGGTGATAGCTGGTCAAAGGTGCGCTCCAACGGCTATGTGGGCTATGTGATGACACTGTTCCTCAAATGATGGAGGGGATTAGAAAAATGACTGCATATTTTGCGGTCATTTTTTGTGGTGTCAAAACCATTGCGGAAAATATATGTATGTAAAAGGGTGAAGAAAAATCACCCTTTTCTTTTTTCAAAATGTTGATTATGATATTTTCAGATACAAGGAGGAAGGTTTAATGAACCTCCTTAAAAAAAAAGAGAGGAGCTTTTTCATGAACAGACTGCTTCGAACCGGCCTTTGTGTGTTGACGGCAGGCATGATGACTTTCTCGACCGCTTTTGCAAAAGTTGCGGTGGATGAAAGCCAGATTGCAGAGGAAGCAAAGAGTTACGCCTATTGGAACACAGAATTGACCAATGAGGAGAGGGCGGCTGACCTGATTTCTCACATGACGCTGGAAGAGAAAATCTCCCAGATGGGCTCCCACCCGGCTGCTGCGATTCCGCGCCTGGGGGTCGCAGAATACTGGTATCCGGGCGAAAACCTGAACGGTATTGCGAACATTGCCCTGTGGTATGGCAATGAGGCAGGCGATGCAGAATCCGCGGCCAGCGCGTTCCCGTCTACACTGTCCCAGGGCTCCACATGGAATAGCGAACTGATTGGCCAAATGGCTGATGCGATCGGTGATGAAGCCCGCGCCTTCTACAATACCAGCCGCAAGGGTCTGAGCCATTGGGGACCCAGCGTCAACCTTGCGCGTGATCCTCGCTGGGGCCGCACAGGCGACAGTTTTGGTGAAGATGTGCTGATTTCCTCCGAACTGGGCAGCGCCTTTGTGAAGGGCTTCCAGGGCGATCTGGACAGCGATGATTATCTGAAGGCCATTGCGTGCATCAAGCATTTTGCGGCCAACAATGCAGAAATGACCCGCAACTATGGCTCTTCCAATGCCTCCGAAGCGGAGCTTCGGGAGTTCTTCTATCGTCATTTTGAGAATATGGTGGAAGATTCCAATCCCGCCAGTGTGATGGCAGCCTACAGTGCGATCAACGGCATACCCTGCCATGCAAACTTTGACC
>CAKUFA010000048.1 GCA_934647165.1 uncultured Clostridia bacterium | reverse complement strand
CATTGCTACACCTGATAACTAAGCTCTTTTAATACTTCGTTATTAGCCCGTAGCCTTTGCCTTTGGTTATTTTTCATAACCGGATATAGAAAAGATTCCTGCCGCAAGCGTTGGCAGGAATCTGGTAGAATATCATATTGTCTCTGAAAATAAATGCATTGCATTTATAATGTTCTGTTTTGCGTTTTAGAATCACCAAACAGCTTTTTCTTGCACGAACAGCAAGTTCAGTGCGATTGCGAAATCCTGTTTTCTCCAGTATATTCAGGATGTGCGTTTTAACCGATGCAATGAACCTCCGCTTTGCAGTAGCTATCCAGCCACCTCTTGCCACTCAATGCCATTATCTTTTGACAAACCTCCGGCAGGTGCCCGTGCATTTTTGTCATATGTGGATTAGATACCTATGTAAATTTATCCTTTCTGCCAAATGGCAGGGTGGAAAATGGCCAGAATGGGGAAGAGCTCAAGGCGCCCGGCAAGCATAAGAAGGCTCAGCACAAGCTTCGATAATGAGCTGTAGCCAGCAAAATTTTCCACCGGGCCTACCGCACCAAGACCGGGGCCTACATTGCTTACACAGGTCAGCGAGGCGGTCAGGTTTGTTTCAAGATCAAATCTTCCGTCCAATGATACAACAAAGGCGCCGACAAGTACCAGCAGCACGTATACAAATGCGAACACGCCCACTTGATTCAGCATGTTTTCATCAACACCCTTGCCTTCAAAGCGCACAACCTGCACCTTGCGGGGCTGGAACGTGTGGCGAATTTCCCTGCGACCTTCCTTGCACAGCATGGCAATACGGATGACCTTCATGCCGCCGGCCGTGGAACCTGCGCAAGAGCCGATAAACATCAGTATGAGCAACAGCATCTTTGCAGCCGGTGGCCAAAGGTTGAAATCCGCTGTAGCGTAGCCTGTGGTGGACATGATACTGGCTGACTGGAAAGAGGCATAGCGCAGCGCTGTAAAGAAATTACCGTATTGTGGAAGAAGAAGCACAGTGATCGCCAGAATGACGCCGCCGATAATGCCCAAATACCAGTGCAGCTCCTCGCTGCGGAACACACCGCGCCAGTCGCCGATGAGCATGCGGAAAAAAAGGGCAAAATTGATGCCAAAAAGGATCATGAACGCAGTGATAATCCATTCAATGAGCGGGCTGTTGAAAGCGCCGATGCTTGCGCCATAATTGCTGAAACCGCCTGTGCCTGCCGTACCCATGGCGTGGATAGCTGCGTCGTAGGGCGTCATACCGGCAATGATGAGGATAACAAATTCAATGATGGTCAGCACCAGATAAATCGCATAGAGAATTTTGGCGGAATCGCCCATTTTAGGCATAATTTTACTAAGGCTTGGACCCGGGCTTTCAGCACGGATGAGGTGCGATGTGCGGCCTGTCATTTGCGGAAGCAGCGCCAGTGTCAGCACCAATACCCCCATGCCGCCGATCCAGTGGGTGAAGCTGCGCCAGAACATCAGCCCGCGCGGCAAATGGTCAAAGGAGCGCAGAATGGTTGCGCCAGTGGTGGTGAAGCCGGACACTGCTTCAAAGAAAGCATCCGCCATGTTGGAAATCATGCCATGCAGGCGAAATGGCAGCCCACCAAAGATGCTCATCAAAATCCAGGCAAGCACCACTACCAGAAAGCCTTCACGTGCGCGAAGGTTTTTCTGCTCGGGGCGAGCAAGCAGGCGCATGGGCAGCGCTACGATACAAATGACACCTATGGTTTTGGCCAGTGCCGACGCATCGCCGTCGCGATAAATCAGCGCCAACAGCAGCGAAGGCACCATGCAGATTGCTTCAACGAGCAGGATGGTGCCCAACAGACGGATTACCAGACGCCTGTTCATTTGCGAATCACCTCGTTCAGGTCGCTAATGCCGCCTTCACAGGCCATGATGACCACGCTGTCGCCATCTTCAATGTGGTCGTTGCCAAAAGGCACAATAACTTTGCCCCGGCGAACAATCACTGCCACCAGCGTGTTCTTGCGGATTGTCAGCTCCTTCAGAGGAATGCCGATATACGGATCCGTGCCGCGGGCAGTGAATTCGATTGCTTCAGCACGGCCATGCATCAACCGGTAAAGCTTCTCTATCTTCGCGCCTTCCACATTGACCCGTGCGCGAACATAGCGAAGGATGTTTGAGCAGGTGATGGCCTTGGGGCTCACGATGCTGTCCAAGCCCATGGAGCTGATGATGTCCGAGTAGGATACCCGATTGTTTTTCACAATAACTTTCGGCACCCCCTGCCGCACAGCGAACAGGCCGGTCATCAGGTTTTCCTCGTCCCGGTCTGTCAGCGCGACAAAGGCGTCCATTTGCTGGAGTCCTTCTTGTTCCAACAAGTTCTGATCTGTACCATCGCCGTAGATAACGTTCACGTCCGGAAGAATCTCGCTGAGGTGTTCGGCTTTATCGTGCTGAATTTCCATCAGCGTAACATGCATGCCGACGGGCACAATCATCTTTGCCAGATAATAGCTGATGCGGCCTCCGCCAAGCAACATCACGTTCTTTACCCGCAGGGTGTTTTTGCCAAGGAAGCGGAAATAATCCGTGATAGTTACCATGTCTGCGGCCACGTGTACCCGGTCGCCTGGGCGAATGATGAAATCACCGTTTGGAATGGTTACCACGCCGTCGCGTTCCACAGCGGCATACAACACGCGAGGCAGACCGTGCAGTTTGTGGGCGAGCTCCCGCAGGGGCTGACCGACCACCACATCATGTTCCTGCGCACGGTATTCAACCATTTCCACCCGCCCCTTGGCAAAGGATTCAATGTTGCTTGCGAAGGGGAAACGAAGAAGACGGCTGATCTCCAGCGCAGTAGCGCGTTCGGGATTGATGGCCATGTCGATGCCCAGTTCGTGCTGCAACAGCATCAGGCTTTCGTTATATTCAGGGTCGCGAATGCGGGCAATGGCATACTTTGCGCCAAGCCGTTTAGCAATCAGACAGCAAAGCATGTTTGTTTCATCGCTTGCTGTGGCGGCGATCACAATATCCGTGCGGTCAATGCCTGCGTCAATCAGAGTTTGAGCATTAGCGCCGTTGCCGCGCACACACATAACGTCCAGCTCATCCTCGCACCGGCGAAGCACCTCCTCGTCCGTGTCCAGAATCACAATATCGTGCTCTTCCTGTGCCAGATGCTCTGCCAGGGAATGACCGACCTTGCCGTCGCCCACCACGAGAATCCGCATGCGAGTATATCCTCCTAAATTTGCTCCATAAAAAAGTTGCCCTTTTCTCTGATGCAAGGCATTTGCAGCAGAATGCCCATTCATTATAGCACATGACAAAGAAAATGCAAATCTCGCGGAAAAAATGGCGAAACAGCTGCACAAAATAAATTCCCCGTTCTTGTAAATAGAAAAAGACTGTGATAAGATAGTTGCTCGATTGGCGCATTTTTTTCTAAAAGACGACTGTTGGAGGGAAATGTCCTGTGATCCGCGCGATCTTATTCGATTTGGATGGAACCCTCCTGCCTATGCAGCAGGAGGCGTTCACAAAGGGTTATTTTAAGGAGTTGGCCAAGGTGCTCTGCCCACTGGGTATCGCACCGGACGCACTGGTGGACATTGTGTGGAAAGGTACCTACGCCATGGTGCAAAATGACGGAACCTGCTCCAACGAACAGCGTTTCTGGCAGGTGTTTGCGAAGCTGGCACAACTTGATGAAACACGCCTGGAGGCTTTTCATCGGGCGGCAGATGACTTTTATGGAAAAGGCTTCCACAATGCCCGACCGTTCACAGGCGAAAACCCCCTGGCGGCAGCGGCTGTGCAATCTGCATGCCTTGGCGGGCGGAAGGTTGCACTGGCCACCAATCCGCTTTTTCCTATGGTAGGACAGAGGACGCGCATGGGGTGGATCGGCCTTCGGGAAACAGATTTCGATCTGGTGACCAGCTATGAAACCGACCGCTTCTGCAAACCCAACCCGGCATACTATCAGTCGGTGATGGAGCGGCTTAACGTTGCGCCGCAGGAATGCCTGATGATTGGCAACGATGAGAGAGAGGACATGTATGCCGCGTCTCAGGCCGGCATTTGCGGTTACCTGGTGGAGGACTGCGCTATCCCTTGCAAGGAACATCCCTGGCAGGGCGCAAGGGGATCTTTTACCGACATGGTGGAAATGCTCAGAAAACTGGAGAAAGGAATGGAATGAGAATGAAAATCCGTAACAGCAGCAAGGCAACCGTGGTAACCGGCTGCCTGGGGTACATCACACAGGCGATCGTGAATAATTATGTGCCGCTCCTGTTTCTTACTTTTGTTCGGGAATGGTCGCTCAGCCTTGAAGCTATCACGCTGCTGACGACGATCAATTTCGCCATTCAGTTATGTGTGGATGCGCTTGGCGCGCCCATCACGGCAAAGCTCGGCTATCGCCGGGCAATTGTGCTGGCAAATCTGTTGACGGTACTTGGGCTTGCTGGATTGACCGTGCTGCCGTCGCTGTTTGCTTCCCCCATGGTCGGCCTGCTCCTGTCTGTTGCATTGTATGCAGTGGGCGGCGGCTTGCTGGAGGTACTCGTCAGCCCCATTGTGGAAGCATGCCCAACGGACGAAAAGCGTAAGTCCGCCATCATGAGCCTGCTGCACTCCTTCTATTGCTGGGGGCACGTGCTGGTGGTGCTTGTGTCCACGCTGTTTTTCACCCTCTTCGGGGTGCAAAACTGGCGAACGATGGCGCTTCTTTGGACGCTGCTGCCCATTGGCACCGCTGTGCTGTTTACGCAGGTCCCCATTTATCCCGTGCAGGGAGATGAAGGCAAACCGGCCTATGGTCAGCTGATTCGAAGCCGTATGTTCTGGCTGATTATGCTGCTCATGCTCTGTGCAGGCGCGTCCGAGCAGGCCATGGGGCAGTGGACTTCAACCTTTGCCGAGGCGGGGCTTGGCCTGACCAAGACACTGGGCGATCTCACAGGGCCATGCGCTTTTGCTTTGTTGATGGGTACATCCAGGGCAATGTATGCAGCGCTTAGTGAGAAAATCCCCTTGCGGGCAATGATGATTGCAAGCGCTGTGATGTGCATCGGCTGCTATCTGTTGGCGGCATTTGCACCTTCGCCTGTGTGGGGGATGGTCGGTTGCGCGTTGTGCGGCTTTTCCGTGGGCATTTTCTGGCCGGGTACATTCAGCATGGCTGCGCGAATGTTGCCAATGGGTGGCACAGCCATGTATGCGCTTATGGCATTGGCGGGGGATCTTGGCTGCTCATCCGGCCCAACGCTGGTGGGGATGGTGGCTGGCGCATCTGGCGGCGTGCTCCAACCGGGGCTGCTGGCGGCAATTGTTTTCCCGGTGTTGCTGCTTGCTGGAATGTTTTTGCTGAAACGCCCATCAGAAACCAAAAACTTATAACGATATTCTACATGGTGCGCTTTCCGCCTGCCGCGCTTAGACCCGGCAGGTTTGCTTTTTTCCATGCATGCACAGAAAAGTTATTACATTGTTTGCACACACCGTGTTTTTCGGGTAAACGCGTGAAAACACATTCCGGATACTTGCAATTTGCAGTTACGCGGCGTATAATGCAAAAGCTGGAAGCATGTAAGGTATTTGTGTAACAAACGATGCCTTCAAACATCATGTTTTTCATCTGCGCAAGTCGGTAATGGAGGGTGGCAGCAGGCATGGAGGAGCAGCAGAAAATACTCCTGGTGGATGACTCGGAGATGAACCGAGCCATCCTCATGGGCCTTCTTGGACAGGAGTATTCGTTCCTTGAAGCCGGAGATGGGCAGACGGCGCTGAACCTTATGATCACGGTTCCCGATATTGACCTGGTACTCCTGGATATTGTGATGCCGGACATGGATGGCTTTGCTGTGCTGAAGGAAATGAATCGCCAGCACCTCATTGAACGTCTTCCCGTAATTACCATTTCTTCGGAAAATGATTCTTCATATGTGGAGCATGCCTATCAGCTAGGCGTAACGGATTATATCGGCCGACCTTTTGACCGGGCGGTGGTGCGCCAGCGGGTTATCAATACCTTGCGCCTGTACGCGCGGCAGAAGCGATTGATGCAGCTTGTCAATGAGCAGGTTTACAAGCGCGAAAAAGCAAATGATCTGATGGTTACCATTCTCAGCCACATTGTTGAGTTCCGCAACGGCGAAAGCGGTATGCATGTGCAGCATATTCACATGATTGTGGAGATGCTTTTGCAGGAGTTGATCCGCCGCACAAACCGCTATCATATCACGGATGACGATATTTCCCTTATCAGCACCGCTTCTGCGCTGCACGATATCGGCAAAATCACCGTGCCGGATCAGATCCTTAATAAGCCCGGCCGCCTGACGCCTGCGGAATTTGAAATTGTAAAAAAGCATGCCGAGGCGGGAGCAAGCATTTTGCAGAGGCTCACTGGGCAATGGGATGAGCCGCTGCTTCGCACGGCTTACGATATCTGCCGTTGGCATCATGAGCGATATGACGGCGGTGGTTACCCTGATGGACTGAAGGGAGAGAATATCCCCATTTCCGCCCAGGTGGTCTCCCTGGCGGATGCCTATGACGCATTGACCAGCGAGCGATGCTATAAAAAAACATATGATCAGGAAACGGCGCTGCGCATGATTACAAGCGGCGAATGCGGCGCATTCAATCCGTTGCTGCTGCAATGTCTGCTGCACTGCCGCAAGCAGCTGGCCAACCTCCTTACCTCTGCGCCTTTGGATCAGCGCTATTGGCAAACGGCGCACCGCATCACCGAGCGCATGCTGCACGAAGAAAGCATGGATTATATGACCTCCACCCAGCAGCTCCTTGCCAGAGTGGAGGATAAAGCCGATTTCTTTGCTGAGGAAGCACGGGCTATTCAGTTTGATTATGATCTGCAAAGCCGCACCGTCCTTTTGTCCGACATGAACGATATTCCGTCTTATAAGAACCGTTGCATGGCGCTGGAGGATGCATGGCGTCTTGCATGGCTTGGCGAACGGGATCGCGAGCGGCTGAGCGAGGCTGTGAAGCGGACAAGCCCTGAGGAGCCGGACATCGCTGTCACGGTGCTTGCGCATGTGCATAAGGAAACACGGTGGCACCGTATATCCATGCGAACCCTCTGGACGAAGACGGAACCACCGCAATGCATTGGCATTGTTGGACGAATGTTCGATGTGCAAACCAATCGCAGATCCGTGGCCATCTCGCCGGAAAACGACGTGGTTTCCGCGATAGAGTTGAGCGAAACCATGCACAATCTACGCGGTTTGTTTGAATGGGTTCGCCTTGTTGATCCGGAAAGCAAGATGGAAATGCAAGTGACCAATAGCGGCGTAAAGCCAACGACGAGCGCCTGCTATGAACGCTGGGGACGCACAAAGCCGTGCAGGAATTGCGTGTCAATACGTGCACTGCATGACAGAACGCGTGCAACCAAGCTGGAAATGGCATCCGATGGTATGTATCAGTGCATCACAAGGTATGTAGAGGTAGACGGATGCCCCTATGCGCTGGAGATGTGTTCACGTGTGGATGGCGGGAGCTGGAACGCGGCTGATGAACAAGAAACGCTGATGGAAAAGTATGGCCGCAATTTCTATATCGATCGGCTGACCGGTGCTTACTGCCGCCACTTCTTTGAAGATCAGCTGTCCTATCTGGATGGAGCAGATGGTGTGGCCATGATGGATATTGACCACTTTAAGCGGATTAACGATACTTATGGGCATCCCGTGGGCGATGAAGCAATACGGCAGGTAGCGGCAGCCGCGCTGAGCTGCATACGCGGCACGGATATGCTCATCCGCTATGGCGGAGATGAATTCCTGGCCGTGTTTCCCAAGATTCCCCGCGCCATCCTCCAGAAGCGGCTGGAGGATATCCGCAGTGCCGTAGAGCGCATTCAGATGCATACCAGTCCCGATATACGTCTGTCTGTAAGCATTGGCAGCGTATATCGCGTCAAGCCTATTCTTGAGGCTGTGCAGCAGGCTGATCAACTTATGTATTTGGACAAGGAAAACCGCCGCCTCAATGATCGTTGATGCGGAACGAAAGGAACGGTCATGGATTTGCAGGCTTTTTATCAGATGATTGACGGTGATTATCAAGATACCCTGAAACGCCTGTACAGCAACGATCTGATTCTCCGCTTTGTGTGGAAGTTTCAGGATGATCCGTCTTTTGCCCTCCTGCGGGATTCCATTGCCGCCGGTGATTGGGGGACAGCCTTCCGCGGCGCACATACGCTCAAGGGTGTGGCACAAAATCTTGGCTTTGCTCGTCTTTACCGTTCCAGTGCAGCGCTCACCGAACAGCTGCGTGGCGGCCAGCCCTTGCGTGAAAAGCGGTTGTGGGAAGATGTGAAAGAAGACTATACTCAGGTAATTGCTGCCATTGCAAGCCTGTAACCGGCTGAAAGCCGTGTGAAAGGGCACAAAATGTCCGAAACATTTTGTGCCAAAGGAAAATTTTTTGACAGAAATGACGCATCGGCATGCTCGCAAGAATTCTTACGAGCATGCTTTTTCATGTTGTTGTGGAATGACCAACATTCCTTTTTGGGACAAATGCAATGATTTGCATGCAGGAATTAAAGAAAAAGATAGCGAATCGTGTCGAAGAAGGAGGGTCTTATGCAGACACAAATTCGTTCTTTAGGTATAGATATTGGCTCTACCACCGCCAAACTGGTGCTGTTGGAAGAGCGGAAAGTGATTTTCGAGCGTTACGAGCGCCACTATTCCCGCATTCGTGAAACGCTGATGAACATGCTCCATGATATGGCATTCCTTTTGCAGGAAAAGCCGTTTACCGTTGCCATTTCCGGTTCAGCGGGCCTTGGCATTGCGGAGGATGCAGGGGTCTTTTTTGCCCAGGAGGTATATGCCACGGCAGCCTGCGTTCGCGCTCTTGCGCCGGATACGGGCGTGGTCATTGAGCTTGGGGGCGAGGATGCAAAAGTTATCTTTTTCCAGGGCGGCGTGGATGAACGGATGAACGGCACCTGTGCGGGAGGTACCGGCGCGTTTATTGACCAAATGGCTGTGCTGCTGAACATGACCGTGGCGGAAATGGATGACGCCAGCCTGCATGCAGGGCGGATTTATCCCATTGCATCCCGCTGTGGGGTGTTCGCCAAATCGGACATCCAGCCACTGCTCAATCAGGGGGCAAACAAAGCAGACGTAGCGGCCAGTATCTATCAGGCGGTGGTCAATCAAACCATCACAGGGCTGATTCAGGGAAGAGAAATCAGCGGTAAGGTGATGTTTCTGGGCGGGCCGCTGCACTACTGCAAGGGACTGCGCAAACGCTTTGCTGAAACGCTGAAGCTGGATGAGCAAACGGCGATTTTTCCCACCTATGACCGGTTCACAGTTGCGCTGGGGGCTGCTATGCTGTCCGAAAAAACAACACCCATGGACTGCGCATCCCTCTTGTCCAGGATGGAGAAGAGCACAGCTGGCACGCACGGCGGCACAAATCGCCTGCCGCCGCTGTTTGCCAACAGGGAAGATTATCTTGCGTTTTGCCGCCGCCATGGGGAAAGCAGCGTACCGGAAACATCACTTTCCGATTATTGCGGCAAGGCGTGGCTTGGCATTGACTGCGGCAGCACCACCACCAAGATGACCCTGATCGCGCAGGATAAAAGCATCCTGTATTCTTTCTACTCTTCCAACAAGGGCAATCCCGTATCGTTGGTGCGGGAACAGTTGATGAGGCTCTATAGCCTGTGCGGGAGCCGTGTGACGATCTGCGGCAGCGCCGTCACTGGCTATGGGGAGGATCTGATTCGCCACGCATTTCATGTGGATGCAGGGCTGGTGGAAACACTGGCACACTACACTGCCGCACGGCATTTTCGCCCGGATGTAGACTTTATCCTGGATATTGGCGGGCAGGACATCAAGTGCTTCCGTATCCGCAACGGAGCCATTGACAGTATTATGCTCAACGAGGCCTGCTCATCAGGGTGTGGATCCTTTATTGAAACATTTGCCAGAAGCGCCGGTTACGATGTGGCAGACTTTGCAAAGCTTGGCTTGCTCAGCGCCGGGCCGGTGAATCTGGGCTCCCGCTGCACGGTGTTTATGAATTCCTCTGTAAAGCAGGCGCAGAAGGATGGCGCATCTGTGGAGGATATTGCTGCGGGGCTATCTATCAGTGTAGTAAAAAACGCTATCTACAAGGTGATTCGCGCCACAAGCCCAAAGGAGCTTGGCGAACACATTGTGGTGCAGGGCGGCACATTCTACAACGATGCGGTGCTGCGCGCCTTTGAAATGGAGTTGGGAACAGAAGTTATCCGCCCGAACATTGCGGGACTGATGGGCGCATATGGCGCGGCACTTTATGCCATGCGGTATGCAAAAAGCAGCCTGCTGGATGCAGATTCCCTTGCGCACTTTACGCACACGGCTACATCGGCTGTGTGTGGCGGTTGCGCCAACCACTGTCATTTGACGGTGAATCGCTTCGGAACAGGGGAAAAATTTATCTCCGGCAATCAATGCGAAAAAGGAGCAGGCATCCGTGAAACGGAGGATATTCCAAATGTGCAGCAATTCAAGCGAGACTATCTGACGAGCCTTATGCCTGGCAGCGACAAGCGCGGGAAAATCGGGCTTCCGCTTGCGCTCGGCATGTATGAGCTGGCGCCTCTTTTGCACGCCATGCTCACAAGCCTTGGCTTTGAGGTACATCTGTCCGGCCTGTCCACCAGGCAAACCTATGAAAAGGGACAGCTGACCATTCCGTCGGACACAGTGTGCTATCCGGCAAAAATTATGCATGGGCACATGTTGACGCTGCTGGAAGCAGGCATTGACAACATTTTCTATCCTGCGTTGACCTACAATGTGAACGAGGGCGCGGGGGACAATCATTTCAACTGTCCGGTGGTGGCCTATTATGGCGAGGTGCTTGGGGGCAACATGCCGCAGCTGAAAAAGGCAAATTTCATGAATCCCTATGTGTGCGTGGACAATGCGCGCAGCATTGCCAGAGGCATGTATCCCTGCCTGCATGCACTGGATGAGCGCATCACACCGCGAGAGGTGCGCTACGCCGCACAAAAAGGGTTGGACGCTTATCATGCCTATCATGAACAGGTGAAAGAGGCAGGGCGAAAGGCCATTGCGCAGGCGCGTGCAATGGGCAAACGCATCATGGTGCTGGCAGGCAGACCCTATCACATTGACCCGGAGATCGGCCACGGTATCGATAAACTGGCGGGGAGCCTGGGCTTTGTGGTAGTTACAGAGGATAGTGTAGCAGAAAGTGCGCCGGTGCAAAAGGTAAAGGTACTCGATCAGTGGACCTTCCATGCTCGGCTGTATCGAGCCGCGGCTTTTGCGGCGCAAAACCCGGATGTGGAACTGGTGCAAATGGTATCTTTCGGCTGTGGAATTGACGCAATCACCACTGATGAAGTGCGCGCCATGCTGGAAAAGGCCGGTAAGCATTACACGCAGTTGAAGATTGACGAAATTACCAACCTTGGCGCAGTGCGTATCCGACTGCGCAGCTTGTTGGGCGCACTGGAGGAGGCGGAAGAAAAGCATGCATGACAATACCTATGTTCCTTTCACAGAGGAAATGAAGCAGGATTATACCATCCTGATGCCCAACATGCTGCCCATGCACTTTCAGCTGATTGCAAAAGTCGCCTTCACCTATGGTTATCGGATGGAACTGCTGGAAACAAGCGGACAAAGCATTGTGGAAACAGGGCTCAAATACACCCACAACGATGCATGCTATCCGGCAGTATGTGTGATCGGGCAATTCCTGGACGCGCTTTTATCCGGCAAATATGATGTGCACAAGGTAGCACTCATCATGTTTCAGACAGGCGGTGGATGCAGGGCAAGCAATTATATATCGCTGATTCGCAAGGCGCTTGAACGTGCCGGGATGGGCTTTGTACCGGTGATTTCCTTTTCCTTTGCTGGACTAGAGAAACATCCGGGCTTTAAGCTGACGCTGCCGCTTTTGCACGGTTTTGCCTATGCGGTACTCTTTGGCGATTTGTTGATGAGTCTGAAAAGCCAGGTGGAACCTTATGAGCGGCAAAAGGGCGATGCGGCGGCAATGTGCGCGCGCTGGACTGTGTGCCTTGGCAAAGAGCTTGGAAACGGCGCGAAAATTCACTACGCCCATGTGAAAAAGCTTTACGGCGAAGTGCTGCAGGACTTTGCCGCTATTCCGCGCACAGGGAAAAAGACCGTGCAGGTAGGCGTTGTGGGCGAAATCTTTGTGAAGTATTCACCGCTGGCAAACAATCATCTGGAAGAGTTCCTCATCCGTGAAGGAGCAGAGGTGACCATGCCGGGATTAATGGACTTTGTCCTGTACATGGTCTACAACAACATGGTGGAGTATCGCGTATATGGCAAAAAGGCAGCGCTGCAGCCGATGATTCACCTGGCATGGCGCTATCTGTGCGGGAAAAAGAACGATATCATCCGCATGGTGAAGGAGCAGGGTGTATTCCGCCCATGGACGCCCTTTGAACAGGTGCCGAAATTGGCAGAAGAATTTATTTCTCCCGCCGTTAAAATGGGCGAAGGATGGCTGTTGACAGCGGAAATGATGGAGCTTGCACACGCCGGATGCCGAAACATTGTGTGTGCGCAGCCTTTTGGCTGCCTGCCAAACCACATTTGTGGCAAAGGGATGATGAAGCCCATCAAAGAAAAATATCCGGATGTAAACATTGTTGCCATTGACTATGACGCGGGCGCAAGCCGTGTGAACCAGGAAAACCGACTGAAGCTGATGCTGGCGAATGCAACATAAGTGTTGCCCGGACGTGTACCGAAATGTGCCGTCCGGGCATTTTTAGTTTTAGAAGCATGTAGTTACTGAGAAGACCTGTCTGTGCAAGCGTAACCCGGTTTGTGGCGAACCTGTGCGGCAGGCAGTGCATACCATGCCAGTAGAGCGGATGAAAGCAACATGGGTCCGCTTGAAAGTGAGGAAAGCATATGGCTTGCAATCATGCCAGGGTAATACCGGGCGGAGGCTTTATCCCTGTGCCGCAAAGCGGAGGATATAGACCCTGCCTACCGCCTTGCCCGTCTCCTTGTCCGCCGCCAAGACCGCCGCAGCCCTTTATGGGACCAACTGGTCCGACCGGCCCTACGGGGCCCATGGGCGAAGGACTGCAAACAGTGCAGACCTTTATACAGGGCATGTGTTATCCGGCTGGTACGATGGTAGCGTATGAGGGCAGGCTGTATCGGGCAAACGTAGATTGCCCGGAGGGCGTTCCAGGTGTTTCTTCCGGATATTCATTCGTGACAGTGATGGGGCCTACAGGCCCGCAGGGAGCGCAAGGCATGCCAGGCATGCAAGGTGCGACAGGATCAACAGGACCGCAGGGCATGGTTGGCCCGCAAGGGCCGCAGGGGATAGCAGGAGCTACTGGTGCAACTGGGCCTACAGGGGCGCAGGGAGCAACAGGGCCTCAGGGTCCTCAGGGGCCCATCGGCGCTGATGGTCCGGCTGGTGCAACCGGGCCTACGGGTCCAACTGGCCCGACTGGCCCTACAGGTCCGGAAGGAACGATTACACCGGCTTCGGCTGTAGCCAACGCAACGGAGGCGACAGGGGTGCTTGAACCCTTTAATCAGTTGTTGGCAAACCTGCGTGCAGCGGGATTGCTGGAAGAATAACAGAAGATGCAGGGCGGGGCACAAAGCTTCGCCCTTATTGTTGTATTGAGAGAGGGTGAAAAAATATGCGCGTGTGCGTATATGCTATCAGCAAAAATGAAAGCACCTTTGTAAAACGCTGGATGAACTCCATGCAGGAGGCGGATGAGGTGATAGTGCTGGACACCGGATCCACAGACGACACGGTAGAGCAGCTGCGCATGCTGGGGGCACAGGTGACGGAGGAGCGAATCGAACCATGGCGATTTGACACAGCACGTAATCGCTCGCTGGCTCTTGTACCGAAGAATGTGGATATTTGCGTCTGTACGGATCTGGATGAGGTATTCCATCCAGGATGGCGCGCATTATTGGAAGCGGCATGGCAACCGGAAATCACCCGCGCCTGTTATCGCTATATTTGGAGCTTTTTGCCGGATGGACGGGAAGGACATGTGTTCTGGCTGGATAAAGTTCACGCACGGGAAGGATATTGCTGGACACACCCAGTGCATGAGGTGCTCACCCGATGCGCGGAGACACCGGAAAAGCGCGTGAATGTATCCGGTATGCTGCTGGAACATCATCCGGATCCAGGCAAATCCCGCGGACAGTATCTTCCGCTATTGGAACTGTCGGTGCGTGAGGATCCTGAGGATGATCGAAATATGCACTACCTCGGGCGGGAATATATGTTTTGCGGGCAATGGCAAAAGGCGATTAACACCCTGAAGCGCCACCTTTCACTACCCCGTGCCACATGGGTCGACGAACGATGCGCATCCATGCGCTTCCTGGCGCGTTGCTATGAGCAACTGGGGCAAAAGGCGGAGGCTTGCCGTTGGCGCTTGCGTGCAGCCGCCGAAGCGCCGCACTTGCGGGAACCGATGATGGAGCTTGCGGACAGTTGCTATCATGCGC
>CAKUFA010000047.1 GCA_934647165.1 uncultured Clostridia bacterium | reverse complement strand
TTTTTTTCGCCTTTTTTCTTGACTTTTTTCGTTCGCGGATTTATAATGGTCTATATGTGCTTTTCGTTCGTGTATACGCTGGAAATGCAGTCGCCTGTGTCGCCGTATCGTTCGGGTTTTGCAACAATGGAATAGCAGAATATCTGTTCGCTTTTTTTTGTTTACCTATTGACTTTCGTAGTACGTTTGTTATAATGGTTTTGAAATTACGTAATACGTAAGTGCGGAGGCGAGGAACATGACAGATGCGGAAGTTTTAAGAGACTATCGTCAGGGTATGCAGGAATTAAGAATCATGGAACGACAAATTGCCCGATGGGAATCAGAGGGTGGGCCACGCGGATGCGCAGGCACCAACTGGTTCGATTTGCCGCAAGGCACCAATGAACCGGAAGCAGCGCGTATGCAGCAGTTGGATGGGTTATATCAGCTGTGGGGACAGCAGCGTGAAGCGCTGATCTCCTTGGGGGAACGCTTTGAACGGATTCTGATGGGTGTACACGATCAGCGGCTTCGACTTTTGCTTCGGTGCTACTATGGCCTAGGTATGACTGATGAAGGCATTGCACAGGAACTGCACATGTCTGTACGGCGCATCAACACCCTTCGCAATGCCTACATGCACATGCTTGATGAACATGAAGCTGCCTAATTCTCTCCCTTGCAAAAATGGGGAATGGAATTGCTAAAAAGCGATTCCATTCCCCATTTTCTTTTCATTCAGAATATGAAAAGATGCCTTAGCATTGTCTCTGTTTTTCCGCGGATGTTTTCCACAAAACGTCCGTATTTTGTGGAAAACTTTCTTTTACAGTCTTGTTCCCATTTGAAGCATACGAAACGCGCGCGCCGCGGCATCCGCATAAAGGGCCTGCGCTGCAGTTATGGCTTCCGCAAGCGACATGGGGCCCGGTGTGATAGGCATTACGCTGGTGAGGCCAAGCCGCGCAAAATCCTCGCTGCCCTCGCCCATACCGCCCACAATAGCCAGCACAGGCACATGCGCATCTGCACAAAGTCCGGCAATCACCCCGCAAATCTTTCCATAGCAGATGGACTGTTTGTCAAGGCAACCTTCACCGGTAATCACCAGTGATGTGCCCGGCAGCCGTTCACGCAAATGCGATACTGCAAGCATCACATCCATCCCTGGTGTTATGGAGCCATGAAGCACGCCGCATAGCGCCGCGCCCATGCCGCCTGCCGCTCCTGCCCCGGGTAAATTGCGAATGCTGCGGCCGATCGCTTGTTCCAGCACATCGGCATAATGCGCCATGCCTGCTTCCAAATGAAAGATCTGCTCCGGTGTTGCACCCTTTTGCGGGCCATATACCATGGTTGCGCCGTTTTCCCCCAGGAGAGGGTTGTTCACATCCGCCATCACACGAATATCCGCATGAATGGCCTCCGGCATCAACTCACTCAAATCGACTGTGTGAACCTGCATCAATTCTGCTCCGCTGCCGGTCAGGTCACGTCCCTGCGCATCCAGAAAACGCGCCCCCAGCGCAGTCAGCATTCCCATTCCGCCATCATTGGTTGCACTTCCGCCGATGCCCACATAAATTCGATGGTATCCAGCCTCCAGGCAGTGGCGCAACAGCATGCCCGTGCCAAAGGAAGTTGCCGTCATTGGGTCGGGCTTTGCCATCAGCGGAAGGCCGGACGCCTGCGCCATTTCCACCACTGCGGCATCGTCGTCTTCATCTGCAATCACGCCATAAGCCGCCTGCACAGCGCGGCCGTCAGGGCCGACCACCGGCAGCATGCCTATTTCTCCACCGCACGCTGATACCATGGCCTCCACGGTGCCCTCTCCTCCGTCAGCCATGGGAATGGAGATGCACTCCGCTTGTGGAAAAACGCGATGTGCTTCTTCTTCCAGTATCTGACACATCACCGTGCTGGATAACGACCCCTTGAATGAATCCGGCACGAAGAGCAACCTCATTGCGCCTTTTCCTCCATCGCTGCAAGTTCTTTGCGGAGTGCGTCCAGATGGGTTTGTTCTTCCTTCGCAATCGCCAGGAATGCGGCTTTCACTTCGCCTGTCGCGCTTTTTTCCGCAAAAGCCGTATAGGTTTCCACCGCATCCGCTTCCGATTCGGCCGCATAGGTATATAATCCGCAGAGGGTTGTCATTGCCCTGGCCCGGGTCATTTCCGACACGCCTCCCGTAAATAGCGCTTCCGCCGCCAATGCATCCGTCAGCACCGCTTCTTCCGCCGGTGCGTTCTCTTCTTCTCCCCGCATGGCGCTAAAGCGGCATAAATGCTGCCGTTCATCCTCAAGGATTGCTTTGATGCCCGCTATCACTTCTGGACGATTGGCCAGCATCAACGCCCGCTCATAAGTGCGGATTGCGCGTTTTTCCATTTCCACTGCCACGTCCAGGGCCTGTTTTTCATCCCTCACTACCATGTCTCTTCCTCCTTTTCACATGCTTTTCCACTTATGTTCTCGCTTCATCCACACTTCTCCACTGACTTTTCCACAGTTTGCTGAACTTTTCCTGCTTTTGCTGGAGTTTTCCACACTTTCAACAGGTTTTCCACAGGCCTTGGTGATGAATTTGCACGGACACTGCGTCTGCACGGGCGCTTTCTTCCTCTTTTGCCACCTTTTTATGCAAAAAACATCCCTTCCATGAGCCATGGCAGGGATGTGCGCGTCATTCATTATCGGCAAACCATTCATTCAGTTGGTGCACCAGCTCATCTGCATTGGCGCCATGCACCGCACAGGCTTCCTCAATCGTTTCCGCCTGCGAGTGCGGGCATGACAGGCAGTGCATACCAAACTCCATGAAAATGCGCGCCGTGCCGCGTCCTGCCGCCAACACCTCACCAATCGTCGTTGTGTTTTCCACCATCACTTTTATCATCTCCCGTTTCATCTTAAGGCACAGGCCGGAAATTGTCAAGGACAACTGCCTCCGGAAAATCGGATAAAAAAGCTGCCGGCAGGTCCGCACTTCCTGCCGGCAGTCTTCTCACTCTTTATCAATATCCACGGGAAGATCCGTATCATTAAAAGGATCATGCTCATCATAACCGCGCAGGTTAACTTGGATTTCATCCGGGGGAAGTTCTTCCTCCACCGGAATGACCATTGCGGGCTCCTTGGACACTGCAGGCGGTTCCGGCACCAGCTGTGTAACGCTCAGCGTGCCTTGTTCATCCCTTTCAAGGATCATCTGCTCACCATAATGGGTCAGCGCCAGCACCTCTGTGTCACGGTTGCGACTGCGCCGGGCATATTCTGCCGCCAAATCTCCCCGTCCCCAGAAATGCATGGGCACCAACAGCTTCGGCTTCACCGTCATAATGAAGTAATTTGCGCCTGCATCATACATTTGCCCTTGTCTTGGGTCTACCGGAAAGAACGCCAGATCAATGCTTTGCCCTTCAATCGGGCGCATCGCCGCGTGGAAATCCTCTTCCGCTTCTTCAATTTCCTTCACGGTAGATTCATCCCGCCAGTGCCAGAAATTGAGATCCCCTGCGTGGAAAACGCGGAACCCATCCACTTCCACCAGGAATGAAACGCCTAAATCGGTGGACGGATAAGCCTGCACCGTCAACCGGTCGGACAGCGTCAGCGTATCCCCCGCATTCATGCGGCGGCCGCGGGTTCCCACCGGCATGTCACCGGAGACAATGTAGGTCACATCCGCAACTTCCCGCCAGGTAAAAACAACCGGATCCATGTGATCAGGATGTTCATGGCTGATGAATACATACGTTTTGCTGTACTTCTTTAATGTTTCCGGCGTAATTTGCTTGTCCTGCGGCAACTCCTGGTGTTCTCCCAGCCAGTAATCGAACACCAGAAGAATATCCCCTGATGCAACGGAAAACCCGCTATGATGGTAGTAGGTCACAATCAACTGTTTTTCCATGAAAAAAAGAGCACCTCCGTTTGGGCCAGAGCAAACACCAGCGGCTGCCCGTGCGGCCATATCTGCCGCCCCGTGCTTTCCGCATTCCAATTTCCCCTGAACCTTTCTGCATGGAAAGGAACCACGCCGACTGCCCTGCCTGCAAACGTCCCTTTTCCCTGATAAGCGCCAAAGAGCGCTGCTTCCCACAGGCTGCATCTTTGGCAAAACGGAGCCGAATGGTCATCCGGCCGATCTATCATCAAGCGCATCCCATGAGGTAGCGCTGAACAGCATCAAGTGCCACTGTGCTCTATTATGCCATGAAAAACCCTTTTTGTCAATTTTTTCGTTCTTTTCAGTGTTGAATCTCCATTTTTCATGGATTTTTCCGTTTTTTTCGTCGCAGAATCCCCACTTTTTTCTTACATTGCCGGCCTTTCTTTTTTCTCTTCCACCACCGGGTGAGCTGTTCCGTCAGCTGATGACAAATCAATTCCCATCAGCGCAGCTAGCGTAGGCGCCACATCCCGCATAGGCATTTCCGGCAACGCGGTGGGCGCAATTCCTCGGCCTGCCACTGCAAACAGGCAGTTTTCCGCCGGATGCCCCGGGCCAAAACCATGGGTTGCTTTTTGCCGCTTGTTTTCATCCAGCGCATCGCTGAACACCACCCCCGGGGTGGCTTCCACGGCCAGCGCCACCTGCGGCACACAGTGCATCCCATCCATCTCCTGCCTTGTGTACAGGTGGGCTATTCCGTAAGCTTCTCCGTTTTGCCGCAGGCATTCGGCAAGGCTTGCTGCATCCGCTTTTTCCGTCAGTGGAAAGAAATATGCGCTCATCCCGCAGGATTGCACGCCAAAGCTGCCCTGCAACCCGTTCTCCTCCAGCAAGCGGGATAGGTTGACCGTTCGATGGATATCCGCCTGTCCATGATCGCTCACCAGTGCCAGCAACGCATTCTCCATTCCCGGCGTGCGCTGCATTTCCCTTGCAATCGTCTCCACCCGAGCCGCCAGGCGGTCAATGGCAGCTTGCGCTTCCGGACTGTGGGTTCCGAAGCGATGGCGCGCTTCATCCAGATCCACAAGATGCACGGCCAGAAAATCAGGCTTGTGATGATGAATGGTTTTACAGGCAAGCAATGTGGCATAATCGCTCAAATGCGGTTCACTGGTACTCACCCGTTTTTTGCCATACAGCACTTCCGTGCACAAGATCCATCCGGTGCTGCCATAGCTGAGCATTTTCAGCGTCTGGTTTTCTCCAGGCAGTGCCAGCACCTCAGGAAAATTCCACTTGATGGACGGATTTTTCCCTGTCACCGGCCAAAGGATGGAGGAGCACCGACCTCCCGCCTGCTTCACAGCGTCAAACAGTGTTGGCCGGCGGATGTTTTTTGCCTCCCAGTACCATGCGCGCATTTTTCCCGGCACGTTGGGCTGAAAGGGCTGGTTCTGTCCAATTCCCGTCGCCGCAGGATCGCATCCGGTTATCAGCGTCACATGGGCAGGATACGTCTGCGCCGGAAAAACGGTCTTCACCCTCGTCGTCACCGCCGCATGCTCAAGCAACTGCCGCATGAACGGATGCGCCTTCAGCCGTGGTAAATCCGCGTCATAAAATGCATCCAGGGATATCAGCACACACTTGCGCATAGCACTTCATCCTTTCTCCATTCTGCGCCCTAACGGCGTTAAATATCCATAAAATGACAATAGAGAAGCCTGTTAACCGGCACCAGCGCAAGGGCAAAGGCCAGCCTGCAATGGCGGGATGAGCAGCTTCTCTATCATCTCATTCATGAAACTGTTTTCATGAACGGAGGCATTATACACCTTTTTCCGCGATTCGTCAAATCTCAAAACAACTTTTTTTTCTTTTGCAAAAGGATGCCTGGTATTTTCCGCCCATCGCACGCACTTCATCCCTGGCCCGGTCAATCTTTTCATAATCCCGTGCCGTATCATGGCTGTCGCTGCCGAAAGTGAACCCTTCGCCGCCCAGCGCTATATACCGCCTTACAATGCTTGGGTGCGGAAACATCTCTCCTGTTGCTTTATACCCGGAGGTATTGATTTCAATACACTTATCCAAGGCGATGATCCGCTTCAGCAAGTGGTCGAATGTTGCGGGTGCGTCTTCATACCGCAGGGCTTTCTTCTCCCCTTCATAAGGTGCAAACTTAGCCACATAGCCGATGTGCGCCACACTGTCAAAGTCCTCCCATGCATCCAGCATCTCCGCAAGAACCTCCACATACTCACGGTACGCTTCGTCTCTTGTTTTGCCGTCATAGTAAGCTGGGTTCCAGCAATCCGTTCCATGCACTACATGGAGAGAGAGGAGCCGAAAATCCAATTCCTCGTGCTGCAAAAATCGGCGCGTCTCTTCCCTTGTCTGCGGAATATCCCCAATTTCCAGCCCCATGCGGATCGTCAGCTGCGGATACCTCCTGCGCGCATCGCTCACATCCTGGCGATAGGCGTCCATCAGGGGCGGCACCGCGTTTATGGGATCGGGATGCCCCAGATCCATGTGCTCCGTGAGACAGATTTCCTGCACGCCGCGCGCAAGAGCCGTTTGGCAAAGCTCATCTACGGACTGTTCCGCATCCGGCGAATGCAGCGTATGCAAATGATAGTCCATGTTTCGTTGTTCCACGTGAAACACTCCTTTCACTGTCTTTCCTTTCTTTATCCCGTAAGGAGGAAAAAAGCGTATTGCAGCTGTTGCTTCTCTTTTCTTTTCGCAGCCTTCAGTCCAGCCGGATGGCCTTTCCAAGCCGCAGGGCATACAGCCAGGTTTCTCCTACCGCTTCATTGGTAATTTGTTCAACAGCCTGCCGATAGAGTGCCAATTGCAGCCTGTAGCGCTCTGCAAACGCTTCTTCGTCCTGCACATGATCCGTTTTGTAGTCCAGCAATACCCAATGTTCTCCCTCACGGAAAGCGCAGTCAATCACACCCTGCAACAACGTATCTCCCTGTTCTCGCATCCGTAAATTAAACCGCCATTCTCGCCGCACTTCCGGGCTGTGCAGCTGTCTTTGTCCCATTTCGCTACGGTAGAACATCAGCAGCAGATTGGGGCGGATGATCGCGCGCTCACCTGCGGTAAGCAGTCCCTGCGCTTCCATCCTGTCCAGCTCCTTCTGCACAGTCTCTGGCAGGGAAGTCGTATCTCTGAGCGCACGCAAATCCATCAGGGACAATACCCTGTGGTGCAATGTGCCGCTTTCTGCACCGGTCATCGCGTGCTGCTCCAGAAAGAGCGGTCGTTGCGGCAATTCACTCAGGGTCAACGGCGCAGTGATTTCTTCCGCCCCTGCCTTTTCGGCCATATCCTCTTCTTCCTCCATGATCGGCATGGGATCATGCAATGTTCTTTGCCTCACCACTGCGCTCACGGAAGTTTTCAGCGGCATTGCTTCTTCCTTCTGTGCACCTGCTAACCATTCTTTCCCCAATTTCTCCCCAGCAGGCACAGAAAGCACGGCAGAAACCCATTCCTGCACGTTGTGGAAAGTTTGATTGTTTTCCACAGCCTGTGGATCTTTGAGGGTGGAATGCTTGATTTTCCAAGGGTTTGCGGGCTGTTGATAACCTGTGGAAATTGCTTTTTCTTTCTTGTCATCCATCACGCACTGCATCACCCAGTCCGCCATGCACCGCGCATTCCAAACACGATAGTTGCTTTCCGGCAACGTCCACACGGCGTCTTCCTGCCCATCCATCACCAGCACAAGCCGTTCTCTTGCACGGGTCATGGCAACATACAGCAGCCTTGCCCTTTCCGCCTTTTCATCCAGTTTGCGGCGCAGGTCAAAGGCCGTTTCCAGCAAGGTGGAGCGGCGTATGTTGAATTCTGGCCGTATGTATGGCAGGCATACCCCTAAATGGCTGTGCAGTCGCAGGCTTTTCCCTTCCGCACGGTGCATCGCCCGGTCAAGGCCCATCACCAAAACCACAGGAAACTCCAATCCCTTGCTTTTGTGGATCGTCATAATCCGCACAAGGTTTTCATTTTCTCCAAGCACCTTGGCACTGCGATTGTCCCCTGCTGCACGCATTTCCCCAATCACCTGCAAAAATCCGTTCAGGGATGTGCCTCCCCCATCTTCATATTCCGCTGCCCGCTGGCACATCAGCTCTAAATTGGCCTGCCGCAATTCTCCCTCCGGCAGGGCTCCGCTGATGGCCAGCATACCCGTTTCCCTCAAAAGCTGCCACAAAAAGTCCGTCAGTGGAAGCGTTCTTGCAAGAAAACGCCACTCATCCAGTTTATCCCGCACGGCACGGCAGCGCAGTCCTATGGCGGTTTCTTCTCCCGCGCAGGCAAGAAACGCTTCGTAAAAGTAGGTTTCTTTTGTAAGAAGTGTTTTCCGAACCTCGGCCAACTCCTGGTCAGTGAATAAAAACGGCGACATTTTTAGTGCCGCCAGCAGCGGCAAATCCTGCCGGTCGTTGTCAATCACCCGCAAAAGCTCTGTCACTGCACGAATTTCCGGCAGCTCAAAGTAATTCGCCGCTCCGTCAAAGTAGACCGGCACACCCCGGCTTTCCAGCACCTGAGCAACCTGTTCCCCAACACCGGATACTGCTGGCAGCAAAATTACCATATCCCGGAACGTGTAAGCACGCTCCTTTTCTCCATCAAAAAACGTTTCGTGGGTCATCGCACAGATTCGCTCTGCAATTTCCATTGCTTGCGCCGTGATTTGATCCCCGGCCCGTACTTTTTCCTTTTCCATTTCCACCAGCGCAATGTCCACCGGCGGATCGTTTTCTGTCATCCTGCCGCAGATCAGTTCATCTTCCGGTAAATAGTCCAGTTCGGTCACTTCTGCGCGCATAACCTTGCGGAAAACACGGTTTGTTGCTTCCAGCACTGCGCCACGGGAGCGGAAGTTCTTTTGCAGAAAAATTCTCCGCTCCTTTGCATCCTCTTCATCGGAAAACGTCCGCATTCTGTGCAGAAACAGCGTCGGATCTGCCTGTCGGAAGCGATAAATGCTCTGCTTCACATCGCCTACCATGAAAAGGCAGGTATTATCCCCTTGCAATTGCTGGATAATCGCGTCCTGCACGGCCGATACATCCTGGCACTCATCCACAAAAATGTGGTCAAAGCGCTTTTGCAGCTTATCCCGCTGATCTTTATCATCCAACAGTGCGACCGTCATCTGCTCCAGGTCGCTGAAATCCAGCAAATTTTTCTCCCGCTTGCTTTGTTGAAACAGGTCTGCTGTTCGCCTGCACAGGGTTGCCAGGGCTTGTGTTTCCTGCTGCACCTGTCCAAGCTCCATTCGCCACCGTTCTTCATCCGGTGCAAGCAGGTTCAGCAACTCTTTCACCAGGTCCTTATGTTCCGTCCGCAGCTTTTTGTATGCTTTGTCCCACTCCTGTACAGCTGCTTCTGCCTCTTTTAATCCACGTACGGTTTTCATTTTTTTGAAGGAATACCCTTTCAGCAGTGCATACAGCTTTCCCTCTTCTTCCTTTTCCGCTGCCTGAAATTGCCGATACTCGTTCAAATCTTCCAGGTAATCCTCCATGCGTTCCTGCACAGCATACGGCTCCTCCAGCATGGTTCGTTCTTTTTCCAGAATCATTCCCATGCCTTCTGCCTGCTGCGCCGCATATTTCTCAATAACGTGATACCACGCCTGTGTCTCAAACGGTTCATCTGCCAGATGTGAGGTATGTTGTTCCAGCCAGTCAAACGGGTGCGGAATGGCCGTAAGAAACGTGTGAAGCTGTTTGATCCAGCTTTCCAGCATCTCCGGTGTTGTTGCATCTGCCAGGTGTTGAAGCTGTGTGTCGGCAGCATCCATTAACTCATCAAACGCCTGCGCATAGGCTTCGTGAAACAACGTATCCCGTTTCTGCTCCTCACAGATCGTAGATAGCGGATCAATACCCGCCGCCTGAAATTCCTCTCGCAAAAGATGCTGACAAAAGCTGTGGATGGTGCTGATCTCTGTATTTTCCAGGGCATCCAGTGCCCGAGTCATCAACTCTGGTTGCCGCTGCACCTCCTGCTGCAATCGAACATTCAACCGTTGCCGCATTTCTGCTGCGGCTGCTCGGGTGAAGGTGACAATCATCATTCTGTCAAGGCGTGCACCTTCCCGCAATAGCATCACAATGCGCTCCACCAGCACAGCCGTTTTGCCTGACCCTGCTGCCGCACTGACAAGAATGGTATGGTTCCGTGCAAGGATGGCGTCTAGCTGCTCTTTCGTCCAGTTCGGCATCTTTTTTCCCTCCTTTCTTTATTGTATCATACATCAGTGTGAATCACCAGCAAAAGGCAAATGTTTCACTTGAAACATTTGTCTTTGTTTGATACTTTTTTCATCAGCCATGCAAAATAATTTCCGTTCAGATTAGTTTTTTCTTTCGTTTTCTTGTTTATTATATATTTATATTTACATGTGGCATTGTATTGCTTGATTTTTCTGCCTTTTTCATGATTTCTTTGTTTGATTCTCTTCTTTTTTATTTTAATGAGTCATTCTTCATCTTTTCTTTACTTGTTAGCTCTGATTGCGTCTCCCCTTTTCTGCTTTTTTATTCAAAAAGCTCGAATGTTTCACGTGAAACATTCGAGTCTCATTCAAAATTCGGTTCTTCCTCTTCTGCTTTTCTTACCGTTTCCCCCGCATTTTTTTCTTTCACCGCAGCCAAGCCATCAGTGCCCATGCTCACCAAATATGTTCTCTTTTCTCCGCACCCATCCAAATCTGATTCATCCGTGCAGGTGACAAAGGTTTGCACATGGCTGATTTCCTGCAACAACCGCTTTCTGCGCGTCATGTCCAGCTCACTCATTACATCGTCCAGCAGCAGCACAGGTTCTTCTCCGCTTTCCTGCTGAAAAATCTCCATCTGTGCAAGCTTCATGCTCAACACGGCTGTGCGAATCTGCCCTTGCGAGGCGAACAGCTTCATGTCACGTCCCATCAGCAGCAAATCCATATCTTCGCGATGCACACCGAAGGATGTTGTTCCGCGCAGCATATCCTCCTGCCGTGTCTTTGCAAGAATTTCTCGCGCTTTCGTCACAAAGTCTGTGCTGTCCGGCAGGCAGGCCCGATAGTTCAATGCAAACAATTCCTGCTCCCTTCCACTGATTGCACCATACTTATCACCTGCAACCCTTGCCAATTGATCAATAATCCGTTTCCGTTGGCGAACAATCATCTCGCTATGTTCGGCCATTCCTTGTTCAAAGGCATCCATCAAAGCAATATTCATGCGCCCTGTCTTCCGCGCGTCGCGAAGCAGTGCATTTCGCTGATCCAATGCCTTTTGATATTGCTGCAATGCAAGAAAATAGGCTGTGGACATCTGCGACAGCATCATATCAAGAAAACGCCGGCGCAAGGCAGGTCCGTCCTTCACAAGCATCAGATCCTCCGGGGAAAAAATGACACATTGCAAGCGGCCCATCATGTCCGAGAGGCGTGTTGCGCGTTTTCGATCAACGAACACTTGTTTGCGTTTTATTCCGTTGGGCATCAGTTTGACTGCAATTTCATGGCGGCCGGTGCTTCGCGCTACCGTCACACCAACGGCAGATGCATCGCATCCTTTGCGCACGACCTCGCGATCCTGGCTAGTGCGATGGCTTCGCCCTAAGGCACAATAGTGAACCGCTTCCAACAGGTTGGTTTTACCAGAACCATTTTGTCCGAAAAGCAAGTTGATTCCCGGATGCGGCCGCAGTTCCAATTCCCCGTAATTCCGAAAATCTCGAAGTTTTAAGCACTCGACAATCATGGTGCCTCCAAGAAAGTGCGATCTCTAACGGTTAAGGGAGGGAGCCTTATTGTGAAAGCTCCCTCCCTTATGCTCTTTTTTCAAAAAGCAGCCTTCCATTTCTTCCTTGTGCCTTTACTGGAATACGCGCACCGGCAAAATCAGATAAAGATACTGATCGCCTTCCGTGGGACAGAACACGCAGGGAGACACATTGCTGTTGAACTTCATGCACAGCTCTTCATCCGTCACGTTGCGAATTACATCGGACAGATACTTGGCATTGAAAGCAATCTCCAACGGATCACCGGTGAGGCTGACATTGACCTCCTCCAGCACGTCACCCATTTCCGCATAGGAGGAAATGGAAAGCTTATCCTGCTCAAAGCTCATGCGAATCAGATTATTCTTGCCTTCCCGTGCCATCAGGCTGGCACGATCAATGGCGTTGAGCACCTCGGTGCGGTTAGCTTTCGCCATGGTTTTGAAGGACGGGGGCAAAATCTTTCGATAGTCAATGAACTCCCCCGCCAGCAGCACGGTGGACAGCCGCGTGTTGCCGAAGTTTGCCTGCATGCGGTTCTTGTCAAACAAAAGGGTGCAGAAGGTTTCATCTTCCGGCAGAATCTTGCTCAGCTCGTTGAGCACACGGCCCGGAATCACTGCGCGTAGATTTTCAGTGCCATCCGGCAGCTGAAAAGGCTGGAAAAGCTTCTGCATAGCAAGCCGGTATCCATCCAGTGCTACCAGCCGCGCTTCATCAGGGCTCACTTCCAGCAAGCAGCCGGTCAGAATCTGCCGCGTTTCATCCACCGCAATGGCAAACACAACACGAGAGATCATGTCCCGCAGACGATTTTGCTGGATTTGTACAGCTACACCGGAGGAAACTTCCGCCATCTCCGGGTATTCCATGGCGTTCATTCCTGCCAGGTTGGAGCGGGAGGACATGCAGCGAATGCTTGCCGCATGATTATCTCCTACTTTAATGGTTACCGAACCCCCCGGCAGCTTCCGCACAAGTTCGGTAAACAGCTTGCCGGGCAGCACCACGCGGCCGATTTCCTTTACTTCAGCCGTGAGCGTAGATTCAATGGAAAGGCTTCCATCCGAACAGGTGAGGGTAATGCCATTTTCATCAGCACAGACAAGAACCCCTTCAAGGATTTGCTTGGCGGGGCGTGCAGCCAGGGCGCGCGTGACGGTATTCAGGCCGTCCAGGAGGTCCTGGGCGTTCATGGTAAAGAGCATGGGATCGACCTCGCTTCCTAAGTGGATAGTAGAATCCTATAAATCGTCGTCGTAGTAGGGGCTGTGAACACTGTGGAAAAGCCTCTTCCGGCCAGGCGGCGACTGGATTTGCGTATGGGGAAAGGATCTGGAAAACGCCCTTCTCCATCTGGAGAAAAAGGGGAAAACCAGTCCCTTCAAGATATATTCCCGAAAAGGGGGAATGATTCCTGCCCAAAGGAGAAGAAAGAGGCAGGAAAAATTCCAAAGCAGGAGGCAGAAAAGAGAGGAAGGAGGGGTGTAAGCGAGCACTTTTAAACAGCATAAACACCCAGTGGATACCAGGCTGTGGAAAGTTGAAAAATGGGGAATGGTAGGGGTTTTCCGCATATCAAAGGGAGAAGTTTTCCACGTTATCAACAGGTTTTCCACAGGATTGGGGAAAATTCAAACCACAACACGTCATAAGCAAATTTCGACAAAGGAGAAAGAGCTCAAACCCAAACAAACGAGGGAAGCCTTTCCTTCCTTTTGCCGTAAAGAATATTCCATTCCCTGTCCAACACCGTATTAAAAAAATTGCCTTCTCTCTCCCATAAAGCGCCTTCAGCCTCTCTCGAAATCTTTTCCACCACGTTCCATGGGACATTTAACGTGAATTGTTTCACAATTTCCGTTAAAAAAGCGCTTTGGCTATTGCAAAATACGGCAGAATTGGGTACAATCATTGTTGGTAAAACCATGTGAACAACAAGGAGGTAATTTCAATGGCAGTGAAGGTTGCTATCAATGGCTTTGGCCGCATTGGCCGTCTGGCTTTCCGTCAGATGTTTGGCGCTGAGGGATATGAAGTGGTCGCGATCAACGACCTGACTTCTCCCGCGATGCTGGCTCACCTGCTCAAGTATGATACCGCGCAGGGTTCCTACTGCGGCCACATCGGCGAGAACAAGCACACCGTGTCCGCCACCGAGGATTCCATCGTGGTGGATGGCAAGGAAATCAAGATCTATGCCGAGAAGGATGCCAACAACTGCCCCTGGGGCAAGCTGGATGTGGACGTTGTGCTGGAGTGCACCGGTTTCTATACCAGCAAGGATAAGGCAATGGCGCACATCAACGCCGGCGCGAAGAAGGTCGTCATTTCTGCCCCCGCTGGCAAGGATCTGAAGACCATCGTTTATTCCGTGAACAACAACACCCTGACCGCGGATGACCAGATCATTTCCGCTGCCAGCTGCACGACCAACTGCCTGGCGCCCATGGCCAAGGCTCTGAACGATAAGTATCCGATCCAGAGCGGCATCATGACCACCGTGCATGCTTACACCGGCGATCAGATGATCCTGGACGGCCCGCATCGCAAGGGCGATCTGCGTCGTGCCCGTGCCGGCGCGCAGAACATCGTGCCGAACTCCACCGGCGCTGCCAAGGCCATCGGCCTGGTGATCCCCGAACTGAACGGCAAGCTGATCGGTTCCGCACAGCGCGTGCCTGTGTGCACCGGCTCCACCACCATTCTGGTGGCTGTTGTGAAGGGCGCCGATGTGACGGTTGACTCCGTCAACGCCGCCATGAAGGCCCAGGCTTCTGAGTCCTTCGGTTACAACGAGGAGCAGATCGTGTCTTCCGATGTGATCGGCATGAAGTACGGCTCCCTGTTCGATGCGACCCAGACCATGGTTGCCAAGCTGGACGACGATACCTATCAGGTGCAGGTTGTGTCCTGGTACGACAACGAGAACAGCTACACCAGCCAGATGGTTCGCACCATCAAGTA
>CAKUFA010000046.1 GCA_934647165.1 uncultured Clostridia bacterium | reverse complement strand
GGGGAAGATCGTTGGCATTGCGGGCGTGTCCGGCTCTGGTAAATCCTCCCTTGCGCTTGGTGTGCTGTATGCCGAGGGGTCACGCCGCTACCTTGAAGCCCTATCTACCTACACCCGACGCAGAATGACGCAGGCGTCCAAGGCCAGCGTGGATGAAGCGCTGTATGTCCCCGCCGCACTGGCGCTGCATCAGCGTCCCGGTGTGCCGGGGATCCGCAGCACATTTGGCACTGGAACGGAGCTATTAAACAGTCTGCGGCTGATGTATTCCCGCCTTGCCAGTCACCGCTGTCCCAACGGACATTATTTGAAGCCATCCTTGGCTGTTGCAGCAGGAAAGGAACTGGTCTGCCCGGAGTGCGGCGTACATTTCTATGCGCCATCCGCTGAGGAGCTGGCATTCAATTCACAGGGCGCGTGCGCCAAGTGCGGCGGAACGGGAACGGTGCATACCGTGGATATGGCATCGCTGGTGCCGGATGATTCCTTGACCATTGATGAGGGCGCCGTCGCCCCGTGGAACAGCCTGATGTGGTCGCTAATGACCGACATCTGCCGTGAGATGGGTGTGCGCACGAATGTGCCGTTCCGTGACCTGACTGACCAGGAAAAGGACATTGTGTTCCACGGCCCGGCGGAGAAAAAACACATTTTCTATCACAATAAAAATACCGGTCAAGCCGGAGATCTGGACTTTACCTATTTCAATGCCGTTTATACTGTAGAAAACGCTCTTTCCAAGGTCAAGGATGAAAAAGGCATGAAGCGGGTGGAAAAGTTTTTAAAAGAAGACATCTGCCCGGATTGTCACGGCACACGCCTTTCCACCGCCGCCCGCGCACCGAAGCTGCGGGGCATTTCACTGGATGAAGCCTGCGCTATGACGCTCTCGGAGCTGGTGGATTGGGTGCGGGGCGTTCCCGGTAGTCTGCCGGAGGAAATGCGTCCGATGGCTGAGAGTATTTGCGAAGCGTTCCAAAGCACGGCCAAACGGTTGATGGATTTGGGGCTGGGCTATCTGACGCTTGACCGCTCTGCGTCTACGCTCTCCACTGGTGAACGGCAACGGATGCAGCTTGCCCGTGCCGTCCGCAACCGCACGACAGGCGTCTTGTATGTGCTGGATGAGCCGTCCATCGGTCTGCATCCATCCAACATCGTGGGTCTTACCGGCGTGATGCACGACTTGGTCGCCGACGGCAACTCCGTCATTCTGGTGGATCACGATACGCAGATTCTGAAGGAAGCCGACTGGATCATCGAAATGGGCCCGGAGGCGGGCGCAAAAGGTGGTCAGGTGATTGCTGAAGGGACAATTTCCACAGTCGAGGAAAACCCCCTTTCGCAGATCGGGCCATTCCTGTCAGGAAAAGCGGAAACCAAACTGCGCACCTGCACCGCAAAAGAAGAACTGTTTGCAAACGGCACCATTCATCTGTCCACTTTTCAGATTCACACGGTCAAACCGCTGGAGGTGGACATTCCCAAGGGACGGCTCACCGTTGTTACCGGCGTGTCCGGCTCCGGCAAGACCACCATGGTGCTGGAGAGCCTGATCCCCGCGCTGGAAGCGAAGATCGGCGGCAGCGCTCTGCCCACGCATATCCGTGAAGTTGAGGCCAAGGGTATTGCCCATGTCAAGCTCATTGACGCAACGCCCATTGGGATCAATGTCCGCTCCACAGTGGCGACCTATGCGGGCATTCATGACGAGCTGCGGAAGCTGTATGCAAAGTCCGCTGACGCGAAGGATAAGTGCTATAAGGCGAGCGATTTCTCCTATAATACCGGCTCTTTGCGCTGCCTTGGCTGCGATGGAACGGGTGAGGTTAGTCTGGATGTGCAGTTTCTGCCGGATGTGAACATTCCCTGTCCGGACTGCCGTGGTTCCCGCTATGCCCGCGCCGCCTATGATGTGAAGCTGAGAAACAAAGAAGGCGCGTCCGCGTCCTTGCCGGAGCTGATGGACATGGATGTGAACACTGCCATTGACTTCTGCAAGGATATGAAAACCGTCAGCCAGAAGCTGCATATTCTGAAACAGCTGGGTCTCGGTTATCTGACACTGGGCGAGGAAACACCCAGCCTGTCTGGCGGCGAAGCGCAGCGGCTGAAGCTGGCCAGCGAGATCGGAAAAACCCAGACGGATTCGGTATTCGTATTTGATGAGCCGTCTATCGGTTTGCATCCGTTGGATGTGCGGGTGCTGCTGGGCGTTTTTCAGGCGCTTATTGACAATGGCGCAACCGTGATTGTGATCGAGCATGACCTGGATGTGATCCATAACGCCGACTATGTCATCGATATGGGTCCGGGCGGTGGAGAAGCCGGCGGTCAGATTGTTGCCAGCGGCACGCCGCAGGAGATCAGGGAAAACAAGGACAGCATCACCGGCAGATACTTATGATGACGCAAAACGGCGGAGAAAGGTTTTTCCCCTTCTCCGCCGTTTTCTATTTCCTGATAAGATAAAATATGACATAAGCCGCAGCGTCTGTCAACGGGATATTGACTCGGCCTGGGAAAAGCGGTAGGGCTGTCAAAAAAGACTCTGCCGCTGCTTCTATTCGTTTTTTTATTGGAAGATCACGAAATCAAAATGGATGATAGAAGCCGAATCGGCTATGGTGGACAGTAATCTTTAGCGGGAAAATGTTCACCTAAGAGAGAAAGCCAAGGCATCCCCAAGCATAAAGGTCATGTTGGTAAGACTGGCTTTTTCGGCTTCTGCCTTTCCAATAACCAGCATAATCCACGGCATGTCCGAGCAGACGATACTTCCGGCATGCGAGGCAATTGCCCGGCCACAGGTATAGGTTCCGGCAGCTGCTTCCAGCACAGCGTCGGCCTTCATGCGGTAGCTTTCTGGCCGACGCAGTCAAGGTAATCCTTTGGGAAAAGTGCATGCAGTTGCTCTCAGACGCAGCGGCCTGTTCAGCAAAGGCCTGTTGAAGTTGAATTTAAGGCAATACCGCACAATTCGTTGGCAGCGTAGGCGATGCCTTTTCCGCCATCTGCTGCTTGCAGATTTTTCGATTTACCTCCAGTAAACCTTCAAAATCTGCCATTGCATCTGACGAAAAATTCATTCGCCTCCGCACCAACTCATTTGTGCGGTATTGCCTTAATTGAAAATTTCATGGATTTGGCGTGCCTTGCAGACAACATGCTGTTGGAAAATTCTGTGCCTGTGGCGGTACGTTCCGGATGGTTGCCGTCTTACATACAGGTCAGGGAACCTTGCTTCCTAAAGAAGGGTGATGACCGGAAAATGATGAAGGTGCAGATCCTTTCTTCGGCACAAAAAAGCGGGTCATGTCGGTATGCTCCAATTCCAGCAGCTGCATTTTTCTGCCGATTCCGCCGGCATATCCGGTCAGGCTGCCGTTTGTGCCGACCACGCGATGGCACGGAATGATAATAGATATTTCATTGTGCCCGACCGCGCCGCCAACTGCCTGTGCAGACATCTGGGAAAGACCCAGCTTTTCTGCAAGCTGCCGGGCAATTTTGCCATAGGTCGTTGTTTGGCCATAGGGAATATGCAAAAGTATGTCCCAGACCGCCTGACGGAACGCGGAGCCAACAGGGTGCAGCGGCGGCGTAAATTCCGGTTCTCGGCCGGAAAAGTAGATGGCCAGCCAACGCTGGGCTTCCGCCAGCGCAGGTATATTTTGCTGAATGCGCTCCATGGGCAGACCACGGGCAAAGTACTTCTGGCCATCAAACCATAGTCCGGTCAGCCCGATTTCATCTGCTGCCAGCAGAATGCCGCCTATTGGAGAATCATAATGCTGGGTAAAAATCATCGTTTACACCTCGAAAAGCAGAGTGGGGATCCGCAAATTTGTGCTCGGCCAATATCCTATCGAATCGAAATTCCAGGCAAACCGCAATCTTGCAGCTTTCAAACGGATCGAGAATGCTTCCGGGCAGCCTTTCCGCCCAATTTCGCCTGATAATCTTTCATCTCCGGAATAGCCCCGCCAGCCACTGCCCATAGATACAGACTCGCAACGCTGCCATAGGGTTGGAAGCGGCGGCGATACTTTTCAAACAATTGTCGGTCAATATTTCGATGATGATACACCATGCGTAAACCACGCTGAATGGCAAGATCATCATAACTGAAAATATCAGGGCGCTGCATGCAAAAAAGAAGAATCATTTCGGCTGTCCAGGTGCCAATGCCTTTCAGACTGCTTAATGCCTGAATTGCGTCCTCGTCGCTCATGTGCTGCACAGCATCCAAATCAAATGCGCCAGTATGAATTTTTTCGGCAAAATCCATGATGTACGCAGCTTTGCGGAAAGTCATGCCAAATCCTTGCAGCAGCGGAACCCCCGCTGCGAGAATGGTCTCGGCATCTACAGTACCAAGCACATCCTGCATCCGCTGCCAGATGGTTGCCTGTGCCTTGGTTGAAATTTGCTGCCCGATGATGTGATGAATGACAGATGAGAATAAATCCGGATCCACTGCACGCTTAATAGGCCCTATGTGGTCAATAACTGTGCAGAGCCGCTTGTCCTTTTTGCGCAAATATTCAAGTTCGGCTTCTCCGTAGGTAAAATACACCTCGATCATCCTTCTTGCACTTTCTGTCCGCTGCAATTTAATTATATCGCGATTGTACTGGCAGCACAATCGGAAAGAGGATGAAAAAATGCAAGCGCTACAGCATCGAAGAAAAAGAGGAAAATCTGCATGGAAAAGCGACTGCTGGCCGTATTGGCAGGACATCGACATGATCAATCATTTCTGCGAAAATTAGAAAAAGCAGAGCAAGGGAACACAGAAGCGATGCAGGCAGCCAATCATTTGTGCTTTCAGAAAAACAAACCAGGCATAGCTGGCAGCGTTTGTTTCAGCAACCTGAAGCTCTGATAAATCGTAATGCCGTACTCGTTATTTTCCTTGACATGCGTATAACACTAATGTATAATTGGGTTGAAAAACAATTCAACAAGGAATGAATGTGAATGGCAAGAAGGTATGACAGCCATGAGGCAAAGCGGCGGATACTGGCTGCATGCGTCCGGCTCTTCCTGGAGAAAGGTTATACAAACACGAAGGTGGCGGAGATTCTGAAGGAGGCAGATGTGTCCGCCGGATCGTTTCAGAACATTTTTCATACGAAGGACGGCGTGCTGACCGAGCTGATTGGCATGATGTTCGGCAGGCAGTTTGGCGCAGTGAAACCACTTGCAGCGAACGCACCCTCTCCAGTGTACATCTACGCAGCAGAAACGGCGCTGCAGCTGGCGATGACTGAGCTGAGCGAGAACCTACGGGACGTGTACGTAGAGGCGTACACATTCCCGGCTACGGTGGAAATCATCCACCGGCGCACAACAGCCGAGCTGCAGGCGGCCTTTGGCGCGTATATGCCCGGATGTGCCGAGAGCGATTTTTACGAGATGGAGCTGGGTACAGCGAGCATGATGCGCGGCTTCATGGCTAGAAAGTGCGACCCGTACTTCACGTTGGAGCGAAAAATCCGGCGCTTCCTCAGCATGAGCCTGAGCGTGTTTCAGGTGCCTGAAAAGGAACGCGAGCAGATCATCGCTTTCGCGGTTGCAGTCGATGTGCGCGCCGAGGCAAGGAAGGTCATGGATGCGCTGCTTGCATCGCTGTCCGTGCAGTTCGAACTGAAGGAGAACTGAAATTCCGATTTTCGGGAAGGAAATAAGAAAATGAAAATCAAACAGATCACAGCCTTGATCATTGCAATACTGCTGTCCATCACTGTCGGAAATACTGCACTGGCGATTAAATTAAACTGTAGTACATGTGGCTGTTGGCAAGAGGCTACATTCCTTGGCTATGTATATTGGGATAATAGATTTCATTGTGAACAAATTTTGTGTCATGTTTGTAATAATGTTACAGAATGGTGGCAAACCCGCCATGAGGCATCCATTGCAGCGACCTGCACTGAACGGGCCTACTGCGATATTTGCAAGAGCTATTTCGGCAATGCTGCCGGACACAGCTGGGGCGCATGGACATCGGATGGCGACGGAACGCACACCCGCACCTGCCAGCGTGAAGGGTGCGATGAGACTGAGACGAAAGACTGCTCCGGCGGTACGGCAACCTGCGCGTCTAAGGCCATATGCGAGGTTTGCAATAGCCAATACGGTGTACTCGACCGGAACGCCCACAACTGGGGCGCATGGATATCGAATGGCAACGGAACGCACACCCGCACCTGCAAGAACGATTCCAGCCACGCCGAAACGCAGGACTGCTCCGGCGGTACGGCGACCTGCGTGTCACCGGCCTATTGTGATGTCTGCAATAGTCCTTACGGCAATACCGACCCGAACGCCCACGACGTCGAGCATCACAAAGCCAAAGCGGCGACCTGCCTTGAAAAAGGCTGGGATGCCTACAAAACCTGCAAGCGCGATGGCTGTAATTACACCACCTACAAGGAAATTCCTGCCCTGAAGCACGAAATCGTGAAGCATGACGCAAAGGCTCCGACCTGCACCGAGATCGGCTGGGATGCCTACGAAACCTGCAAGCGCGAGGGCTGTAATTACACCACTAGGAAGGACATCCCCGCACTGAATCATGACATTGAGAAGCACGCGGCAAAGACTCCAACCTGCACGGAAATCGGCTGGGATGCCTATCAGACTTGCTCTCGCTGCGACTACACCACCTATCAGGAGCTGAACGCGCTCAACCACGACAAGGTGCACCACAACGCAAAGGCGGCTACTTGCCTTGAGATCGGCTGGAACGAATACGACACCTGCTCCCGCTGTGATTATACCACCTATGCGGAGCTGCCCGCCTTGAACCACAATTATCAAAATACCATTGTGAAGCCTACCTGCGAAGCAGACGGTTATACCCTGCACACCTGTGCCCGCTGTAAGGATACGTATACCGATACCATCGTTCCTCAGCGTAATCACTGGTATGGCGAATGGATGCCTAACGCCGACAGCACGCATAGCGCAGGTTGTCTGCGGGAAGGCTGCAAGCATGCGGGTAAGACCGCTTGCCAGAAATTTGATTGCATGGTGGAGAATGGTCGCATAGTGTTCTGCCCGGTATGCGGTAATGTGGAAAACGGCGAGCGTCTGGAGCTGGTCAAAAAGGCTTTTGCGACAGCTGTGACTGGGAAGCTGCCGGGGGGAGAGCTGGTTGCGCGTGTGAATCAGGAATACCTGAGCGTGGCCTTCGAACGCGCGGGAAAGCTTACCAATCCAACGGGGAAGGTGAAGGTCACGCTGCCTGCGGCGGTGATGCAGGGTAAGAGACTGATATTGATCGCCTTGGACGGCACGGAGACGGAATTACCTTTTGAAATGGCTGGCGAAAATATTTCCTTCACGCTGGATTTTACTGAAGCTGAAATTCCTGTGATGTTGGTTCGAAAATCCTTGTGAAAGTCATGCAAAAGCACCCCGGAAATCCCTTGCGCAGAGGGATTTCCGGGGTGCTTGACATCCATGGTGATCTTTGTGAACAAGGTCGGGAAGAAGCAATCTTCCCGGCTTTGCAGATTAACCGTTGCCATCCAGCGAGGATTCGTTGCTCAGGTCTTCAATGCCACCGGTCTGCGTGTTGACAACAACCGTGTACTGACCATTTATCTCAGTATATTCTCTTGGAGAAACTGTTCTCGTTTCAGACCTCTCTCCGACTCTGTGGTTTAAGCGTAAACCAGTTCGTTCAGCAGGATTTCTTCTGCTCAATTCTGGATGCTGTTCATCCTGCGCACCCATTCCATCTGGTTGCGCGCTTTGAGCGCTTCGTCAACCCCTTCCTGCCGCATCATTTGCGGCAGGAAGGTTTCAAGGCGTTCCCGGCACTCGGTATCTACGCCGACAAGGTGTTCCGTCAGTTTGCCGGAAAGCACCAGGGTATTGTACAGAATGGGCTTATGCTCTTTAAGGCAATACCGCACAATTCGTTGGCAGCGTAGGCGATGCCTTTTCCGCCATCTGCTGCTTGCAGATTTTTCGATTTACCTCCAGTAAACCTTCAAAATCTGCCATTGCATCTGACGAAAAATTCATTCGCCTCCGCACCAACTCATTTGTGCGGTATTGCCTTAAGATAAGTCTTGTGCAGCCTGCCATATTTTCCAAGCGTTATGGATTCATCTGGGATGGTCAGGTCGGGAAGCAGGTAGTCGCCGTAGAGATGGCACCACTGGAATGGCAAGATAAACGGAGCAGCAGCGATTCCGAACTTTCGGTATCCATAAAAAGAGGATTATGTGCGCACTTTTTTGCAATAAAAAAGAACTCCGGAGGTCGCTAATCGAGCACCGGAGTATCGGAAGAGAATGCCGCGAGGTTGCTTTCGGGATGCGGTTAGGATAATTTGAAAACCATGCTTACTTCAAACCAGTTGGGTTCCACGTATTCGATTTTCAGCTTTCCGTGATTGATTTGCACAATGCGTTTCACGGCTACCAGGCCGATGCCGCTGCCGCCTGTTTTCTGGGTTCTGGCTGTGGAACCGCGGACGAATCGTTCGGTCAGTTCCTCCGGTTTTTGCGCCGGAAAACCATCCACGGTGTTTTTCAGCTTGACCAACACACACTTGCTGTCCTGGCTGACGCAAAGCGCGATGGTGCCGCCGTCGGGGGTGTATTGAACCGCGTTATCCATGAGCAGGCGGAACATCTGGCGAAGACTCTCCTCATTGCCGGTCATGCTGAGATGCTCCGGAATCTGCTTGCTTTGTGCAAAATGTTTGGTGGCCATGGCCGGAAGATAGCTTTGCCATTCCTCCTCCAACAGGGATGAAAGCTGAACAGGTTCAAGTTTCAATCCGTTGTTTTCCTCTTCCAGGCGGGAGAGCATCACCATTTGAGGGATCAGCACTTCAAGCCGTTTCACCTGTCCTTGAATGTTCTCGCTCCATTTGCTTTTTCCCTGCGTCAGTTCCAGCACATCCAGATTGGCGCGAATGATGGCTACCGGCGTTTTCAGCTCATGCCCGGCATCGGTGATAAACTGTTTTTGCTTTTCACTGTATTCAACAAAGGTGGAAGCAACTTTGCCGGATATGGGAATGAGAATCAGAAAGAGCAGCGCCAGCAGCAGGCAGCTGACCATCAGCGCGTTTTCCAGCATGTTGTACAGGGATTGGAGCTGGATGGACATGTCCAGCAAAATGAATCGGATGGTGCCATCTTCCATGCGGCGCATGGCATATTTGTATGCTTCGATTTTCCCTTTGTCTGCCCCAAGCTGCAATGCCTGAAGAACCAGTTGCTGCACAGTTGCTTCTGCATCCTCATCCTCCGTCAAACCGTGGCCGTCCATGCGCAGGATACGGCCATCCTCCGCAAGAGAAAGATCATAGAGACCGGACAGAAAGCGGCGCTGCCCGTGGGTGTAACCGAAGAAAGAGAAGGGTGGCGGTTGCCTGAATGTGCCTGGGCGATCATCGCTGCCATCCAGCAGGGAAGCGATGAAATCATCGGTTTCACTTTCCAGCTGATGATAACTGCTCAATCCGATGCCGGATACGGCAATCACAAGCAGAAACAAAAAGGATGCCATGGCGCCCAGGATGATCCGGTTTCGATAATATCGTTTCATTCTGCTTTCTCCAATGCATAGCCAATGCCCCGTTTGGAACGAATAACAGCCTTGGCGCAAAGCTTTTCCATCTTTTTTCGCAGATAGGAAACATGCACCCATACCGTGCCCTGCTCCACATCTGCATCTGCGCCCCATACACGATCAAGCAGCGTATCAGCGGAGAAATATAAGCCGGGGTTGCGCATAAACCACTCAATCAGCTGATATTCCCTTCGACTGAGCGGGCAGGATACGCTGCCGACTGTCAGTGCACACGTTTCTCGGCTCAGGAGCAGATCCTGATAGCGCAATTCCTCCGGGCGCAGCACAGTTCCGCGGCGCAGCATGGCTTTGATCCGCACAACCAATTCCTCCATGGCAAAAGGCTTGGGCAAATAATCGTCTGCGCCGGATTCAAACCCTTCGACTTTGTCCCGTATTTCGCCTTTGGCGGTGAGCAACAGCACCGGCACGGTGTTTTCTTCTTGCCGGAGCGTTTTCAGCACCGTGATGCCGTCCATGCCGGGCATCATGATGTCGAGGATCAGGCCGTCATACGCTTTGCTCCGGGCATGCGCCAGCGCATCCAGGCCATTGTCTACCCAGTCCACTTCAAAATGACAGTATTGCAGATAGGCTGTGACAGCCTCCGCCATGGCAGGTTCATCCTCTGCCAGCAAAAGCAACATGCATACCACCTCGCCTTTATCATACCATCTGTTTGTAACCAGCGTATGAACATGCGGCAAAAATATCGAATGGCTTGATGGCGTACAAACGATGGAGTATCGCTGACTGCAAAGGAAATTTCCTGCAAAAATGCGTCCCCCGCAACCGGAAAATCCGCGTTCGGGGGACGCATCGCGAGAAAATCGGGATCGATTATTTAGTGACGGTTACTGTCATGCCGTAGCGCACATTGTTGGTGTCGTCCAGGCGGATAAGTGCGGTGTAGGTGGCCTCGCTGCTGCTGGCTGCATCGGTGTCTGCATTCACGGAAGACACATGCTCCACCGTGCCGCCAACGCTCATGCCGCCGCCATCTGCATAGGTAAACTGAACCTGTACTGCCGTTCCAACCGGGAAATCCTGCAAATATTCTTCACTGACAGCGGCTTCCACGCGCATGCCGTCAGCGGGATACAGGGTACAAATGGTATCTCCTGCGGTGACGCTGCTGCCAAGGCTTATGGCCAATTCGCTGACAATGCCGGTAAACGGCGCTTTCACATCGGTCAGATCCACATCGTAGCCTGCAAAGTCGCCTTCAAGGGTTTCAAACAGCACGTCGCCAATGTTTACATGGCTGCCGTTCTCCACGCAGTAACGGACGATGATACCGCTCCCTTCAACGGTGGTATAGCTGCTGCGCGTTGTGGAACCGCGGCCAATACGCTGTTCCGAAGTGTATTGTTCATCACGGTATACATAAACGACTTCGCTGGCCTCGAAATTGCTTTCCTGCACATCCACGGTATAGCTTGTGCCGCTCACCTGGGTGACGATGCCTGTGCCAACATGGGAAGAGGTTGAGGAGGACTTGAGGTATACCTTTTCGCCCGGGTGGATGATTTTCGTCTCCTCGCTGTCATAGGCATTGCGGGTCGAGGCGGAAATGGTGAAGGCCACATC
Organism: uncultured Clostridia bacterium; assembly: GCA_934647165.1. Lineage (GTDB taxonomy): Bacteria > Bacillota > Clostridia > Christensenellales > Aristaeellaceae > CAKUFA01. The sequence goes on along the minus strand of CAKUFA010000046.1, from coordinate 4,710 downwards.
CGGCTCGATGTAGGCCATAGCGCCGTAATGTTCCGTCAGCAGGGACGCACTGTCGCCTGCTTGGCCGAAAAGACGGATTGTACCGGACTGAGTTGCGTAGACCTTGGTGGTTTTCAGCACAGCCAGGGTATCGCCTGCTGCTACGGTCTCGCCTGCTGCAATGGGCAGTGACGCAATGGCGCCTGTATAAGAAACTGTAACCGGCGTTGCTTTGGTGTTTACGACTGTTCCGTCAAGCTCTGCCGTGTCGGCCACGGCGTAGGCCGTTGCGGAGCAGAGGAGAAGTCCTGCGGTGAGGACGGAAAAAATGTTGTGAATCAGCTTGTTCATCAATCTGTGCACCTCTTTCTGTTTATACGGAACGCAAAGCATCAATGGGATTTAGTCGGCTGGCTTTCCGTGCGGGAGCCCAGCCGAAAATCAAACCAACCGCTGCGGAAAAGCCAACGCCCAGGGCAATAGCGCCATAGTTGATGGTGAAGGCTGCGCCCATGCTTTGGCACATCACAAGGCTCAGCAGCAGGCCAAGCACAACGCCCATCAATCCGCCGATCAGGCTGAGCATGAAGCTTTCCGACAGGAACTGCACCTGGATCTGCCAGGGTAAAGCGCCAATAGCCTTCTTCAGGCCGATTTCCGTTGTGCGCTCTGTGACGGTGGTGAGCATCATGTTCATAATGCCGATGCCGCCCACAATCAGGGCGATGGAGGCAATGCCTGTCAACAGGGTGGATACCATGGAAAGCATGCTGTTCATGGTGTCCTCAATGGAGGACATGCTGGTGATGGTGTAGGTGTCATCCTCGTAGCTGAACATGGCGTCCAGCGTGTCCTCCAGTACGCTTGTGGCCGTATCGGAGGGAATGCCTTCTGCCAGATAGATGGTGGCAGACGTAACTTCGCTGACGCTGTTCAGCTTCATGGCCGTGGTGTAAGGAATCAGGATATCAGGACTGCCGTTTAACATATCGCTGACGCTTTCACTGGCATCGTCATTCAAAATGCCAACCACAGTGAAGGACACGCCGTCAATATACATGGTCTGGTCAATGGGATTGACACCGTAGAACAGCTCTTCCATCAAGTCCTGATTGATCAGGCATACAAAGGTGCTGTTCTCATCATCAATTTTGTTTAGCGCCCGACCGCGCTTTACGGTGTCCGGATTCACGGAGAAATAATAAGCGTTCTTGCCGGAAACCGTGATGCCTGTTTCATACTTGCCGCTGTGGGAAACGCGGGCGCGCAGGGATACGGACGGCGTAACGCCGTCTACCGCGTCCAGGGAGGCGAGCGTGTCCATGTCATTTTCATCAAGACCGCTCTTCAGCTCGTTGCCGGTGATGCTGACGCTCAGGGTACCCGCGCCCATGCCGGAAAAACTGGAGGAGAGCGAGTTGCTGAAGCCGCCCACCGTGGTAATCAGAGCAATGACGGCGGTGACGCCAATCAGAATGCCCAGAATGGTCAGCATACTGCGCACTTTGTTGGAAACGATGTTCCGCACCGACATGGTGAAGCATTCTGCCAGCATGGTCAAAAAGGACTTGAATTGCTTAAGCATCGGTTATGCCGTCTCCTTCCGTCATTACGCCGTCAATGATATGCACTACCCGCCGGGCGTGTTGCGCAATATTCATATCGTGCGTAATCATGATGATGGTACGGCCTTCCGCGTGCAGTTCATGGAACAGTTCCATCACCTGGCGGCCTGTTTTCTGATCTAGCGCGCCTGTAGGCTCATCAGCCAGAAGAATGGACGGACTGCCAATCAATGCTCTGGCAATGGCCACGCGCTGGCACTGGCCGCCGGAAAGCTGGTTGGGGTAGTGATCCATCCTATCCGCCAGGCCGACCCGCGCCAGCATATCCTTTGCACGCTGCTTGCGCTCTCTTGGCGAAACGCCTGCGTAAATGAGGGGGAGCTCCACATTCTTCAGTGCGGTGAGCCTTGGCAGCAATTGATGGTTTTGGAAAATGAAGCCGATTTCTCTGGAACGGATCCGCGCCAACTCTTTTTCGCCCAGCGTATCTACTTCGGTGCCGTTGAGCACATATTCTCCGGAGGTGGGTACATCCAGGCAGCCGATGATATTCATCAGGGTGGATTTGCCACTGCCGGAGGGGCCAAGCACGGAAAGAAACTCGCCTTTTTCGATGGTCAGGTTAATATCTTTCAGCACATGCACCGGCTCTTCGCCCATCTGATAGTATTTGTTTATATCCTTCATTTCAAAGAAGGCGTCGGCTGTCATTGCCTGCCACCCCCAAAGCTGCCGCGGCCTCCGCTTTCACCGTTAAAGCTGGGCATATTACCGGGATCGAAATTACCGGGATCGAAATTGAAATCCTTTCCATCACGTCCGGCATTTCCACCGGGATTGCCCGCAAACTGCGTCTGACCAAACAAGCTGCTGAACAGGTTGCTTACACCGCTGCTGCTTTCTGCTTCCACTTCAGCATATACTGTATCGCCGCTTTGCAGCCCATCCTTGATTTCCGTGTAGCTGCCGTTGCTGACGCCTGTGGTGATGTAAGTTTTCTGCATTTCGCCATTCTCATCCCGGGTGTAGACAAAAGCCTGATTATCCTCATCAAAGCTGATGGCATTCATCTTCAGGATCACCACATCCTGCGCTTCCTCCTGGGGGAGGGTAACGGTTACCTGCATGCCCGGATACACTTCGCTGTCTACATCCACAAAGGCCGTGGCGGTATAGTAGGCAACAGAGCCGCTGGAGGAAGAGGTGTGGTTGATTGCGGCGATGGTTGCGTCAAAGGTCTTTTCGTTGGCCGTGGTGGTCACCCGGATGGCGTCGCCCACATGGACGGAGTTGATATCATATTCGTCTATGCGGATGCTTGTTTTCATGTGCTGAAAGTCCACCACCTGGCAGAGTGTAGCGCCTGCTGCGACAGCGTCGCCTTCGGCCAAATCCATCACATTCACTTCGCCGTCAAACTCAGCCTTCACCAGTTGGCCGGTGGAAAGGCGGATGAGCTTATCGCCTGTTTTGACCTGATCGCCCGCCTTGACATAGATGGCTTTGACGGTGCCGTCACTTTCAGCGGTATAGGTTGCGTTGTTCACAGCCTGCAAGGTGCCGTTAAAGGACAAGGCGTTGGAAATAGTGCCGATGGACGCCATGTAAGGCTGATACGTCACGGTATATTCCGCGCGCAGGGATTGGAAAAGATACCAGCCCGCGCCTGCCAGCAGTGCCAGAATCAACACGAAAACAAGGATCTTCCTGAAGATATGGCGAGATTTTCGCCTGGGCTTTTCTTTCTTTCCGGCGGCTTCCTTTGCCGGGACTTTTGCTGCGGATGCATCCATGCTGCTTCCTGCTCCTTTCAAAAGTGGTTTTTGTTTGCAGGCATAGCATACACAGCTTGCCTTAAGGAAACCTTAGGAACAAATAAACAATTTGTGAACGAAAAAAATGTGCCGCACAGGCTTGGCGGCATGCCGCGCATTGGCGCTGCCTTGACAATGGGGCGTAAATGCGTAAAATAAGAGTGCGGCATTTTTCATTTTTTCTGCACTCATTTTCTGCCGCGGCAACCACATTGCAAAAGGAGGCTTCCATGTTCGGCTACAGACCGGACGGCCGCAGGCTGTCCACCATTGACCCCATTGTGCGCATTACTCCATACCTGATGCCCATGCGCTGCGACGCACAGGTTTTCCTTCAGCATAAGCTGGATTACGAGCTGATGGCGCGCTACATTGCATCGCAAAGTGCCAAGGGTGAGCGGATCACGTTCATGAACATCATTGTTGCGGCTTATGTCCGCGCAGTGAGTCAACACCCGGAAGTTAATCGCTTCATCATGAACAAGCAGTACTATTCACGCACCAACTGCACGGTGTCCTTCACCATGCTCAAGGATCCGCATGATCCTGAAATGGGTGAAACGGCTGTGAAGATCAAGTTTGACCCGACTGACACGATCTATGACGTGCGCGACCGCATGGCGGCTGTTGTGGAGGCCAACCGCGGCATTGAGCAAAAGAATTTTGCCGATAAGCTGGCACGCGGTGTGTTGGCTGTGCCCGGCCTTGCCACAGCGGTGGTGGCGCTTGTGCGCTTGCTGGATCGATATGGGCTGTGCCCCGGTTCGCTGCTGGATGGCCTGCCCTTTCACACGGGCATGTACATCACCAACAACGCATCCATTGGCCTGCACCATGTGAATCACCACATCTACAACTTCGGTTCCACCGGCCTGTTTTTTGGCATGGGTACCGTGGAGCGCGGTGTGACCATGGACGCGAAGGGCAACGTGAAGCTGAAGCGCTGGCTGCCGCTGGGAATCACCGCGGATGAACGGGTGTGCTCAGGCGCGTTTTATGCGGGCTTTTTCTCGACCATGCTGGCCTGCTTGAACAATCCGGAACAGCTGGAAACGCCGCCGGAAAGCGTGAAGTATGACCTGAAAGCGGAGTATCATCAGCCCAAACTGGAGGCACAGGAGCAGCAAAACAAGGCGACTGTGAACGCCTGAACCATGGGTTGACCATACCGCAGCTTGAAAAAACATGGTTTTCTACCCGATCGAATCAACAAAGCTGCTCCGGTAAAAGTACCGGAGCAGCTTTGCTCAGCGTGTCGACAAAGTGGCAAAGCCACTTTGTCGAATTTACATTTTTCACTGTCAGCAAAGCTGACGGCCGTGAAAAATGCAAGGAATGGTTTCGGCTTTGGC
>CAKUFA010000045.1 GCA_934647165.1 uncultured Clostridia bacterium | reverse complement strand
CGGCGGATACCGGTCATGACCTTGACCAGCTCCGTTCCGATGAACGGACGGATACGGCTCATATACAGTTCGCGTTTAATCATAAAACTTCACCCTCCTTCCGTGGCTGACCACAGTATATCACATTTACGATTGAAACTCAATGGAGAAATTACAAAAATATAAGCTATAACTGATAAAATACAAAATTCGACAAATGAATTAAGATAAGATCGAATTTTAATGAAGCCGTAAACACTTTCGGATCCGCAGAGCTTTTTGGCAAAAGGGCTTGAAATCAGACATGAAAAATCAATGCTTGCCGGATTCATAAAGTATTTACCGCTTACGTATTTAGATTACATCGTTCCGCGATTCACGGCATCGTGCAGCCGATGCACGATTCTACGTGACCTTTTGCGGTTTGGTTGGTTGTTGTCCGATTCCGTGAAGTGCAAAGACCTGCCCTGCATATAGGGCATCGAATGTATTGCTCAAAACCGCCCAAAACAAAAAATCCATGCACTACGTTCGATGCCAGCACAAGGCTAATTCGGAGTTGTTGAGAAGAATGGATTTAGTCACAATATCATGCTATCACTGGAAACTTTGAATGCAAAAGGTCAAGCAGAAAATGAAACAACCATCGGCATATCCGTTGGACGGTCATGCCGATGGCTGTGTGTTTCATCAGAGCTTTCATTCGATTTTTGGGGGCGGTAGTAGTGTGTCATTTTCGCGTCTGCAATCCGATTTTCCATACACCATTTTTACACCATTTCGGCGTGGAGTAGTATGGAATTGCATGAAGTTATATAGTGGCTGTTTGTGCGGAAAACACGCCGAGATCAAGAAATATCGGTATTTATGAGGCAATATTGAGATAAAGAATCAGGTGAATCGCCCTCGATACCGAGTTTCATTCTTTGTCATTAACGGTTACAAAGATAAATATGCTTGCATCTATCGCCAATGGAGATGGCTTTAATACAACAATAAATATTCTTGTATTTTTAAAGAACGGCAAAAGCCGTTCTTTTTTATGGCGAGGATGGATGCCTAGAAAAGAAGGAAGTTAAGCAGAAGGAGAGTATTCACCCTTCAGGGCGAAGCTTATTGATGGTTTCCTGAAGGAATTCCTTTTGCCGTTCGGAGAACATGCCGCGGGCGTTGGTCGCTGCCATGGATAGGAACATGCTGATGAGATGTAGGAACATTTTGCGGGTTTCCGGCTCCATGTCGCGAATGGCGGTGAGGATGACGGCTACGGATTTGATTTTTTCGCTGGAAAGCTCAGCGATGGTGGTGGCGTCCGTGGCGGAAAGGACATCAAACAGGGTTTCCACAAAGACCTTGCGCTGCTTTGCATCACAGGCCTTGAGCCATTCGTGCACGGTTTCGTCCATCAGGCGGCTGGTATTGGTCAGGCCGCCCTCCTCAAAGCGCGGACCGAGAATCTGCCACTTGAACGCATCATGCTGCCACAGCGATACGGAGCGGGAACGCACAACGGTGTAGTTTAGGTGATAATTCATCAAAAAGCCGACAACAGACGCCTGCGGGATGATGGAATGCAGCACCGGCAGGATGCGTTGGTAGCCTTCGCTGGCCATGGTTGCGTCATCCAGACCCGGTCCGTCAAAGCTGTAAATGCTCTGAATGCGTGCCTGCACGTCCATGCGGGCATGCGCAGCGGCATAGGCAGCCAGGTTGCCGCCTTTGCTGTGGCCGGAAACTCGCAGTGGACGGGTGGACTGGGCGGCAATTCGCTCCAGATAATCCACTGCGGATTCCTGGGCAGGCACCGGGCTTTCGTAGGACATGTTAAAGTCCTCCCGCCAACCGACCAGCGTGCTGTCCGTGCCGCGGAAGGCAACAAAGGTGCAGCCGTCCTCCGTATCCGCAGAAACGGCAGAAAACTGCATGGCGCGCTTTTCATCAACGATGTCCACATAGTCATGAATGTGCATGGAACTGAAGCGCGTGCTGTTCGCCATGGCGTAAAGGAGGCTGCGCCACTGCTCAAAGTAGAGATTGCCGGTGCGCTCCTTCAAATCCAGCTGGGGGGCAAGATCGCGCAGGGGAATACCCGCGCTTTCCGCCGCCAGAAGGCTTGAAAGCGGATTGTAACTGAAAGAAGCCATGATGAGACTGTCCACCATGCACCAGGGAGTTTGCTGCACCGTCAGGTCACCGCGCCAGGCAAGGTAATCCATCATGTTTGCCATTGCTCATTCCTCCAATGAACCAGAGCGTTTTAAATGTTCAAACTCGTCTCGAGAGATCAGGCACATGCGAGGCTTAGCACCGTCCTTTTGGGATACGATGCCACGCTTTTCCATTTCATCCACCAGGCGGCCGGCGCGGGCATAGCCGATGCGCAGCCGCCGCTGAAGCATGCTGGTGGAGGTTTGCCCATCCTGCACCGTCATTTCAATGGCTTGTTGCAGGAGACTGTCATCGCTGCTTGCTTCATCCTCGGAGGAAGAAACATCGTCCGGGGATGAATCGGCCACAGCGCGCTCCATGTTTTCCAATTGCTCAATGACGTTGGGATCATATTCTGCAGGGCTGGTCTGGCGAATGAAATCAGTGATGCGGTTCACCTCGCCGTCGGACAGGAAGCAGCCCTGCACACGGATGGGGGTAAACTCGCCGTTGGGCAGATAGAGCATATCGCCGTAGCCCAGCAGTTTTTCTGCGCCGGGGCGGTCAAGGATGGTACGGCTGTCCACAAAGCTGGACACCTTGAAGGCAATGCGGCTGGGAATGTTGGCCTTAATCAGGCCGGTGATGACATCCACAGAAGGACGCTGGGTGGCCACCACCAGGTGGATGCCAGCTGCGCGTGCCAACTGCGCCAGGCGGCAAATGCGTTCTTCCACATCCTTGCGGCAAGTCATCATCAGATCTGCCAACTCATCAATGATGATGACTATGCGGGGCATGTATTCCTCGCCGTCCTCCAGCTTCTGGTTGTAACCGTTGATTTCGCGCACGCCCTTGTCGGTGAACTTGCGATAGCGCTCCATCATTTCAGCCACGGCCCATTCCAGCGCGCCGGCGGCTTTGTGGGGGTCGCTCACCACCGGGATCAGCAGGTGTGGGATGCCGTTGTAGCATTGCAGCTCCACAACCTTGGGATCCACGAGAATCAGACGCACTTCCTTGGGGGATGCACGGAAGAGGATGGAGTTGATGATGGCGTTAATGCATACCGATTTACCGCTGCCGGTAGCGCCTGCAATAAGCAGATGCGGCATGCGGGAAAGGTCGCAGGCAATGGGTTCCCCCGCGATGTCCTTGCCGAGCGCAACCCCCAGGGTGGACTTCATGTTTTGCATCACCGGGGTTTCCAGCACTTCACGCAGTGTGACGGTGGATACGCGGCGGTTAGGCACCTCCACACCCACCAGCGATTTGCCGGGGATGGGCGCTTCGATGCGAACGGACTTGACTTCCATGTTCATGGCGATGTTGCGATCCAGCTCGGTGATTTTGTTCACGCGGATGCCGGCGGCAAGCTCCAACTCAAAACGGGAGATGGCGGGCCCATGGGTCACATGCCGCACCTGGGCGGGAATTTTGAAGGATTGCAGCGTTTCCTCAAGCCTGCGTGAACGCAGTGCATCCTCCTCCGCACTGAGCGCAGAGGGCGGTTCAGGGGTCTTCAGAAGCGACATGGTGGGAAAAATATAGGGAATCTCCACTGCCTTGGCAGGTGCTTCCTCCTCTGGCGCAGCCTTGCGGGGCGGCAGCTTCAATTCAGGCTTCCAGCCATCCTTGGGGGTATCCATTTGAACGCGCGGCGTTGGCACGGGTTCAAGCGTCTGAAGCTTGGAAGACTCCTCCCACGGCGGTGTTTCCGACCAGGAAGGCAGAGGCTGCTGTTTGGGACGGGGCTCCTGGGGCGGCGGCTCAATTTCCTGGTGTTGCTGCATGCGGTGCAGCTTGCGGGTGATGGGCGTTTCCTCTTCGTCGGTTTCTGGCTTGCGCTGGGTGGGAGCAACGGATGCTGCACGCCTTGGCGTTGGCTGTGGCCATGCAGTTTCGCTGTCGTCATTCCGCCATGAAGCGGTGCTGTAACTGCTGCTGTCCTCCCAAATACTGCGCTGGTGTGCGGATGGCTGCTGAGGCTGATAGGACTCCTGCTGCGGAGCCTGCGAGGAGCGCTGCTGAGGCTGATAGGGCGTCTGCTGCGGAGCCTGCATAGGACGCTGCTGAGGCTGATAGGGCGTCTGCTGCGGAGCCTGCGTAGGACGCTGCTGAGGCTGATAGGGCTCCTGCTGCGTGCACTGCGTATCCTGCATGGAGCGCCTGGCGGGCGAAACGGCAGGCTTTTCTTTCACAGCACCTTTTTCCTGTCGGCGGGCGAAAATGTGCGGCAGGCGAGGTTTGTGCGATGCGTTCTGTTCCTGTTCGCGGAGGGCGGCGGTATAATCCGCCTGCTCGCGCACCATATCATCCGGTGTTACAGGGGCATAGGCTTCGTCTTCCACAGGGCTGAAGCCATAGCCGTTATAGGGTGCAGGCGCGACGGCGGGCATTGGTGCTTCCGGCGCATAAGTCGGCTGCTGTGCAGGTGCATAGTTACCCTGCGGCCACACGGGCGCCGGCTGCGGCACGGGTGGTTGAACGGTTGCGGATGGCGCGGAATAGTGGCTTGCCTGTGCGGCCTGTGCCTGCTGCCAGGCAAGCTCACGCTGGCGCTGCGCATCGTCGGCCTGTTCGCGCCGCTGGGCGGACTGGCTTCGTGCGCGGTCAATCAACGCCTTCACATCCACACGGAACAGCGCAAGGCCATCGGCGATGGTCAATAGAACCAACAAGGCTACGCCGGGGATAACGCCGATGGTTTTCCACAGCGGCCAGGCCAGCAGCATGCCCAATGCGCCGCCGCCGCTGCCTTTGCGGCCAAGATCCCACCCGCGGCTGACAAATAGCTGGAACGCATCTGGCTGGGCATAGTGCCCGGTACCGGAACGCAGCCAATAGTCCATCAGCGTCAGGTTGCCGTCGGTGGAGCTGGTGGTCAAAACCAGCGTCATCACCGCACAAAGCAGCAGGTAGAGCACAAAGGACAGCACCAGCGCACGCAGAGGGGCGCGGCGCTGGGTAGAAATGATGAGCAGTACGCCGCCCCAAATGGGGAAGGCACTGAACAGCAGCGTTGCGCCGCCCGCGAGCCCGCCGAAGAAGGCGCGCACACTGGAAAATACGCCGCCATCCAGGCGAACGCCGGTTGATAAAAAGATCAGCACGCCCAGCGCAATCAGCGTCAGGCCAATCACAAGGCGCAGCGCCATGGCGTCCGCCGAATAGGTCGGAGCCTGTTTTCCCTTGCCTGTTTTTTTCTGCTGCGCCATTCCATATCCTCCTTTTAATCTGCCGTCAGTCAAGCAGCATCAGGCTGACAAGCACGCCGTTTTCGTTTGCGTGCAGCCGCAGCCGGTGGCCGCCCATTTCATAATAATCGCTTTCGCCGCTTGGCAGGCGTTGGGCTTCCGCTTCCTGGGCGGAAAGCGTCACGGTGTGGGTCGCTTCACCCAGCAGGGCACGCCACTGCTCTTTGGTTGTTGTGCCGATGCACAGCCCCCACAGATTGCCCCGATCCATCCGCAACCCCTGAATCACGCTATGGTCAAAGCTGTCCGTCAGGCGGTCGGTCATCAAATACACGCCGCGGAAGGGCGCGCCGTCCAGCGACAGCAGCCGTCCGCTGTCGTAGAGATCCGGGTCAATGAGCAGGCTCCAGCGCGCCACAGCTTCCTGCACGCTGCCGCCAAGGACAAGCGGTATGCCGGGAAGGCTGCCTGCATGAACGCTCCCCTCGATGAGGGATCGGCTGCCGGGCGTCACCATGGCCTGTGCGCCGATACGTTGGAGCAATGTGCCGTCGCCCAGGCGCAGATAAGGGGCAAGTTCGCACCAGCTCAGCTGGATCGCGCCTGCTTTGTCGCTGAGCGTGGATAGCTGACGAATGGGATAATATAGCGTCAGGCCGGCTTCATCCACCGAAAAAACCTCCGGCAAAGGCAGAAGGTCGCTGTTTGACAGATGAGGGCTCAGCTCCGGGGAAACCGTGTCCAGCAGGTAGTTTTCCATAAAAGCCCGCGCGGCGCTTTCATCCGTGAAAAGGTCGGCGAACGTTAGCGTGTGTCCGTCTGTCAAGTCAAGATTGACGGCGGTGTAGCGACTGGTGGCGCGGGTGTCCTCGATGGGGCCGTCGGCAGAAAAAACAACCGACAGCACCTGCCCGGTCAGTGCGCGCTCACTCAAAGTATAGGTGACATTCAGCTTTATGGGACTGCTGCCCAGCAGCATCAGCCGATCCAGATAAGCGCCGATACCGCCTGTTTCTACAATGGCCTGCTGCACAGCGTCCATCGCCGCATCATCCAGGCCTTTCAGCTGGGGATAATGCACGCTGCCGCCGGGCAGGTCAAGCCCCGCATCAGCATAGGACAGCATGCTCCCGGCCAGAGGCTCCGCATGGGCGCAGGAACAGGCCACCACAAGACAAAGAAGGATTGCGAGATACTTTCTTATCATGTTCAAGTCCCTCCGTCGAACTTCTATTGTACAGCATTTGACGATTGAACGCAAGAATTTCATCCGCTTGGCACAGAATGGAAGCGCGGAAGCCCCAAGAAGCGGGCAGGCCAGAGCAGCCCCTGACCATGCCCGCTTCCTGAAAACAGATTATTCTTCCATGCGCCATACGCTGCACAGCGTATCCGCCTCCTCAGCGCGGATCAGGCCGCTTGTCTGCGCGGCTTGCACGGCAACAGTGTTTTCCTGCTGGAATACCATGGTGGAAAGCAGCGAATCGTAATGCCAGTCAGGGCAGGGGCGGCCGTTCGGGAAGGCGATGATATCCCCGGCGGCGAGCGACGCGCCCTGGGTGCCTTGAAGTGTGATGAGCGTGACGCCCTGCGAAAGAGCGAAGGCGTTTTTTACCGCCATAACGGGTTCGCCGCCAAGGTAGGTGAGCAGCATGTAGCCCACCGCTCCGTCCTGCATGCGGACATGTGCCCAGTTGCTGATAACACCCAGAATCTCCGCCATGCTGCCTTCCGGATACCGCGCCAGAATTTCTCCCTGATAGCCGGGCTCTGCCCGCAGGTTCAGCCCGCCGTCATCCATATGCTGCACCTGTCCGAGGGGCGGGAGCATATCCGGCGCTGTGTCCGCCGCGGTGGAAAGGAATGAGCGCAGCATCCATCCGTTGCGGCCAAATACGCATACCCGCTGCCATGCGCTGTCGCTCGGCGGAGCAAACAGGCGGGTGGCCGAAACGCCCCCGTAATACTTGCCAAGGCTTTGGGCTTTGGTGGAGGGCTCTTGGCGAAGGTTCAGCCGGTGATCCCGCGTGTCGCTGAGAATCCGGCATTCGCCCGCAGATACGGCGTCCGCGGGCAAATAACCCGCCAGGCCGCCGTCCAACTGCACGTGGAGGTAACCTCCGTCCGCAGTGCAGCCAAGCACGCGCACCGGCAGGCATACGCCCAGGGTGGCTATGCCGGAGGCTTGTGCATTCGGTGCGTCCAGCAGCGAACGATACTTGCCCTGCGCTGCACTGGGCGAATAGATCTGTCCGGGCAATCCGGCAGTGGCCTCCAAAGCGACGGAACCGATGACTGCCTGCGAAGCCGTGGCCCAGCCGGACACACCGTCGATTTCCAACTGAACAAACCCACTGCCCGAATCCAGCACCAGCGCAGGGACATTGCTGGCGTAATAACCGATGATGTCGCTGCCGGTGGTGGGGGCTGCATGCAGTGCCACGGGAAAGTCGCCGCTTTCCCCACCGCTGGCTGTTATGGCACGGGTGACATCTTCCGGAGAGTCGGCGGCAAGCGTCTGCGCCTGGCTTAGCGTGCGGGGAAACGCCGCTTCCATAAAGCCGGTCAGCCGGGTGTCCTGCGGAGTATACACGGTTTCATTGTTCCAGAAGAGCTGGTGGCCGTTGACCACCACGTTGGCTACAGGCAGAACGACCCGACGCAGCTGCCAGGCTTCGCCTTCCCATTGCCAGGTGTAGCGGGCGTCCGGATAAATCAGTTCAAACACCTCGCTGCCGTCATAGCGGGCAATATCTTCCGCAGGCCATTCTTCTGCCAGCGCCTGGTTCCACAGCTGGGGAAGCACATCCTGCCGCAGCGCGCTGCCGGCGTATTCAACTTGCCATGCGCCGTTTTCGCAGGTGAAGCCCGCAAGCAGGTAGCCATCTGCATTTTGTGCAACGGCGGCGGCGTGGCTGCCCTGTCCGTTTTGGGAACCGATATACCCCATCAGCGGCGCTGCGCCTGCCAGCGGGGTGCCGGCAAGGGCGGAGGATAGCCCATCCGGCCAAGTGCCGGAAAAGGACTCCACAGTGCTTTTTCCTTCACTCAGGGCGCAGGTGCAGCATGCCAGGCACAGGATGGTCAGCAGGGCGATCAGTCGCTTCATGGCATTACCTCCGATCAATATCCGTTTGCTTTTCATGAAAAAAGACGGATGCGGGGCCAAGAATGTTGCATCCTGTGCCGAAGAAACATGGCCCGCTTAATCAGGCAGCAGCAGTTTGCCGCTTTCGCGATCCTGCGCAAAGGCAGATTCCATATCCCGGAAAAACACATCCCGGTGCATGGCGTCCTGATGCCCGGGCACCGCCCAGTCAAAATCAAGCCGATCCAGTGCGCCCAGCAAGGCGGCGCGCTGCTGCACATGCCAGCAGGGGGGATTGTGATGCAGATCCTCATAGGTGATGTCGCCAAGATACACGACTTTTTCTTCCGGCAGATACACGATCACACAATCCTCGGCATGGCTGTTTTCCAGCAGCTGAAGCTCCGCGTGCACGCCGCCCAGATCCAGCGACATCTGGCGATCAAAAACAAGATCGGCGCTCCGCACACGGATGACGGCAGGATCGGCATATTCCCGAAGAATGTTTTCATGGCAAAACAGAATATCCTCACCGCTTTGCAGCCGAGAAACCATGGCTTCTTTTGACCATTGCCAGCCCTGCATGGCCAGCAGCTGCTTCTGCGTGCGCTCGCAGGCGATCACCAATGCGTCCGTGGCGCACAGGCCGTACACGTGATCCCAATGGCTGTGGGTCACCGCGGCTAGGGATGGCGTAGGCAGGGCGGCAGCGGCCAGCGCATCCTGCATCAGGTGCTGATGGGCGGGGCTGTTGCCGCCGTCAACCAGCAGGGAAAAATGGTTGCCGCGGATATACCCAAGGGAAGGACGGTCGGTTGCGTGGTCGCCGGGGAGATAAAAGCAGCGCTGTGTAAGCTGTGCCAGCATAAGGGGATACCTCCTGTAATAGGTGCGCGAAAGGGAAAACCACCCTTATCTTTATTTCGATTTTGGATTCCTCTTTTCCTTCTCCCACTTGCGCGGCCTTCCAAAACCCCTTATAATAAGCCTATCAAGGGGGCGATGTTCTATGGAAACATACACCGCGTCACGGCTGAAATACCTCAACCTCCTTGCGGAGCAGTTCCGCACCGAGCAGGCGCTTTGCACCGAAATCATCAACCTGGGCGGCGTGCTCAGCCTACCCAAGGGCACCGAACATTTCATGAGCGATATCCATGGAGAATACGAATCCTTCCTGCACATTATGAACAACTGCTCCGGTGTGGTACGGGAAAAGGTGAATCTCTGGCTGGGGGATCACATGACCGGACAGGAAGTATCAGAGCTGTGCACGCTGATTTACTATCCCCGGCAGAAACTGAAGCTCGAGCACGATGCGGGCCGCCTGACGCCGGAGTGGTACCGCACGCAGCTGGGGCGGCTGGTGTATCTGGCGCGGATGCTGTCCAGCAAGTATACCCGCTCCAAGGTACGAAGGGCCATGCCGGAAAGCTATGCCGGCATCCTGGATGAGCTGCTCCATGCCCAGACGGACGAGGATGACAATCGCCACCAATATCATGAAACGATTCTGGATGTGCTCATTGGCGTGGGCAGCGGGGATGATTTCATTGTTGCGCTGACGGAGCTGATTAAACGCCTGGCGGTGGACAGGCTGCATGTTGTGGGCGATATCTTCGACCGCGGCGCCCGCGCGGACAGCATTCTGGATATCCTTATGCACCACCACAGCATTGACATTGAGTGGGGCAACCACGACATTTTGTGGATGGGGGCTGCATCGGGCAGCGAGGTGTGCGTGGCAGGCGTTGTGCGCAACTGCCTGCAATACCACAACATGGAGATTCTCGAAAATGGATACGGCATTCCGCTGCGCCCGCTGGTGCTGGCAGCAGAAAAGCTGTATCCGGATATGGAGCCGAATCAGGCGGCGCTGGAAGCAATCACGATTATGATGTTCAAGCTGGAGGGGCAGCTGATTCGCCGCAATCCCGACTTTGGCATGGAGGGACGGCTGCTGCTGGACAAGGTAGACCTTGTCCGGAGCACCGTGCGCATTGCCGGCAGAAATTGGCCGCTGAAACCCCGCCGTCTGCCTACCGTCAACTGGGAGGATCCTTATGCCCTCACCGGGGAAGAAAAACAGGTCATCAATGGCTTGCGGGATGCGTTTGTGCAGAGCCTGCGCCTGCACAGCCACATTGGCTTCCTGTATGCCCGCGGGCGGATGTTCCGCTGCTACAACGGCAATCTGCTTTTCCACGGCTGCGTGCCCATGAATGAGGACGGGAGCTTCCTGGCCAAGCAGCTGGAAGGGCGCGCTCTGTCCGGGCAGGCGCTGATGCAGTATGCCGATCAGGTGGCGCGCCGCGCCTTCTATCAGGGCGATCAGGCGGCGCTGGACTTCATGTGGTATCTGTGGTGCGGGGACGATTCGCCCCTGTGCGGCCGCAGCGTTACCACCTTTGCGCGCTTTTTTGTGCCGGATGAAGAAGCGTGGAAAGAGCCGCGCAATCCCTACTATACCTACTGCAACAATGAAACGGACTGCCTGCGCATTCTCGCGGCCTTTGGTCTCACCGATGAAAACAGCCGCATCATTAACGGACATACGCCCATTCGCGTTATCCGCGGGGAAAGTCCGCTGAAGGCCGGAGGAAGGCTCATTGTGATTGACGGCGGATTCTGCCGCGCCTATCAGAAGACAACCGGTATTGCGGGCTACACGCTTATCGCCAACTCCCACGGCATGCGCCTGATGTCGCATCAGCCCTTTTCCACCTTTGAAGAGGCGCTGAATGATGGAAGGGACATTCACTCTCAATCGTTCGAGTTTGCGACCTATCCCCGCCGCCTCCGTGTGCGCGATACGGACAACGGCCGTCGCCTTGCAGAACGGGTGGAGGATCTCAAGGCGCTTCTCACTGCGATCCGCGAAGGTGTTGTGAATTTGCAAAAATAAGGCGCATCGCACCCTGTGCCCTATCCCAAAGCACAAAAAGGCAGACAAGCGGTCTGCGGAGCCATCAAAAGGCTCCCATGGCGGCTTGTCTGCTTTTTCTGCATTGCCGGTGCACGCGCCTTATGTTGTGCGAGAGAGGAATTCCTCTGCCTGGGTCATTTCCGCTAACACGGCGTCACAGAAAGTATCCAGCTGGGGAATCTGCGAGGCACGGGGCAGGGCGAGATATTCCCGCAGAATGCCCATCAGCGTCTCCAGGTGCGTTGTGGCTTCGCTGAAATCCTTTTCCCATGCCAGCCGCTGCAAGTCATGCTGCACCTGCATGCGATCCAGGGCTCGCTGTTGATCCTCGCTTTTCTGAGCACGGGCGGCACGCCGGAGCAGCTCCTTGATGCCTTCCAGCATGTCGCTGACGCATTTTTCGCCCATCAGCCGTGTGGCGGAAACGTCTTCCGGATCGCAAAAAGCAGGGTCGGCGGGGTCGGCGGGGAATGCGGGGCAGGGCAGCCCCTCCTGCCGCAATTCCTCCATCACCTGAGCGGCTAGCTCGGGTCGGTGCTTCATGATGGTGCGGTACTTGTTCTGATAGCGCAGCATGGCGCGATGATCGCCGTGCGCCATGCGCATGACGCAGCTTCGCACGGAAGAACCCTGTGCCCGTGCCATCAGTACCTGACGCAAAAGCTCCCGGGTCTCCTCAGGGGTAAAAACCGCAAAGGGCGCGGCGCGCTGCAAGACTCCGCCTTCCTGCTGACGCAAGCGGGCATAATAATAGTTGCGGATGCTGTTGGGCTTGCGCCCCAAATCCTGGGACAAATCTTCAAAAACGCTGCGCAGCGGGGCGCCGGTGCTGTCTGCGGCTTTCACAGCGCTCAAAAGCCGCTGCGCTTCTTCCTCACGCCAACCGGAGCGCGTGCGTTTCACGGTATTTTCCATGGCTTGTTCCCTCCTCCATCAATCGGGTTGTCACGGCTATCATGTCCATGCGGGGACGAGTGTATGCATTCATTGCAGGAGCGGCAGCCCTTCCGGCAGGGACAGGATGCCCTGAAACAGCTGCCAGGCGGTTTGCGCAGCCGTTTCGCGCGGTAGGAAGGCATTCACGGCGATAAATCCCCGCCGGGCGGATTCGTCCACGGCCAATGCTGTATGACCTGCACCGCCGGGCACGTCCCGGCGCACGGCATGCAACCCCTGTGCGTTCAATGCCTGCTGACAGCCGTCGCTCGCCAAGTGCTGAAGAAACGCTGCGCCCATGGGGCTTTCCCGACATAACCCTGCCATCCAGACCTGATCGGTCACGATGATGTCCGGCACCATCACCCGGAGGGGGACGCCACGCCCAAGCTGCTGCAGCGCTTCCAGCGCGGTGATCTGTCCGGTGGTCAGCAGGGCGCTTCCTGCACGGCCTGCTGCAAAAGCCTGATAGGCTGCGACGCTGTCCATGGGGAAAGCATCGCCAAGGGGCGGACGCGACTCCTGAGGCAGCAGAAGCCCGAGGGACACGAGGCCAACGCCTTTCGGCGCAGCCAGGGGAATCGGAGAACGCAGCATACCTTCGCGCGGATACGGCAGCGTTTTATCCGGCGAAGCAGTGGCGGAAGGGTAGCCAAGAAACGCCGTTGGAACGGGCGCACCGGTGGATGGAGTACTGTCCCATTGGCGGTTGATGCATAGCGCCCATGCGCCCCAAGCTACAGGAAGGGCGTAGGATGTGCCTTGCCATCGACCGGAGCGAAGCAGCGGTTCTTCTGCTTCTATTTTCGTGGCAAGGGGCAGCAGGATCCCTTCCGGGGTGGTTAGCTCACCGGGCAGGAAAAGCAACACATCCGGTGGATACTCTCTGACATCCTCAAGCGGTGCGTTCTGCCGCACATAGACTGATACGCTGGAGGCGGCCTTTTCAAAAGTGCGGATACAGCCGCGCAGCCACCGCATGCCGCCGCCGGGCACACCGAGCACCCATACCCTGAGGAGCTGCCTGTCCGCCACGGCTGCGCCGGGAAGCCGCACCGGATTTTCGCCGGCAAACAGGGGTGGAACCAGCAGCAGCGCCAGCATGGCCAGCGTCAACAGAAACAGGGCGGCAAAGACACGTTTTTTCATCATCATCCACCTCGTGTTGGTTGAGTGTATGCGCGCCGTTTCGCCATCATGCAGGAAGAAAACCCGGGGGCTGCGCTTTGAATGGGCGAAAGGGGGCATGAATGATGCGGAAAAGAATAAGGCTTGCGGCGCTTGCGCTGGCGGCCATGCTGCCTGCATGCGCCGTGGCGCAGGTGGTGGGGCAAACACCAGACGGCGACTGCATCCATCATGTGGAAACGGCAGATGGGCAGGCGCTGTATTATGTTGCCAGCGAGGGCACGGAAGAGAAAATGATTGAGGAGGATGTGAATTTTGACGGTGTGCCCGACCTGGTTGTACTGCTTGGACAAGGCGCTTCCAATATACGACAGATGTTTTTTGTGCGCACGGAAAACGGCTATGTACCAGCGCTGCAACAGGGCGAGGATGCGGACGGTGTGTGGAACTACAGGCTGGACACGGAACGGCAGCTGGTGGTGAGCGACGCTGACAACGGCCTTGCGGGTGCGCTGCGGGACAAGGCGCTTTATCGCTGGGAAGGCACGACGTTAGCGCTTGTGCGGCGCGCCGTATCGAAGGATGCCGCGCCGGAGGATCCGCATGGTTCGACCCTGATCTTTTCGGTAATGGATGCAGACGGCGATGTGCTGTGGACAAAAACCATGCAGACGGAGAACATCACCGCGGATTTCTTTGACGAATGGGACAGTGCGCTCTATAGCGGAATGTGATGAGCTTTCTTGACGCGCCAAGGCGGGCATGCTATACTGGCTCCTGAGGAAAAGGAACAAAAGGGGATATAGAAAGCATGAAAAGGCTGCTTGCGTTTCTGCTTGCGCTGCTTGCGCTGCTGGGCACGGCATCAGCGGAGGATACGCCTATCCCGGCGCGGCTTTGCATCACGCAGGAACAGGGTCCGGACGAATATGTGCGGGAGGATGTATACATCCGCAAAACCTATCCTGTGACAGAGAATGCAGATGTGAATGCACAGATGCGGCAGTTGATTGACTGCATGGCAGAGGAAGGCCGCTGTGCGCTGCCAACAGGCAGGATCGGACGGGATAAGACGTCCCTGCGGGTTAATGCAGGCATGAGCCGCACAGGTGACCGGTGGATGAGCTTCCTCACCATTGCACGCATCCAGCATGAACGGGAACAGATCTATGTTGCCTTTGATGCACGGGCGTATGACATGGAAACAGGCCGCCGCCTGACCATGGACGACTTGTTCGATGAGGACAGCGAAGGCTGGACGCTGCTGGCGCAGGCGGTGGAAACGCAGCTGTCGGCTTACTTCCCGGAGGAGACGTGCGATGGAGAGAAGCTTCGAGCCCTGTGCGGGCGCGATGCGCTTCGTGAAGCGGCGTTTACGCTCACCGGCGGGTCGCTGCGGCTGCATTATCGGGCGGATGAACTCTATCCCGGCCATCAGGGACTGATGCACGTGCGGCTTTTGTATCCGGATATCCGCCCGGCCATGCGCCAGGAAGCACAGGCGCGAACGGATAACAGCAGCTATAAGCTGGCGGCATTGACCTTTGATGACGGCCCGGCACAGCTGTATTCTATCAATGTGATCGACGAGCTTCGCGCCCGGGGGGCGGACGCTACGTTCTTTCTGGTGGGCAATATGATGGCGGCCAATCATTATGTGTTGTCCTATGAGCATGACGCAGGCTTCCTGCTGGCCTACCATAGCTATGAACATCAGACCAGTGGACGCATCCGTGAAAATGCCCATGCAGACCTTGCGCGCTTTAATCGGGAGCTGTCGCAGGTGACAGGCACGCAGGCAACCATGATGCGTGCGCCGGGAGGCATGGAAAAGCCTTATATTGACGTGCAGATTGGCCTGCCGCTGATTCACTGGAGCGTGTCCTCCGGCGATGGCAGCGCGAACCGCAGCTTTGACGATGCGGCGATTCGCACAATGGGCGTGAATGCAGGCGGCGGGGCAAAGGATGGAGCAGTTATCATGATGCATGATCTTCGCCGTGCCTGCTACCGCTATCTGGATATTGCCCTGGATCGGCTGGAGGAACGCGGATTCCTGTGCGTGACGGTGGAGGAGCTTTTCGCACTCCGCGGTGTGGATCTGGAACCTAATCAGGTCTATTTCGGCGAGTGATCGGTGCAGAAGAGAGCGACTGCTTTAGAAGGGTGCTCCGTAGGGTTTTTGATTCCGGAAAAAAGTGCGGCATAGTCGGCAGAAATATCGGCTATGCCGCTTCTTTTTCATTGGGGATTTCCACTGCACCAATGGCGTTGTAGATCATCTGAATGCGCTGCTGCCTATAACCATCCACTTTTTCTGCTTTGAACACGATGATCTTTTTTACGAGCTTGCGGATGATTTTGCCAGTCAGCATCTTGGATGCCGGCATACTTCCGTACCAGTGAAAGAAAATACTCGACATTCATGGACTTTAGCTCCAGCCAAACCTAACAAAATCTTTCGGATTACATATTTACAAGTTTTCTGTCCTTGTGATATACTAATTATACAAGAATACCATGAATGAAGTGCGCTATGATAATTCGCATTTGGTTGTCAGTTTAACGGCACGAACAGTTGAATACTTGTGCCTGCCGCTTTGTGCAACGAGCTCATGCTTCCACAGCTTTCTATTGTTCTGTGCCGTTCCAACTTCAAAGGCATACTGCTGCCGCTTTGCCATTTAGGTGCGCTAAGCGGCTGATTTGGGACACAAAAAATAGAAAGGTGCGATTTGTTGGCGCTGTTGCTTGCGTTAGCAAAAGCAGTATAATATCAT
>CAKUFA010000044.1 GCA_934647165.1 uncultured Clostridia bacterium | reverse complement strand
TTGCTATCTGAAAATTATTATATCATAAAATGATTTTTCCGCAAACCAGTCATTTTGACGACTTACAAAAGCAAAAAAGGGAAACGACTTCCTTGCGGAGTGTTTCCCTTCCGCAACCTTTGTGTATTTACATTTCTGATGAATCATGATAGAGTATCATTGGAGTTTTATGGTTCCCATGCCACCGGAATAGGGAGGATGCACTATGTCCTGGATGAACGTGGTATCCCTGCTTGGAGGCCTGAGCCTGTTCCTGTTCGGAATGAAAGTTATGGGCGAGGGACTGGAAAAGGCCGCGGGCAGCCGCCTGAAACGCCTGCTGGAAATGGTGACGCACAACCGTGTGCTGGCGATGCTGGCAGGGCTTGTGATTACGGCGGTGATCCAATCATCTTCCGCCACAACGGTGATGGTTGTGGGTTTTGTGAACGCGGGCCTTTTGTCCTTGACACAGGCCGTGGGCGTCATCATGGGCGCCAACATCGGCACCACGGTCACCTCCCTGATGCTGTCGGTAAAGCTGGACTTCGGCGCGCTGTTTGCGTGCATCGGCCTGGTGCTGTCCGTGGCGCCTAAAAAGATGCCGGCATTGCGCCAGGCGGGCATTGTGCTCACGGGATTAGGCGTGCTGTTTGTAGGCATGGACTTTATGTCTGCCGCCATGTCGCCTTTGCGGGATTGGCAGCTCTTCCGCGACGCCATGACTCATATTGACAATCCCGTGCTGGGGATTCTGGTGGGCGCGCTGGTCACAGCGGTGCTGCAATCCTCCTCGGCAAGCGTGGGCATTTTGCAGGCTTTGGCCGGCGAAGGGCTGATTCCTCTGCGGGGGGCGATGTTCATCCTATTTGGGCAGAACATCGGCACCTGCGTGACGGCGCTGATTGCCTGTGCGGGCGCAAACGCCACGGCCAAGCGCGCGGCAGTGGTTCATCTGCTGTTCAATGTGATCGGCGCGTTGATGTTCACGGTGCTGGTGTGCGTGCTGCCCATAGCGGACTGGATGGTCGCCTTTGCGCCGGACAACCTGCGGCTGCAAATCGCCATGACGCATGTGATGTTCAACGTGGTGACAACGATGCTGCTGTTGCCTGCCGCCTCCGTGCTTGAAAAGATTGCCTGCCTGCTTGTGCATGACAGAAACGAGGGGCGGACGGAACTGCGCCTGGAATATTTTGACCGGCGGTTGCTTGCAACTCCGCCCATTGCTGTGGCGCAGCTGTTCAAGGAAACCCAGCGCATGGGCGATCTTGCGCGTACTACGTTTACCGGCGCTGTGAGCTGCTTTCACGACTGGGACGGCGAGCGTGCGGCAGAACTGAGGCAACAGGAGGATGCGCTGGATTTCCTTAACGAG
Organism: uncultured Clostridia bacterium; assembly: GCA_934647165.1. Lineage (GTDB taxonomy): Bacteria > Bacillota > Clostridia > Christensenellales > Aristaeellaceae > CAKUFA01. The sequence continues at coordinate 15,033 of CAKUFA010000044.1, read as the reverse complement.
CGGATTACCTCCGCGCTGGTGGACGTGCGTGCCCTTGACCTGGATGATGAGGACGCGCATCTGGCCGGTCGATTGTTCCACATTGTGAACGACTTTGAACGTGTGGGCGACCACAGCATGAACGTGCTGGACGCGGCGGAGATGAAAGAGCAGGAAGGCGTGAAGTTTACCGCGAAGGTGATGGATGAGCTGGAGAGCCTTGCAGGCACAGTATCCGCACAGCTGGATGATGCACTGGCGATTTTCCGCATGCAGAACGACGATGAGATGCGCCTGGCCAAGGTGGAAGCGGTGGAGGAAGAGATTGACCGGACGACGGAAGCGCTTCGCCAGCACCATGTGGAGCGGCTGAAGAACAAGAAGTGTTCGGCCAAGAACGGCATGCTGTATCTGGAAATGCTGACGAATCTGGAACGTGTGGGCGACCATGCGGAGAACATTGCAACGGGCGGCAGCCTGCCGCAGCCTAATGCCTGATGGCAGGCGGCAACGATTCGCTGTGGAAACAGGCGGGAAGCGGGGGTACTCTTGCGGGTGAAGCGGCTCTTTTCAGCGCTTTTGCGCTGAAAAATCGCATGGAAGGACTGAGCGCAGCCCAGACCCGGCAGGGGCGCTGCCCACTGCACCCCGCGAAGGGACTTCGTCCCTTTCGAAACCCATTTTGGGGTACTCTTGCGGGTGGAGCGGCTCTTTTCAGCGCTTTTGCGCTGAAAAATCGCATGAGGGGGACTGGGCGCAGCCCAGACCCGGCAGGGGCGCTGCCCACTGCACCCCGCGAAGGGACTTCGTCCCTTTCGAAACCCATTTTGGGGTACTCTTGCGGGTGGAGCGGCTCTTTTCAGCGCTTTTGCGCTGAAAAATCGCATGAGTGGGACTGGGCGCAGCCCAGACCTGGCAGGGGCGCTGCCCACTACACCCCGCGAAGGGACTTCGTCCCTTTCGAAACCCATTTTAGACGAAGAGAGGAGTTTTTTCGATGCTGAAGAAAATTGCATCCTTTACCATCAACCATGATGTTTTGACTCCCGGCATGTACATTTCCCGCATTGATGGCGACTGCGTTACCTACGACCTGCGGCTCAAAACGCCAAATGCGGGCGATTATGTGGCTGTGCCGGCCATGCACACCCTTGAACACCTGATTGCGACGTTTGTCCGCTCTTCTGACCGGTCGGACGAGGTGGTGTACTTTGGCCCCATGGGTTGCCGCACGGGGTGCTATCTGATTTTGCGCGACAGTGTAAGCGCCGGGGATGCAATTGCCCTGGTGCAGGATGCGTTTCGCTTTGCGGCCGCGTTTGAAGGGGACATCCCCGGGGCGCAAAAGCGCGAGTGCGGAAATTATTTGGAGCATGATCTTCCCGGCGCCAAGGCGGAAGCTGCGGCATACGTCCGTGTGCTGGACGGCTGGACAAAGGCACGCATGACTTATCCCGAATGAGCAGGAGATGAAACGCATGAAGCTGGCGCTTGTGGGTGATTTGCACGGCAATCTTCCTGCGACCATGGCCATGGAGAAAGAGCTTTCGGCCGTTGGCGCGGAGGAAATCTACTTTCTGGGCGATGCTGTGGGCAAAGGCCCCAGCAATGCGGAAACCTGCGATTGGGTGCGGATGCACTGCACGGTATGCGTGGGCGGCAACTGGGATTACGGCATCGGCGGGCGTGAATTTCCGGCAGATGAATATTTCTGGAATCAGCTGGGTGAAGAGCGCATGGCGTGGCTGAATGCGCTGCCCCGCGAGGCGGAATTATGGATGAGCGGCGTGCGATTTCGGCTGTTCCACGGCCGCCCGGTGACGGATTTGCTGACGGTGCAGATGGACAAGGAAGTGCTGGAGCGCACCTTTCATACCCCTGCGGGCGACTTTGGCGGGGTGATTTTCGCTGATTGCCACAGGCCGTTTCTGCGCACGCTGAACGCCGGTTATATGCTGAACACCGGCAGCGTGGGCAACAGTATGGGCGTGCCGCGGGCGCATGCATTGCTGCTGGAGGGGGCGAAGGACAGCCGGGAGCCTGCTTCCCTGCGGATGACGATTCTTGCCGTGCCCTATGACACGGCGGCGGCCGTGGCGCTGGCAGACCCGGCGCTGCCCCATCGGGAAGAATACATTCGGGAAATCACCACGGGTATCTATTCACGGTAAAGGGGATGCCGGAGCGGCGCAAACTTCTTTCGGTGAGATGTGATGTTTGCTTTACACGCGGACCAGCGTGTTATGAACGACAGAGGGAACAACCATAGGGCGGCTTTCCTTTTTTCGAAAGCAATTACCAATATCGCCTTTGGGGTTAGATGATCGGCAGGGAATGAAGTTCGCCCCTGGGCAGCCTAAATCGCTTTTTAAGCTGATGATTTCTGCGATTTCCTTATTCGCAGAAGAGCATCAGCTTTTTTGCATTGATTTGGGAGGGAGAAAACAAGGTCACGTCACTTGCATTCATTTTTTTCTTGGCGGGCTTTTTATGGCTGCAAGCTGTCAGCTGGCGCGGCAGTGTTTTATATCGGAACGCGAGTCATGGAGCGGATGATTGATTTTGCAAAAAAGACGGCCGAAACAGAAATCATTTCATTGGAAGGTCAGAAGCGCCCATGAAAAGGTACTGCGCTTTACAAACGATTGGGTTTTGAAAAGATCGGAACCTTCGATGGCTATATGGAAACAAACGGAGAGGATGTGGGATGTGATATCATGCGGTTGCACCTTTCCGACAAATAAACAGCCCCCGCTTTAACCGGGGGAAGTCAGTTCAGGGCGCACCGAATGCGTTCCACCTGCTCGATGGCGGAATCGACCTGACGCCTGGCTGCGGCGATGCGGGACTGCATGAACCAGTCCGCAATGGCGCCATCCAGAAACAGATCGGCAAAGGAAAGAAAGTCGTTCAGCTGTACCTCGGGAATCGAAAGACCACGCACATCCCGCAGCTCACGGGCAAACTCCTGCAGGGCATAGCGGGCGTTTGCAAGCTCTTCGTTTGCCTGGGCCATGCGTCTTTGCTTCATCACGCCACTGAACAGGCCGCCGCCCAGCAGATCAACTACACCCCAACGGGAAGCGGAACCCAGCCGTTCGCGCGCCCTGCGCAGGCAGACAAGAGCCGTGTCGGAAGCACGTAGCGCTTCTCGGATTTCTGTTTGCAGATCCTTCATACAAAATGCCTCCTTCGCGGACAATGCGTTTTTCCCCGAGTACATGATAGCGAGAGGAATCGGGGAATGTCAATAAGCGCCGGCAGAGTTTTTACAACTGTGTCCTTCTGCGGACACTGTACAAGCAGGACAATTTGCGGTACAATATATAAAGGGGAAGGTTTACAATGCCTGCCCTCATGATGAAAAACGGCCTGCTGACAATTCCGAAGAGGCCGCGCGCAAGGAGAAAATATGATGCAGAAACGCTTGATAGGCCTTATGCTGGCGTTGGTGGCAGCGCTGTGCTTTACATCCGCACTGGCTGAGAATGGGGATGCGTCCGCCCTGAATTGGGAAGAGCTGACCGCGTGGGCGGAAAGCTACAAGGAGCGTGCCATGACGTCCACTGTGCTCAATGATCCAACGGCGGATGCGGCCAGCAGCGAGGATGGCTATATGTTCATCTACGACTTTGCCACCCTGTATATGGACAGGCCGGAGATGACCGATGAAGCGCAGGTACGCAGCGTTGTGGTGACGGATGCGGATGAAATCGCTCCCCATGGCACAACCATCGACATGCGGGTGCAGGATGTGCTTGGCGCTTATTACAACGAAAACGAAAATCTTGAGGGCAACCGGAGCTTTGCCACGCTGTATGTGAGTGATATGATGCCGGACAGCGCCGCCTGGGCCTGGGTGCAGCGGGATGGCCAGCGGGTGATGACCATTCAGTATGCTGTGCACGAGCAGCTGGCGACCGGCGGCGATGGTTACACCGATGCAGGGCTGATTTACACCATGCAGGACGGGCTGGTGGCGGCCATCCGCGCCTATGGGCTGGAAGAACGCATCACCGCAGATGAAGTGAAGCAGAACCTGGCGGATGTGAACAGGGTGGCGGAGGAGCGCTACTATGCCCAGGTGCCGACCAGCACCGTAGGCACGGATTTGGATCCCTTTGAGGAGGATGACCTGAGTTTTTCAGGTATCCACTACCTGTCGATGACCCCGGAGGAGGCCGAGCAGGAGCTTGGGCAGGCCAGGGAGGATACCTGGATGCAGGATGACAACGGCACCCATCTGCGCTCAATGGAATTTGCCGATTGCTCCATGACCTTTGTGTATGACGAAAAGAAGAGCAATCCGTACCTGGATATGCTGATTATTGACATGGATGGCATGGAGGGCCCCCGCTGCGTGCGTGTGGGCGATACGCTGACCAGCGTGCTGACGCGTTTCCGCCACGGGGAAGGCAGCTATGACGAAGCGATGGGACGCGAGACGCTCTACGGCACGGTGGGGAGCGCGCCCTACGGTGTGGCGGAGTATGGCGGCGATGCATCGGCTATGCTGATGTATGTGCTGGCGTGCAACAGCAAAACCGTGTGCCTGCACATGACCTTTGAGCAGATGCTGCTGACGGAGATCACCCTGTACAACATGGACTGAGCGGGGGAAAACAAGCGTGAGAATTGATTTGAGCTGCCCGGCGGAGCTGTGGCGGTATGAGCTACCCAAAGAGGATTATCCTATCTGCGGGCTGATGCTGTATAACCTGGGAGAGAAAATCATTGTGTCCGTGGAGGTGACGCTGATCCTGCTGGACAGGGAAGGCGAGGAAGAGGAGCGGGTGATTTATCGCGCCCATGACCTGGACGGGCGACCCCGAACCGCCTTTGCCGTGCAGGTGCCGGTGGAAGAAAAGCATGCCTGCAAGAGCGCCGAAGCGGTGATCGAAAAAATTTGGTTTGACGACAACAGCGTGTGGCGGCGCGGAAAATATGCCCTGAGCGAGTACACCTCCAACGCCCTGCCCAACAGCCGCAGCCTGGAAATGCTGCGCTACGTGGCGGGGGATGACGCTGTGGGCTTCCCGCAGGAGCAAAATGGGCTTTGGCTGTGCGTGTGCGGCCGCCCCAATGCAGCGGAGGAGCGCGTGTGCGTGCGCTGCGGCCGGGATCGGGAGCAGGTGTTTACCCAGGACAACCGGGAAGCCATTGAAAAGCTGATGGCGCAGCGTGAGCAGCAGCTTGCCCTGAAAACCAAAGCCGCACAGGAGGATGCAACACGCCTGCAAATGATGCGGGAAAAGGTCTATGAGGAAAAGAAGAAAAAGCGTCGCCGGGTGGCAAGCATTGCGGCAGCATGCGTGCTCGTGGCAGGCGCGGGCTACGGCACGGTGTTCCACCTTCTGCCGTATCTGCGCTATCGCACGGCGGTGAAGACCATGGAGGCGGGCCGCTATGAGGAAGCGCAGGCAGCTTTCAGTGCCATGGGCGAATATGGCGATGCACAACAGAACGTGCTGGAGTGCCGCTATCGCGCGGACGGGGCGCAGGTGACGGAGCAGGCGGATGAGGAAACCCTCCTCCAGGCACGGGAAGCACTTGAAGCACTGGGGGATTACAAGGATGCGGCGACCCTTGTGAAGCAGGCGGACTATCTGCGCGCAAAGCTTTTGCTGGAAAAGCAGGACATTGCCGCTGCAAAAGCGCTTTATACAGCCCTTGATGGCTATGAAAACAGCGCGGAATATCTGCAAAAGTGCAACTATCTGGAGGCGGAAGCCCTGCTGGAGGCAGGCAGCTACGACGCGGCCTATACGGCCTTTACGGCGCTGGGAGCGTATGACGGCGCGCAGGAGATGGCGAAGGAATGCGTCTACCGCATGGCAGAAGAAGCGCTCAAGGCCAATGGTGTGGAAGCGGCCATTGCGCAGTTTAGCCGCATTGAAGGCTATCGGGATGCGGATGAAAAGCTCAAGGAAGCCCATTATAGGCACGCAAGCGCTCTGATGGACGCGCAGGATCTGGCGGGCGCGGGCGAGGAATACCGCGCCGCGGGAGACTATCTGGATGCACAGGAGATGGCGAAAACATGCCTGTATCAAAGCGCGGAAGAAGCGCTTAACGCAGGCAATGTGCAGGATGCGGTGAAGCTTTACAGCCAGATTCCTGGCTACGAGGACGCGACGGAAAAGTATTACGCCTGCGCGCTTTCGCTGGCCAAAACCGCCATCAAGGACAGGGAATATCAGCTGTCCTCCGGTTGGCTGAACGCTTTGCCGGACACCTATGAAAACGTGCTGGAGCTGCGGCAGGAGTGCGTGTATCTTCCGGCGGTGGCCAGCCTGAACGCCAAGGATTATCAGGCGGCGGTGGATGGATTCAGCCGTATCAGTACCTACAAGGACAGCGCGGACAAGCTGACGCAGGCGCGTTATGCCCTGGCGGGCGAAAAGAGCGCGGCGGGCGATCACCAGGCGGCGCTGGAGCTGTATACACTGCTGGGAAGCTACAAGGAAAGCGAAAGCCGGGTGACGGCAGAGCGCTATGCCGCGGCGGCGCAGAAGCTGCAAAACGGCGCATGGCAGGAGGCGGAAGAGGCCTTCATAGCCCTGGACGACTATAAGGACAGCGCCGACAAGGTGAAGGAAGCACGCTATCACCTGGCACAAAGCGCTTATGAAAGCGGCGATTATAGCGGCGCAAGAGAGCAATTTGCAGCGCTTGAAGGCTATTCCGACACGGCGGTTATGGTGCAAAAGTGCGACTATGCCCTGGCCAAACAGGCGGCTGAAGCGGGAAAAACTACCGATGCGGCGGCCATGTTTGAGACCATTGCAGGGTATGAAGATGCATCTCAGCAAGCCTGCGCGCTGTATTACGCCCTGGGTGAAGAAGCGCAGAAGAATGGCCAGACCCTTCAGGCGGCGCGGAATTTTGCCCACGCAAAGGGCTACCGCGATGCGGATACACTGGCGGAAAAGGCCTTTGACGACTATTATCAGGAGGCGGCCATCAGTGCCCAGGATGCCATGGACAACGAGGCATTCGGCGTGGCGGCGGCACTGCTTGGGCACATGGATTTGGCGGATTTGCCTGCAAAGTATGCAAACCTTGCGCAAATGCAGCAGGAGGCCAACTATCAGCAGGCCAACAAGCTGTATGCCGCCGGCAAGCCTTACGAGGCGTTGGCTTACTATGCACGGGTGCAGGATTACAAGGATGTGCAGCAGCGCATGGATCGCACGTGCTACAGGATTCTCGGCACATGGAGAACGACGGACGGCCGGGAGTATGTGTTCCGCCCGGACGGTACCTGCACACTGAACGGCGAAAAGCTGTGCTTCCGTGCGGATATTTACGCCCTGTACACCGGCGCGACAGCGGACACGCTGAAGCAGACCCACAGCGTATCTTCGGTGGATGCAAGCAGCATGACGCTCCGGGATACCCGCGAGGAACAGACGAAAACGATCCGCCTGACGAAGGTGGCCGATGCGGAAATGCCCACGGTGGAGGAGAAGGAGCAGGCGGCGACAATGACGGAGCTGCCGCTGCCGGAAATGGCGGAAAGCGCAGAAACGGAAACGCCCGCAACGGCAACGGATGCGCCCGGAAGCTTCCTGGTGACAGAAGACGAATGAACAGGGCGGCGAAAGCCCAATAGACAAACAGAGCCATTGCAGGCATCAAATGCCTGCAATGGCTCTGTTTTGCCTGAAGAAGGCGACAGATAAAAACGTCAGGGAACAAGGCAGCGCAGAAGCTTTTTGCCTTCCGGTGTGTGGAAAAGCTTTTCCTCCGCCTGCCGAATGGCGGCAAGGGAAGCATTCCCCTCAACCATGTTCACCAGAAAATCAGCCTCCAGCAGAATTTGCCAGTCAATACCCGCAACGTTGGCGGTGGTGTGGTGATGGGCGATGAGAAAGCAGACGCGGGCAACAACCGGCGGCGGAAAACCAAGGGCGCGGAGCATGGGCTCGGCTTCAATGGGACCCAGCTCCTCCTGATGAGGGCCGGTGCAGTCGCCATAGCGGGCTTCGGAGGGGTGAATGCCGATATCATGCGTGATGGCGGCAGCCTCAAGGGTGAAAAGTGCGCCTTCATCCAGCCCGGAAGCAAGGCCGATTTGCCGCGCAAAGCCATGCACTTTGATGAAATGGTGGATGCGAGGAGCATCCCCGGCATCAAAGGCGCACATGGCGTCCGTAAGCAGGCTGAGAAGATGCCGGCGGTGCAGCGCTTCATAGCGCTCACGCGTCAGGCGCAGGTGAAGAATGCCGTTTTTCATGCCAACGGGCACAAAACCGGCAGCCTTGTGGATGGCCAAAGCGGCACCCCGCTGCGACTCAAAATCGTTGCACAGTTCCGTGATTTCGCTGTGGCTGAAGGCACGTTCCACCAGCAGACGCAGTCCGGCCAGACCGTATCCTTTACCGCGCTGCGAAGAGGCAATCACAATGCCGATGCCCTTGCCGAAGTCATGCCAGCTGATTTCCCCCACCGGGGCGCCTGCTTCATCCGCAAGAAAGCCGCACCACTGCGCGGGCTCCTGCCCGGAAGTGCGGGAAAGAAACGCATCCCACTGGCTTTCGGGGAAGGGAATGCATCCGTCCGGAGGAAACCAGGGGGCGTTATAGGCCATGGTGGCCGGATCAGCCATCAGCTGCTGACGAAAAGGCATCAAATCCCGGCAGGCTTCACGGACGGTCAGCATTCGGTATCCTCCTCCAGCGCCCGGCGGCCGTGATCGATGGCAAGCTGCACCATATCGGGCGCGGGTGCACCGGGGATGCGCCGCTTTTCCACACAGGCAATCATGGACAGATCGTTGAATACATCCGCATCAAAGGCGGGGTGAAAGCGGCGCAGCTCATCCAGGGACAGATCGAGCAGCGCTTTGTTCTCATTCAGGCAATGAGCGACCAATTCGCCCACCACCTTGTGCGCGTCCCGGAAGGGCACGCCCTTGCGGACAAGATAGTCCGCGCAGTCCGTGGCGTTGGTGAAGCCGCCGGATGCACCGCGCTCCATCACATCCTTGCGGAAGGTGACGCTGCGCAGCATGGCGGTGAACACGGTGAGCCCTTTCACCAGCGTATCCCGAGCGTCGAAGAACGCTTCCTTATCCTCCTGCATGTCCTTGTTGTAAGCCAGAGGAAGCCCCTTCATCACGGTGAGGAGGGTTGTCAGGTCACCATAAACGCGGCCGGTTTTGCCACGGATCAGCTCGGCCACGTCGGGATTCTTCTTCTGCGGCATGATGGAGGAGCCGGTGGCGAACGCGTCGTCCATCTCCACAAAGCGGAATTCATTGGTGTTCCACAAAATCAGCTCCTCGCAGAAGCGGCTCAGGTGCATCATACAGATGGAGGCGGCAGAAAGATAATCCAGCAGGAAATCCCGGTCGCTCACGCCATCCAGGCTGTTTTCCGAAATGGCGGAAAAACCCAGCAGCTCGGCCACGCGCGAGCGGTTGAGCGGATAGGTGGTGCCGGCCAGCGCGCCAGAACCAAGGGGCATCACATCGGCTGCGCGGTAAGCGGCGGCAAAGCGGCGGCGGTCGCGCAGGAACATCTGGAAATATGCCATCATGTGATGGGCAAGGGTGATAGGCTGCGCCTTTTGCAGGTGCGTGTAGCCGGGCATGATGGTGTGCAGGTTCTTTTGCGCAATGTCCAGCAGGACGTTCAGCAAATCGCCCAGCATCTGCTGGGTTTCCTCGCAGGCAAGCTTGGCGTACATGCGGGTATCCAGCGCCACCTGGTCGTTGCGGCTGCGGCCGGTATGCAGGCGCTTGCCTGCCTCGCCGATGCGCTGGGTCAGCAGGGTTTCCACGTTCATGTGGATGTCCTCCGCATCCACCTGCCAGGTGATTTTGCCTGCGCGCACATCCGCAAGGATACCTTGCAGGCCTGTGACGATCTGCTCCGCATCCGCCTGCGGAATGATCCCCTGCTCACCCAGCATGGTGGCGTGGGCAATGGAACCGGTTATGTCCTGCTCGGCCAAGCGCTGATCGAAAGAAATGCTGGAATGAAAATCGTCCACCAGGTGATCGGTGGCCTTGGAAAACCGTCCGCCCCAGAGCTTCATGGCAAAACCTCCTGCAAGTAGTGCGGTGTATCGTCCCCCCAGTATAACAGAAACGGGGCGGCGGAGCAAGGAAAGAACAAGGAAGGTACAAGAAGCGGCGCGCCGTTGCATTTTACCTTCGCCTGTGCTATGCTTGTCGGGATTGAGATGATGCCGCAAGGAGGCTGTGAAGCATGCAGCGATTGATCACCGAACACGCACTGCGCAAGGTGTGCGAACCATCGCCCTTGTGGAATGTGACGGAACCGACACACGCGCTGGCGCTTGTGCCGGGCTATGTGCCGGAGGGTATGAGCCAGGGACGCGTGGTATATGAGAAGACAGTGACCTGCGCGGGCTGCCTGCGCTTTGTGTTTGGCGGCGCAAGCGGCGACATGACGGCTTGGCTGGATGATGAAAAGCTGGGACAGGCAGGTGCCGGGCACGGCTTTGCCGCCTATGTGGCGGATGCGCCCTATGCGGCTCACACATTGCGGCTGGAGGTGGCGGGCGGTGCTGCACGGGGATATGTGCGCCCGGTGACCATTGAGCAGCTGGGCAGCGCGCTGGTGGAAGAGATGCGCGTGACGCCGGTGCGCCGGGGACGCATTTTTCTGGCGAAAATGACTGCCACGGTGCGCGGCATGGCGAACGCGGAGCAGCGTTTTGACCTGGAGATAAAAGTGGGCGAGGCAGCTGTGCAGTGGAAGCACCGCGTGCTGCCGCCCATGGGAAAGATAACCCTGGAAGCCACGGCGCCTGTGCCGGCATGCAGAATGTGGACGCTGGACGCGCCCAGGCTGTATCCTGCCGAGGCGGTGCTGTGGGTGGATGGCGAACCGGTGGATGATTTGCGTGACCGGGTGGCTTTCCGCACGGTGGAGGTGCACAGCGGGCAACTGGTGCTGAATGGTGAAACCACACAGCTGCGGGAACGCAGCCTTGACCAGGCGGCCACGACGGATGAAATGCTGGATGCGGCGCAAAGCGCCAAACGCGATGGCATGCACGCGCTGCGCTGCACCGGGGCTGACGCGCGATTGCGAGATTTATGCGACCAGCTGGGACTGCTTGTGCTGGAAGCGTGAGGATGAGGGCGGATATGCGTAGACCCATGGATGAGATGCTGCGGAAGGCCGCGGCACGCAGAAGCGGCCACATGCCGGGGCACAAGGGGCGCGCCCCCTTTGAATGCGAAGACCTGTATGCGCTGGACACAACGGAATTGCCGGTGACCGACGACCTTTACGCGCCGGAGCGCGGCATTGCGCAGGCGGAGGCGCTGTATGCCCGTGCAGCGGGGGCAGGAAAAACCATTTTTCTGCACAACGGCTCGACAGCGGGCATCCATGTGATGCTGCAATTGTGGGCGCGGGAGGGCGAAACGGTGATTCTGCCGCGAAACGCGCATCTGTCCGCCATGAATGCCTGCGCGATTGGGGGCATGGAACCGGTGTGGATTCCTGTGACCCAGCGTGCGGATGGATACTGCTATGTGCGGGAAGAGGACGTGCTGGCTACGCTGCGGGCGTATCCGGAAGCGAAAACGCTGCTGATGACCCGTCCGGACTACTATGGTGGTTGTACGGCGCTGGAGAACATCATAGCCGAGGCGCACGCAATGGGGGTGCACGTGGTGGTGGATGAAGCACACGGCGCACATTTGCCATGGCTGGCGCAGGTGCAGTCCGCCGGGGCGCTGGGCGCGGACGCGTGGGTACAGTCCGTACACAAGACGCTGCCGGGACTGACGGGCGCGGCGGTGCTGCACTTGCGGGATGAAGCGGAGGGGGCGCAGGCACTGCGGATTTTACGGCGGGAGCAAACCTCATCACCCAGTTTTCTGCTGATGCGCTCCATAGACGACGCGCGGGCGTTGATGGAGATGGAAGGTGCAGAACGCCTGAAAAGATTGACGGACGCACTGGAAAAGCTGCGGCTGCGCCTGAAGACCACAGCGTATCGGGATGCGCATGCGCTATGGCGCGAAACGGGCGAGCAGTTTGATCCGACAAGGCTGGTGCTGGATGCTCCGGAAGGAGGCGCGGCCTTGGCCGATGCGTTGGAAGCGCGTGGCCTGGATGTGGAAATGCATGATGCGCACCGGGTGGTGCTGATTTTTACCTGCATGGACGGGGAAGAGGATGTGAACGCGCTGGAAAAGGCGCTGACCGAGCTGCCGAAGGCTTCAAAAGTGGCTATCCCGCCTATGGAAAAGGCGTTGACCCTGCCGGAAAAACGAATGAGCCCCCGTCGTGCTGTGATGGCGCAGGAGGAACGCGTGCCGCTTGACCGGTGCGAGGGACGGGTGGCAGCGGTATCAGCAGGGCTGTATCCGCCGGGCATTCCGCTGGTGTGCCCGGGGGAGGAAATTACAAGGGAAGCAGTGGCGCAGCTGGCAGCAAGGACGGAGCAGCAGCGCTTTGGCATGGAAGGAGAATGCATGATATGCGTGAAATAAAGTGTGCTGTGTTTGACCTGGACGGAACGCTGACCCAGTCCGAAGAGGGGATTTTCAACTGTGTGCGGTATGCACTGGATCAAATGGGGATGCCACAGCATGATGAAGCGGTGATGCGCCGTTTTGTTGGGCCGCCGCTGGGGTGGTCGTTCAGGGAATATTCCGGCATGAATGAGGCGCAGGTGGAACAGGCGCTGAAGCTTTTCCGTAAACGCTACAATGACGTTGGGTTGTTTGAAAACCAGGTGTATCCCGGGATTCGACGGCTTTTGCGCACGTTGAAGCAGGAAGGCTGGTATGTGGCCGTTGCCACAGGCAAGCCGGAGATTCCTGCCAAGCGCATTCTGGCATACTTCCATCTCGATCGCTACTTTGACCGCATTGTGGGCACCCATGAGCACCAGGCGGCGGAAAAAAAGGAGATGATTACCAACGCGCTGCCGGAAAAATGGGATGAAGCGTGGATGATTGGAGACCGCAGCTTTGATGTGGATGGCGGCCGGGCGGTGGGAATCCACACCATCGGCGTGGGATACGGTTATGGAACGGAAGAAGAGCTGCGTGGCTGCGGCTGCGACCACTATGCGGAAACGGTGCAGGATGTGATGGACATCCTTTGTCCGGGAGCCAAAGCGCCGAAGGGATATTTTGTATCCATGGAGGGGTTGGACGGCGCGGGAAAAAGCACGCAGATTGCACTTTTGACACAGGAATTGGAACGTTTTGGCTTTGAGGTGAAGCACAGCAGAGAGCCGGGCGGATGCCCGGTGGCGGAAAAAATCCGTGATTTGCTGCTGGACAGGGAAAATGCCGCGATGGCGCCGGTGACGGAGGCACTGCTGTATGCTGCGTCCCGTGCGCAGCATGTGCGGGAGGTCATCCGTCCAACCTTGGCGGAAGGCAAACTGCTGCTGTGCGACCGATTTGTTGATTCTTCCGTGGCGTATCAGGGCGGCGGGCGGCAGCTTGGCGTGGAGCAGGTGCTGGCCATGAACGAACCCGCGGTAGATGGAACGCTGCCGTGCGCCACGGTGTACCTGGAGCTGGAACATCGCCAGGCGCTTAAGCGCCGGACAGCCGCCAGCACGCCTGACCGCATTGAGATGGAAACAGAACAGTTCCATGCGCGGGTGGAGGCGGCTTATCATGCGCTGATTGCCCGTGATCCGGAGCGGTTTGTGGTGGTGGATGCAGCACGTGCACCGGAAGAAATTGCAAGGGACGTGCTGACGGGAGTGCTGGCGAAGCTGACGGAGGCGGAAGAATGAGCGAACGCGTGGTTGTAGGCATGTCCGGCGGGGTGGATTCCTCGGTGACGGCGATGCTGCTGAAGGAACAGGGATACGACGTGGTGGGCGTTTTCATGAAAAACTGGGAAGAGCAGGATGAAAACGGCGTATGCACGGCGGAAAATGACTGGCGAGATGTGCGGGATGTATGCGATGTGATCGGGATTCCCTACTATTCGGTGAATTTTGCCAAGGAATATTGGGATCGTGTGTTCAGCTACTTTCTGGCGGAATACCGTGCGGGACGCACGCCGAACCCAGACGTGCTGTGCAACCGGGAGATCAAGTTCCGCGCGTTCCTGGATTTTGCGATGCAGCTGGGAGCATCCCGCATGGCGACGGGGCATTTTGTCCGCACGGATGAGGAAGGGCATTTGCTGCGCGGCGTGGATCCAGGCAAGGACCAGAGCTATTTTCTTTATATGCTCAAGGACTGGCAACTGAAGAAATCGATTTTTCCGGTGGGCGGCATGACGAAGGCGGAGGTGCGCGCCCTGGCAGAGGAGCGCGGGCTGCCGGTGAGTCACAAGAAGGACTCGACCGGAGTATGCTTCATTGGGGAACGGCATTTCAAGCGGTTCCTGGCCGAATATCTTCCTGCACAGCCAGGCGATATGGTAGATCCGGCAGGACGTGTGGTGGGAAAGCATGACGGATTGATGTATTATACGCTTGGGCAGCGCCGTGGGCTTGGAATTGGCGGATGCGGAGACGGGCGATCCTGGTTTGTGATTGGAAAGGATTTGTCCGGCAACCGCCTGCTGGTGGCACAGGGAGAGGATCATCCTATGCTATATTCCTCCGAAAGCGTTGGCGGGGGTGTGACCTGGGTTGGCGATGCACCGCTGACGGAAGGAGAAACGATTCGATGCACATGCAAATATCGTTACCGGCAGACAGACCAGCCGGTGGAAGCAACGCTGAAAGGTGGAAAGCTACATTTGCATGCGCTTACACCACAGCGTGCGGTGACGCCTGGGCAATCCGCGGTGCTTTACCGCGGGGAAATTTGCCTTGGAGGAGCAGTGATTGAAGAGGTGCTGAATGCCGGACAAGTGAAAATGACGAACGAAGAACTAGACGATGAATCATGAACGCGGATTAAACACGAACGAAAGCGCTGACTGAAAATATATACGTCCGCAAACGAAAAAAGATTCAAAAAAAGTTCAAAAAAGATCAAAAAAGGGGTTGACAAAGCGTTAGAGATTTGGTAAGATAAACAAGCTCCTTCGAGAGCGCCGAACCTTGAAAACGATACAGACTGAGAAGTGCTAGAGG
>CAKUFA010000043.1 GCA_934647165.1 uncultured Clostridia bacterium | reverse complement strand
GTTTATCACAAGAAATCCGGCCAACGCCGATCATTTGCGTGCCCTGTATCGGAGTGGGTGCGATGTGCTTTGTGCGCCTTTTGACGGTAAACGTTTGGTGGAGGCGGTGGCGCAGTTGATGCACCTTTCCGACCGGGTGCTGACACTGGGCGGTTTGCAGTTGGACGTGCAAGGCAAACAGGCTACGCTGGATGGTGAAAGACTGACGCTGACAGCACAGGAATTTGCGTTGCTTCAGGCGCTGATGGAGTCTCCTGATGCGGCACTGACACGGGAACAGCTGCTGAAGACGGCGTGGGGATACCAGGGAATAGGCGAAACCCGCACGGTGGATGTGCACATCCAGCGGCTTCGGCGGAAGCTGGGCGCCAGCTATATTGAAACGGTTTATAAGCTTGGATATCGGCTGAAAATGGCGTGACGGGCGTTGAAATTCATACAGGAGGTGTAGGAGGCATGTGGACCATGATACTGTGCGGAATTGCTCTCCTGGCAGCCGGCTGGCTGATGCTTTTTCGGCCGGGTCTTGTGTGGAAATGGACGGAGAAGTGGAAAACCAACAGAGCGGAAGAAATGTCCGAGGACTACCGAATAAGCAGCAAGGTTTCGGGCGTGTTTTTTCTGCTGTGTGGTGTGGTGACGTTTGTGGTTGCGTTTGCGCTGAAATAAGGAAAGCGGCGTTTCTCGTGCGATCGGCATGGAAGATGCCGCTTTTTTGTACGCAGGGTTATATTTCTCCGGCGTTTGCTCGTCTGTATGGGTGAAAGGAGGCGATGAGACCATGCGGGATAAGGAAGCATGGCTCAATGCGGCGGTGGCAGCCTATCAGGGACAGCTGACACGCCTGTGCTGTGTGCTGCTGCGCGACAGGCAACTGGCGGAAGACGCGGTGCAGGATACGTTTATCAAGGCGTACCGCGCTTTGGACGGTTACCGGGGGGAAGCAGCGGAGCGCACGTGGCTGACGCATATTGCGGTGAATACATGCCGGGATATGACCCGTACAGGCTGGTTCCGCCATACGGACAGGCATGTGTCACCTGATATGTTGCCGGACAGGACGGCGCTGTCTCAGGATGAATACTTGCTGGACGAGGCGCTCATGAAGCTGCCTTGTAAGCTGCGGGAGGCAGTGATGCTCTACTATTATCAGGGAATGGATACGGTAGAGACGGCAAGAGCGCTTGGCATTTCGCAGCCGGCAGTGTCTGCCAGGTTGAAGAAGGCGCGTGCACAGCTGCGCGAGGCGCTGGAGGGGAGGTATTTTCATGTGTGAGGAACGCGACAGGGCGCTGGTGCGCCATGCGGTGGATGCAGGCTTTGGCGGCAGGCAGGAGGATCCATATCTTGTGCAGAAGGTGCTCATGCGCGCAGATTGCAAACCGTTTCGCCATCCCAAATGGCGTGTCGGCATGGTGGTGCTGATGGGTGTGCTGCTTGCGGCTGCGGTGGGCATTGCGGCAGGCATGGGGTTGTTTGGCCAATTTGCCCAGCAGGAACAGGGCAGCCAAAGACGGGTTTTGCAGCAGGTGGAGGAACGCGCAGATATTTATCATGAAGAAACGGTATTGCCAACTGCTGAGCCGCAGCCTGCTGTGACCGAGCCGGAAACGGATGTTGAACGCATTGCTCGCGAAACGCTGGATCGAAAGTGCGTATTCACCTTGGAACAAGGATATGTGAGCGGCAAACGGCTTTACATTTCCTATACGCTGACAGATGCGGCAACACGCAGCGAATTTCTTGAGCGTAGAATTACCGGCGAACTTGAGTGGCCGTGGCAGCGTCCAGGGGAAAAATGGGAAGCGCTGCGTGTGAGCGTAAATGATCAAGTGGAAAACGAACAGATTCACCAATGGTTTGCGACCCATGATGTTGGTACCATGATCCGCTATCATGCAGGCGTGGGCGATGGCGTGCGCTTGCTGGATGCGGAAGGCACTGTGCCTTCGATTGTGGAACGCAGGGAAACAACGGATGAAAACGGCACCGTCCATGGCTATCAAGTGATGGAACTGCCGCAAGGCACGCCTGCAAAGATTGATTGCACCATCACCATTCTCTATTCCGCCATGGTGGACATGCAGGATGAAGCCGGTGCCTACCGGGCAGTTATTGTGCCGGAATATAACAGGCAGTACGTGACGCTGCATATCGCATCCGGCAAAGCGGAGGCAGACGAAGCGAGCGAGCTTTTGACCACCATGACAAGAAATGTGCAGGCGAAGGATTACACAGCCACAGTGCGCCTGGAAATCAGTGAAACGGAAATCACAGGCCGAGCGCAGCTGGACTGCCCTGCCAGCTGGACGCAGGGCTGGGGCGACACACTGGGTGATGGCAACGCAAAAACATCTGATGCTGATCCGGTGGTGGACTACATTTTGCAGGCGGGCAGTGAACGGCTGGAAAATATGGATGGCGGTCTCATTGTCAACAGTGACGGCAACATGGTGCTCACACTGGCATACGCACACCCGGCAGCCTCCAAACCATGGCGGCTGATTCCCGTGACGCTTGCAGGTGTGGAACGGCCGGAAGAAGCCATGGTGTTTGAGTGACGCAGGCAGGTCGCTTTCGCAAACCATGAATGAAAACGCGTGACATGAAAAAAGCGGGCAAGCAACTTGGCGCCTTATCGGCTGCACAGAGTTGCTTGTCCGTTTTTTGTTTCACTTTGGAGGAAGCGCAGGATGGATGCACGCTGGCGTTATCCTTCGCTGATGTGCTCGGTGCCCTGGCGAAGAAGCGTGGCCACATGGTCATCTGCCAAGGCGTAGAAAATGGTCTTCCCATCGCGACGGCTCTTCACAAGATGCGCCTGCTTCAGCACACGCAGCTGGTGCGATACGGCTGATTGGGTCATGCCCAGCAGCTTTGCCAGATCGCATACGCAAACCTCTGCTTCAAAAAGCACATACAGAATTCGGATGCGCGTAGCATCACCAAAAACCTTGAATAGCTCGGAAAGGCGGGAGAGGGTATCCTCATCAGGCAGGCAAGCCTGCACCTGCGCCACTTTGTCCTCGTGCACGCAAAGGAAACCGCACACATCGTCATTCTCAGCCATTGGAATCATCGCCTTTCCAAGCCGTACAAAACACAGCCTTTACTTACCGGAAATCACCAGCGTGCCTACATCTACAGACGGGCTGCCGATGCCGTCGCCGGGGAAGTAGAGGTCGCTGCCGACTGCACGGATGTTCTTGAGCAGCTGATAGAAATTCCCTGCCACGGTAATTTGATCCACATCGTGGCCGCGCTTGCCGCCTTCCACCACATAGCCGCTGCTGATGAGCGAAAAATCGCCGCTGATGGGATTTGCGCCTGCATGCAGCCCGCCAACTCCGGTGATAACCAGACCGTCGCCCATTTCCGCCATCAGGGCATCCAGCGTTTGATCGCCGGGCTGGAAGAACATATTCGTGGGCGCAACGCTCACCGGGGAGGAATAGCCGCTGCGGGCAGCGTTGCCGGTGGTTTCCACACCCTGCTTGCGAGCAGTCTTGCGGTTGTGCAGCAAGGTCTTCAGCACGCCGTTTTCAAGCACGGCCTTTGTGCGGGAGGCGCTGCCTTCCGCATCAAAGGGACAGGAGGCGAAGCCGCTGGGCAGCAGGGGATCATCCATCAACGTCACCACAGGCGCGGCAACGGTTTCACCTTCCTTGCCGGCAAAGAGCGACAGTCCCTGCTGTGCGCTTTCTGCCGAGAACATGCCGCAGAAGGTGGCAAGCATGCTGGCCATGGCTTCGTTAGAGAAGATGACCCGATAGGTGCCGCTGGCCACGGGCGAAGCGCTCAGGCTTTGCAGGGTGCGCCTGACAGCTTCCGTGCCGATGACTTCGGGTTTCATTTCGGCAAAATTGCGGCCGCACAGGAAGTAACCCTCGTTGGCAACGGTGCCGTTTTCACGGGGGGCAATGGCGCTCACATAAGCCGACCACATGGTGTCGGTGTAGCTCAGCTTCAGGCCGAAGCTGTTGCGCAGGGTGATGGTGGTTTTGCTGCTGGACACGGAGGGCGCATCCGCCTTGGTGATGCGCTTATCCGCACCAAGCACCACGTCGTTCATTTTCAGTGCGGCGGCTACTTTGTCCTCTGCGCTTATCTGGTCAAGGTCGGATTCGGGCGCCTTGTAGTCCGGATAGCTCGTTTCACCGGCAAAGATCTCATCCTGCTCATGGCTTTCTGTCAGCGCGGAGGATTCCAACACACCCTCAATCAGCTGCTCGATGGCAGCATCGTCAGTGGCCTGGGTGGATGCATAGCCCATTTTGCCTTTTACAGTGCCACGCAGGCTCAGTCCGCCGGAGGCGCTCACCTGATACTGGCAAACTTCACCGTTCATGGTCAGCACATTGAAACGTTCGCTGTCCATGCTGAACACTTCTGCTGTTTCCAGTCCGCGTTCCTTGGCGCGCTGGAGAAGCTTATCCATAAAGAGATCCTTGTTCATTGCTGCATCCTCCTCACTTGCTGCCGCCCACGGTCATGCTGCTGACGCGGATCATCGGTTCGCCTACGTTGGTGGGCACACTGCCGGACAGGCTGCCGCACATGCCCTGACCCATGGTCATGTTCTTGCCGACACGGTCGATGTGCATGAGCACCTCATCACCCCGGCCAATCAGGGACGCGCCGCGCACGGGATGCGCGATTTTGCCGTCCTTGACCAGATAGCCTTCGCTGACGGCAAAGTTGAATTCACCCGTTGCGGGATTTACCGAGCCGCCGCCCATCTTGCGGGCATACAGGCCATCGCCCATGGAGGCGATCATTTCTTCCTCGTTATCATTGCCGGCGGCAATGTAGGTGTTGCGCATGCGGGAAGTGGGGGCAAAGGCGTAGCTCTGCCGACGGCCGGAGCCCGTAGGCGCCATGTTCATGCGGCGGCCGCCCAGCTTGTCGATCATGTAGTTGGTGAGGATGCCGTCCTTAATCAGCACAAGGCGCGTGGTGGGCATGCCCTCATCGTCCACGTGCAGGCTGCCCCATTCGTTGGTCAGGGTACCGTCATCCAGTGCTGTCACCAGCGGGGAAGCGATCTGCTGACCCAGCTTACCGGAAAATACGCTTGTGCCGAAGGCTACGCTGGTGGCTTCCAGCGCATGGCCGCACGCCTCGTGGAAAATCACGCCGCCAAAGCCGTTGTCAATGCACACAGGCATCACGCCGGCAGGGCAGACGGGGGCGTGCAGCATGGTCAGCGCCGATTGGGCGGCGATGCGCGCGCTGTTTTCAGGATCCACCCGGTTGTCAAATAATTCAAAACCCATCATGGCGCCCGGTCCGTCATATCCGCTCTGATTTTCGGAACCGTTGCTGGCCACTGCGTGTACCACCAGACGGGTGTAGACGCGCCGGTCGGTCACGAAGGTGCCTTCTGTGTTGGCAATCAGCACATCCTGCACGCTGTCAATGTAGCGCCCCATCACCTGCACAATTTCGGGAGACACTTTGCGGGCGGCAGCATCGGCGGCACGCAGCTTTTCAGCCTTCTGCGCGGCCTTTACCTCCGTTGGCAGCAGGCGGATTTCTTCCGGGCGAGCGGCGCTCCAGTGGGAGAACCCTACCGGCTTTGTGCCCTTGCCGCAGCGAATGGCAGCCGCTGCCTGCTCGGCGCAGTGCATCAGCCCTTCACGGCTCACGTCGTTGGTGTAAACGTAAATGGCTTGTGTGCCGTTAAACACACGCACGCCCGCACCGTGCAGGCGGGAGGAGTTTACCGTTTCCAACGCGCTGGAGCGCAGCTCCAGAGAGTGATTGATCCGATCTTCTACAAAAATTTCCGCAAAGTCGCCCCCAGTTTGCACTGCGCGGGCAAGCACTTCGCTGGCAATGTTTTGATCCAGCATGTCCTTCAATCCTTTCACAATGTTCTTTTTATCTCTCGGCTTTGTCCGTACTTTCAACCAGCACGTATCGCCGGTCGCGCACGCTTTCACCGCCGATGAAATAATCCACGTGATCGCCTGTCGGGTGGAAGCCGTGCCGGGTGTAGAAGCTTTCGCCTGCCCGGTTCCCTTCGATGGCCCACAGGTAAAAGCGGTGATAACCGTCCTCCCGCATCTGCCGCAGGCATTCTGCAAGTAGCTCGCTGCCTAGTCCCTTGCGCATATACTCGGGCAGCATGTATAGAGAAACGATTTCGCCCCAGTCATCATGGTCTGCATCCCGGCCGCGCCCGAAAATACAGCAGCCTGCCGGATGTTTGCCGTCATAAATCAGCACACCGGAGAGTCGCCCGCCGGCAAGCCATGCGCTTACGGAAGGCACCCAGTATTCATCCGGCAACCGTTCCAGATAGTCCTTTGCGATAACCCCGCGGTAGGCTTTGCGCCAGCTGGTAGCAAAAATATGGCTGATCAGTCCGGCATCCGGTGCGGTGGCCACGCGAAACACTGCCATGCGCTCACCTCCGTTTCTCACAGGGAAGGCGCAATACAGGAGCCTTCCGTGCGTTCCAGTTTTATTATCCGCTTTTTTGGCCATCATGTCAAGCGCGAGCCAATGAAACATGTATAGGGCAGGCATCGCTTTGCCTTGGCAATAGGATGCGGTTTGTCGTTGATTTCCCGGCGCTGATTTGCTATAATTCCGGATAAGCGAGGGTATGCCCTGGGAGAGAGGAGAGACAGGGAATGGAGCATTACACCAATCGAGAACTGAGCTGGCTTGCTTTCAATAACCGTGTGCTGATGGAGGCGAATAATCCGGATAATCCAGTGTTTGAGCAAATGAAGTTCCTTTCCATTGTGTCTTCCAATTTGGATGAGTTTTTTATGATTCGCGTAGGATCGCTGCGGGATTTGGTGCAGTCCGGCGCAAAAGGAAAAGATCCGTCCGGCATGAAACCGCATGAGCAGCTGCACGCGCTGACCCTGCGCATTCGTGAACAGGTGAAAACCCAGTATGCGGTCATGAACGAACAGGTGCTGCCTGCACTTGCCCGCTGTGGTGTGCGCATGGCGGATTTGTCCGGCCTGACACGTGAACAGACGATTTTCCTTGAGGATTATTTCAGCCGGGAGGTTTACCCTGTTTTAACACCCATGGCGGTGGATGCGAGCCATCACTTTCCGCTGCTGCTTTCTAAATCGCTGAATCTGGCGGTGCTGCTGGCGGGCAAGGGCGGAAAGAAGAATGATTTTGCTACCGTGCAGGTTCCGGGCGTATTGCCTCGTGTTATTTGGCTGCCGAGCCAGACAGGGGAAAAGCTCTTCCTTTTGCTGGAGCAGGTGATCGCTATGCAAATTGCCCGCCTGTTTCCCGGCCGCCAGGTGTTGGTCTGCCAGCCGTATCGAGTCACCCGCAATGCTGATTTGACATATGATGAGGATGAAGCGGCCGACCTTTTGCAGGAGATCAAAAAGAGCCTCAAAAAGCGCAAATGGGGAGCAGTGGTGCGCCTTGAATGCAATCCGGATATGGATAAACGGCTGCTGGACATTCTGAAAAAAGCGCTGAATGTGGATGATGAAAAACTCTTTCAGGTGGACGGACCGCTGAATCTGGACTTTTTCATGAAGCAGCTGTCTGCGCTCCCGGGCTTTGCAGACCAACGTTTTCCGGCGTTCTCTGCCCATATTGACCCGGAGCTTGCCGAGGGCGACCTGTTTGCTGCAATTCGCAGGAAGGATCGCTTCCTTTACCATCCCTACGACTCCTTTGATCCGGTGGTGCGCTTTGTGCACGATGCGGCAAGGGACGATCAGGTGCTGGCTATCAAGCAGACGCTGTATCGCGTTTCCGGCCACTCACCCATTGTGGCTGCGCTGGCGGAAGCGGCAGATCGCGGCAAGCAGGTCACCGTGCTGCTGGAGGTTAAGGCACGCTTTGATGAGGAAAACAACATCCACTGGGGACATGAACTGGAGAAAGCCGGATGCCATGTGGTGTATGGCCTGCCGGGGTTAAAGACCCATAGTAAGATAACCCTTGTTATCCGCAGAGAGGAAGGGCATATTCGCCGCTACACGCATTTGGGCACGGGCAACTACAATGATGTAACCGCCCGGCTTTATACGGATATGGGTATTTTGACTGCCCGGGACGATATCGGCGAGGATGCGGGCAACTTTTTCAATATGGTCACAGGGTACAGTGAAACGCCGGGGCTTCGGCTGCTGGTGGCTGCGCCGAGGGAACTGCGGCCGGAGCTTTTACGCCTTATACGCCGCGAAACCGAGCATGCCCGCGCCGGCCGCCACGGCCGCATTGAAGCCAAAATGAACGCGCTGGTGGATCCTGAGGTCATTGCCGCATTGTATGAAGCCAGCCAGGCTGGTGTGGAAATTGACCTCACAGTGCGCGGCATTTGCTGCCTGCAACCTGGAATTTCGGGATTGTCAGACAATATCACCGTGCGTTCTATTGTGGGAAGGTTTCTGGAGCATGCGCGCATTTTCCATTTTCACAATGCCGGAGAAAGTGAAACGTATCTGTCCAGCGCCGACTGGATGCCGCGCAATCTGGATCGACGGATAGAGCTCATGTTCCCGGTGCTTGATCCCGATGTGCGCCGGAACGTGATGGATATCCTGCGCCTTCAGCAACAGGATACGGCCAAGGCGTGGCTGCTGGATAAAACCACATGGACGCCAAGGCGGGATGAAGCAAATGCCGGGCGCATCAATTCACAGGAGAAGCTCATTCCTTATGGCATGAAGGACGGAAGCAACCTATAAACGCCGCCTTCAGGAGAGGAGGATGGGGCGGATTAAGCGCCCCTGACCATTGTATGTTTCATCAACTTAAGGCTGACATGGAGGCCGTGCTTGCACGCGACCCGGCAGCTAAATCTCGCCTGGAGGTGCTGCTGTGCTATCCGGGCCTTCGGGCTATCCGTGCCCATCGGCGCGCACACCGGGCCTATGAAAAGGGTCATGTGGTGTGGGCGCGCATTATCAGCCAGCGGGCGAGACATAAAACAGGCATTGAAATTCATCCGGGTGCAGTGATCGGGCAGGGGCTGTTTATTGACCACGGCGACGGTGTGGTGATTGGCGAAACAACGGTGATCGGCGATAATGTGACGATTTATCAGGGCGTTACACTGGGCGGCACAGGCAAGGAAACGGGCAAGCGGCATCCGACAATCGGCAACGGAGTGACGATTGGCGCGGGCGCAAAAGTGCTGGGTCCCATCACCATTGGCGACAACTGCAAGGTGGGCGCGGGCAGCATTGTGCTCAAGGACGTTCCGCCAAACTGCACCGTGGTCGGCAACCCGGGCCGCATTGTGCAGAAAAAGAAACCGGCTTCCAACGGTGAAATCGACCTGGATCAGGTGAATTTGCCTGATCCCATGCAGGAAAAGATGCAGGCTATGTATGAACGGCTGCACCATCTGGAAGAATGCCTCACACGCCGCGCGCAGGAGATGGGGTGCGACGGCTGCAACGGTGTGTGCACCGTGAAGCGCGACCTGGAGCAGGATGCGGAGGAGCGTGGGCATGTGTAAAGTGCGAAGATGGATAGCGCTTGCCTTTTGCGCACTTTCGTTTGCATTGATGCTGTTTGCGCTGCCGCGCCCGGCGCCGCGATCGGTGGAAAAATTCGCGCCGCGTGGGCTGACGGCGGCATCCGTGCAGCCGCTGCCGCTGCAAACTGGCGGCATGGTGGCCATCAATACGGCAGATGCTGATGAACTGACGGTGCTGCCCGGCATTGGCGAAACACTGGCGCAGCAGATATTGGATGAGCGCGCCGCACACGGATTGTTCTTTTATCCGGAAGATTTGCTCTGCGTGCGCGGCATAGGGGCGAAAAAGCTCCAAGCCATGCTGGATTATCTTGATTTTTCGACTGCACGGTAAAGGGTGTTCTTTGGGTGCAGGAAAGGCGGAAATATATGGCGTATCAGGCACTATACAGGCAATGGCGGCCGGCGGATTTTTCGGCCATGGTAGGGCAGGAGGCAGTGGTGGCGACGCTGCGCAACCAGGTGGCGTCCGGCCGTATTGCCCATGCCTATCTGTTTTGCGGCAGCCGCGGCACCGGTAAAACTTCCGCAGCCAAAATCATGGCGCGGGCAGTGAATTGCGAGCATCCTGACCACGGAAATCCCTGCGGCCAGTGCGAAAGCTGCCTGCGCCTGAAAAATGAGGAAAGCCTGGATGTGCTGGAAATCGACGCGGCAAGCAACAACGGCGTGGATGAAATCCGCGATTTGCGCGAAACCGTGAAGTATCCGCCCCAACACGGCAAATATAAGGTGTATATTATCGACGAGGTGCACATGCTATCCGCCTCGGCTTTTAATGCGCTGCTCAAAACGTTGGAGGAGCCTCCTGCCCATGTGGTGTTCATCCTTGCCACAACCGAGCCGCAGAAGCTGCCGGCCACCATTCTCAGCCGCTGTCAGCGTTTTGATTTCGGCCGTATTCCTGCGCATCAGATTGCGGACAGACTGCGGCAGGTGGTGGCGGGCGCATCGGCCACAGCTGATGATCAGGCGCTGCAAATGATTGCCCGCGCCGCAGAGGGCGGCATGCGCGATGCATTGAGCATCCTGGACATGTGCCTGGGCTATCAGAACAATGTGACGGAGGATCTGGTGCGCTCGGTGCTGGGTACGGCGGATCGCTCCTTTTTGTTCCATTTTGTCGATGCGTTGCGGGATGGGGATGCATCAACCCTCATGAAACTGATTGATGAATTGATGCGCGCCGGACGCGAACCCATTGTTTTTGCCAAGGATGTGAGCCAGCATCTGCGTGCACTTCTGATAGCGCACTGCTGTCCGGATGATCTTGCATCCCTGCTGGAACTGACACAGGAGGATGCTGAGGAATATATCGGCCAGGCGGAGGGAATGAGCCAGACGCGGCTGATGAAGATGCTGGAATTGTTCATGGCGGTGGAAACGGATCTTCGGTGGGCGTCATCGCCGCGCATAGCGCTGGAAAACGCTGCTTTGAAGGCATGCCTGCGCACGGAGGATACGGACGCATCCGCGTTGAATGACCGCATCACCGAATTGGAAAGACAGGTACAGAATCTGACGGAAAAGCTGCAAAGCGGTGCGTTCACGGTATCCGCACCCAAAAAAGAAGGCAGCGAAGCGCCTGCGGCACCTAAGGCTCAACCCAAACCGGAAAACACAGCACCTGCCACTCTTACGCCAACAGGACGCAGCCCGCAGGATGCATGGCGCGAGGCGCTGAATATCCTCAAGCGCACCAACACAGGCGCGTACAGCATGCTGTCAGCTCAGGCAAACGGGCATTTTATCGGGTGCGACGGTGCCTGCTACCGCTGGGAAGCCAGCCCTCAAATGGAGGTGTTCATCGCTATCCTGATGAAGGAATCCACACGCAGCGCTATTGCCGCCGCCCTGACCCAGGCTGCGGGTGTTCCCAGTACCTTTGAGGCGCATGCTGCCGGCAAGGCTGAACAGGCGGACGATTCGCAGGAGGAGCAGGCGTTCATCAGTCAATTGCAGGAATCCTTCGGTGCACAGAACGTTTCTGTACAACAGGAGGCGAAGTGATATGCAGGCTGCTTTTCCTGCCACGGATCTGCGAACGGCTTCCCTTTTTGCGGGAGCACCGGGAGGGAACAGCCTTGTACAGGCTGCGCTTTCCGGCATGGGGCGCGTTCTTGCGGATCGACCGAAAGAACCTCGCTGTGCTGTTGCCACGGTTGGGGATTTCGTCTATTGCGGCGGCGAGCCCGGATACAGCGCGGTACATCTGCTGCGCATGGCAATGACTGGTTCCTGGGAGGATTACCTGATTTATGCCCCCGGCGCGTGGCGGCAGGTGCTGGCCCGGCTGGGGGAATATCAGGTGGTGCGTCGCTATGCCTTTGATTCCCATGTGCAGCCGGAAGACGACCATCTGCGCGCACTTTTGCGGGATATGCCTGTGGAGGGAGCTTTTCAGCCTATTGAAGGTGCCTGGATTGCCCATTGCCGGACGGAGGAATGGAGCCGGGATTTTGTGAGACTGTATGAGGATGAAGCCTATGCGCAACGCGGCCTTGGCGTGCTGCTTATGCTTCACGGGGAAGCGGTTGCAGGTGCAAGCTCCTATACCAGCTATCCGGGCGGCATCGAAGTGCAGCTGCAGACCCGCGATGATCAGCAAGGCAAGGGATATGCAACCCTTGCAGCAGCAAAACTGCTGCTCATGGCGCATGCACGCGGGCTGATTGCTACATGGGATGCGGCTAACGCGACATCCGCGCACATTGCGGAAAAGCTTGGCTATTGTGCGCTGGGAACGTATGAAGTGGCCAAACTATGTAACACAAAAGAATGAAACGTATGCAAATGTTTTAAAAAGTTTCTTGTTTTTTTCTGCCGGGTGTCGTATACTAGACAACGGCGCTGCACAGAACGTGCAGGTGCATGGATAAAGAAGGTCTACGGAGGTAGGTATAGATGGCGAGACTTTTTGGCACCGATGGCGTGCGCGGTATTGCCAATCAGGATCTGACGTGCGATTTGGCGTTTAAGCTTGGCCAGGCCAGCGCATGTGTGTTGGCCAGCAATGTGCATCGCCCGACTATTCTGGTAGGGCGTGATACCCGCATCAGCGGCGAAATGCTGGAAAGTGCGCTGGTGGCAGGCATTTGCTCCATGGGCGGCCGCGCAGTGCTGGTGGATGTGATGCCGACGCCGGCCATTGCGTATCTTACCCGCTATTATCAGGCGGATGCCGGGGCGGTCATTTCTGCAAGCCATAACACGGTGGAATACAATGGCATCAAGTTTTTTGATAACCGTGGCTACAAGCTTCCCGATGCGGTGGAGGATCGCATTGAGGAAATTATTCGCAATGGGCTTCCAGCGGATCGCACGCTGCCCATTGGCCCGAATGTGGGACGGCCTGTGCGCCAGCGCAACGCCCAGCGCCGCTACATTGATTTTGCCAAGGAAACCACCGGCGTGCGCCTGGATGGGCTGCACATTGTGGTGGACTGTGCCCAAGGCGCAAGCTATCAGGTAGCGCCGGCCGTGCTTAGTGAGCTGGGCGCGGATGTGTCCGTGTATTATCATGAGCCGGACGGAACCAACATCAATGAAAACTGCGGTTCAACCCATCCTGAACGGCTGTGTGAACTTGTGCGGGAGCTGGGCGCGGATGTAGGCCTTGCCTTTGACGGCGATGCGGATCGTCTTATGGCGGTAGATGAACGCGGCAAGATTGTCAACGGTGACCAGATTATGTGCATCTGTGCCAACCATCTGAAGAGTCAGGGCAGGCTGCGCGGCAATACGCTGGTAACCACCATTATGAGTAACATGGGACTGGATCTGGCGCTGAAAAAGCTGGGTATCCAGCAGGTGAAAACCAAAGTGGGCGACCGTTATGTGCTGGAAAACATGCTGGAAAACAATTACAGCCTTGGCGGGGAACAGTCCGGCCATGTGATTTTCCTGGACTATAACACCACCGGCGACGGCCTGATTACCGCCTTGCAGCTGCTGACTGTTATGGTGGAAAGCAAAAAGAGCCTGTCGCGCCTGGCACAGATTATGGAAGTGCTGCCGCAGAGCCAATACGCGGCCCGTGTGACGGATGCACGGAAGCATGATTTTGATAAGGATGAAGAAATCGTTTCTGCTATCCACAGCCTGGAAAAGAAATACGAAGGCCGTGGCCGCGTGCTGGTGCGTGCCAGCGGAACGGAGCCTTTTGTCCGCATCATGATTGAGGGACCTGACCAGAAGGAAATGGATCAGGATGTATATACGTTGGCCAAACTCATTGAGCGGAAGTTGAACGCATGAATTCAGAAAGGGAAAAGACAGGCGGAAAAGAGCCTTTGGCGCCGCCTGCACGGCTTCCCGAATATCATAGAACCTATGCGGCAGAACGTTGAATCTGCCGCGTTTTTTGATACCCTTGGTTGACATTTGACGAATCGTTCGCTATAATGAACCCGAATTTTGATGAGAGGCGGGTGAGACGGGTGGACGGCCAGGACAGTATCGGGCGAAGATGCGGCGGCGTGTTAACCCGTCTTGCGCGGGCATAACACGCGACATGGCGTCTTTTCCGGTTCCTGTATTGTGCTGTGATTACGGGCAATTCAGGTTTTTTTGCGTACAAAGAAGCAAACGGAAAAGGAGGACAAATCCATGGAGCAGAGGGAAGAATGGAAAGAAGAGCAGCTGCATCCGGACTATGCAAAAGAGATAGCAGCTCTCATTCGAAGCGGCGTTTCGGAAGAGGAAAAAAAGGAAAAACTGGCGGATTATCACGCCAATGATATTGCCGACGCGCTGAAAATGCTCTCAAAGGGAGAGCGAAAGGATCTTGCGTCGCTTCTGGATCAGGATCAGATTGCGGAAATCTTCACCTATTTGGAGGAGCCGGAAGCCTATCTGAGTGAGCTGGGCGACGATCAGGCGGCGGACATTCTGGAAAGCATGGATGCGGACGACGCCGTAGACGTGCTGGAGGCGTTGCAGCCCCACAAGCAGGAAGCCATCATTCGCTTGATGGACAAAGATGCGCAACAGGATATCAAGCTGATTCAGTCTTATAGCGAGGACGAAATCGGCAGCAAAATGACGACAAATTTCATCGCCATTGAGAAGGATTTGACCATTAAGCAGGCCATGCACGCACTGATTGATCAGGCGGCGGACAATGACAACCTGCTGACCATCTATGTGCTCAATGCGGATGGAACGTTCCACGGCGCCATAGATTTGCAGGATCTGATTCGCGCCCGGGAATATGTGGAGCTGGAAACGCTGGTCAAGGAATCCTATCCCTATGTGTTTGCTGATGAAACGGTGGATCAGTGCATTGAACAGTTGAAAGACTACTCTGAAGATTCCATTCCGGTGCTGGATCATAAGCGGATGCTGCTGGGTGTTATCACTTCACAGGATTTGGTGGAAGTGGTGGACCAGGAAATGGGCGAGGACTACGCCAAATTAGGCGGCCTGACGGAGGAGGAAGACCTCAATGAACCGCTGCATCAGAGCCTGCGCAAACGCATTCCGTGGCTGATTGTGCTGATGTTTCTGGGTCTTGGCGTATCGTCGGTGGTTGGGCTGTTTGAGCCTGTGATGGCGCAGCTGACCATGGTGGTTGCTTTTCAGTCCATGATTCTGGACATGGCGGGCAATGTGGGCACCCAGTCGCTGGCTGTGACGATTCGCGTCTTGTCCGACGGATCGCTGACGGCGAAGCAAAAGCTGCATCTGGTATTCAAGGAAGGACGAGTGGGGTTTGTAGGCGGACTGATGCTGGGCAGCGGTGCGCTGGCGGTGATCGGCCTGTACATTCACTTTACGATGGCGAAAACGTGGTTTTTCAGC
The DNA here is from genome assembly GCA_934647165.1 of uncultured Clostridia bacterium. Classification (GTDB taxonomy): domain Bacteria; phylum Bacillota; class Clostridia; order Christensenellales; family Aristaeellaceae; genus CAKUFA01. The sequence goes on along the minus strand of CAKUFA010000043.1, from coordinate 4,249 downwards.
GTTGCAGTTTCCGGATGCATTGGGTTGGCGCTGATGGCAGCGATGACCATTTCGTCACTGGTAGGCACGGTGACGCCGCTGTTTTTCAAAAAGATCCATGTTGACCCGGCTGTAGCATCAGGACCGCTGATTACCACTGTAACGGACCTGGTAGCTGTGGTGACCTATTACGGGCTGGTGGCGCTTCTGCTGCTGGATGGATTGCATCTGGCAGGCTGATACGGAGAATCGGCAAGAATGAAAAAATCCTGCGATGGCATCTGCCTGAACAGGATTTTTTTCATATCGTGATGAGGCAAAAACGAAGGCTGTTCCAAGCGTTTCGGTGAGGGTGTTTCACCTGTTCGGAGAGCGACCGTGGAAGCTTTGCCATATTCTTGACAAAATTTTTTAAAACAGCAGGAAAAGAAAGGCCAATCGCGAATGATTGAAATTGGGACAAAATTGGACCACTTTACTACATCCTGCTTTTGAGCGGGTTTGTCGGAAACGGAAGGAGATTGGACATGAGCAACACGCAGGACCTGGAGCGGGTGCTGGAAAAGAAAAACAGCATCCTCAAGGGAGACGCTGAGCGCATTGCCAAGCAGCGCGCGCAGGGGAAGCTTGTCGCCCGCGAGCGGGTGGCCAAACTGCTGGATCAGGGCAGTTTTGTGGAAACAGACGCCCTGGTATCCAAGGATGGCGATTATGCAGGCGTTGTGACCGGATACGGCACGGTGCAGGATCGCCCGGTGTACCTGTTTGCACAGGATTTCACGGTGCATGGCGGCGCCATGTGCGTGAAGCAGGCAGAAAAGATTCTCAAGGTGCTGGATCTGGCACAGAAAACCGGCGCACCGGTGATCGCTCTGTGCGACAGCGCCGGTGTGCGCCTGGAAGAGGGCGCGCAGGCCATGAACGCTTACGCGAAGGTGTATGCGAAGATGACCAGACTCAGCGGCGTGTGCCCGATGGTCGCCCTGGTGATGGGTCCCTGCGTAGGCGGCGCGGCGCTGATCAGTCAGCTGTGCGATGTGAGCATCATGGCGGAGAATGTTGGCCGGCTGATGGTGTATGGCCCGCAGGTAATGAGCGCCGTGTCCGGCAAGACGTACACGGATGAAAACGCCGGCGGCGCGAAAACCATGGCGGCGCAGGGCGGCGTGGCGCTGACAGCAGAAAACGAGGACGCGGCCATTGCCCTGGCGGTGCAGGTGCTTGATCTGCTGCCGGGCTGCAATGCAGAGGATGCGCCCCTGATGGATACGGATGACATGAACCGTGTGCTGCCTGAAATGGATGCGGGCGACAGCGAAGCCCTGATGGCGGCAATGGCGGACGCTGGCAGTTTTGTGGAATTGTACAAGGATTGGGGCAAGGAAATCCGCGTGGCGCTGACCCGTATGGGCGGCCGCAGCGTGGGCGTTGTTGCCTCCAATGCCGCGGTGAATGATGGCATGCTGACGGCGCAGGGCGCTGCGAAGGCTGCGCGCTTTATCCGCCTGTGCGACTGCTACTCCCTGCCGGTGGTGAGCCTCATCAACAGCAAGGGCGTTGTGGTGCCAGACGTGCAGGATCAGGCAGCGACGCTCACAGGTGTTGCACAGCTGCTGTACGCCTATGCGGAAGCCACCTGCCCCAAGGTGAGCGTGGTGGTTGGCAATGCCATTGGCCAGAGCTATGTAGCCATGGCGGGCAAGGACAATGCCGATGTGACCTACGCCTGGCCGGGTGCGGTGATTTCCGCGCTGACGCCGGATGCTGCGGTGGCGGTGCTCTATGAAGAAGAGATGAAGAAAGGCACGGGCGATCCGCTCAAGGCGCGTGCGGAACTGGAAGCCAAATATGCCAACGATGTGGCCGACGGCATTGCCGCTGCGCAGGCCGGGATGATCGACGATGTGTGCGATCCTGCGGATACCCGCAAGCTGGTGATTGCCGCGTTGGAGATGCTCTCTTCCAAGCGGGAGTCCAACCCGCCCAAGAAGCACGGCAACCTGCCGCTGTGACGGGAAAGGACGTGCGACATAAATGGATAGATTAACAGCTAGCTTGATGGTGCTGGTAATCGGCCTGGTGGTGGTGTTTTTCGGGCTTGTTTTGCTGATTGGCCTGATTAAGATCATGACCATGCTGACGCAGGAACACAAAAAGAAAGCTGCCGCTGCTGCGCCTGCACCTGCTGTACCCGTTGCGGCAGAAGAAGTGACGGTGCAGAGCGACGATGCACTGATTGCCGTGATTACGGCAGCCATTGCATGCGCGATGGAGGAAGGCACAGGCTTCACGGTGCGCCGTGTGCGCCGCATCAACAATGCCCCCGCCTGGCAGAAGGCCGGACGTGAGGAACAGATTTACAGCCGCTTCTGAAACAATGAACCGAATGACAAACAAGGAGGAACCATCCTATGCGTAAGTTTAACATCACGGTGAATGGTCAGGCTTATGAAGTTGAAGTGGAAGAAGTGGGCGGCGCGCCTACCGCGGCTCCCGTACGTGCGGCTGCCCCTGTGGCTGCACCCGCTCCGGCGGCTGCGCCTGCCGCTGCCCCTGCGGCGAAGGCTGCTGCACCCGTGGCTGGCGGTGAAGCTGTGAAGGCTCCCATGCCCGGCAACATCCTGGATGTGAAGGTGAAGGCCGGCGATAAGGTGAAGACCGGCCAGGCGCTGTGCGTACTGGAAGCCATGAAGATGGAAAATGAAATTCCTGCGCCCCATGACGGCACAGTGGCACAGGTGATGGTGAACAAGGGCGCGACCGTGAATGCGGGTGACGCGCTGGTGATCCTGGCCTGAGAAGGCAACCGCATAGCTGCAACGAAAGTGAGCTGATACGATGCAAATCAATATTCTTGGGACGCTTGCCAGCCTGTATGCGTCCTCGGGCATCGCGGCGTATGTGGCGGATCCCAAAGTGCTCATCATGGTGGGTATTGCGTGCGTGCTGCTGTACCTGGCCATTGTGAAGCAGTTCGAACCGCTGCTGCTGCTGCCGATTGCCTTCGGTATGCTGCTGACGAACTTGCTGGGCAGCGATGTTTTCCATGAGGAACTGTTTGCCGGCGGGCATGTAAACTGGTCGCTGTTTGGTGGGGCAACGCTGGTCAACTCGGCCGACCTGGTCGGTTTGGGTGCGCTGACGGTGAATGCCGCAGGTGCAGTGATGAACGAGGCCGGTCAGGTAATCGGCCATGTGAGCACTGCACTGTCCGAACTGGTGACGCTGACGGAAACCGGCGCACTGGTGAGCCAGGCAAACGGCACGGTGCTGTTTGACACCATTAATGTGGTGATGAACAGCGAATGCTATCTGCAAAACGGGCAGGTATTCAATGCCCTGGGCGAGCTGGTTGCCACCAGCGGCAAGGTCATTTCCGCCGGTTTGCTGGACTATCTGTACCTGGGCGTGAAACTGGGCATTTATCCTTGCCTGATTTTCATGGGCGTGGGCGCGGGCACGGACTTTGGTCCCCTGATCGCCAACCCGAAGACGCTGCTGCTGGGTGCTGCCGCACAGCTGGGCATTTTCATGACCTTCATCGGCGCGTATGCGCTGTTCGGCTTCACAGCTGCTGAGTCCGGCGCTATCGGCATCATCGGCGGCGCGGACGGCCCCACGGCTATCTGGCTGACGGGGAAGCTGGCGCCTCATCTGCTGGGCCCGATCGCAGTGGCTGCCTACAGCTACATGGCACTGGTTCCTGTGATTCAGCCGCCTATCATGCGTGCGCTGACCACCAAGAAAGAACGCGGCATTGTGATGGAACAGCTTGCACCGGTAAGCAAGAAGCAAAAGATTCTGTTCCCGATTATTGTGACGGTTCTTGTGTCGCTGCTGCTGCCCTCCGCAACGCCTCTGGTCGGCTGCCTGATGCTGGGCAACCTGATGAAGGAGTGCGGCGTGGTGGAACGCCTGAACAAGACCGCACAAAACGAGCTGATGAACATTGTGACCATTTTCCTGGGCATCACGGTGGGTGCAACGGCGACGGCTTCCACCTTCCTGTCCATCCGCACGCTGGAGATCATTGCCTTGGGCATTGTGGCATTTGGCATGGGCACGGCAGGCGGCGTGTTGCTGGCCAAGCTGATGAACAAACTTTCCGGCGGTAAGATCAACCCGTTGATCGGTTCTGCAGGCGTGTCTGCGGTGCCGATGGCCGCGCGTGTTTCCCAGAAGGTCGGCCAGAAGGAGAACCCCGGCAACTTCCTGCTGATGCATGCCATGGGCCCGAACGTGGCCGGCGTGATTGGTTCCGCCATTGCGG
>CAKUFA010000042.1 GCA_934647165.1 uncultured Clostridia bacterium | reverse complement strand
GCCCTTGTGGGTCTGGGCAAAGCCCAGCAACCCGCAGGCGAGTTTCGCCGAAGGCGAAAGAGCACAAAGCCAGACCAGGGAGCAGCCGGAACGGGTTTCGAAAGGGCAGAAAGCCCTTCGCGAGTTAAGGGCAGCGCCCTTGTGGGTCTGGGCAAAGCCCAGTAACCCGCAGGCGAGTTTCGCCGAAGGCGAAAGAGCATAAAGCCTAACCAAGGAGCCGTGGCAGGAACGCGACTCAGGCATAGCAGAGATGAGTGCATCTCCTTGCAAAAAGACAGCGGATGCGGCATCCCAAGGGATTTCCGGCCGCCCTTGGGGAACCTTCGGGGCAGAAGGCTCGGTGGAAGGAAGCGCATAATTCGGGATGCGTGCGGAATACCCTGCCATAAGGGGGTGATGGCCATGCTGAGCATCCTGATGCTGCTGCGCGAGTGCCTGTTTTTTCTGGGCTATGTGACGGGGAAATCCCAATTTCCCAAACCGCTGACAAGGCAGGAGGAAAACGCGCTGCTGGAGCGCATGCAGAACGGGGACGAGGAAGCGCGGAAGACGCTCATTGAGCATAACCTGCGCCTGGTGTCGCACATTGCGCGGAAATATATGGTGCCGGGATTTGGGCAGGACGACCTGATTTCCATTGGGGTGATCGGGCTCATCAAAGGCGTGAACAGCTACAGGGTGGGCGCGGGAACGCCGCTGGGGGTGTATGCCGCGCGGTGCATTGAGAATGAGCTGCTGATGACCCTGCGCGCATCGCGCAAGCGGCGGGGGGATGTGTCTTTGTCCGACCCCATTGGCACGGACGGCGAAGGCAACGACATCACCTTTATGGACATCCTGGGCACGGAGCAGGACGCGGTGGAGGAGGAGGTGATCCGCCGGGTGACGCTGGGGCGGGTAAGGCAGGTGCTGCAAAGGCTGCCGAAGCGGGAACGGCTGGTGCTGGAGATGCGCTACGGCCTGCTGGATGGCACGCGATACCAGCAGCACCAGGTGGCAGAGAAGCTGGGAATTTCACGCAGCTATGTATCGCGGGTGGAGAAGCACGCGGTGGCACTGCTGCGCAAGGCCATTGAGGAGGCATAAAAAGACCCTGCGCCCCGGGCGGGGGAGCAGGGAAGGGAGAAGCGGGAGAGATTACCAAGTGTCGGAGAAGCGCTCATAGAGAATGAGCTCTTCCTGCTGGGCACGCTCGGGATCCAGATCGTAGGTGTACAGACCGGAGGTGGTGAGCAGGGCGAGGCGGTTGTCCCAGAAAGCGAAGGATCGGGTTTCAGGACCCTTATCAGGTAAAGTGCAGAGGAGGTCGAACTCCTTGGTGGCGCGGTCATAGCTGCGGATGTAGTAGGTGGTGACGAAGTAGAATTTGTCCTTTCCGTCCCAGGCGAAATCGAATATCTGCTCATCAGTGAAATCCTGGATGTCATCGGTGGTGAAAACGGTTTCCAGAATTTTTCCATATGCGGCGACGTAGAGCCCATAACTGTTAGAAATGAGGTATCTCGGAGCCTCATCATAGGGAGCGATGCAGGCATTGGTAGCGAGAAGATCACCCAAACCGTCGGTCAGATCACCGCATTCGCCAGTGCTCAACTGAAAACACAGGACATACTGCTTAAAAGTATCATCAGGGGAGAAGCAAACGGCGAAAAGCTCACGATCTGTCACAAAAGCTGAAGCAATCGAGACGGAATTGCAATTTTGTCCTTCAATGGGTTTGCTGATGCGTTCGACATTCAGCTTGATTGGCTCGCCGAACATGGGATACAGCGTGCCGCCGTACGGGTCGAGGATATACAGCCTGTCATAGCAGGACAGAAGATGAAAACGAAGGGTATATTCGGAAACACCGATGGGATTTTTAGCAAAATCACAAATCAGCGCCGGTTCCTCAATGGCGGAAGTGAATGCCTGTAATTTTTTGCCATTAAGGAGAAAAAGGGTATCATCCATAACGTTCATGGAAAACGCGGGGTTAGAATAAGAATATCCTTCCATGCCGCGCAAGTATCCATCAGCCGCACTGGCCGACACACTGAAAAGCAGCGACAGCGCCAACAGAACAGCGAAAAGGCGGGTTTTCGTTTTCATGGTGCAATCTCCTTTGTTCAAATTCAATTTTTACGCAGGATCAGTGGTAGAAGGGACATCGTTTAGGAAAGGCTCATCGCGCTTGCACATGGTGCACTTGCCGTTGACGTATTCATGGGGCTTGTAAGGTCCTTGCGCACCACAGGCACGACAAGTGCCGCGTTTCCCACAGGTGGCACCGGCAAAATCATGCGGCAGCAAATCGTCTTTTTTATCGTGGCAGTAACGACAGGTTGAAGGAATTTTGCAGGAAGGCTTGGTGTAACTGTGATTTCCAAGGCCGCCTTTGGTATAGTTGCAGCCAATTCTTCTGCAACCAATTGGGGAAATGCAAGTGGCAGGTGTAGGGTCGTGTCCTAATGGAGTCCCTTGTGTTGCATGACAGCCGGAAGTTTTGCATTTTTGGGGATTAACACAATCGGCGGGAGCGTAGTCATGGCCGAGATAATTAGTGCGTCGCCGATAGATCTCGGAACACTTATAGCAGCGATACTCTCCAAGTGGCTTGACCTGGCAGGAACCTTTTTCAATTATCCGGATAAATTCACCACCAACGTTGTGCGCGCAGCTTGCTGCAAATGAGGAAACGATGGGCAGAATCACGGTAGCAAGAATCAGAAAAAAAGCCAAGAACTTCTTCATCGAATTAGCCTCCTTATTTCCTAACGGTGTATCGCTGCTCGGTCGTGCGTGTTCGGCGCGTCGGCGTCAATGCTGCATTGGCATCACCTGAACTTTCCTAAAACGATAGGAAAATTTTTGAAGTTGATGGGGAGAAATGGAAATAACTTAATTTTAGCAGAAGTATAACATAAACAAATAAGAAGAGAAATGGAAAAAACGGTCAATGGAAAAATAAAAGCCATGTGTGCGGGATGATGAAATTTCCTCCTTTTCGTGCGGGGAAAGATGTCGTACAATCAAATATGGAAGTATCTGTCCGGATCATGGTTGACAGCATGGCAGGAGAAGCGCAACGGATGGCGAATGATAACAGTAAAAGAATGGAACGTGGAATCCCTGTTAGCTACGCGCTTTGAGAAAGGAAACAGCATGATCCGAATATTGATAGCAGAGGACTTTCAGCTGCTGCGAGATGACCTGCGGGACACGCTGAACGCCCAGGAAGACATGACCGTGGTAGGCGAGGCAGCCACCGGCGCGGCGCTGGTGCAGCTGGCGGATGCAACGCCCTTTGACTTGGCACTTGTGGATATTGAGATGGAAAACACCACCGCGGGCATCCATGCGGCGGAAACGCTGCTGCATGCGCACCCGGAGGGAAAAGTGATTTTTCTGACGGCGCATGAGACGGAGAACATGATTCTCATGTCCATGGGCGCAGGGGCGACCGACTATGTGGTGAAGGGATGCAGCGACGAGGAGCTGATGCGGCATATTCGTTCCGCCATGGCGGGAGAGCCAATGCTGGATGTGCGCATCCAGCAAACGGTGCTCAAGGAATACAACCGCCTGCGCCGGTCGGAAAAGAGCCTGCTGTTTTTCATCAACAACGTTGCCCAGCTGACCCCGGCGGAGCGCACGCTGGTGCGGTATCTCATTGACGGAAAAAAGGTGCGGGAAATTGCGCAGCTGCGCTGCGTGGAAGTGGTGACAGTGAAAACGCAGATCAAGAGCCTGCTGCGCAAGTTTGGCTGCGCCCGCTCCAAGGAAATTGTGGAGCTCATCGAGGAACTGAATGTGGGACATCTGTTTTGACACAAGGAGGAAAAAACATGGACGTGAAATACTTTCGCCTAACGGCCGAGGAACTGGGCAAGGATGCGAAAATTCCCCTGAAGAAGCTGGGGGAAAGCGGCGAAATCTTCTACGAAATGGCGCTGGAAATGGTGGAGGAGATTGAACGGAACAACGCTGCCGGACGGCGCACGGTGTTTATTTGCCCGGTGGGCCCGGTGGGGCAGTATCCCATTTTTGTGCGCCTGGTGAACGAGCGCCGGGTGGATTTGCACAACTGCTGGTTCATCAACATGGACGAATACCTGACCGATGAGGGCGAGTGGATTGAGGAGAGCAGCAAGCTGTCCTTCCACGGCTTCATGAACCGCACGGTGTATCAAAAGCTTGACCCGGCGCTGGTGATGCCGGAAAACCAGCGGGTGTTCCCCGATCCCCATGATTTGACGCGGATTCCGAAGCTGATTGAGGAACTGGGCGGCGTGGATATCTGCTTTGGCGGCATTGGCATCAACGGGCATGTGGCGTTCAACGAAGCGCAGGACGAGTTGACGGCGGACGAGTTTGCCAACCTGCCAACCCGGGTGCTGACCATCAGCCGTGAAACCCGCGTGGCCAACGCCATCGGCGATTTGAACGGCGCGATTGACGCTATGCCCCACCAGTGCGTGACCATCGGCATGAAGGAAATCCTGTCGGCAAAGAAGATTCGCCTGGGCGTTTTCCGCGATTGGCACCGTGCAGTGGTGCGCCAGGCTGCCTATGGCGAAGTGACGGCGCACTTCCCGGTGAGCCTGCTGCAGCGGCACAAGGACGCGATGATTCTCGTCAATGCCAACGCGGCCAAAGAAGCGTTTTGACGGACGCGGCCGGATCAACGAAGGAGAAAAGGCATGAAACTGTACGCCGACAAGGTTTATCTGGATGGACAATTCCGCCCGGCGAGCATCACGGTGGAGGATGGTGTGATCGCTGCGGTGGAGGAAGGACGTGCGAAAGGTGCGGCGGAGCTTGGCGCAGGGATGCTGACGCCGGGATTCATTGACCTGCACACCCACGGCGCGGCAGGTGTGGACGTGAACGCTGCGGATGAGGAAGGATTGCGCAGGATTGCGGCCTTTTTTGCTTCCCAGGGCGTAACGGCATGGCATGCAAGCGTGCTGACCGACACCGAGGAAGTGACGCGCCGGTGCCTGAGCGCCATCCGGAATGTGATGCGGGATGGAAGCGGCGGCGCACGGCTGATGGGCGCGCATCTGGAAGGGCCGTTCCTTGCCAGGGAGTACAAGGGCGCGATGCCGGAGAGTCTGCTGCGCACGGGCGACGCGGCCATGCTGCGCGGCCTGGAAAAGGATTTTCCCGGGGTGATCCGCTATATCACCGTATCGCCGGAGGTGCCGGGCGTTATTGATATGATTCGCGAAATTGCGGACGAGGTGGTGGTGGCCATCGGTCACTCCGGCGCGACGTATGACGAGAGCATGCGCGCCATTGACGCCGGGGCGCGGTGCATCACCCACACATTCAACGCTATGCGGCTGTTCCACCAGCACGAGCCGGCCATCATGGGTGCGGCGCTGGAAAGCGATTGCTGGTGCGAGGCCATATGCGACGGGCGGCACCTGCATCCGGGCACGGTGCGCATACTGCTCAAATGCAAGGGTATGCAGCGCGTGGTGGCCATCACGGACAGCATCATGGCCGCAGGACTGCCGGACGGCAACTATAAGCTTGGTGTGAACGACGTGGTGGTGAAGGACGGCGACGCAAAGCTGCTAAACGGCGTGCGCGCAGGCAGCACGCTGACGCTGCAGCAGGCACTGCAAAACCTGGTGCGCTTTACCGGCAAAACGGCGGAGGAAGTGCTGCCGCTGCTGACGGCAAATCCGGCCGAAGCCATGCGGCTCAGCGGACGGCAGGGCGTGATTGCTGTGGGGGCGGATGCGGATTTGACGCTGCTGGACGATACGCTGACGGCGCGCCGGGTATGGTCGCGCGGCGAAGAGGTCTACAGCGCGTAAAAGCTCGGCTCCTTGGGGGGATGAAGGATTTTCCTTCTCCCGCAAAGTGTGAAGGCATGCTATAATGACCGAAGAAAAGAACCATCCGTGAAAGGAGAAATCATATGCTGGTACCCATGAGAGCCATTCTGGAGGCGGCGGACAAGCATCGTTACGGCCAGGCGGCCTTTAACATCAACAGTGTCGGACAGGTGGAGGCGGCCATGCGCATCCACGAGCTGCTGCATTCCGGCGCAATTTTGCAGGGCGCGGAAGCCAGCAACGCCTACATGGGCGGCGCGCAGGATTTCATGCATGGCGAAATCAGCCAGAAGCAGCTGGGCGCAAAGCGCATCGGCGACGCTGTGCGTCGCTATGGCGCGGACAGCCCTGTTCCCGTGGCACTGCACCTGGACCACGGCCGCAGCCTGGACAGCGTGAAGGCGTGCATTGACGGCGGCTACACCTCCGTGATGATCGACGGCAGCGCCCTGCCTTATGAGGACAACGTAGCGCTGACCCGCGAAGTGGTGAAATACGCCCACCCCTATGGTGTGACGGTAGAGGGTGAACTGGGTGTGCTGGCAGGCGTGGAGGATCATGTTTTCTCGGAAACATCCACCTACACCAACCCTATGCAGGCCATTGACTTTTTCAAGAAGACCGGGTGCGACGCGCTGGCCATCAGCTACGGCACGTGCCATGGCGCCAACAAGGGCAAGGATACCAAGATCCGCCGGGAAATTGCCATTGCCACCAAAGAGTGCATGATGCATGAGGGTATCCACGGCTTCCTGGTGAGCCATGGTTCCTCCACGGTGCCCCAGGAATATGTGCAGCAGATTAACCGCATGGGCGGCCAGCTGGAAAACGCCTTCGGCATTGATGTGAACCAGCTGGTGGATGTGGCGCATTGCGGCATCAACAAGATCAATGTGGATACGGATATCCGCCTGGCGTGCACGCGCAATATCATGCAGCTGTTCCTGGAGCAGCCGGAGCTTCAGCAGAGCGCGTCCATCGGCGAAATCTGGCAGACCATGCGCAAAAATCCCAAGAATTTTGATCCCCGCAACTATCTGTGGTCGATCATGCCGGCGGTGACGATGGGCGAAGTGAAGGACGCGGACGTGCAGAAGATTGTGGATTGCATGGAGGACGGCGTGATCGAATCCATTGCGCCGCTGCTGGTGCAGTTCGGCAGCTATCGCAAGAGCGACCTGATTGAGGTTGTGACGCTGGAGCAGATGGCGGACCGCTACAAGAAGGAGGGCATTTGATGAAGCATATCTTTCTGAACCTGAAGCGGTTTGACATTTCTCCTGCCCATGGCGGCGTGAACCGCCTGGCGCCGATGGCTGACTGGGGACGCACCATTGTGGAGAAGACGCAGGATGCGCTGCGCGGCATGCCGGAGGCCGAATACGTGATGTATATGCCGGAGGCACACCTGCTTTCCGCCGCTGCGGCGCGCACGGAGGGCAGCCCCGTACAGCTGGGCAGCCAGAGCGTTTATCGGGCGGACACGGCGGTGGGCGGCAATTTCGGCGCGTTTACCACCAACCGCACGGGCAACGCAGTGAAAGAGATGGGCTGCGAGAGCACCCTGATCGGCCACTGTGAGGAGCGCAACGATAAAATGGGCGTGCTTGCAGAAGCAGGCGTTGCGCCGGCGGATGCGGCCAAGGCGGTGAACCGGCTGCTGAACCAAGAAATCAAAGCCGCACAGGCGGCAGGGCTGACGGTTTTGTACTGCATCGGCGAAAAGAGCGAGGAGCAGGAAGCCTGGCAGGAAGTGCTGGGCGCACAGCTGGACATTGGCCTGGAAGGGGTGGACAAGAGCCGCGTGGTGATTGCCTATGAACCCATCTGGTCCATTGGCCCGGGCAAAACGCCTGCGGACAAGCCCTACATCACCAAAATCGCGCGCTTTGTGAAGGAACGCACCGGCGGGCTGGATGTGGTATACGGCGGCGGTCTGAAAAAGGACAATGCGCAGATGCTGTCTTCCATTCCAGAAATTGACGGCGGACTGATTGCGCTGACCCGCTTCAGCGGCGAGATCGGCTTTTATCCCGAGGAATATCTGGAGATTATCCGCCTGTACCTGGGCAAATAACCCGGGGGAGCTTTATCATGGGCAAACGCCTGAAGGAGGAAGAACATGAAACTGAACTTTGAATACGGCAACGGCTTCATGTCCGCACAGCTGCCGGACAACACCGACGTTTTCATCCCCGGGGAAACCGTGCCTGATCCTGTATGCCTGCCCCAGGACTGGGACAGCCTTTATGCCGCTACGCTGGACTCCATCCGCCATCCCATCGGTATGCCGACCCTGACCGAGCTTGCGCATAAGGGCTCCACGGTGGTTATTGTGATTCCGGACATCGTCAAGGGTGGCAACCAGCCCACCAGCCACCGGAAGGTCGCCATTCGCGCTTGCCTGGACGAGCTGTACAGCGTAGGTGTGGAGAAGAAGGACATCCTGCTGCTGTTCTCCAACGGCCTGCATCCCCGCACGCCGGTGAATGAGGCGCGCACCATCCTGGGCGAGGAGCTGTTCAACGAGTTCTATCCCTCCGGACAAATCACCAGCCACGACAGCGAGGATTACGATCACCTGGTGGACCTGGGCTACACGGCCTATGGCGACCATGTGCTGATGAATAAGTATGTGTACGATGCGGATGTGGCCATCCTCATCGGGCATACCCAGGGCAATCCCTACGGCGGCTATTCCGGCGGCTACAAGCATTGCGCAACGGGCATCAGCCATTGGCGGAGCATTGCGGCGCACCATGTGCCGCAGGTGATGCACCGGCCGGACTTTGTGCCCGTATCCACCCACAGCCTGATGCGCGATAAGTTCGACCAGCAGGGCATGTTCATGGAAGAAAAGATGGGCAAGAAGTTCTTCTGCTGCGATGCGGTGCTGGACACCTACAGCCGGCAGATTGAAATCAACTCCGGTTATGCAAAGGAAATGCAGCCTATCAGCTGGAAGACGGCGGACAAGCGCACCTATGTGCACTGGGCGGAAAAGAAGTATGACATTGTGGTGTTCGGCATGCCCACCAATTTCCACTACGGCAACGGCATGGGCACCAACCCCATCCAGATGATGCAGGCGCTCTCCGCACAGGTCATCCGCCACAAGCGCGTGCTGAGCGATCACTGCGTGTTCATTGTGCCCTCGATTTGCGACGGATGGTTCCATGAGGAGCGCTGGCCGTATCTGAAGGAACTGTACGAAATGTTCCAGCACGATTACATGCAGACGCTGCCGGACATGAACCGCTATGGCGAGTATTTTGCCACCAACGAGGAGTACATCCGCAAGTATCGCTTTGCCAACGCGTTCCACCCCTTCCATGGCTTCAGCATGATGAGCTGCGGGCACCTGGCCGAGCAGCACACCAGCGCCATCTACATTGTGGGGGCGCGGGAACCCGGCATTGCCCGCGGTATGGGGCTGAAGACCCGCGCCACGGTGGAGGAAGCCCTGGAGGACGCCAAGCGCAAGTTTGTTGGCGAGAACCCCAACATTCTCGCACTGCCCAAAACCTTCACCACAGCGGCGGTGCACCTGTGCATGAAGGATCCTGCGGAGAACAGCCACTACCGGGACGATACGCCTGCGCACCCCTGCGGCTGCTGAGCGATCGCACAGGGCAAAGCGGCCGCCCGCTTTCCAAGCATGTTTGAAGGCCGGCCGCAGAGCCCGCTTGGAAAGGATAGGTGCGAAGGGCGGGATTTGCTGCGCTATGCAGGCGCAGCAGACCCCATCCATGAACCTTAAGGCAATACCGCACAATTCGTTGGCAGCGTAGGTGATGCCTTTTCCGCCATCTGCTGCTTGCAGATTTTTCGATTTACCTCCAGTAAACCTTCAAAATCTGCCATTGCATCTGACGAAAAATTCATTCGCCTCCGCACCAACTCATTTGTGCGGTATTGCCTTAAACACCATGCCGTCGCGGCCAATCAGGGCGGCGGCATTTTTCTTTGCAGGGAAAGAGGGATTGCTAGCGCGCATAGCGAAGGCTAACGCGGCAGCCCTTTGCGGTAAAAGGAGGATATACGGGATGGTAACCATGGTTCTTGTCTGTTTTGCGGTGTGCATCTTCAGCACAATGATTGGCGCCATCAGCGGCATTGGCGGCGGCGTGATTATCAAGCCGCTGCTGGATATGACGCTGCCGGGGCTGGGCATGAAGGTGGTCAGCCTGCTCAGCGCCTTTGCCGTGCTGTCCATGTCCCTGTTCAGCATCGGCAAAAACTATCTGCAAAAGGCAAACCGGCAGGCACTGAACATGAAGATTGCGGTGCCGCTGGCAATCGGCAGCACGGTGGGCGGCGTGACGGGCAAGCTGCTTTTCAACGCGCTCAATGCTGCGCTCTCGGCAGATCAGTTGGTGAAGTGCGTGCAGAATGCTGTGCTGTTTGTGCTCATGGCCTGTGTGCTGGTGTTTTCGCTGGTGAAAAAGGAGCGCCAGGCAGTGGAACGTTCGACTGGCTCCGGTCTTGTTGCAGGGCTTCTGCTGGGGCTGCTGGCGGCTTTCCTGGGCATTGGCGGCGGCCCGCTGAACATGATGGTGCTCACAGGCTTTTATTGCATGACCCACAAGGAAGGTGCGCTGTATTCGCTGTTTATCATTGTGTTCAGCCAAACAGCAGGGATTTTGACGGCGCTTGTATCCCCCGGGGCGGCGCTGCCTGCGCTGCCGCTGCTGCTGACGGCTTGCGCGGCGGGCATCCTTGGCGGCGTGATTGGCCGAAAAGTTGCTTCCAGGGTGGATAATCGCTTTGTGCGCACGCTCTATAACGCGGCTGTGGTGTTCATTCTTGCGCTGTGCGTGGGCAATATAGTGACGGCGCTGGTGGGCTGATTGAAGCGCGAATGAGAAATTGAACGGGCTGGAGGGTTGGCCAACAGCCCTGCTTTCACAGAAGGAACCGAGGTTTTTGCTTGATCGGCAGACGGAGGTTCCTTTTTTGCTGGGATTGGATGCCGGTACGCTGATGCGTTCAGGAGTGCTGCATGCGCTTCATGGCGATGGACAATCGCTCAGCCATCTGCCATAGAAACTCCTTGTTGGTGGGTTTCCCTTTTTCCGGATCCACAGAGTGGCCGAAGAATCTTTCCAGCGCTGCCAGTTTTGCACGGCTCCAGGTGGACTCCAACGCCAAACGCAGCCGGCGTTCCACCAGCGCGGCATTTAGGCCATGGCGGCGTGCGCACAGGGGATACAGGCGGCCGTTCAGGTCACACAGCAGCGCAGGATGCACGGCGCAAAGCGCCAGCAAATCGGGCAGGAAGATCCATGCGCGCAGACGCGGGGCAAAGCCGAGACTGTGCAGCAGGGCAGTGGCGAGGCAGGTGACGGCAGGCAGGCAGCGATGGGCGGCAATGGGAAGGCGAAGCGATGTGGACCACGCCCGAAGCTGCTGTGAGGCATCGGAAAGCCGGGAGGGGGAAAAACATCCATCCGCCAGGGGATGCGCCCAACCAATGCACAGCACATAGGGCGTTGGTGGCAGAACGCTTGCGGAGAAGCGCGACAGAAGCTGCATGGAGGCGTCGCATGGGCCAAGCAGCAAGGCGTCGGGGGCATGCGACTGCATGTGGGCAAGCGCGTCATCCGCGCGCTGCATGACGATGCAGCGCCAGCCTTCGCCCTGATCCTCCAACACTTCCTGCCAGCGCACGCCTTCCTCCTTTGTTGGGGCAAGTGCAAGGCATTCCATGGGCAGCCCTCCTTTCTGTGCAGAATTTCGCCATGGGACAGGGGCGTTTCCTGCGGTGAAAAAGGGGAAGGTTTGTCGAAAAAAAGATGTTTCAGTGAAAGAAAAATGTGTGTATAATATCAGATGATAAACTGAGGCAGAGGCAGCAGTGGCGCAAAGGAAGGAGCATGAACAAATGCAGACGCTGAAATTGAAGGAAGACCTATACTGGTGCGGCGTGCAGGATCCGGAGCTGCGCACGTTTGATATTATCATGGAAACGAAGTTCGGCACGACCTACAATGCCTATGTTGTGAAGGGCAGCGAGGGCAGCTGCGTGATTGAAACGGCGAAGGAGCGCTTTGCAGAAGAATATCTGGCGAAAGTGGCGGATATTACACCGCTGAGCGAAGTGAAATATCTGATTGTGAACCACACCGAACCAGACCATGCGGGCAGTGCGGCGGCACTTTTGCAGGCTTGCCCGAATATCACGGTGGTGGGCACCGCCACAGCAATCACGTTTTTGAAGAATATTGTGAATGCAGATTTCCCGTCCCTGGCGGTGAAACCGGGCATGACGCTTTCCCTGGGGGACAAAACGCTGCGGTTTTTCCCTTTGCCGAACCTGCATTGGCCGGATACCATGTATACGTATGTGGAAGAGATGGGGGCGCTGTTTACCTGCGATTCCTTCGGCAGCCACTACAGCCACGAGGGTGTGCTGCGTTCCAACGTGCCCAACGAACAGGACTATTGGGCGGCCACGCGATATTATTTCGATTGCATTCTGGGGCCATTCCGCCGTCCGTTTATGCAAAACGGCATCAAGACTGCGCGGCAGCTGCAACCGGCCATCATTTGCCCTGGGCATGGCCCGGTGCTGGACACGGGAATTGACGAGGTGCTCTCCGCGTACGACGCGTGGTGCCTGGAGGATCTGCCCTTCCCGAACAAGACGGTGGTGATTGCCTATGTGAGCGCCTATGGCTACACGGCGCAACTGGCGGAAAAAATGGCGGAAGGGGTGCGCGACGCGGGGGCGGATGCGTTGCTGTTCAACCTGGAAAAGGCTGGGCAGGCACAAGTGGCGGCGAGCATTGGCCGCGCCCAGGGATTGCTGCTGGGCTCGCCCACCATTTTGCAGGAAGCGCTCAAACCGGTGTGGGATTTGACAAGCTGCCTGTATCCGGCAGTACACAAGGGCAAGCTGGCCAGTGCCTTCGGCAGCTATGCCTGGAGCGGCGAGGCAGTGCCGCACCTGTTGGAAAAACTGCGCCAGCTGCGCATGCGTGTGCCGGATGACGGCTTTAAGGTGAGGCTTTGCCCAACGCAGGAGGATCTGGCTGCTGCCAGGGCCTATGGCGAGGCGTTTGCAAAACAGCTGTGAGGAGCAGCAATTTTTGCAGCCGGATAATGCATGCATGCTGAAGCCCTTCCCTTTCCTTCCTTTTTGTGCTACAATGAATCTATTGTATGCAATAGGGAGGGCTTTTCCGTGGCCAAGCTTTATTTTCGCTATGGGGCGATGGGCTCCAGCAAAACTGCCAATGCCATCATGGTGCGCTATAACTACATGGAACGCGGTCAGCAGGTGCTGATGGTGAAACCCATGCTGGATAATCGCGATGGTGAGCGCACGGTGCTGTCCCGCTGCGGGCTGTCCGCTGAGTGCGTGTTCATGGAGGAGCTTGAGAACATTGACCTGGCTGCGTATGCCTGCGTGATTGTGGATGAGGCGCAATTCCTGACCAAGGCGCAGGTGGAGGAGCTTGTGCGCATTGTGGATGAGCAGAATATTCCCGTGATTGCCTATGGCCTGCGCACGGATTTTCAGGGCAATTTCTTTGAAGGAAGCCAGTGGCTGATGGCCTGGGCGGACACCATTGAGGAAGTCAAGACCATTTGCTGGTGCGGGAAAAAGGCGATTTGCAACGCGCGGGTGGTGGATGGCAAGGTCATCAAGCAGGGTGATCAGATTCTGCTAGGCGGAAACAGCCAGTATACCTCCCTGTGCAGGAAACACTGGCGGACAGGCGAACTGGGAAAAAAATAAAAAGCGGGAAAAAGCGCCATTGCGGAGAGAAAAGAACATCCCTGCAATGGCGCTTTCATGTGCAAAAAAAACGGCGATGGCATTCAGCGATAGACCGTCCGTGAAATGACAATCGAATTCGGGCGGCGAAATTGGCGATCCAGGAATACATAGTAGGAACCGGGCGTCACGATGCCCTGCAGGTTCATCAAATCAACGCCGGATGCGCCGCAAAGGAGGCTTGCCAGCGCCACACAGTTGGTTTTGAGGGCGTTGTAGGTTTTGAAGGGGCCGTTTTGCAGTTTGTAGAAGGCGGCGTCCGTTTGCCGAGAAAAGGCGTAAGACACGGAACCCGGCTGCGGCGTCCAGCGAACGCTGCCCTGAAGAAAATCCGCCACCGTCTGCTGAAGCCTGGAGATTTGCGCATCGGTCAGCGTGACGCCGTAGCTGATGAGCTTTTTCTTCTCATAGCCCAAGCAAAAGGGAAGGTAGCGGTCGCGGTCCACCTCCATGAGCACGCCGTCGGACAAAAGACCGAAAAGGCGGTTGCTGCTCTCATCATAACAGCCATAGGCGTAAACGCGGTTGCCAAGGGCAATGTCCACATGGCCAAAGCCCATGGCGGTATTTTTGGACAGGTGCAGAAAAATCTCCAAATCCCGCGTAGCAGTTTGATCGTTTGTTTCGCGGCGCGTCCAGCGGGCGGTTTCCGCAGCGTCGTCGGGGTCGTCCAGCGCGCGGAGAAGCCCCATGGGGATCAGGCTGGACAGCAGCACCGGCGGGGAAAGACGAATGCGCTGCCGAACGCGCTTGCCGTTGATATCCGTGCCAAGCAGCTCACGGAAGCCGTCAACCACGGAGTAGGAACCGTAGACGATGAGGTAAAGCCCCATCCACTCGGAAAGAGGAAGCAGCGCCTGCAAGGGCGATGTAAGAAGCATGACGGCAAACAGGGTGTGGATGAGCCCGCCAAGCACGTTGCCGAACACGCCGCGCTGCCGGTCATGGCGCAGTTGGATGGCATAGACGAATTTGAACAGCGCGTTGACGGCAATCCATACGCCGAAAAGCAGAGCCAGCGATGTGCCCAGCGCCTTGGGAAACAGCAGCGTGGCGGCGCAGCCGCAAAGGAGTGCCAACGCCTTGAGCAAAAAGCTCCTGCGCTCCACAGGGTGGGCGAAGCTGTCCAGCAGAGCCGCTGCGGCGCCAAGCCCTAACCCAAGCTGGCAAGAAAGCAGCGCCAGGGACAAAAAGCGGGAAGGGTGCAGGCGAATGAGAATGCCGGAGACAATGAGAACGGCGCCTTGAACGAAAAGCCGTGCAGGCGTGTAAGCGTCCGGCAGGCGGGGAAAACGGAAATGTGTTTTCATTGTGCAGCCCCACGCCTGGTCAGCTCGTCGCAAATGCGCTGATATTCCTTCTCATCCAGATGATAGTGCTTTTTATATAGAAGGTGTGAGGTGAGCATGAGGGCAAAGGGAAGCAGCGTCATGAAGAGCAGCAGGCCGTGGGTCTGCGTGGTGTTGACCTGGGAAAGAACAGCATCGATCTGGGAAAGCTTGTCGGCATCCTGCAAAAGCCCCTGCGCGCTTTGCTGCTCCAGGGCGG
The DNA here is from genome assembly GCA_934647165.1 of uncultured Clostridia bacterium. Classification (GTDB taxonomy): domain Bacteria; phylum Bacillota; class Clostridia; order Christensenellales; family Aristaeellaceae; genus CAKUFA01. The sequence goes on along the minus strand of CAKUFA010000042.1, from coordinate 4,933 downwards.
AGATGCGGTTGGTGTAGGTGGTTACGCCGAAAATGAGATAGCTGATGGAGGTGAGCGCCGCAGTGACAGCGCTGGCAAGCTTGGTCAGGAACGGGCGGAGAGAGGCGATGATGGCCTCGTCCCGGCGGCCGAAGCGATACTCGTTATACTCCACGGTGTTAATGATGGAAATCATCATGATGAGGTAGAAGCAGTATTGCCCGAAATTGGACACCATGAATCCGGCTGTGACCAGGTAGAACTTGACCATGGTGCTGGGAAGCAGCAGGCCGGAAAGAAGCATCAGCGCATAGCCGACGGTGGAAACGGACATCATCACGTCCATCAGCTTTTTGCGGTGCACATGCCGGGAAATGGCGGGATAGAACACCATCAGGAAAGCGGTGGCCGCCATGCCTACCATGGTGAACAGGGAATACAGCCCGCCGCTGTAGCCAAATTCCAGATAGATATAGGTGGAACCCAGACCGCCCACAATAAGGTTGTTGCCAACCTGCTGAATGAGGAAAACCAATGCAATCCACATCAGCTGGTCGTTGCCGGTGATGGTGCGCGCCAACTGGCACAGGCTGACACGGGGAGCGTCTTTGGGCAGCTCCTCGCGCTTTTCCCGCACACCCAAAATGGTGAAGCACAGAAACAGCGGCGATAGGATGCCGATGATGAGCGCAACTGTGCCGTAAGCCGTGCCGGCATTGCCGCCCAGCGCCAGCGAACCCGCCGTGAACAGCGGAATGAGCACGCTGGCCAATGTGGAGCCGATGCCTGCGCACAGCGTTGCCCGGGAGGTGAAGCGGTTGCGGAGATCTTCCTCCGAGCCCAGGGCGGCAATCATGCCCCAATAGGAAATGTCGTGCATAGTGTAGGCGATGGAATAAAGCAAATAGGCCGCGGCAAAAAAGGCGACAAAGCCCCAGCCCTGCAGGGTGGTGTTAAACGCTGCATACACCACAACGCTGGTGAGCACCACACCGATGGCCAGCCATGGCTTGAATTTGCCGAAGCGGCTGCGGGTGCGCTCGATAATGTTGCCCATGATGGGGTCATTGAGTGCATCGAACACGCGCGCCGCCACCATGATGGCTGTGACGGCCGATAACTGTGCGGTTGTGAGACTGCGGGTGAAAAGGATGTAGGTGAGAATGAAGTTATTGAACAGGGTGTAAATCATGTCCCGGCCGATGGTGCCAAGCGGGAACATCAACAGGTTTTTCCGGGTGCGCTTTGCTTCCTCCATATACGAGCAGCCCCTTTCTGGTCGTTATGTCCAGTGTAGCACCATTTTGCACAACTGGCAAGGAAAACAGGAGGAAATAGTGGAGAAGAATGGGGTAAACCTTCCGCCCAAACCCTTTTGATAAAAGATAAACAAAATTCTATCCTTTACGATGGCCAACGCCGTGCGCTTCACCCAGCAGCAGGAGGGGGAAAGCAAGTATGCCTACACCCTGTGCCTGAGCGAGAGCTTCCTGGACAAGCTGGTGGCCTGCAAGGCGGCCTGCATTGGCACGGAAACGCGGGCGGCTGCGGCGACGGAGCATTAACTCCACCGGCATGTTTTCCACCCTGGACGGCTACTGCGCAAACTACGGCGCGCCCACCAGTCTCCAGCCGGCATGAAGACGCAGACCACCTACATCCCGGAATAAGGATTCTGCTGCATCGGCGCGTTTGTGCGGTGTGGCAAAAGGAAAAAACCCGCAGCGTGTGCTGAATGACAGTACATGCTGCGGGCTTTGTGCCTGGGAAAAGGAAAGTGTGAGGGAGGCGGAAAGGGGCAAAAGACTATGCACCTTTATCTTGTGGGCAGCTGCGCCCCATGCGGGTCGCATTTCGCAGGCATAAGCGCCTGGCGGGGAAAAGCGGATCAGAGGGTCTCCTTTTTTTCCAGCCGTGCCCGCAACTTTTTCATAATGGCGAAGTAGCATGGAAACAGGAAAGCATCCGCAAACAGCCAGGCGACGGGGCTGGCATAGCAGGCAGCCGTGTAGCCAAACACCGGTACCAGCAGCATGCCAACCAGCGTGCGGGCGATCATCTCCGCAAGACCCGCGCACATGGCAACTTGCGTGAAACCCATGCCCTGGATAGACAGGCGCACAATGTTGACAAACAGCAGCGGCACGAAGAATGCGCCGATGATGACCAGATACTCATAGGCCAGATCCAGCACCTGTGCTGCGTTTGCGTCCGAAGAGGTGACGAACAGACCCAGCATGCCGCGGCCAAAGAAATAAATCATCGCGAAGGACAGCACGCAGTAGATGATGCCGATGATGGAAGACGCCTTGAGGCCTTCGTCAATGCGGCGAAGCTGGCGTGCGCCGATGTTCTGCCCGGCATAGGTGGCCATGGTGGTGGCCAGCGCGTCAAACACGCAGGTGAACAGGCCGCTGAGCTTGCTGGCGGCGGATACTGCGGCTACAGCCACCGTGCCCAGGCCGTTCACGGCAATCTGCACCACCACTGAGCCGATCGCCGTGATGGAGTATTGCAGCCCCATGGGGATGCCGATGGCCGTCAGCTTGCGGGCATGCAGGCTGCGGAAGCGCCTTTCAGCTGGTGTGCAATGCAGGATGGGCAGGCGCTTTTTCATCACAATCAGGCATCCAATACCTGAAGCGACCTGGCTGACCACCGTGGCGATAGCGGCGCCGGCCACACCCATGGGCACCACCACAATCAGCAGCAGGTCAAGCACGATGTTCACCAGCGAGGCGAGCACCAGGAAATACACAGGGGTTTTGCTGTCGCCAAGCGCGCGCAGGATGCCGCTTGTCATATTGTAAAGCATGGTTGCGGGAATGCCGAAGAAGATAATCTGGATATAGCTTACCGCATCGGCCAGAATATCCGCGGGGGTATTCATCCAGCGGAGCATCGCAGGGCACAGGAAACCCGTCAGCAAGGCGAAGAAAACGCCGAAACCTGTGGCCAGATAGGCGGAGTTGGCCACATAGCAGCGCATTTCGCTTTCATCCCGCGCACCAAAGGACTGGGCAATGGGGATGGAAAAGCCGGAGGTGATGCCCATGCAGAAGCCGAGAATCAGGAAATTGATCGACCCTGTGGAGCCTACCGCCGCCAGCGCGCCCGCGCCGAGGAACTGCCCGACGATGGCTGTATCCACAATGTTATATAGCTGCTGGAAAATGAATCCGAACAAGAGCGGCGTGGCAAAGGAAAGCACCAGTTTCATCGGGGAGCCATGGGTCAAATCGCGAACGGCGGAACGCGCCATTTGTTTCACCTCAATTGCATAGTTTCAGCTTTGCAGCAGGACAACTTGTTATAGCATAACCGGCCTAAGGTTGCAAGCGGGGAAATCTGGTTGGGTTCCGGGCATTTTATCAAGGGGGAAGACATGTACAGACTGTGAACAGAGTGTAACATTTGCTCATGGGACGGAGAAACGGTTGCGCACCGGCTGAAAACGTGCGATAATAAGAGCATTCCACGCATGCTTATGCGAAAAGAAAGGATGTCTCATGATGAAGAAGCTTTCCCGTCTGCTGGCAATGCTGCTGGCGCTGACGCTGTGCACGTTGCCCGTGCTGGGCGCTGTGGCTGAGGAAGCCACGGCTACCGACGCCGCGGAGGAGACCACTTCGCCCACGGATGTGATGGTTACCGTGAACGGTGAAGAAATTCTGCGCGAATTTGTGGATACGATTGCCGACAATCTTTCCTACTCCTACAGCCAGTATGGTTATGATACCACGGATGCGGAATTCCAGAAGGCCATTGAGCAGGTGGCTGTGGAATACGCCATTCAGTATCAGCTGATGGAGCAGAAGGCCGTGGAATGGGGTCTGGATCAATTCACCGATGAAGAACTGGCAGACCTGAAGGCCACCACCACTGAAAACTGGAACAGCCTGGTGGACAGCTACATCACCTACTACGGCAACCTGAAGGATGACGCCACCGACGAGGAAAAGCTGGCCGCCAGAACCAGTGCCCTGGCCGCGCTGGAAGGCATGGGCTACACGGAAGAAACCATGCTGGAAAATGCCAAGATGGAAAAACGCTACAACCGCGTGCAGGAAAAGATGGTGGAAGGCGCGACGGTGACCGATGAGGAAGTGCAGGCTGCCTTTGATGAAAAGGTGAAAGAGGACGAAGCTTCCTACAAGGACAATGTGTTCACCTACGAGTACATGACCCAGTACTACGGCCGCACCTCTTACTATGTGCCGGAAGGATACCGCGGCATTACCCACATTCTGCTGGATGTGGATGATGACCTGCTCCAGAATTATGAAGAGCTGTCCGCCAAGCTGGAGGAGCAGGAAGAAGCGACGGAGACCGACCTTGCCACCAGCACCGACGCGCAGGAAACTCCTGTGACGCAGGAGGATGTGGACGCCGCCTACAACGCGATACTTGCCTCCGTGCAGCCCACCATTGATGAAATTAACCAGAAGCTGCAAGAGGGTGTGCCCTTTGCCGATCTGATTAAGGAATACGGCAATGACCCGGGCATGGAAAACGAGCCCTATGCTTCTGAGGGCTACAGCGTGCATCAGGACAGCATCATGTGGGATCCTGCCTTTGTCAAGGCTGCGTTCAGTGTGGAGAAGGTTGGCGATGTGGCCGAGCCCGTGGTGGGACAGAACGGCGTACACATTGTGTACTACCTGCGCGACGTACCCTCCGGCGCTGTGGAGCTGACGGATACCATCAAGGAAGACCTGCGCTCCGAGCTGCTGTCCACCAAGGAAAACGAGGCGTATTCGAACATGATGAACGAGTGGATCGAAGCTTCCACCATCGTTTATGCGGATGGCTTTGAGCCACTGCAGAAGTAAAGAAAATAAAAAGGAGGCCGCTCTTTCAGGCAGGAAAGGCGGCCTCAGACTGTCGACAAACCCTATGAGAAGGTGTCGGAGGGGCATCATGCCCCTCTGACTGGATTCGTATCGACCGGCTA
>CAKUFA010000041.1 GCA_934647165.1 uncultured Clostridia bacterium | reverse complement strand
TTCCTTCCATTTTTCACGGCCGTCAGCTTCGCTGACAGTGAAAAATGCAAACTCGACAAAGTGGCTTTGCCACTTTGTCGACACGCTGAGGACGGCGTTCAGCCGTCCGCATGTTCCGATGCATCAATTATAGCACGTGCCGCCAAAATCGGTCAAGCAAGCAAAACAAGTGCAATAGAAAAGCCTGGACAACAGATCTCTGTCGTCCAGGCGCTCGGTTTATCTGTCCATTACTGATTGGTTTCATCCACCAGAGCCAGGGTGATGGTCAAATCCACATACTCGCCATCGGGGATTTCATCATTTGCGCCAAGATCCGCCAGGCCGGGAACACGGTAAACCTTCACATTCAGCGTATCGCCGGCGCTGTGACCGTACACAATGGATTGCAGCTGCGAGGATGAGGTAATCACCGTGCCATCCACATCCACAATGATATCGCCCACCTGCATACCGGCCTTTTCAGCAGGGCCGTTCTGCTCAACATTGGCCACATACGCGCCGTTGGGCAGCTCGCCGTTTATCAGGGCAGAGTGCGAGGTGTTCATATTGGTGGTGGAGATACCCATGCGCGGGCGGCCTTCCATGGTCACGCCGCCATTGTTGCTGCTGGACTGGTTGGTGCTGACACTGCTCACCTTGCCGCTAAGCACATCCTCAATCAGGGGCTTAGCTGCGTTGATCGGGATGCACATGCCGATGCCTTCAACCGTTGCGCCAGAATAGGCGGAACCGGAGTACTTCAGTGTCGGGATGCCCATCAGTTCGCCATTGACATTAAACATGCCGCCACCGCTGTTGCCGTTGTTGATAGCCGCATCGGTCTGGATCATGTTATTCACAATGGTTTCCTTGCGACCGTACTTGTCCATGGAGGAAGAGGAGACCGCGCGGTTCAGGGCAGACACAACGCCAACCGTGACCGTACCGGAGAACTGCTCACCCAGCGGGTTGCCGATGCAGATAGCCCAGTCGCCAACCTGCAGGCTATCGCTGTCACCCAGCGTCACAGGGGCAAGCTTCAGCTCCTTGGCCTGCACAATGGCAATGTCCAGGTTTTCGTCATACGCAACCAGCGTTGCGTCATACGCATCGTCGCCCACCGTTACCTTCAGGCTAGATGCATCCTCCACCACGTGGTAGTTGGTCAGCACATAGCCGTTCGCACCCACCACAACGCCGGAACCGGTGGCCGCTTCCACTTCCTGCTCCTGCACGCTACCGCTGTTGTCGCGGCCATTGCCACCAAACCCATAACCGAAGAAACTGCCAAAGCCGTTACCGCCATAGTTGCTGTAGCGAACCGTCTGATAATTGCTGATACCCACAACGCTGTCATGCACTTTGCTGACAGCATCCGTGAAGGGGCTGGTGACGACCGTTGTCGTGGTGTTTTCAGCCTGCGCCACCGGGTGCGCAGCCAGCATTGCCCCGCTGCCGATCATGATACCGGCCAACGCAACGGCAACATATCCAACAAAGCGATTCTTCCAATTCTTTTTCATCATCAATACCTTCCTTCTCAACCAAACTCTCAAGGGGCTTTCGCTTTTCTCTTTGGTTGATGCTGTTAGTATAAAAGGTATTTTTAACATGCGCATGAATGGATTGTGAACAATTCATGATGAATCACGAAGTTTTTTTATTTCCTTTTTTTCTTCTTCCGAATGTGTTAAACGCAAGACCATGCAGCAGCCCCGCCGCGGTTCCAAATCCGGATGCCGAAAGCGACACACGCCCCTGAAAGCACAGAACCGGAAGCACAATGCACACAGCGGCCGCCACAACAGACAGCGCCGCAAGGCTCCGTGCAAGCTTTGCAGGATAAGCGCGGCAAAGGAAGCACGGCAGCACACAAAAGAATGCTCCAGTGCATGCGCTGCCGGCGGCCAAGGCCGCCGCCGTCCCCCGCTGCCGTGCAAACAGCAGCACCGCAAATGCAATCAACGGCAGCAGCAGCGCAAACGCTTCCTGACGGCGTGTGGGCAAAAACGGTGGAAGAAAAACAAAGCAGGCTGGAAGCAGCATAACCGATGGAAACCAAAACATTGCCTTCCCGTCCATGGGCGCAAGGATGCAGCATATGCTCAATGCTGCGAGGCAAAGGATCATAAACCCTGCGCGTGGAAGGAACCCTTTCTGCCGCTCAAGCCATTGTTCCCGACAGTCCCTCACCTGATACCCAAAGGGCTGCTTTGTTTCAGCCGCAAGCGTAAGATACTGCGCAGAATCAGCAGCCGAACTTCCTGTACCGAGAAACACGCCCCCTGTCTTTTCCGGAAGTTCCGGCAAAAGAAAGTCCTCCATGCCTGCGGCAAAGGCACATGGTTGGCCGTTTTTTACCACGCACACCGTCAGGCCGCAATCTGCCAGTGCTTGCAGCTGGCGCCGGCTTGCTTCGCTCAAGCGGCGCTCCAGCAGCACCTGTCCCAAATAGGTCATACCATCAGGCTCCCCATCCTTTCGGGATTCCATGGCATAGGCAATGCATATCTGCCACGGAGAAACGGGCTGAACGATAGCAGCACGATCTTCCTCCGTCATGGGACGCTCAGCGCCATCCAAAATATGTGTGCACTGCCGCACAAGATCAGCGGCCTCGCCAGCCAGGAAAACGCGACTCTGTTTGCCATCCTGAATCTGCACACGTTTGCATGTTTCACTGCGCACAATTTCTTCCAAACGATATGCGCGTTCGAGTCCCTTCAATGAAAAGCCGATGTCCCGTAAGGCTTCCTGCAAAGCCTTGCCTTGGGGTTCTCCCGGTGCAGGCGCAGTCAGCGTGGCGGCGGTGGCCAGCAGCAACGTGCTTGCGCCAGGATATATCCGGAATTTTTCTTCTGCCTTCAGCGGCGCGCAGACACGCACAACATGGTCTTCTGCGGATAAGAGAGCGGCGTCTACCAGTACGGTTTTCACCTTGGACAGTGTTAAGCCAAGCCGCTGAGCATTCTGCGAAAGCGTAATTGCAGCAACCTTCTCGCCCGTTTTCTGCCAGCGCAGTGTCCATTTCAAAAAAGGAATACACGTCAACACTGTGCCAACGCACCACAGGAACGACACTTGAACAGAAACCGCGCCGCATACGTTCAGGATGGACAAAAAGATTGCGCAAAACATCATCACGCAAAGCACGGCAGCATTGATCTTCGCTGCATGCAGGGCATTTTTATCCATCGGCAATTACCCCTTGCTTTCGTCAATCAATCCCGGGCATTCCAGGAATTCGCCGCCCCAGTAAATTCCGCCGCCAAGGGTCTGCTGCATTTCGCCATCAAAATAAAACACTGCCCGGCGAACCTGCAACGCACGGCAAAGGGTGTTCACCATGGCGTAGCATGCCAGCTGCTCATCCGGCATGGGCAAGGCGCGCAAAGCGTCTGCAAAGGCGGCGGACAGATTGACAACCACCGTATCACCATGTAGTGAAATGCCCAACACATCAGCTTCCCCAAGGCCGAAAGGAAGGGCCGGCCGAACGGTACCGTCGCCTGTCATCAATTCGCAAAGCAGCCTCCTGGGTGACAATGCATCGGCAGCAGACAGCATTCTGGTCACAGGAATCAGCTTGCCGTTTCCCGCCATATACAGCCGCACAGGAGACATCAGGCATCCTGTAAAGGCGCTGCGGCGGATAACGCCATCAGTGCAGCGAAGCTGCGTAGCATCTGCCATCGTCAGGCTGGTAAGCGGCATTGCGCCAAGCTCCACCTGAACCGCCGTGACAGAGGGAATAAACGTGGTTATCGTGTCCACCACTGCGGCGAGAAAGCAAAAAAGCGTAATGTCTCTTTCTGCCAGCTGCTCCTCCAAGGTGCTCACAAAGCGCAAGGATACAAGCCGCCCGCCTTCCGGCATGTCCGACACCTGGGGCGCGTAAAGCATCAGGTTCTCAAGGTCGGGCATGTCCGCAGCGCCGGTTGCATATTGCGTCCCGGCAGAAAGCGCATCCATCAGTTCTGCCGCCAGCTGCTGCGGCGTTTGCCCGGCAAAGGAAAGGCTGCGGGTTTCCGGCGTAACGCCGCGTCCGCCCGTGAGGGGAAAATACAGCGTAGCGGTCGCACTGAGCGGCATCTGTGATGGATCCTCCCCCAGCGGGGTGCGCCGGGCCTCCATCTGCTCCCACAAAACAGGCAATTCATCACCTGTATGGCCTCTTTGCGCGCCAAGGGGAAGATTGCCGGTAATATCCATGCTGATAGCCTGGTCGGCAATGAGAATGTTCACATCATGGATATCCTGCTGCTCGCACAGTGTGGTGGCAATGGCAAGGCATACATTGTAAAGTGTCTGCCCGGACAGCATCAGCGCCGAGGAGGACAAATTCACCGTGCACACGCCGCCGGATACCTCCACCGGTTGCGTCCCGTAAAGGCTCAGCTGTACCCCGTCGCCCAATGCCCGCACCTGGCTGTCGGTTGGATAATCAAGCAAGGCCTGCACCAGCGCCTGCGCCGGGTGCACATCGCGTTCCAGGGCTATGGCAGCATACTGGCACAGCAGTCGCTGTCCATCCAGGCTTGGCAGAAAAAGTGGACACTGCGCTGTGTAGGCAAGTTCATCTTCTATCGGCGCCTCATATTGCGGGGAAGCCGCCGGCAGGGACAGCTCGGCTTTTTCTTGCGGAGCGCTCTGGCAGGCGCACAGCGTCATCATGCACAAAAAGCAAAGCGCTATTTTCCATTTTTTCACACGTTCACCCCCTCAAGCCATCCTGTCAGCTGCGTCAAAGGCACAGTCCAACGCTCGCCTTCCCGGCAAAGCCGAAGCACCTTGCCTTCACAGTTGATGGTCTGCCCATCCTGGGCAAGCAGTGTTGCAGTGATGGTATAAGTGATGTTCATGCCATCCGGGCTCAGGCTTCCACCTTCAAACGTAAACCCGGTCAGGCATGGCAGATTTTCCATGGCTGTGATAAAATCCGCAAGGTTTTTGCGGCCTTCTCCTGTTGCCGGATCTGTAGATGCAAGATACAGGTACAGTTTGCTCCAATCCCGAAGCACCCATTTTTCCAGCGCCACTCTGAGCGTATTGGCCGGGGTTAACAGCAGCTCTTCCCGGCGGGTTTGCGGCACGGTCAGCCGGGTTTCATCGGCTGTGGTGAGAAAATATTTTTCCTTGAGACGCAGGCTTTCAGCTGCGGAGCTTGCCTGTTCCACAAGCACCTGCACACCGTCCACATCGCAATTCTCCGTCACAGTCGCCACAAGGCTCTGTATGCAAAGCGTGCGGCGCAGGCGGGATTCATAGCTGGCTGTTGCAGGGGTTAGCGCAGCGCCTTCATCAGCATAGGCATTCATGATCTCCCGGCTCAGCGTCACAAATAAGGTGCGCCCCTGCCGGGATGTAGCCAGCACTCGTGTTCCTTCCGGAAAAAGCGTTGTCAAATCCCCCGTCCTGCCGGCAGGCCCAGCAAGCAGTGCTGTCACAAGCGCCATTTCATAAGCTTCGGAAGGTGAAAGGGTCAGCGTTCGCTTTTCAGCCGCAAGGTAGGGTTCATCTGAAAAGCGATAATAGAGCAGCACCTCCTGGTCGGTGGCAAGGCTTTCCGGCGCCTTTGCCTCCGGCAGCGATACTGCAGGTTTTGGAGCGGTGCTGGCATCGCTGGGGATTTCCTGCTTTTTGGGAGCGCAAGCCGTGAGCAGCGCTGCTGCACACAAAACGCAAAACAGCCGTGTCGCCTTGTTCATGTGGTATGCGCCTCCTCATCGCGAATGGGCAGCGTAACTGAAAACACGGAGCCTTGCCCCATTTCGCTTTCCACAGTCACTTCTCCCCCGTGCAGCGCCACCATCTGCTTCACAATGGACAATCCAAGCCCGGTGCCCCCGGTTTCCCGGCTGCGTGCCTTGTCCACCCGATAAAAGCGTTCAAAGATATGCGCCTGATCCTCCTTTGGGATGCCCACGCCGTTGTCGCGCACCGAAAACACGGCTTGCTTACCATCCCTGCGCAGGGTGAGCGTAATGCATCCGCCGTCAGGTGTATACTTCACGGCGTTTTCCGTCAAATTGTAAAACACTTGTCCCAGCTTGGATGCATCCGCCTTTGTTATGATTCCCGCAGCAACCTCGCCCCGCAGCGTTTGCCCGCGTTTTTCTGCCATCGGTGTCAAAAGGCGGATGGTCTCTCCTGCCAGGGCAGAAAGGTCAACCGGCTTCAGATTCAGCTTCAGGCGATGGTTGTCCATTTGCGACAGCGTCAGCAAATCCGTCACAATGCTGGTCAGCCGATCAATTTCATGGTCCATGTCCTGCATAAACTCGGTTCGCAATTCTTCGGGCATTTCCGGCTGATAGATCAGGCTTTCCAGCAAAATCTTCATGGTTGCCAGCGGGGTCTTCAGCTCATGCGAAGCGTTGGACACAAACTGATTGCGGCTTTTGTCCAGCGATTCCAGCTGCTCGGCCATGGCGTTGTAGCTCATGGCCATTTCCCTCAGCTCACCTGTACCCTGCACCGGCACGCGAACGCTCAGGTCGCCCTTGCCCATTTTTTTCATGGTGTCCGTGATGGCCGTGATCGGATTGGTGATAACCCGTGAAAGCACCAGTGCGAACAGCAGCGCTGCGGCAGCAGCCAGCACGAACACGGTGGTCATGCGCTTTTCCACCGCTGCAAGGCTGCCCATCATTTCTTCCACAGGGCTGACAAACACCAGCGCGCCAAGGCTGCCGCGCGTGCCCACCAGGCGTGCCGCACAGTAGGACACATGGGTATCCGTGCTGCCGCTGCCAATCTGCAAGGCATTGCCTGCATTCAGCGCATGGATGCCATACGCGGTATTGTCGCCGCCAACCAGGATAGCCGTTACTTCCGGCAAAGCAAGGCGCGTGCCATACAGCTTGCCGAAACTGTCATACTGAACCTTGCCATCCTCGTCCACAAGCAAAAGACGTCCGCCCATCTCGCCCGCAGCGGAGGCAATTTCCTCCGTCAGCGCGTCGGATGAAGCGGACTGAAAAAGCGGCGCAAGCGTAGTGGACAGCTTCTCTACCGCAAGGCTGTCCTGACGTGTGCGCTGCGTATACAAATAATTGCTCACAAGCTCTGTCAAGGAAGAGACCGTGACTGCAAAGGCCACGCCTATAATGAAAAGAAAAGCCAGGAGAATTTTCCAGCGAATGCTGCCCAACGGGCGATGCTTAATCCTTGTCGGTGAAATAGTAACCAACTCCCCATTTGGTGAGGATAAATTCGGGCTTTGAGGTATCCCGCTCGATTTTTTCCCGCAGCCGGCGAATGTGAACGTCCACCGTGCGATCCTCGCCGGCATAGTCGTACTTCCACACGCTTTCCAGCATTTCCTCCCGGCTGAACACCTTGCCGCGGTTGGTAATGAACATATGCAGCAAATCGAATTCCTTAGCCGTCAGGCGCACCTCACGTCCGGCAAGGGTCACTGTGCGCTTCAGCAGATTAACCTCCAAATCCCGAACACGGATAATTTTCTTTTCTTCCGCAGGCATGGATCCGCTCAAGCGGCGGAAAATGGTCTTGATACGTGCCTTCACTTCGAGAATATTGAAGGGCTTGGTCATATAGTCATCCGCACCGTATTCCAGGCCGAGGATTTTGTCCATATCCTCGCCCTTGGCCGTGAGCATGATAATGGGCACGTTGCTGTGCTCACGAATGCGCTGGCATACGCTCAGGCCATCCAGTTTGGGCAGCATCACATCCAGCAGAATCAGATCGCAGGGCTGGGCGAAGAATTTCTCCAACGCCTCCTCGCCATCCATGGCGCTGTCCGTTTCATATCCCTCCTGCTCCAGGGTATATTTCAATCCCTTGAGGATCAACGGCTCATCGTCCACCAGCAGAATCCGCTTGCCCATTCAGATACTCCCCTTTTCTCCCATTCCGCATCTGCGTCTATGTAGATTATACGACAAAATATGAAAAAAGCAAGAGAAAAGAAATCAATTTGTTACAAAAAGAGGTGGAATATGTGCGGAATCTGAGATGATTTTCCCCTTGGATATTGTAATTTGCCGCTGGGCGTGGGCTGCAACTGACGGATCATGTGTAATCAGCACAATGGTTCGGCCATCCTGGTGCATAGCCTGCAAAAGTGACAGAACATCTGCCGTGGCTTCCCCATCCAAATTGCCGGTAGGTTCATCTGCCAGCAGCACAGCCGGGTTGCGCGCCAATGCGCGGGCGATCGCCACCCGTTGCTGCTGGCCGCCGGAAAGCTGGTTTGGCCGGTGATGCATCCGTTGCCCTAGTCCCACTTGCCGAAGAAGCGCTTCAGCCCGGCGGAGGCGTGCATCTTGCGGCATACCAAGCAGCAGAAGCGGAAGCGCCACGTTTTCCACCGCCGTCAGCTGAGGAAGCAGCTGAAATCCCTGGAAAACAAACCCGATCGCTTCTCCGCGAATGCGTGCTAGCGAAGTACCGTCCAACGACGAGACGTCCTGTCCGGCAAGTCTGTATTCGCCGCTGCTCGGCGTATCCAGGCAGCCAAGCAGGTGCATCAGCGTGCTTTTGCCGGATCCGCTCGGGCCGATGATGGCTGCAAATTGTCCCTTGGGAATGTCCAACGATACATGATCCAATGCCGTCACCGTGCTTCCATTCACACAATACGCTTTTGTCAATCCCTTTGTATGAATCATCGCCATCACCTCACCGGGCTAGTATGCGCAAAAGAGGCTGCGGCGATGAGCGCGGACTCCTTTCTGTGACGGACGCCATGAAAAAATCCTCTCTTCCGGAATACAAAAAACAGACAAACCGTGCCTTAACCTTTCGCGGGTCTGCACGCGTTTGTCCGTTTATCCGCATAGATATAAAATTACCCGACCCTGCAAATGGATTCTTGCAAAAAATCTGCGGTGCTTACAGCCCTCTGAAATACTTCCGCAAGTTTTCGCCCGCAACACCGGCAATCGTGCTTTCGGGATATCCGCGATGGCGAAGTTCATCCAGCAGCGCAGGAATCTGCGCAGGGGTTGTAAGCCCCTCCGGAGCAACTTCAATGCCGTCAAAGTCGGAGCCGAAGCCGACATTGCCATCCCCGCCGAGCTGGCAGATGTGATCGATATGCTCAGCCACGCGGGCAATATCCGCCTTGCCGTCATCCGACAGGAAGTAAGGATAGAAATTCACCCCTATATAGCCGCCCTCACGAATCAGCAGGCGCAGCTGGTCATCCGTCAGGTTGCGTGAATGGCCGCACAGCGCCTTGCAGCAGCTGTGAGAAGCCATAGGCGCGTGGTTTGTTTTGGCGAAAATATCATAAAAGCCCGCTTCGTTCAGGTGCGAGGTGTCAACCGCCATTTTCACGCGCTGCATTTCCTTCACAACGGCCACGCCATAGTCGGTCAGGCCGCGTTTATCGCCGTGTTTGGCAGGATAGCCAAGGCGATTGTCGTTGTTCCAGAGCAGGGCAGCCATGCGCACGCCGCAACCGCGCCACTTTTCCACCGTCGCGAGATCCTTTTCAAACACTTCGCCGCCTTCAATGGAAAGCATAAAGCAGTTTTCGCCTTCTTTTGCCTCTGCAGGATCATCCACCTGGCGAAGCCCTGCTTTCACAAGCGCCGGGAGCTGCGCAAGCTCGGCGGCAACAATCCCCTCATAATCGCCGCGGTTGCCATCGCACCCTGTCCAAAGGGCAAAGGTCTGCAGCGTGACGCCGCCTTCCCGCAGCCGCGCGGGGGTAATCATCGGAGAAGAGACATGCTCTACGCCCATGGCGTAAAGCGTATCAGAATGCGTATCGGCAACAAACATCAAATTCCCTCTTTCAGATGGATGAAATAGAACGATGCAGGCTTCAAAGTGTACATCAGCACCACTCAATTTCACTATAGCCGTTGCTCGGCGTCAAATCGTACATAACCCTGCGTACCCGCGGGCAGTTTTGCCGAATGCCCTGGCAAACCCGTTCCAGCAAGTCATACGGCAGGCGGGACGCCGTGGCGGCGCTGCCATCCGCTGCCTGCACAGCGCGAAGCACCACCACATAGTGGTCGGTTTCACCGCGCATGGGATCGCTCACCAACGTGGCAAAGTATTGCCATAATCGTTTGGCCTGCCCGCTTTGCTCAATTTCTGCGCGGAAAATGGCGTCTGCCTGTCGCAGAATGTCCAACCGTTCCTCCGTCACTTCACCCAAAATGCGCAGGGCAAGGCCGCTTCCGGGGAAAGGCTGGCGGTGGATAACCATGGTCGGCAAGCCGATCTCCTCGCCCACACGGCGAATCTCATCCTTGAAGAGCTCGCGCACAGGCTCGATGATTTGCACGCCTTCATCCGTGCTGGACAAGGGTTGCAGCGTGCCGTCGCGCAGCGCGTCGGAATAATTGGTTCCCTGAATAATCAGGCGGACATTGGGCAGTTGAGCGGTTTCCTTCTCCAGAATCTCCTTGAGAAGGCGGAAAATGATGGTTTCCTTTTCCGCAGACTCCGTCACGCCCTTCAGGGCGGCAAGGAAACGTTCCTTTGCATCGATGCGTTTCAGATTAAGCCCCACATCATGCTGGAAATACTGCATCACGCGGTCGCCTTCATCCAGGCGAAGAAGCCCCGTATCTACAAAGATGCAATGCAGCCTATGCCCCAGCGCCATGTTGCCGATCACGGCACACACGCCGCTGTCCACGCCTCCGGAAAGGGCGCACACCGCATCCCCCCCGTTCGCCAGACGCTCAATTTCCCGCCTGGCATTGTCCACAAATGCCTGGTTTGACCACCACAGCGTACATCCGCACACATTTTTGCAGAAGTTGATAAGTATCTGCACCCCATCAGGGTCATTTTGCTCAGCATGGAAGGCAAGCGCATAAACCGGCTGCTGTGCCAGCCGGAAGCCCAGAATCCCTGCCTCTGCCCTGGCGACGACTTCTGTTTTTTCCGGCGGCGTGATGGTACGCGGAACCGCCAGATATCGTTCGCCATCTTCCACTTGCGTGAAGACGGGATCGTCATGGTCATAATGTACCTGCAGCACCTGCGGATCCGCAGCCTTTTCACCCAGCATTCCGCCAAGGAATTGGCACAGTGTCAGCGCAGCGTCGCCCATGCCAAGCACAGGCAATCCGGCAGCCAGCAGCCTGTCCAAATGAGGAATGTCCGGTGCTTCGCCCTTGGCGCCGCCGGGCAGCAGAATGCCCAACGCTTCCTGCGCATGCACCATTTCATCCGTTGCATCAGCAGGCAGAATTTTGCAATAGATATGCTCTGCACGCAGCTTACGCGCCATTGAGCGGCAGGCTGCTCCATCCAGATTGATGAGCACAACCAGGTCGCGCATAACACGTTCCCCTCCTCCAAGATGCATTAGAAAATGTTTAGAGCGTTCTATTCGACATAGGCAGTGAAAAATCCTTCTGCGTCCCTGTCACGAGGCTTCTGCATTTCCGTCCATACGAAGAAATGACAAAAAAAAAGTGAAAATGTTCGCTTTTTCGCTTGAAAATGTTGGTGGTTTCCATTATAATGATCGGTGTATCTCGAAAATGATGAATGAAGAGGGTGTTTGCGTGCAGGAAGCGTCCGCCCGGGAAGAAAGCCGGGAGGCCATTCGGTTGGAAGGGCTGTGCAAGTCCTTTGGCCCGGTGAAGGCTAACAACAACGTAAACCTGACGGTGCGCCGCGGGGAAATCCTGGCCCTGCTGGGTGAAAACGGCAGCGGGAAAACCACGCTGGTGAACATGCTCAGCGGCATCTACAAGCCGGATAGCGGAAAAATCTATCTCAATGGAAAAAGCGTATCCATCCGCAGTCCCAAGGAAGCCATTTCGTTGGGCATTGGCATGATTCACCAGCATTTCAAGCTTGTGGATGTGCTCACTGCCCGGGAAAACATTCTGCTGGGTACAAACGGCAAACTGGCTGCATCTCCGGAAGAATTGATGCGGCTTTTCGGCCTGGAATGCGATCTGGACAAAAAAATCTACAATATGTCCGTCGGTGAAAAGCAAACGGTGGAAATCCTGAAAGTGCTTGCCCGCGGCGCAGACATCCTGATCCTGGACGAGCCCACCGCCGTACTCACCCCCCAGGAAACAGAGAAGCTCTTCTCCATTCTGCGCAAAATGCGCAAGGAAGGCCATGCCGTGGTCATCATCACCCACAAGCTGCAGGAAGTACTGGACATTTCCGACAGGGTGACCATTCTGCGCAAAGGCGAAACCACCGGCACAGTGACGACGGCGCAAACCACCGTGCAGGAGTTGACGGAAAAGATGGTCGGCCGCCCTGTGTCGCTTGCCATTCAGAGAGAGGAACGGGAATGCGGCGATGTGCTGCTGGACGTGCATGCCCTGACGGTAAAAGGCGAAGACGGAGTAACCCGGCTCGATCAAGTCTCCTTTCAGCTGCACGGGGGTGAAATCCTCGGTGTGTGCGGCGTTGCAGGCAGCGGGCAAAAAGAGCTGTGCGAGGCCATCGCAGGACTTCAGCACCCCGCCGGAGGTTCCATCCTGTTGGATGGCAAGCGTGTGGACGGCCTGACCCCCAGAGAAATCATCCGCAAGGGCATTTCCCTTTCCTTCATTCCGGAGGATCGGCTCGGCATGGGTCTGGTCGGAACCATGGGCATGGCGGATAATATGCTGCTCAAGACCTATGCCGACCAGAAAGGGTTCTTCCTGCGCCGTAAAGGCGCGAGAGAACTTTCCCGCCGGCTGATCAAACGTTTGGATATCTCCACCCCGTCCATTTTCACGCCCGTGCAGAAACTGTCCGGCGGCAATGTACAGAAAGTGCTGCTGGGCCGCGAGATTGACTGCGATCCGCGAGTGCTCATCACCGCTTACCCTGTGCGCGGACTGGACATCAATTCCTCCTACACCATCTACGACCTGCTGAACGAGCAGAAGCGCAAAGGGGTTGGCATCCTTTTTGTAGGCGAGGATTTGGATGTGCTGTTGGAGTTGTGCGACCGCATCCTGGTGCTGTGCGGCGGAAAAGTGACGGCCATCATTCCCGCGCGCTTTGCCACCAAGGAGCTGCTGGGCATGAAGATGACCGGCGCACTGAGCACCGAGGAAATGGAGGATGACTATGTCTGAAACGCAAAAGAGCCGCGAGATGCTGTTCCATGTCGTGCAGCGCACGGACATATCCCCTCTGCGGCAAATTGCCTGCCGTTTGCTGGCCGTTGTGCTGGCACTTCTGACCGGCGGCGTATTTCTGCTGGCACTCGGCTTTAATCCCTTTGAAATTTACAGCACCATGCTGACCGGTTCCCTCGGCACACAGGTAGCCATGCGGGAAACCGTAAAATTAGCCGTACCGCTGTGTATCACATCCCTGGGTGTAACGCTGGCTTTCAAAATGCGCTTTTGGAACATCGGCGCAGAGGGGCAGATTTGCGCAGGTGCCATTGCAGGCAGCTATTTTGCCTACACCTTTGCGGACGTGTGGCCAAGCTGGCTGCTGCTGCTTGTGATGGCCATTGCCGGCTTCATTGCAGGCGGCCTGTGGGGCATGATTCCCGCCTATTTCAAAACCAAGTGGGGCACCAACGAAACATTGTTTACCTTGATGCTCAACTATGTGGCCGTATACATCATTCAGTATCTGCGTGAAGGGCCATGGAAGGATCCCAAGAGCATGGGTTTCCCGATCATGCCCCGCTTTGCCAAGGCTGCGCGCATGCCCAATGTGCTGGGCGTGCACATCGGCTGGATTGTGGCGCTAGCACTGGTGGTGCTGGTTTTCATTTACCTGCGCTATTCCAAGCAGGGCTATGAGCTGACTGTGGTGGGGGAAAACGAACAGACGGCGCGTTACGCGGGCATGCCGGTAAAGAAAATTGTGCTGCGGACCATGTTCCTTTCTGCCGGCATCTGCGGCCTTGCAGGCATTTTGCAGGCCAGCGGTGCGGATAAACAGCTGACCGATTCCGTGGCTGGCGGCGTTGGCTTCACAGCCATCACCGTGGCATGGCTGTCCCGGTTGTCACCTTTTGCCATCCTTGTGGTATCGCTGCTCTTCGGCGTGTTGGAGAAAGGCAGCGGTGCGGTAGAATCGGCGTTTAAGGTATCGCCGTCCATGGCGGATGTGCTGCAGGGAATCATTTTGTTCTTCATGCTTGGGGCGGAATTCTTCATCAATTATCGCTTAATGTTCCGCAAAAGCAACGGGAAGGGGGCTGCAAAGGAATGACTGCTGCGCTTGAATGGCTCACAAACTTCCTCTATGCGGCGATTCTGGCCGGTGTGCCGCTGCTGTTCGGCACACTCGGAGAAATTCTCACTGAAAAAGCAGGCAACCTGAACCTGGGCGTTGAAGGCATGATGTACATGGGCGCCGTATTCGGGTTCATGGGCGGCTACTTCTGCAATTCCGTGGTGTTGACGCTGCTGTTTGCCTTCCTTGGCGGGCTGGTTGGCGCCGCTGTCTATGCATTCTTGACGGTGACACTCAAAGCAAACCAGAACGTGACCGGCCTGACACTGACCATCTTTGGCACAGGGCTTGCCAATC
This sequence comes from uncultured Clostridia bacterium, assembly GCA_934647165.1. GTDB lineage: Bacteria > Bacillota > Clostridia > Christensenellales > Aristaeellaceae > CAKUFA01. Next base: position 5,852 of record CAKUFA010000041.1, on the reverse strand, counting down.
TCCTGGGCACAGGGCTGATGAATGCCTCCACAACCGGCGCGGCCATTTGCTCGGAAACCATCCGCACGGCATTTCGGCCGATGGATCTGGGTTTTCTCACAGCTATTCCCTACATCGGCAAGCTTTTGTTCAACCATAGCTTTTTAACGTATTTGGGCATTGCAATCGCCGTTGCCGCAGCATGGTATTTGAACCGCACATCCAAGGGGCTGAACCTGCGTGCTGTTGGCGAAAATCCAGCGGCAGCGGATGCGGCCGGCGTGAATGTAAGCCTGTACAAGTATGTGCACATTCTGCTGGGCGGCGGCATCTGCGGTCTTGGCGGCGCATACATCGCCATGGTAACCTGCGGCGGCAACTGGACCTATAACTGCGTGGGCGGTCAAGGCTGGATTGCTGTGGCACTGGTGATCTTTGCTGCGTGGAGCCCGGCACGCGCTATTCTGGGCTCCCTGGCCTTTGGCGCATTGAGCGTCCTGCGGCTGTACATCCCGGCCAGCGTAGCGAACATCCCGGCGGCAGTGTTCTCCATGCTTCCTTTCCTCGCAACATGCATCATTCTGGTCATCACTTCCATCCGGATGAAGCGTGAAAAGCAGCAGCCTCAGAGCTGCGGCATAAACTACTTCCGTGAAGAGCGATAACCTGGTTGCAAAAAAAATTGAAAAAAAGTTTTCAAAACAGGTTTCGGTATGATAAAATGTGTTTAGAATTCTATCAGGCGATGAGAAACGCCTGATAAGAACAGAAAACAAAACATTCGAAATAGGAGGTAACAAATATGAAATGGGTTTGCAGTGTTTGCGGTTACGTGTACGAGGGTGAACAGCCTCCGGCGCAGTGCCCGGTGTGCAAGGCTCCGGCCAGCAAGTTTGTAAAGCAGGGCAGCGATAAGACCTGGGCGGCCGAGCACGTGGTTGGCGTAGCTAAGGACGTTCCCGAGGAGATCCTCGAGGGTCTGCGCGCCAACTTCAACGGTGAGTGCAGCGAGGTCGGCATGTACCTGGCCATGGCGCGCGTCGCCCATCGCGAAGGCTATCCCGAAATCGGCCTGTACTGGGAAAAAGCCGCTTATGAAGAAGCCGAGCATGCTGCCAAGTTTGCCGAGCTGCTGGGCGAAGTGGTGACCGACTCCACCAAGAAGAACCTCGAAATGCGCGTGGAAGCTGAGAATGGCGCAACCGCCGGCAAGTTTGAGCTTGCTAAGAAAGCCAAGGCGCTCAACCTGGATGCTATCCATGACACCGTGCATGAAATGGCAAGGGACGAAGCCCGTCACGGCAAGGCCTTCGAGGGCCTGCTGAAGCGCTACTTCGGCAAGTAAGAAAAGCAAGCAATCACAAGGGTTTGCGGGGACTGTCCTGTAAAAGGGCGGTTCCCGCTTTTTGCGTGCTTTTGAGGGGAAAGTGTGAGCAAAAGTGTGAATCAAGTGGACGTTCACACTTCTATTCTCACACTTTCAGGGCAAAAAGTGTGATTATCCACCACGGCTCAAAGTGTGAATTTTTGAGCCGTTTTTATCTTACCCGCAAGGCATTTTTCTGTCAAGAGCGAAAGGGTTATGGAGCCTCCAACGCTGACGCATCCGCACAGCGAACAGCGAACCTCCGCCCGACCACCGCAAAGAGAAATCCCCGCCGCCCGAGGTGGGAAGCGGGGGACTTCATCATATACAATCAATAATCAAACAATGCCATATCACCCTCTTCAAGCATTATGACGAATTCTTCTACAAATTCTTCTTTGTCTTTACAGCCGTTTAAAAGAGTTTCCAGTGCATCGGGGTTCAAAGGCATCTCAAAAATATTGCTATTACAAAATGCCTCTACGGATGAACAATCAGCCTCAACCCCCATCCTTCCTGCCAGTGCATATAGCCATTCTTCATACTCAAATGATTCCAAACCTTCGGTCAGCCAATCCAAATCGCTCTGTCCCTCAACAGAATAGCCGAATCCATTTTCACTGCACCAGAGCTCCGCATCCGAATCCATTTCGACAATAAACGTGGAATTCTTGACAAATGCATCTGTTGCGATTTCTTCCAGCGAAGCCGGGAGCTTGAAATCGGTTACAACATCGGTAAACGCGCCTGACTGAATCGTTGCGACAGTTGACGGAAGCTCCGAACACTGCGGATTCATATTCGAAGGAATTACAGTCAGTTGACTTGAGAAATCTTCGATGGATTGATACTTTTTCCCCAAGATTTCGTTGTCTTCTCCGATAGAAACGATTTGTGTTGTATCTATGGATAGATAGCGAGGATCGAACTCAAAAGAGTATCCTCCACAGGCCTTGATATTATGGAAGACGCCATCTGGAACAGTGGATATACTCTTGCCAAACTTCAAGTAGTTTCTGAACTCCGCAGAATCAAAGGCATGAGCGCCCACGCTTTCAAGTGAGATGAATGTAACTTCATATACATCGAATCTTGCACCATAAAAAGCATAATCACCAATCTCTTTGAAAGGGAAGCTCAAATATTTGCATTCATCGTGAAACAATTCCGCAAACTGACTCCCTGCAAAAGTATAATCACCGACCTTTGTCACGGTGCTTGGCAACGAAAGCGCCAAATATGAATTGAAAATGACACGTTCCTTATCACTTCCAAAGTAGGCTAAAGCATAATCACCGAGAGAAACAATACCTTTGGGTATGGAAATTGTTCCACTTTCTTCCTCCAGGAAATGACTATAAGCAATCAGTTCTTTCTTGGATTTATTGTATAGGCCATTATCAATCACGGCAAAATTCGGCTGACTTGGAGAAACCTTAAACAGACACCCAAAGGAACCAAAAAAAGCTCCACTTCCAATGCGTTCTACTGAATTCGGAACATTGATTGCAGAAATATTAGCAAGCCAGAACGCTTTTTTACCAATGGTTTTTATGGTGTCAGGCATCGTGACTGCAACAGAATTTGTATTCATATAGGTTAGAAGATCATCCAGCCTGAAGTTTGAATCAGCTATATCCATATTATTGCGATTATACGAAAATGCTTCATCACCAATCCCCGTTACCGTATAACCATCGATCATATTTGGGATGTAAACATCCGCACTTCCGTTCGCTTGCCAGTCAAAATCAGTAATGGTAATTGTGCCATTTCCTTTTATTTCATAAGTATACAGCCCACTTGTTCGCGTGTCAGCGGCCATTGCTGGCACTGCTGTTAAGAGCATTGCAAGCATCAGCACCAAACTGATTATCTTCTTCATCTTCTGACCCTCCATTACTTCCTCCCAATCGTCTGTTCCACGGCGTGCCTGTGCGGCATTGCCGTTCCCGCCGCCACTCATTCCCTCGGGCACCGTTTGAATTGATAATTCTGCTGGTCGCCCGAGGTGGGAGGCGGGGAAAAGTCGCAGCGCTTATTCAGCTTTGTTCTTTTCGGCATCGGCCTTCGCTGCCAGCTCCGCAATGACGGTTGTGTTCTCAATCAGTTCGCCAAAGCCATAGGCAAAGAACGAACCAATCCACGAAACCAGCGAACCCACAATCATAACAGCAAGACCCATGCCAACCAGCGCATCGTTATAGCCAGAACACATCATGCCAATACCAGCAACAACAGAAATGGCGATTCCTACGTAACAAATAACCTTTGCTAACCCCTTGATTTTTCCACCAATATTCGTAAACATCTATCTTCCTCCATTCTTTCGATTCAGCTTGTAGGCTTCCAAGTAAGAAGATTCCGTTGTTTTCTGAACGGCATCTGGCTGCTGCGCTGCGTCATTGTCGGCAGTATAGCCAAACCAATATACAAGCCCAAGGGGAAGTGCGTTACAAAGCAAGGAAATGATTATGCTGGACACTATGCCGGACACAGGAATTTGGTATTGTCCATACGCCCACATTATAGTTACAATCCAGCCTACGATTTCAGGAAGAATCACAGCGGCTAAAGTAAGGTATGCCCACGTATGCCTGTTCACCACATTTTGCTTCAGCAAGAACACAATCAGCATTATTTGCGGCAAAATGTTCAGTATGGCAAAAATACCTGAGCCCTGAATCAAGGCTGAGACACCCCCGACAATCGCGGAAGCCGCAGCACAAATTATTGCGGACTTTGCTTTACCGTTGAGGTTGAAAACAAAGCTGCCGACCACCAGCAAAAGAGCAATGAGCCAAAGTATTGAGAACGCCAAAGCTTCGAATACTCTGTATCCATGAGCGGATTCCCGTATAACCGTAGGCAAATGAAGCAGTACTGCGCCGATAGTCGCGGCAAGCAGCTTCTTGTTGTTCTGTAGTGTTTTGATGATAATCCCTCGCTTTATTCTGCGGGCATCAGTAGGAACAGCCCGCTATGGTCGGTTTCAAAAGTGAGCATACCGTCGCTGAACGTTGCAGAGATTTCCGTCCAGGTCGCGTCCTCGTTGGCGAAGATTAGCGTAAACGGCTCGTTGAGCATCATGGGCACAGTAACCTTCACCCGGCCGTTCAGCGCGTTTTCTCGGCCACCCAATTCATAGGCCACTGTCAGACCGTACACCGGTGCAGCATTGCTCTCCAGCCCACCGATAGCCACAGCCTCTGTACCGAAGGGTGCTTCCAGCCCGCGTACAATCAGCTCTCCCTGTGGAATCGCGTTCTCATCCACGTTTTTCCCTGCTGCATTCGCAATCATCTGGAAAATCTGCTGGCCATCATATGCACCGCAAATGGGGCAAACCCTTATCGTCTCGCCGTTTACCAAAGCGGTATACCAGGTGCAAGCCACCGTCGTTGTATGGTCGCACTGCGGGCGACGGCAGGCAGCTTCATGGAAAGCCTCCATCTTGGGTTTCCACTGGCCATACCAATGACCCAAGGCGCGTGTAGCCTGGGGCGTAACAAGCTCTTTGCCACAAAGCTTACAATAACTGCCGGCTGTTTTGCCGGGCTTGGTGCAGGTAGCTTTTACTGCGGCGCTGTTCACGACCTCATGAACGTGTTCCGGTTTCGTACCTGTGGCCGGGATTATCTCCTGTGCCACCAGCACCTTCTGGCACACGCTGCAATGCTTGCCCTCAGTCTTGCCGGGCGTGGTCTCCGTTGGTTCCACAGCAGGATCAATCACTTCCGTGTGTGGCAGCATTTCGAGAACATCCCAGGTTTTATAATCGCACCCTTCCCGCTGGCAATGTTGACCCGCGGTACGTCCTTCTTGGGCGCAGGTGGGTGTGATGGCAGCGTCATCCACCAAATCATGATTGTCATTGCGGCTTGTGTAGTCCGCCTTGATTTCCTGCAGGCATTTGCTGCATGCGTAAAGGGTGTACCCGTCGCTTACGCAGGTGGCAGGTACGGTTTGAAGGATGGTATCCTTTGTGCAGTCTTCATTCTTTGTGTCTGTCATGATTTTCGTATTGGCATTCAGGTCATTGACACAATGGTGGGTATAAGTGGCCGTATGGTGCGCCGTAGAGGATGGTGTGTAGTCCACGTCGTGATAATTACACATCCACACAACGCCACGTTCGTCATACCAGAAGTCCCAGCCCTCTACCCCGGCCGGCGTTTTCCGCGGAGTTTCCTGCTGAGCGATCAGAATCGTCTGGCACACGCTGCACCTTTTCCCTTCAGTCAGGCCGGTGCTTTCATAGGTGGAAGGGACAGCAGGAAGGATTTCCTCCGTGTGGGGAAGCTTTTCGATCGTCTGCTGTGCCGTGATGACGGTGTCGCACACGCTGCACTTTTTCCCTTCAGTCAGGCCAGTGCTCGTGCAGGTAGCGGGCACAGCAGGAAGGATTTCCTCCGTGTGGGGAAGCTTGGCGATCGTCTGCTGTGCCGTGATGACGGTGTCGCACACGCTGCACTTTTTCCCTTCAGTCAGGCCAGTGCTCGTGCAG
>CAKUFA010000040.1 GCA_934647165.1 uncultured Clostridia bacterium | reverse complement strand
GATTGGGCCTTGCCCAAACCCACGAGGACGCTGTCCTCGACCTGCGAAGGGTCTTCGACCCTTTCGAAACCCATGCGAGGGCTCCTTTGGTGGAATCCGAGCTCTTTTGCCTACGGCAAAACTCGCGCGGGAGGATTGGGCTTTGCCCAAACCCACGAGGACGCTGCCCTCGACCTGCGAAGGGTCTTCGACCCTTTCGAAACCCATGCGGGGCTCCGTGGGTGGAATCCGAGCTCTTTTGCCTACGGCAAAACTCGCGTGAAAGGATTGGGCCTTGCCCAAACCCACGAGGACGCTGTCCTCGACCTGCGAAGGGTCTTCGACCCTTTCGAAACCCATGCGGGGGCTTCTTAAAATCGTCCTTTTCGTGTTCTTTTTATTCATTTGAATTGACACGTTCACCTATTACGGCTATCATGACAACGGAACCATGCTGCCGGGCATGACCTGGCTTGAAGGATTGAGAGCATCGGAGGACAAGTAAATGAATCTGACACAAAAGATCCTGTCCGCGCATCTAGTCAGCGGACGGCTCGTTGCGGGCGAGGAAATCGCTATTCGGATTGACCAGACATTGACGCAGGATTCAACCGGTACAATGGCTTATTTGCAGTTTGAAGCGCTGGGTGTTGGGCGTGTGCGCACAAAAAAATCCGTGGCATACATTGACCACAACACACTCCAAACAGGCTTTGAAAATGCGGACGATCACATGTATATCCAAACCGTGACACGCAAACACGGTATCTGGTGCTCCAAGCCGGGCAACGGCATCTGTCATCAGGTGCACCTGGAGCGGTTCGGTGTGCCGGGCATGACGCTGCTGGGCTCTGACAGTCACACACCCACGGGCGGCGGCATCGGCATGATTGCCATTGGTGCGGGCGGGCTGGATGTGGCGGTGGCCATGGGCGGCGGTGCGTATCACATGATTTGCCCAAAGGTTGTGAATGTGCGCCTGACGGGGCGCCTACAGCCCTGTGTGGCGGCAAAGGACATCATTCTTGAGGTGCTGCGCCGCTTATCAGTGAAGGGCGGCGTGGGAAAGGTGATGGAATACACCGGGGACGGTGTGAACACGCTGACAGTGCCCGAGCGTGCCACCATTGCCAACATGGGTGCGGAATTGGGGGCAACGACCTCGATTTTCCCAAGCGATGATGTGACGCTGGAATTCCTGCGGGCGCAGGGCCGGGCGGAGGACTATACACCGCTGCGCGCAGATGAGGACGCCGTGTATGATGAGGAACTGACCATAGACCTTGGCAGCCTGGAGCCGCTGGTTGCCTGTCCGCACATGCCGGACAATGTGGATACAGTGGCGCATGTGGGGCCGATCAAGGTGGATCAGGTATTCATCGGATCGTGCACAAACTCCAGCTATCAGGACATGATGCGGGTGGCGCGCATTCTCAAGGGGAAAACGGTGCACCCGGACGTGAGCCTGGTGATTGGCCCGGGCAGCAGGCAGGTGCTGACCATGCTGGCACGAAACGGCGCGCTTGCCGACATGATTGCCGCGGGTGCGCGCATCCTGGAAACGGCGTGCGGCCCGTGCATTGGCATGGGGCAGAGCCCGAAAACGGGCGCGGTATCCATCCGCACAAACAACCGCAATTTCTACGCCCGCAGCGGAACGGCCTCCGCAGGTATTTATCTGACCAGCTGCGAAACGGCGGCGGTGTCGGCACTGACCGGTGTTTTGACCGATCCGCGCTGCTTGAATGTGGATTTGACCATCCCCATGCCGCAGCATTTTGACGTGAACGACAACCTTGTGCTGCCCCCTGTGCAGGCAGGGCGGGAGGACGATGTGCAGGTGGTGCGCGGCCCCAACATCCAGCCCTTCCCCATTGGGCATGCGCTGGAGGAAAGCGTGCGCGGCAAGGTACTGCTGAAGATGGAGGACAACATTACTACGGATCACATCATGCCTTCCAACGCCAAGCTGTTGCCCTACCGCAGCAACATTCCGCACTTGAGTGATTATTGCCTGACCCCGGTGGATGAAACCTTCCCGGCACGGGCGAAAAAAGAAGGCGGCGGCATTCTGGTGGCTGGCGTCAACTACGGCCAGGGTTCCAGCCGGGAGCATGCGGCGCTTGTGCCGCTGTATCTGGGCATTCGTGCGGTGCTGGCCAAGTCCTTTGCCCGCATCCACCGCGACAACCTGATTAACAACGGCATCCTGCCTCTGGCGTTCAAGAACGAAGCGGATTATGACGGCATTGGGCAGATGGATGTGCTGGCGCTGCCCGGAATTCGGGCAAAGATTGCCGCGGGGGCAGAAGAAGTGACGGTGGTGGACGAAACAACGGGGCGCGAGATGACGGCCTTGCTGCCGCTGACGGAGCGGCAACGCACCATGCTGCTGGCCGGCGGGCTGCTAAACGCGGTGAAGGAGGGCAATGCATGAGACGCCTGTTGAGCATGCTGCTGGCATTGTGCCTTTTACCACTGGCTGCGTTGGCTGACGGCAGGGTGATTGATTTGACGGCGGATCCGGATGCGGCATGGCAGTTTGAAGAAGGCGCGCCGGTGCTGGAAATGGTGTATCCGCCGCTGCAGGGCGCGGATGCATGCATCCTGCGCATGGACGGCCAGGTGATGATGATTGACTGTGCAACCGATGACCAGAGCCAGCTGAGCGTTTTGCCCACGCTGCAAAAGCTTGGAATAACCCATGTGGATGTAGCCTTCAATTCCCACCCGCATGACGATCACCTGACGGGCTTTGAATACCTTGAGGGAACGGCGACTATCGGCAAGCTGCTGGTGGCGTTCCCGGAGGATGCAAACTTTGTCATCAAGCGGACGATGCGGGTGATGGCCAAACAGGGCGTGCCGGTGGAGCATGTGCAGGACGGCGACGTGTTGACGCTGGGCGGGGTGACACTGACCGTCATTCAGCGCCAACGGCCGGATCTGACGGAAAACGATCGTTCGGCATGCGTGCTGCTGCGATATGGCGAGTGCACGTATCTGTCCCTGGGAGATGTGGAAAACCGCGCGCAGAGCATGCTGGCGGAAAATCCACCGGAATGCGGGCTGAAGGCGGACATACTGAAATATCCGCACCATGGGCATGATACGCTTGACAACCGGCTGCTGCCCATGATTGAGCCGGAGATGGCGGTGATTACGGCGGCACGCTTCCGTGCCAAGGACGCGTATGCCTACATGGACAGGCACGGCGTACCCACGCAGACCACGTACCAGCGGACGCTCCGGCTGCGCACGGACGGGCACATTTGGGTGGTAGATACCCTGGACGGAGAGTAAACATGCGATACGACTATTTACTGATTGATAACGACAACACGCTGATGGATTTTGACCGGGCGGAGGGATGCGCGCTGCGGGAGGCGTTGGAGGCGTTTCAGCTGCCCAATGACGATGCGACCTGCGAAGTGTATGCCGAGATGAACGCTGCCCTGTGGAAGGCGCTGGAGCGCGGCGAGATCACCCAAAAGGAGCTGCTCGTGGAACGCTTTCGCCAGCTGCTGGCGTATTTGCGCGTGACAAGTGTAGAAGCGCAGGCACTGTGCAACGAATACAACCATGACCTTGGCCGGCATGCGGAATTGTTGGATGGGGCGCTGGATTTTATGGAGCAAGTGCATGGCAAGATGAAAATCGCCCTGGTAAGCAATGGCGTGAGCAGTATCCAGCGTGACCGGCTTGCCCGCTGCGCCTATACGCCGATGCTGGATGCGGTGATTATCTCCGAAGAGGTAGGGGCAAGCAAACCGAGGCCGGAGATTGTGGACATGGCGCTGCGTGCATTGGGCTGCGAGGACAGAAGACGCGCGGTGCTGATGGGCGACAGCCTGACGGCTGACATTGCCGCGGCCCGTGCTGCACGCTTGGACAGCATCTGGTATGCGCCGGGCGAGAAGACCAGCGATGCGCCAACCTATACGGTACGCAGCTTTGAAGAGGCGAAGAGGCTGCTGCTGGGATAACTGAAGCGAAGCAGTGGAGTGCTTTCAATCTGACAAAGGAACAAATCAGAAACGCGAAGGCAATGGCCGGAAATCTGAAGAGGAGCCGGCCATTGCTTTTTTGTGCTCTGAAAAAGGCTTGAAAGAAAAGCAGAAAGGTGGTAAAATAAGTGTATGAAAAGTATGAAATATCATACATAACGGAGGGGAACGATGAAAGCGCCGGAAGGGAAACATCTTTACGGAATGGTTCGCGTGGGGGAGAAAGGACAGATTGTGATTCCTGCTGCGGCACGGAAGACCTTTGGCATTAAACCGGGTGACAGCCTGCTGATGCTGGGTGACGAGGAGCAGGGATTGGCGCTGCTGACGGAAGAAAAGGCGCTGGCGGTTTTGCATGCAATCCATGCAGAACAGGAGGGCGGAAAATGAACGCAATGACCATCACGGGACTATGCCGCCGCTTTGGAGACAAAACGGCGGTGGATCATCTGTCACTGGAGGTGCGGGAAGGCGAGATGCTGGCGCTGCTTGGCGTTAACGGCGCAGGCAAAACCACGACGCTGCGCATGGTCAGCGGGCTGCTGCCCCCGGATGAAGGGGATGTGCAGATTTTCGGTCACAGCATCCGCAAAGAAGAAGCAGCGGCCAAGGCGCTGCTGAACATATCGCCCCAGGAAACGGCGGTGGCGCCGAACCTGACGGTGGAGGAAAACCTGACGCTTATCGCCCGCCTGTATGGCGTGGAAAAGAAAGAGGCGCTGGAACGGGCACAGGAACAGATTGCATCCTTCGGACTGGAAGACAAGCGAACAAAGCGCGCCAAAACGCTCTCGGGCGGACAGCGAAGAAGGCTATCCATTGCCATGGCGCTGATTACCAGGCCGCGGGTGCTGCTGCTGGATGAACCCACCCTGGGGCTGGATGTGCTGGCGAGGCGGGAATTGTGGGAGCATATCCGCCGGCTGCACGGCCAGGTGGCTATTGTGCTGACCACCCATTATTTGGAGGAAGCGGAAGCGCTGGCTGACCGAATCGGCGTGATGGCAAACGGGAAACTGAAAGCTTTGGGTACGGCGCGGGAGCTGATGGAACAAACAGGCAAACACAACTTTGAGGAAGCGTTCATTGCCCTGGCGGCAGAAGGGGGGAATGCGGAATGTTTGCATTGATGGAGCGAAACGCCAAGGAAATGCTGCGGGATGCGATGGTGCTGCTGTTTGGCGTGGCGCTGCCGGTAGCGCTGCTTGGCATGATGGCGGTGATCAACGGCGCGTCCGCAGTGGCGGTGCCGCAGTTTCAGCCTGCGTCGTTTGTGCCTGCGATGGCGGTGCTTTCCCAGGCGTTTATGATGTTGTTTGCGGGGCTTTTGCTGGCCAAGGATCGTGAAGGCGCATTTTTGTACAGGGTGTTTGCATCGCCTTTGCGGGGGGCAGATTATCTGCTGGCCTATGTGCTGCCGCTACTGGCGGTGGCAATGGTGCAGGGCGGCGTGTGCATGCTTGCCGGCTTGGCTTTCGGCCTTGCACCATCCTGGACGCTGTTGGCGGCCTGGGCGGCGCTGCTGCCCACGGCGGTGATGTTCATAGCCCTGGGGCTGCTTGTGGGCTGCGTGCTGAACGAGAAGCAGGTGGGCGGCATTTGCGGAGGCTTCGGTGTGACGGCGGTTGGTATGCTGGGCGGCATTTGGCTTGACTTGCGGATGTTCAGTTCTGCTGTGCAGAAAGTGCTGCGAGCGCTGCCCTTTTCGCACGCGGTGGAAAGTGTGCGCGCGGCTGCGGCAGGCGAGGGAGCGAAGATGGCTGCGGAGCTTGTGTGGACGGCGCTGTGGGCGGCGGCACTGCTGGGGCTTGCGTGGGTGGTGTTTATCCGCAGAAAACGCGCGGGGAAATTGACGGCGTAAAGCGGCAGAGGTGAGCGTCCGCATCAAAGCGGCATGCCGAAGGGAACAAGGCCTCTCTTTTTGATGCATGCGGCAGGGAAACGGGAGCAGCAAAGCGAAAAGATGAACTGGGAAAACAGATGCAAGGAGGACACGGAGGATGAACATGATCGAGCGCTACGTGGAGCGCATGATGACAGAGTCCACCCCGGATAAGCCACTGTGGAATATTGAACAGATCAAGGGCGGAAAGCCCAATGGATGGAACTATATTGACGGATGCATGATGACGGCGCTGCTGAACCTGCACCGCATCACAGGCGAACGCCGCTACTATGATTTTGCCGAGCGCTATGTTGACTACTACGTGGCGGAGGACGGGAAACTGCGCGGGTATGCGGAAGAGGATTACAACCTGGACAATATCTGCGAGGGGCGTGTACTGTTCGATCTGTACCGCCTGAGCGGGAAAGAAAAATATCGCAGGGCCATTGACGTATTGCGGGGACAGCTGACGCGCCAGCCGCGCACAGTGGAGGGCAGCTTCTGGCACAAGAAGATTTATCCGAACCAGGTGTGGCTGGACGGGCTGTACATGGCGCAGGTTTTCTATGCGCGCTATGCCACGGAACTGGACGATTGCCGGGGCTATGAGGACATTCAGCGGCAGTTCCACACAGTGCGGACGCGCATGTACGACGCGAAAACAGGACTGTATCGCCACGGCTATGACGCAAGCCGGACGGCTTTCTGGGCGGACAAGGAAACAGGATGTTCCCGCAACCCGTGGCTGCGCAGCCTGGGCTGGTTCAGCGCCGCATTGGTGGATGTGACGGAACAGATTGCCCCTGGCCATGAGGACTTCCGGGAAGAGATGACGAACATCGCCCGGGAACTGGCGAAGAACCTGCTGCCCTATATTGATAAGGATACGCACATGCTCTATCAGGTGCCCAACCAGATCGGACGGGAAGGAAACTATCCGGAGACGTCCGGGTCGGCCATGGTGGCGTATTTCTACCTCAAAGGAGCGCGGCTTGGCATCCTGGATGCAAAGTATGCAGAAACGGGCGAGGAGATTTTTCTGAGCATTTGCCGGAAATATCTGTCTGAGCGGGACGGAAAGCTGAACCTGGGCGGCATCTGCCTGGTGGCAGGGCTTGGACCGGAAAACAACCGCCGCCGGGACGGAAGCTATGCATACTATATTTCGGAACCCGTGGTGGAAAACGATGCGAAGGGACTTGCGCCGTTCCTGATGTGCTACACGGAGCTGCTGCTGTCCGGCCGCGGGGTAAGAGTGGAAGCGGAAGTCGGCTAAAGACGGCGAAGGATGGAAAAAATCCGCATTTTTGCGGAAAAGAGCAGACAACCCCCTTGCGTTTTTGGCATCGGCATGCTATAATGCTCACGATTACGCACCTTTGTCCTGCGGGCGTTTGTGCTGCACAAAAGCGCAGTGGCCTCCCGCACATGGACAGAGGGTGGAAAAACAAGGAGGAAACAAAAAATGGCAGTTATTTCCATGAAGCAGCTCCTGGAAGCGGGCGTGCACTTCGGTCACCAGACCCGCCGCTGGAACCCCAAAATGGCTCAGTACATCTTCACTGAGCGCAACGGCATCTACATCATCGACCTGCAGAAGACTGTTCGCAAGATCGACGAAGCGTATGCTTTTGTGCGCGACATTGCCATGGAGGGCAAGACCATCCTGTTCGTCGGCACCAAGAAGCAGGCGCAGGAGTCCATTGAGTCCGAAGCCAAGCGCTGCAACATGTACTATGTCAACAACCGCTGGCTGGGCGGCATGCTGACCAACTTCCGCACCATCCGCACCCGTATTGATCGCCTGAACCAGATCGACCGCATGGAGCAGAACGGCCAGTTCGACGTGCTGCCCAAGAAGGAAGTTATTCAGCTGTGCCACGAGCGCGAAAAGCTGGAAGCAAACCTGGGCGGTATCCGTGAGATGAAGAAGCTCCCCGGCGCGCTGTTTGTTGTGGATCCGCGCAAGGAGCACATCGCTGTGACCGAAGCCCGCATCCTGGGCATCCCGATCGTTGGCATTGTGGACACCAACTGCGATCCTGACGAGATCGATTATGTGATCCCCGGCAACGATGACGCTATCCGCGCCGTGAAGCTGATTGCCGGCAAGATGGCCGACGCTGTGCTGGAAGGCAAGCAGGGTGAGCAGTCCGAGCCGGACGCCGAGGCCGCCAAGGCTGAGGAGACCGCGCCCGAGGCGTAAGAAGCTTTCCTCATTCCCATCAAAAAGAGAATTGATTGAGAAAGGGTGAAATCCAATGGCAGCTGTTACCTCTGCTATGGTAAAAGAACTGCGCGAGCGCACCAGCGCCGGCATGATGGACTGCAAGAAGGCCCTCGTGGAAAGCGACGGCGACATGGACAAGGCCATTGAATGGCTCCGTGAAAAGGGACTGTCCCAGGCTGCGAAGAAGGCCAGCCGCATTGCCGCTGAAGGCGTTGTGGCGCAGTACACCAACGACAACGGCTCCGTGGGCGTGATTGTTGAAATCAACTGCGAGACGGACTTCGTTGCCCGCACGGACAACTTCCTGGCTTTCTGCAAGAACGTAGCAAAGCACATTGCTCTGGCCAAGCCCGCCGATGTGGATGAGCTGCTGGGGCAGAAGTTTGTGGATGACGATGCGAAGACCATCTCCGACCTGGTGAGCGACGCGACTGTGGCCATCGGCGAGAAGATCAGCATCCGCCGCTTCGTGCGCTATGAGTCCACCGGCGTGGTGTCCACCTACATCCACCTGGGCGGCTCCGTGGGCGTGATTGTTGAAGTTGCGACCGACAAGCCCGAGAACGAGGACGTCAAGACGTTTGCCCATGACCTGGCGCTGCAGATTGCGGCTGCCCGTCCTGAGGCTGTGCGCCGTGAGGAAGTGGACGCTTCCAAGCTGGAGAAGGAAAAGGAAATCCTTCGTGCGCAGGCTATCAACGAGGGCAAGCCCGAGAAGATCGTTGACCGCATGGTCGAAGGCCGCATCGAAAAGTACTATAAGGAAGTGTGCCTGCTGGATCAGGCCTTCGTGAAGGATCCCGACAAGTCCATCAAGGGGCTGATGGGTGAAATTGCAAAGGCTTCCGGCGCGACGCTGGATATTGTGCGCTTCACCCGCTATGAGCGTGGCGAAGGCATTGAAAAGCGCCAGGACAACTTTGCGGAAGAAATTGCCGCTCAGATGAAGAAGGCGTAATTCCACAACGATTCCAAGGGGAACTGCATTGCGTATGCGGTTCCCCTTTTTTGGAAAAAGGAGAGGCGAAAATGAAGTATCCATGGGTGGATGAATACCTGCTGGCAAAACGTGCAGTAGAAAAAGATTTTCAGCAGGACTGGAATTGGATCCGCTACAAAATTGATGGGAAGATGTTTGCGGCAATCTGCCTGGAGGGAGAAAAGGCCAGGTTTATCACCCTGAAGCTGCCGCCTGAAGAGGGCGAGCTGCTGCGGAAACAATATCCGGACGTGCTG
Source organism: uncultured Clostridia bacterium (assembly GCA_934647165.1). Classification (GTDB taxonomy): domain Bacteria; phylum Bacillota; class Clostridia; order Christensenellales; family Aristaeellaceae; genus CAKUFA01. The sequence continues at coordinate 12,260 of CAKUFA010000040.1, read as the reverse complement.
CCGGGATACTACATGAATCACCTGCATTGGAACAGCGTGTGTGCTTGCGGTGAAGTGCCGCAGGATGTGCTGCGGACAATGCTTGACCATGCTTACTTAACGGTGCTGCATGGGCTGAGCAAAAGGCGCCAGCGGGAATTGCTGGCACAGGACGAGAAGGAGGATGCATGATGGCGGCATACAATCGCGTTTTGCTGAAGCTGAGCGGTGAGGCGCTCAAGAGCGGCACGGATTTGTTTGACTTTGACAAGGTGCGCCGGGTGGCGGAAGTTATCCGTGAGATGCGCGACATGGGCACGGAAATCGGCATTGTGATTGGCGCAGGGAACATTTGGCGCGGCCGTCAGGGTCCTGCGGCGCACATGGACGCGGTAACCGCTGATCAGATGGGCATGCTGGGCACGGTGATCAACTGCCTGTGCGTGGCGGATGCGCTGCGGCAGGCCGGACTGGATGCAGTGGTGCAGTCCGCTGTAGATATGAATCGCTTTGCCGAGCCGTTCAATGCGATGGCGGCACGGCGGCATTTGGCGGAAGGCCGGGTGGTGCTGTTTGCAACAGGCAGCGGCAATCCGTTCTTTTCCACAGACACGGCGGTGGCGCTGCGCGCTATCGAAATGCAGGTGGACGCGATCCTGATGGCAAAGAATATCGACGGCGTGTATACGGCTGACCCGCACAAGGATCCCAGCGCGATGCTGATTAAGGACATCACGTATGCCGAGGCACTTGCCCGCGGACTGAAGGTGATGGATGCTTCCGCATTTGCCCTTTGTGCTGAAAACGGCGTGCCGATGGTGCGCGTTTTTGGCTTGGACAAGCCGGAAAACCTGATTGCCGTGCTGGAAGGCAACGATATGGGGACGTTTGTGCACCCTTGAAGACTGATGGGTTGCAATAGCAAGGGGTGGGCGTAGCATCCCTTGAAATGCCGGAGAATGTCAACGCAGGGATGGGCGAGAAACCCGCATTTGGGGGCTTGCCAGAAAGTCCAAAATTGATTACAATAAGAATAACGGAATCTACTTTCCTATTACAGGAGGTTATAGCATGAAAACCATTCTGGACAATGCCAAGGAGAAAATGAACAAATCCTGCGCAGTATATCAGCGGGATATGGTTGCCCTGCGTGCCGGCCGCGCGAATCCTCAGCTGCTGGACCGTATTACGGTGGACTACTACGGCACGCCTACGCCGCTTAATCAGGTGGGCAACATCTCTTCCCCGGAAGCGCGGATGCTGGTGATCAATCCCTGGGAATCGAAGTTGATTCCGGCCATTGAGAAGGCTATCCAGAAGAGCGACTTGGGATTGAATCCCACCAATGACGGCAAAATTGTTCGCCTGGTTTTTCCGGAACTGAACGAAGAGCGTCGCAAGGAGCTGACCAAGGTTGCGCGCAAGAGCGCAGAGGAAGCGAAAGTCGCCATCCGTGCCATTCGCCGCGATGCGATTGAACAGATCAAAAAAATGAAGAAGGACAGCACGATCACCGAGGACGAGCAGCGCAAGGGCGAGGAAGAAATGCAGAAGATCACCGACAAGGCGATCAAGGATGTGGACGCCATCTGCGCGGCAAAGGAAAAGGAGATCATGGAGGTTTGAACCTGAACGATCTGCTCGGCATGCGCCTTAAGGATGCGCAGAACCTGCTGCGTGCGCAGGGAGAGGAAGCGAAGGTTGTTCTTTCCCGTGCGCCGAGGACGGAGCGTGATGAAGGCACGCTTCGTGTGGTTCGTGTACGCCCGGGAGAATTGACAGTCTGCGCTTTTTTGGACGGTGTGCCTGAAAAATGAACAACAGATGCGCGGGCTCCATCCCGGGGCTTGCGCATTTGTATTTCCGTGCAGAAAAAGGAGAAGGGGTATGAAACTGTTTGGCAGGCGGCCGAGGCATCATCATGCAGCGAAAACTGCCGCGGATTTTGCAAAGCTGCCGGTACATGTGGCAATGATCATGGATGGAAACGGCCGCTGGGCGAAAAAGCACAAGCTGAATGTGGCAATGGGGCACCGGCAGGGTGTGGAAACACTGCGGGAAATTATCCGCCACACGGATGACCTGGGCATCGGTGCGCTGACGATCTACGCTTTCTCAACGGAGAACTGGAAACGGTCGCCTGAAGAAGTGGGCGCATTGATGCAGCTGATTTTGGACTTTTTCGCCTCGGAAATTGACGAGCTGGATGAGAAAAATGTGCGGATTTTGATCCTCGGCGATAAAAACGGCTTGCCGGAAAAGCAGCGGGACACGCTGGTGAAAGCCGAAAAACGCACAGAAGATAACACGGGGCTGCGGCTGAACATTGCCGTGAACTATGGCGGACGGGCAGAACTGGCCATGGCTGCGCGGGAACTTGCGGCTGAAGCGGCGTCGGGCAGGCTTGATCCAGCAGCGATTGACGAAAAAATGTTGGCTGATCACTTGTATACCCGCGGACAAGCGGATGTGGACCTGATGATTCGCACAAGCGGCGAAATGCGGTTGAGCAATTTCCTGCTTTATCAATGTGCATATGCGGAGTTCCTGTTTCCGACAGTGCTGTGGCCGGATTTTACTGTGGCGGATTACGACGCGGCGCTGACAGCCTTTGGCGGGCGGGAGCGTCGGTTTGGGCGGAGAGTGTAAATTCACAGGCAGTTCATGGTCGCATGATAGCATCGCATGTGGCATAAGCCAATAGGAAAAGCGGGAAGGATGAAGGTGACGCAATATGGCGCAGCGGGTGACAACGGCGGTTGGACTGATTGCAATTTTGATGGTGCTGATGTACTTTGGCGGCGCGGTGATGGGCGTAGCAGCCATGATCTGCATCTGCTTTGCGGTGCATGAAGAATATCATGCCCTGGCGCTGGCGGGACACAGGCCGGTGCAGTGGCCCACATGGGCGGGCATGGCAATCTGTGTGCCGTTGGTGGTCATTTATGGCAGCAGGGTGATTTTGCCCATTATGATGGGAATTTGCCTGATGACGCTGATTTGCGTTGTGTTTCGTTCGGAACCCAGGATTGAGGATGTGCTGATGAGCGTGCTGCCGCTGACGACCGTGGCGTTGCCGGGCATGTGCATCATTGGCGTGGCGCTGGTGCAGCCAAAGGAAGTGCAGGTGGTGCTGCTGAGCCTGCTGTTTGCGGTGCCGGTTTTGTGCGACACATTTGCGTTTTTTGTGGGTAGCCGGGTGCGGGGACCGAAGCTGTGCCCCCTTGTGAGCCCAAACAAGACGGTTTCGGGCGCGATTGGCGGCATGGTTGGGGCGCTTTTGTCCGTGCTGGTGATTGGCCTGGTGGCGCACGGTGTGTGCAGCCCGGAGGTGCAGCCGTTGCTGCCCACCTGGTGGGAATACCTGCTGATGGGATTGATGGGCGGTGTTGCGGGGCAAATGGGCGATCTGTTTGCTTCCATGGTGAAGCGGCATTGCGGCATCAAGGACTTTTCCAATCTGTTTCCGGGGCATGGCGGAATGCTGGACCGGCTGGACAGCATACTGTTCATGGCGGTGGTGGTTTTCTGCTTTCGGCTGCTGATCGTGTAAGCGGTAAGGCGTACCTGGCACGAGGCATAGGAGAGATTCACGGGAGGATTTGGACATGAAGACCATCAGCATTTTGGGCTCTACCGGTTCCATTGGCACGCAGGCGCTGTCGCTGGTGCGGCTGCATCCGGAGGAATACCGTGTGGTTGCGCTGACGGCGCACCGCAATAGCGAGCTGTTGTTCCAACAGGTGAGGGAGTTTAAGCCGGTGATGGCGGGTCTTTCCTGCCCGATTCCTATGAAAGAGATCCCGGAGGATCTGCGGCATGTGCAGTGGGTGATGGGGGCAGAAGCGCTTCATACTGCCGCTGCGGAAGTGGCGGCGGACATGGTGCTGGTGAGCGTGGTTGGCATTGTGGGTCTGCAAAGCGTGATGGACGCCATTGCGGCCGGCAGACAGGTGCTGCTGGCCAACAAGGAAGCCCTGGTGACGGGCGGGCATCTGGTGATGCAGGCCGCTAAAGCGGCAGGCAAACCCATTTTGCCGGTGGACAGTGAACACAGTGCAATTTTTCAGTGCCTGGAGGGGGCAAAGGGCAATCAGCCGGTGCGGTTGCTGCTGACGGCCTCCGGTGGGCCTTTCCGCACGTGGACGAAGGAACAGATTGAACATGCGACGCGCGCGCAGGCATTAAAACATCCAAATTGGAGCATGGGCGCAAAAATCACGATTGATTCGGCCAGCATGTTCAACAAAGCGCTGGAGATTATGGAAGCGCGGTGGCTGTTTGATATGCCGCCGGAGAAAATTCAGGTGGTGGTTCATCCGCAGAGTATTGTTCACTCGGCGGTGGAATTTGCGGATGGTGCGGTGATCGCTCAGCTGGGGGTGCCGGATATGCGTGTGCCGATTCAATATGCCATGGCATATCCACGGCGGTTGAGCACGGGATGCAAGCCGCTGGACCTGTTCAGTGTGGGTCAGCTGACCTTTGAAAAAGGAGACGCGGAGCGTTTCCCGGCACTTCGATTGGCCGAGGAATGCCTGAATGCAGGCGGCGCGGCATGCACGGTGCTCAACGGCGCCAATGAAGCGGCTGTGGCGGCTTTGCTGCGGGAAGAAATTGCCTTTGGTGCGATTACGCGCCTGGTGGAAGGCGCACTGGATAAGTGCGGCAGCCTGCCGGCGGAAAATCTTGCGGATATCTTTGAGGCTGACCGATTGGCACGCGAAGCAGTAGCGGAACAGCTGAAAAAAGGGAAAGGAGCAGTATGACCATCCTGTATGTGCTGGTTGCCATTCTTCTGCTGGGGATTCTGGTGGTTGTGCACGAATTTGGACACTTTATGGCCGCGAGAATCACTGGCATTGAGGTGATGGAATTCTCCGTGGGCTTTGGCCCGAAGCTGTGGGGGCGCGAAGGAAAAAAGGGAACGAAGTTTTCCTTGCGCGCCATTCCGCTGGGGGGATACTGCGCCTTCTACGGCGAAGATGATGTGAATGGGCAGCATGTGGATGATCCCCGCGCCTATAACAGGCAGAGCGTGTGGAAGCGGATGTTCTCCGTGTTGATGGGGCCTGGAATGAACTTCATTCTGGCCTTTGTAGTAGCCGTGGGGTATTATTGGATTGGCGGTATCCCGGAAGTGACGGGCTATGAGCCTTACATTGCAGAGGTGGCGGCAGCAGGGCCTGCTTATACGGCAGGGCTAAAGGATGGGGATGTGATTGAGCAGATCAATGGCGTAAACATGCTCGACGGCACGCAGGAGACGCTGCTGAACACCATTGCGGGGTATAAGGCAGGCGATCTGCCCATGCAGCTGACGATCCGGCGCGGGACGGAAGAAGTGGAAACAACCCTGACGCCCTTTTATGATACGGAAGTGCAAAAGTATCGCATCGGGGTGACCATCTCCGCCCATGTGTTGACCGCATCGGCGCCGGCAACGCTGGAGCAGGCCGTGCAGGCAGGGTGGAGCTGGTGTACTTATGCGGGCGGTGTGATTTTGAATGCGCTGAAAAACCTGGTGACAACCGGTGAAGGACTGGATCAGACATCGGGACCGGTGGGCGTGGTGACCATGGTATCGCAGGAGGTGCGAACGGGCGGATTTGAAGCGTTCATCAATCTGCTGATGGTCATTTCCATCAACCTGGGTATTATGAATCTGTTGCCCATTCCGGGGTTGGATGGATCACGCTTCCTGTTTATGGTGCTGGAAGCAATCCGGCGCAAGCCCATTCCGCCGCAAAAAGAAGCAATGGTGCATCTGTGCGGCTATGTGCTGCTTTTTGGACTCATGATTTTCTTTACCTTCAAGGATGTGCTGCAGCTGTTTGGCTAAAGGTGCGATGTATCGCGTACTAGGCGACCGCTTTTCAAATCGTCTTTCGGAGGTTGTGATTTTAGGTGCGGCAGAAGCGCTTTCGCCGCTGGATGCGTATGTGCGGCGAATCCCTACAGCAGTGAGAAGGAGAGTTGCAAATGAGCTCTTTGAAGCAGGTTTCCGTCGGCAGGCTGACCATGGGTGGACACAATCCTGTATGGGTTCAATCTATGACGAACACGGATACGCGGGACGTTCAGGCGACCCTGGCGCAGATTCGTGCGCTGGCAAACGCCGGATGCGACATTGTGCGCGTGAGCGTCTATGACGAGGCATGTGCCCGCGCGGTGCGCGATTTGGTGGATGCATCGCCCGTGCCATTGGTGGCGGATATTCACTTTGATCACCATTTGGCCATCATGGCGGCGGAAAACGGCATTGCAAAGCTGCGCATCAATCCCGGCAATATTGGTGGCGAGGAACATGTGCGGCTGCTGGCGGCCTGTGCGAAAATGCACCATATTCCGATCCGCATTGGTGTGAACAGCGGTTCCATTGAGAAGGATATTCTGGCCCAATATGGCGAACCGACGGCAGAAGGCATGGTGGAAAGTGCGCTGCGGCATGCGCGAATGCTGGAAAAGGTGGGTTTTGAGGACATTGTGCTGTCCATGAAGGCATCCAGCGTGCGGCTGACCATTGACACCTATGAGCTGGCGGCAAAAAGGTGTGATTATCCCCTGCATGTGGGCGTGACGGAGGCCGGACTGCCAGGACAGGGAACCATTAAGAGCGCCATCGGCATTGGCGCGCTGCTGGCACAGGGGATCGGCGACACCATCCGCGTGAGCCTGACGGGCGATCCTGTGCCGGAAGCGAAGGCAGCGTGGGACATCCTGCGTGCGCTGGACATGCGTACCCATGGCGTGCAGCTGATTTCCTGCCCCACTTGCGGGCGCACGTGCATCAATGTGGCAGGCATTGCCGCCCAGGTGGAGAAGGAGCTGGCGGATGTCAAGGTGCCCCTGAAGGTTGCTGTGATGGGCTGCGTGGTCAATGGCCCGGGCGAGGCACGGGAGGCCGACGTGGGCATCGCCGGCGGCAGAAATGGCGGTGCGCTGTTCATCAAAGGACAGCCTGCCAAGCGCGTGGAAGGCGATCTTGCGGCCATTCTCATTAAGGCGGCGCGTGAAATTGCCGCGGCAAAGGAGAAAGAACTGAAGGCGTGATGTAAACGCTCAACATGAGAATAGGCGGAAAATGTTGAAAAAAGCGGACAAACGGCGGGAACGAGCGTTGGAAAGCTCGACCGGCTGCTTGTCCGCTTTTTAGGCCGCATGAAAGTTTGCGGAAAAGAGGGAAAAACAGCTGCCTGCAGAACACGTTTGTTCCGCAGGCAGCCACCGAGTATCTGTTATCCGCGAGGGGCAAAACCGATCTTTTTCTGCACCTTGCGCAGGGTTTTGTTGGCAAGGTAGGAAGCCTTCTTGGCGTTTTCATCCAGGATGGACTGAAGATACGTCTTATCGGCAATCAGGCGCTTATATTCGTTTTGCAGGGGCGAAAGAGCTTCAATGATGCAATCTGCAACGCGGGTTTTCAGCGTGCCATAGCCTTGGCCATCCAGCTCGGTTACAAGGGAATCGATTGAACCCGCACCCAACGCGCTCATGATGCTCAGCAGATTACTCACGCCGGGTTTGTTCTCCGGATCAAAGCGAATTTCACCATCGGAGTCCGTCACGGCGCGCTTGATTTTGCGGCGGATTGTATCCGGATCATCCAGCAGGGAAACGAAGGTTTCTTCTGGGTCAGATTTGCTCATTTTGCGTGTTGGATCCTGAAGGCTCATAATCTTCGCGCCAACCTTGGGGATGTACCCTTCGGGAATGGTGAACACATCGCCGTATACGCCGTTAAAGCGCTGAGCAATGTCACGGCAGAGCTCCAGGTGCTGCTTTTGGTCAACACCCACAGGCACCAGGTTGGTCTGATACAGCAGAATGTCCGCGGCCATCAGCACGGGATAAGTGAACAGGCCGGCATTAATGTTGTCAGCATGTTTGGCGCACTTGTCCTTATACTGGGTCATGCGGCTGAGCTCGCCCATATAGGTGAAGCAGCTGAGAATCCAGCTTAGCTCTGCATGTGCGCTCACATGGCTCTGGCAATACAGGAGGCTCTTTTCCGGGTCAATGCCGCTGGCAATGTAAATGGCGGCCAACTCAAGGCAGCGGCGGCGCAGGTCGGCGGGGTTCTGCCGAACGGTGATGGCGTGTTCGTCCACCACACAGTAAATACAGTCGTAATCATTCTGCAATTTGGAGAAATTGCGCAGCGCGCCAATATAGTTGCCCAGTGTGAGCGTGCCGGAAGGCTGAATACCCGAGAAAATGATCTGCTTTTTTTCTTGCTGCTGTTCCATGAGAAATCATCCTCCTTTAATGCAATAAAAAACAGCCCGTCCCATCTTGGGGACAGTCTGCCTGCGGTGCCACCCCGATTGGGCGCATAACACCCCTCTCGTGTCCCTTTCACGTGGGATAGCCGTTTCGAGATACGCAGCGGACATACACCGCCTTCCCCCGAACCCTCAAAGCTCCATGGACGCGCCATCCGCCGCCAGGCTTCCACCAGCCCCGGCTCGCTTTCGGCAACCCTACGCGCCGCCCTGCTTCTCATCGGTTTCGTTCATTATACTCCGGGAAAGCAGGAATTGCAAGCCCGGATGATTAGATTTTTGCATGGAGCGGCAAGAGGAGTTTTCCTTTGCAGCAGCGAAGTGTATTGCAGCATTTTTCGGGCTTGGCCTATTGAGAAAAGAGGAGGAAAAACGCAAATGAAGGAGTGCTATCAGGTGCAGACGAACCCACAGGCGCTGATGGAAAACATGGTTTGTGGGGAACATTACCGCATCACCCTGCTGACAGATCGTCTTGTGCGGCTGGAATATGCACCGGATAACCGTTTTGTGGACGAAGCTACCCAGAGGGTATGGAACCGGGACTTTCCAAATGTAGCATACACGATGACGCGTAAAGCGGATGAAGTGTTTATTCGAACGGCGCGCATGGAAATTCAATACGACGAGAAGCCCTTTTCACCGGAAGGGCTATGCATCACATTGTACGGCGGAAAAGCAGGCAAATGGTACTATGGCGATGCGCTGCACGATTTGCACGGAACGGCACGCACACTTGACAATGTGAATGGCGACCAGGTGGAGCTGGATCACGGGATTGTTTCCCGGCAGGGCTTCTCCGTGATGGATGACAGTGCAAGCCTTCTGCTGCGCTCGGATGGCTGGATTGAACCGAGAACTGCCGGAAAGCAGGATCTGTACTTTTTTGGCTATGGGCATGATTATCGGGATGCGCTGCGTGATTTTTATCACCTATGCGGGCATACGCCCATGCTGCCGCGCTTTGCGCTGGGAAACTGGTGGAGCCGCTATTATAAGTATACGCAGCAAAGTTACCTTGCGCTGATGGACAGGTTTGCGCAAGAGGGCATCCCGCTGTCTGTAGCGGTGATCGACATGGACTGGCACCTGGTGGATATTGACCCCAAGTATGGCAATGGCTGGACAGGCTTCACGTGGAGCCGAGCGCTTTTTCCGGATCATCGGGCATTTTTGCAGGAGCTGCACAACCGCGGTATGCGCACGACGCTGAACCTGCACCCAGCAGACGGCATCCGCGCCTATGAGGAGGCGTATCCGCGCATGGCGAGGTGCATGGGCGTGGATGCAGCAAAAGAAGAACCTGTGCGATTTGAGCCGACAAACCCGGAGTTCCTCCAGCACTATTATGAGGACGTGCTGCACCCTATGGAGGAGGAGGGAGTGGACTTCTGGTGGGTGGACTGGCAGCAGGGCACGCACACGAAAATCCCCGGGCTTGACCCTTTGTGGGTGCTGAATCATTTTGACTTTTTGGACAGCCAGCGGAAGAAAAAGCGTGGGATAACCTTTTCGCGCTATGCAGGGCCAGGCAGCCATCGCTATCCCATCGGGTTTTCCGGGGACACGATTGTTACCTGGGAATCACTGCAATTTCAGCCTTATTTTACGGCAACGGCAAGCAATGTGGGCTACGGCTGGTGGAGCCATGATATTGGCGGACACACAAACGGCTACAAAAATGACGAATTGATGGCGCGTTGGACGCAATATGGTGTGTTTTCTCCCATTTTGCGCCTGCACAGCACGTGCAGTGAATTCAATGGAAAGGAACCATGGCGTTACAAACCGGAAGCAGCTCAGGCAATGAAGAAGGCGCTCATGCTGCGCCACCGGTTGATACCTTATCTGTATACAATGAATCGCCGCTGCTTTGAGCAAGATATGCCATTGGTACTGCCGCTCTATTACTGCCATAGCGAGGAAGACTGGGCGTATAACCACCCAAACGAGTATTATTTCGGCACGGAGTTGCTGGTGCTGCCAGTAACGTCACCACGCCTGCCGGGACTGAATCTGGCACGGGAGAATCTGCACTTGCCTGCCGGCATGTGGTATGATGTATTCAGCCATCGCTGCTACCTCGGTGGCCGGGAGATTGCAGTGTATCGCGGGCTGGACGAAATCCCTGTATTCGCTAAGGCGGGCGCAATTGTGCCGCTGACAGATGAGATGGATTGCACGAAAAATCCGGCACAGCTGCACATTTGTGCATACCTGGGGGATTGCGGAACGTTCACCCTGTATGAAGATGATGGGGAAACCATGGCATACGCGGACGGCCACTACGCGGCGACGCGGATCATCTTGGGCAGCGATGCGTTGACGATTGAGCCGGTGGAGGGAGCGTGCGAGCTGATCCCTGAAAAACGCGATTATGTGATTGATCTGGTAGGCTGTGCAGTGGAGCATGTGACGGTATCCGCTGGTAAAGCAGCAAATGTTATGCAGTTATCCGGTGCGCCGGCTCTGCGTGTGGAAGTGAAGAATGTACCGGTGAATACAGCATTGACCATTTGCTTTGGCGATGGTGCATGCCGCCCGCAGAACCCTGTGCAGGAGGAAGTGTTTGCATTGCTTGACCAGGCGGAGATTGCATTCGTCGTCAAGGACAGGGTATTTGCAGCAGTGCAGGCATGCAATTCGCCCACGTTGCTGCTAAGCGAGCTCCAAGCCATGAAACTGGATGCGGAGCTGCTGGGAGCGATAACGGAAATAGTAACGGCCTATTGAAGATAGATGAAGCTGTCCACGATGGAAGACTCCATGGTGGGCAGCTTTTAGTTTGAAAATTGCTTGCACAGCAGGGAAGAGAATGGTACAATTGGCATAGAAAGAGCCTGAAACAACATTTTGTAAAAAAGGAACGGAAAGAAGCAAGCAAATGAAAAAATGGAATGCATTCTTTCTGCTATTGGCAGTGTCGTTGTGTGCAACCGTGGCGGTATTGGCGGAACAGCCCGTCGAATTTCCGGCGGGATACATCACCGGGGAGCAGACAGAGCTGGTCAGCGAACACTTTCGTGTATCGATTGAACCGGGGGTGTATGTGCCGGGGAATCTGACAGAATACCTGGAGAAAATCTACAATGCCATTGAGACAGCCAGCGGTATTCGATTTGAGGATGGGCCGTATTATCGGACGATCAGCGTGGTATGTCATGCAAAAGCAGTATCCGAAGAAGGTGAAGGATATGTTCCGAGTGCATACCAGAACAGAGTTATCTTGTATCCGCCGGATATTCTTGAAAATGGAAACTATGCGATCATCCATGAGTTAAGTCACGTGCTGAACTACTTTTATCATAAAGCTTCACAGCCTTGGGAAAGCACGCTCATTGCAGAAGGATTTGCAGAATATAACACATACAAGACCATACAATGGATAGAAAAAAACGACTTGGCGCTGGCATATGCTGTCGGCACCTCCAACCAAGTGCTCCTAAATACAATGCTGAATGATGAATCTGCGTGATTACAAGGGGAAGGATGTATCCGCTGCACAACTGCACGTGGAATGCACCACCACAGCTGATGTGTTTGACGTAGAGGGAAATGTGCTTGCAACTATTCACTGGCAAGGAGATATCCCTATGGATAACGTGGCTTATATACGCCTGAATGGCGATGGGGTACTGTACAAGCTGGAGATTACCGGGTGGGGCGAATATTACTGGTCAAAGACGATGGCAAAGCGACAACGGACGTTTTATGCACCAATGAATAAAAGAGAGGCTTCCTGACGAATCAGGAAGCCTCTTATGCTTGTAGAGGATAGACCTACAAATCAGCCTTTCTGTGCTTCTTCCACAGCCACGGCCACAGCCACCGTTGCACCAACCATGGGGTTGTTGCCCATGCCGATCAGACCCATCATCTCCACGTGCGCGGGCACGGAAGAAGAACCGGCGAACTGAGCATCAGAGTGCATACGACCCATGGTGTCGGTCATGCCATAGCTGGCGGGGCCGGCGGCCATGTTGTCGGGGTGCAGGG
>CAKUFA010000039.1 GCA_934647165.1 uncultured Clostridia bacterium | reverse complement strand
GTGTGCGCCAAGCAGGGGCAAACGAACCGCATGGTCGGATCGCATCTGCTGCGCCATCACGGCGGCGGCGGTTTCCAGCAGTGTATCGCGCACATCAGCTTCGGCGTCCGGGTGTCCCCAAGTGGGCGGTGCGGAGCAATCCATCAGCACAAGCGCCTCAGGCAACACCGGCTCTTCGAAGCGGCGCACCATCAATTCGCCTTTGCGCAGTGACAGTTTCCAGTGAATCTTCTTCAACGCGTCTCCGCTTTGATAAGCGCGCACATCGCTGGGATTGGTTACGTCCTCGGTGGCGCGCGCCAGGGTTTCAAAGCCGGAGTCTCCGGGGGCGTAGGTCAAATCCTCAACAGGGAAAGGAAAAGGCAGTACAAGCAATTCGCCCTGCTCGGCATGCGGAATGATTCGGCGGGAGAACAGGCCGAAGAGATCTTCCACCGTGCAGGACTTTACACCCGGCGTGCATGCGCCCACATGGGCGGCGTGGAAAGGCAGCGTCAGGTGCTGACGCTTGCCTGGCGCGTCTTTCAGGCGTACGGCTGTTTCAGGCATATCCGGTGTAGCGGCCAGTTCAAGCAGAATGGGCGCAATGGGTAAAAAACCGCGATGGTGCACGGTTACGCTCAACGTCACATTGTCGCCGCGGTGCACGGTGCGCCCGCTCAGGTCGCTGTGGATGGTCAGGGTTCTGGCAGCCTGCCATACGCTGACAAAGCCAAAAATCATCGCAAGCAGGATCAGCACGGCGGCCATAAAGAAGATGGGACTGCCTGTGGAAAAGGCCGCCAGCAACAGTGCGAACATCATTACAACAGGCAGGGTCAGACGCATTTTCATAGCTTTACAGGTACCGTCACATTCTGAAGAATGTTGATCAGCACCTGCTTGGCGGTCACACCCTTCATGCGGGCTTCGGGGTTGAGCACCAGACGGTGCGCAAGCACTGGCAGCGCCATGTGCTGCACGTCCTCCGGCAGGATGAAATCCCGGCCATCCAGCAGCGCACAGGCCTGCGCCCCATGGATCAGCGCAATGGCTGCACGGGTGGAGGCACCAAGCGTCAGCGCGGGATCCTGCCGGGTTGCGGCAACAAGCGTGGCCACATAAGAGCGAACCTCGGGCGAGCAGTAGATCTGCGCAACTTGCTCCTGCATTTCGATCACATCCTGCGCGGTGCACACGGGTTCAATGGTTGCCATGGGCTTCACAGCGCCTGAGTAGCGCTCCAACACGTCCATCTCCTGTTCAATGGTGGGATAGCCGATGGATATGCGCAGGAAAAAGCGATCCATTTGCGCTTCGGGCAGGGGATAGGTGCCCACAAATTCTCCGGGGTTTTGGGTGGCCAGCACGCAGAAGGGACGGGGCAGGGGATGCGTTATACCATCCACTGTCACCTGGTGCTCCTCCATGACCTCCAACAGTGCGGACTGGGTTTTGGGACTTGTGCGGTTAATTTCATCTGCAAGCACAATCTGGCTCATCACCGCGCCGGGCTTAAATTCCATTTCCCCGGTTTTGAAATTCACCAATGTGAAGCCGGTTACATCCGAGGGCATCAGGTCGGGGGTAAACTGGATGCGCTTGAACGAGCAGTCCAGCGATTTGGCCAGCGCGCTTGCCAACGTGGTTTTGCCAACGCCGGGCACGTCCTCAATGAGCACATGCCCCTTGCATAAAAGCGCAATCAACGCATATTCGATGGCTTCTTCCTTGCCGACGATGGCCTTGGCGATATTTTGCTGCAAGGCATAAATCATCCGCCCGGGTTCCTGCATGGCGCCATTCCTCCTTGAAAAACAAAAAAGATACCAAAACAGTATAACCAATTTGCAGCCTTAAATCAAGGGTTTTCCTTGCCTTTGCAATGCGGATGCGCTACAATAGCAGATGTGAGCAGGCTTCCAGGGCTGCGACATCATTGTAACAATTTGCGTGAATTATGCGAGGTAGCGTATGCGGAGCATTGTGGAAATTCTGTCCGAGGGAAAGTATGTGTCCGGTGAGGAAATCAGTCGGGAGCTGGGTGTGAGCCGTGCGGCGGTGTGGAAGCGCATCAATGCCCTGCGGGAGCAGGGATGGCAGATTGAAAGCGGCGGAAAGCGCGGCTACCGGCTCATCAGCGGTGACAGCCTTGCGCCGGAATTGTGGACGGGCAGCCTGACCACAACGCGCCTTGGCCGTGGTGAAAACCGCTATCTAGCGGAAACGGATTCCACCAACACCCAGGTGAAGCAGATGGCCATGCAGGGGGCGCCGGACGGCAGCCTGTGCCTGGCTGAATGCCAGACGGCGGGAAAAGGAAGGCTGGGACGCCGGTGGGTGAGCCCTGCGGGGCAGGGCTTGTGGATGTCCGTGCTGCTGCGCCCGCACATCAAACCTGATCAGGCGCCGCTCATCACCCTTTGCGCGGCCATGGCCATGGCACGAGCAGTGCAGGAGGTTTCAGGGGAGGCATGCGTCATCAAGTGGCCCAATGACCTTGTGCACGGAGGAAAAAAGATCTGCGGCATTTTGCTGGAATTGGGCGCAGATCCGGATGCTATTGAGTACGTGGTTGTGGGCACTGGGCTGAATATGCGCCGCGGCGCCTATCCGCCGGAACTGGCAGAACGCGCAATTTCCGTGGAGGAATTTGCCCCCTTGCCTAAACGGCGGGATATTGTGGTGCACTATCTTGAAGCGTTAGAGGGACTGATAGACCGCCTGGAGGAAGGTGGTTTTGCCGCTATTGAGGCGGAATATGTGAAAAACAGCTGCACGCTTGGCAAACGGGTGCAGGTGACGGGCAGCGTATCGCTGCTTGGCACGGCGGAAGCCATTGACGAAACAGGCGCGCTTCTTGTGCGGGATGACGAGGGGCAGCTGCATCGAGTTCTGTCCGGCGATGTATCCGTGCGCGGGGTGATGGGGTATGTGTAAGGTGCTGGGCATCGGCATTGATCTGTGCGAAATTGCACGAATGGAACCGCTGCTTGCGGATGATCGCTTTCTCGCACGGTATTTTACCCCGGAAGAGGCAGCGTATATTCGTGGCCGTGGCCAGTGCGCTGCGCAGAGCATGTCGGGAATTTTTGCCGCAAAGGAAGCGCTGCTTAAGGCGCTGGGAAGGGGTCTTGCTCTGCCCATGCACGATATTGGGGTGACGCACACCGCAGACGGAGCGCCGCAGTATACACTCACAGGCCGCGCAGCCGAGTGTCTTCAGGGCGGAAGCGCCATGCTGTCCATCACGCATGAAGACGGCATGGCGGCGGCCGTGTGCGTGTGGCAAAGCAAATGAGAAAGGACAGAAAACATGCAGCGGAAGATGACAGAGGGCAGCGTGTGGAAAAACGTGGCCGTGTTTTTCCTGCTGCACCTATTATTTTTTCGCAGACACCTTACGGCCTGGCGGATTTGCTGATTATCGGGCAATTTGAAGGTGCTGCCGGCACTACGGCCGTATCCGTTGGCAGCTAGGCCATGCATATGCATATGGTCACGGTGATGATCGTTGGGCTTGCCATGGGCTCCATGGTGTGCATTGGGCAAGCGGTTGGTGCAGGGGATCGAAATGGCGCTGGGCAGTACGTTGGCAACACAGCGACGCTGTTTTCCATGTTTGCATTGGCAGCAACGGCGGGCGTCGCGCTGGGAATGACGCTGGCTCAGGCAGTTCGTGTCGGTGCGGCGCTGTGGATGCTGCCAAGAGGAGCGGGAGACGTGACGATCACCAGACGGGATTTCTGACCGAGACGCGCGGTCATGGGGCAAATCCTGCGCATCGGTATACCGGTTGCCGCACAGGGTGGGCTCATTCAGATCGTCTTTATCCTCATCACAGTAATTGCAAACGGGCGAGGACTGGCAGATTCTGCTGCCGTTGGTATTGTGAAAAAAATCATCTCGTTTCTGTTTCTGGTACCATTGTCCATGCTGTCCACTGTGTCCGCGCTTGGGGCGCAGTGCATTGGTGCAGACAAGCATGACCGTGCCAGAGAAACGCTGCGATATCCTGGTCGCCGCCGGGGTTGGCATGGCGATGACGATCATTGTTCAGTTTGCGGCAAAGCAGATGGATTACCGGCTGCGGAAAACCGCGGCCAAACATAGCGCGTCGCATGCGGCTATAAACGGATAAAAAGACACAGGTGTTTTTGATACAAAAACCGGGAACGGCGGTGTTCTCAGCCGTCCCCGGTTGCATAGATTTTGTTGTATGTTGGAAATCAGTGCTTACGTCCGTCACCCACGAAGAACACGGCAACCGTGCCGGGGCCTGAATGGCTGCCCACGATGGGGCCGATGTAGCCGGTCAGAATTTCCTTGATGCCAAGGCGTTCACGGAGCATATCAGCCAGCACATTGGCCTCGTCTTCGCAGTCGCCGTGGCTGATGAAGATCGTCTGCCCAGCGGGCGCTACGGCATATTCCGCGACCTTGTCAGCCAGTGCGCGGAGACTGCGCTTGCGTCCCTGCACTTTCTCGCGGGGGATCAGGTGACCTTCCTCATCCACATTCAGGATAGGCTTGATTTTAATCATGGTGCCAAGATAAGCGCTGGCAGCGGAAACACGTCCGCCGCGCTTGAGAAAGAGCAGGTCATCCACGGTGAACCAGTGCACCATATTCAGCCGGTTCTGTTCGGCCCAGGCAGCGTTGTCGGTAAGCGACATACCATTGTCGCGGTTCTTCAGCACATAATGGACCAGCAGTCCTTCACCCATGGAGGCGCTCAGGCTGTCCACCACGGCGATCTGCCGATCGGGATACTGGGGACGCAATTCTTCGGCAGCTTGCATGGCTGCTGCGCAGGTGCCGGAAAGACCACTGGAAAAAACAATGGCCAGCACATCCTCACCGGCATCCAGAAGCTGGCGGAAATGCTCCTTCCATTCCGCGCAGTTAATCTGCGCTGTGGTGATGACCTTGCCATCACGCAATGCGGCATAAATGGCCCGGCTGCCTTCAACGGTACCGTCAGGCACATAGCTTTTGCCATCCATGATGTAGGACATATTGACCACTTTGAGCTTCTCGTGCTGCTCAAGGTAACTCAGGGGAAGATCGGACGTGGAATCCGTGACGATCCAATACATAGTCAGCCTCCTTGACCTGTGGTTCCTCCAGCATAACAAAGAGGAAAAATTCGGTCAAGGTACAAATTCTGATTTTGGGAAAACCAGTCAGAAAATTTACGGGAAAAGGAGAGCGGCGCTTTTCTTTTTCGTGGGAATGTGATACAATAATAAAAAATGATTGTTTCTGGGAGGAAATTAGGACTGATGCGCCATGATGCGACGATGCCTGGTTGGTTCCGGGCACTGTTCACGGCTGTGATGTTGTTTGTGTGCGGGGTTATTGCTTTCTGCACAGTGGAACAGGTTGGACTCAGAGCGCAGGTGGAAGATCTGACGCGGAGCCTGAACACCAGCCGCCAGCGCGAGCGCAAGCAGCAGTATGAATACGATCAGGTGACGGCCGCGTTGCCGGAAGCCCAGGCGGAGCTGGAAAAAACACGGCCGCTTGCCGAGACTGCACAGGCAACGGTGACGGATTTGAAGGCACAGCGCAAGCAGCTGCGCAGCGAAAAGGCCGAACTGGAAACCCAGCTGGCGCAGTGCCTGGAGGAAGCAAAACTGGCACAGGAAAAGCAGCAAGCCCTGGAAGCGGAAGTGAGGGCGCTCAAAAATCAAAAGGAAAGCCTTGAACAGACCCTCCGGGAGGAACAATAAAGCTTTGCCATGCAAAGCTGGTATAGTGAAAAAGCGCATACGCAGTGAACCGGCGGATTGAATGTGATGATCGCGCAAAGAATGCGTGATGATAGTCGTTACTGAAAAATGCAAGGAGGGAATGCTCAATGTCCGAAACCAAGAAAAAGAACGTCAACCTAATCCTGCTTTGCGCAGTGCTGCTGATTGCCGTGGTGTTGGCCGTGGTGCTTTTTGCACAGCGTTCAAACCTCAACGCGCAGATCACGTCGCTCCGGGATGAACTGACCGCCAGCCGCACCCAATGGGAGACAACTTCCGCCGAAAAGGAAACGCTTCAGGATCAGCTGACTGATGTGGAGAATCAGCTCAAGGAAGCCCAAACCAGCCTGGACGAAGCCACGGCGCGGCAGGCAGAATTGCAGACGCAGCTGGATGCGCTCAATGCAGAGAAGACTTCCCTGACAGAGGAGATTGAAGGAGCCAGGACGGCTCGAACGACGGCGGAGGACAGCATTGCCGCGCTGGAAGCAGAGAAGAAGACCCTTGACGAGCAGGTGACCACCCTGACCGAACAGGTGAAAAAGCTGGAAACCGAAAAGCAGGCGCTTACTGACGCCGCAGCGGCTGACAAGGACACCATTGCTGCGCTGGAAGCGGATGTGAAGGCGAAGACAGAAGCCCTCTCAACCAGCGAAGAAACCGTGAAAACACGCGATGCTACCGTTAAAGAGATGCAAGCCAAGCTGGATGAGCAGGCTGCGCTGGTGGCAGCGGCGAACCCGAATGATGAACTGAAAGCACAGGTGGATGAACTGACGGCCAAGGTCGCCGCGCTGGAAACGGAAAAGCAAACCCTCACGGAGGCTGCCGATGCCAAGGATGCAACCATCAAAACGCTTGAGGCAGACGTGAAAACAAAGGATGAGGCCATTGCCGCCATGAAGAACGCTGCTGTGACAGAGGAAACGGCGACGGCCACAGGCTTCCAAAGCGACGTGACCGTGACGGCCAAGCTGTATGAGGGCGTCATTGTTGGTTTGACAATCAAGGCGGACGGAGAGACCCCCGGTTTTGGTCAGCGGACGATGGAAGATGCGGATTTTCAGGCGCAGTTTATCGGAAAAAAACTGCCTATTACGCTGGAGAAAGATGTTGATGCGCTTTCCGGCGCGACCATCACCTCCACGGCCATTGTGGATGCGTTGAATACCCTGGTGAAGTAATTCATGGATCAGTTGAGGGAGAGCGGCTGCCTGCTGCTCTCCCATTTGCATGCCCGGATGAAAAAGCAGAGCTTTCCTCAGCAAATTCTCATCTGGTGTGACTTTTCAGGGCGCGAAGCTTGTGCTATAATGGAGCATGTGCTGGAAAGCGTTTGCCGTGAGGCGGCAGTGGAGCGGCCAAAAGCGGTTTTCAGCGCTTTCGGCTTGCACGGCGGCATGGTGTGCGCTATGCTTGCATTACGCGGCTGAAAGAGGACGCGCAACAACGAAGTGAGGAACGAGCATGAGCCAAAAAGAAAAGAAACAGGATGCAACGAAAAGGCGCAAGGCCAGACGTGCGGGAATGATTGCCTTTGGCGCAACTGCGCTGGGCTATGCGCTGATCTTTCCGCTGTACCGTATCGGGGATTTTGTGCTGGCAGGCGCTCTGTCGCTTCTGGTGGGAAAGGTCGTATCCATTATGGCCACCGGGCTGGATCTCACCACCCATAATAAGCAGGATCAGCCGGAAAAACCGGAGGTAGAGGAATTGCCGCTTTCAGGTGATGAAGCAGCGGATGCAGTGATTGCCCGCGGGCAGGAGATGCTTCGCCAGATTCGCCAGGAAAACGACGCCATTCCGGATCAGATGCTCTCCGGACAGATGGATGAGTTGGAGCGGCTGTGTGTGCAGATTTTCCGCACTGTGGCGGATAAACCCGGCAAAGCGCCGCAGATTCGCAAGTTTATGAATTACTATTTGCCAACAACTCTCAAAATGCTGGCAAACTATCGCACCATGCAGCAGCGCGGTGTTTCCGCCACGGACATGACCGAGGCGCGCTCAACCCTTGTCCGTGGCATGGGCATGGTGCTCACTGCCTGCCAGAAACAGCTGGATAACCTGTATAAGGATACCATGCTGGATGTGTCCACTGATATTGACGTGTTGGAGCAGATGCTCAAACGCGACGGCTTCACAAACGGCGAAATGGCAGGCATCACTGGTCAGGAAGCACGCACGGCCACAGCCCAACAGATGCAATCTGCCGGTACGCCAACAATGAAGACCCCTGACGAGGATGAATTTGTTTCTTTTTATCAACAGCCGAATACCAAGCATAAGGAGGAATAAATCCCATGAGTGAAAATCAGCAGCCCATGCTTTCCCTAACGCCCGAAACGCTGGAAAGCCCCAACGCCGATGAAGCTGTTTCCTCTATCCAGCAAACGGCAGAACCTGCCAAGGCGGCTTCCATGCCCCGGTTGGATGACAGCCAGCTGACCCCCCAGGAACGTAAGGCTATTGACGATTTTCTCGGGAAGCTGGATGTGACCAATCCCGACCACGTGCTGCTTTTTGGCGCGGATGCGCAGAAGAAAATTGCAGACTTTTCCGATACGGCGCTGGAAGCGGTGAAGAGCCAGGATACCGGTGAAGTGGGCGACATGCTGGTGAATCTTGTCACAGAACTGAAAGGCTTTGAAACGGACGCCGAAGAGCCGAAGGGTTTGCGCAAGCTGTTTACCAAGGCAGGCGATCAGGTAGAGCGGATGAAGGCGCGCTACACCAAGGTGAGCGGCAATGTGGAATCCATTGCGGATTCGCTGGAAAACTATCAGGCACAGTTGCTCAAGGATGTGGCCATGTTTGATCGCCTGTACGATCAAAACAGCGACTATTTCCGCCAGCTGACGTTGTACATTATTGCCGGTGAAGAAAAGCTGGAGCAGGTGCGAAACGGAGAACTGAAGGAGCTTCAGGACAAGGCGGCTCAATCCGGCGATGCGATGGATGCGCAAAAAGCCAACGACTTGGCAGCGCAGTGCGACCGCTTTGAAAAGAAGCTCCATGACCTGAAGCTGACACGGCAGGTGTCCATGCAGATGGCGCCGCAGATTCGCCTTTTGCAAAACAATGACAGTTTGCTGGTGGAGCGCATTCAATCCACGCTGTCCAATACGCTGCCCCTTTGGAAGAGCCAGATGGTGCTGGCGCTTGGCCTGCACCACAGTCAGCAGGCGCTGAAGGCGCAAAATGCTGTGACCAACATGACCAATGAGCTGCTTCGGAAAAATGCCGAAACCCTCAAAATGGGAACCATTGAAACGGCCAAGGAAGCAGAGCGCGGCATTATCGACATTGATACCCTTGTGCAGACCAATCAAAGCCTCATTGACACGATCAATGAAGTGATGAACATTCAGTCGGAGGGGCGTGCGAAGCGCATCGAGGCTGAAAAGACCATGGTGCAGATGGAAGCTGAGCTGAAAAAGAAGCTGCTGCAAACGAATCTGTGAATGGATGCAGAAGCATGCGACAAGGGTGCGCTGCCTGTATCCGGGAGGCTTAGAACATGAAAAATCAACTGCGCACCTGCCTTTCCGTTGTGCTGACGATTGTGCTGCTGATTGGCGCAGTGCTTGCAGGCGCGTGGCGCGGATGGCAGGGAGAGCGCGATCAGGTGCTTGGCCTGCTTTCAGATAACGGAACGCTGACCAATCAGCTGAACGAACGCGCTATGGATGCGGCGAACCTGACGGTTGTTGCATTACGCCACCTGCCGGAAAGTGATGGAGACCTTGCAGCGCTGAAAAAATGCCGGGATACGCTTATGGCGGGCAAGGATGTGTCGGCCATGGCACAGGCGGACAGCGAACTGACGAAGCTCGCTGCATCGCTGCGGGATCGCTTGCTGGCGCTGGATACAGTGAAGGAAAGCCAGCGCGATCAGGTGTATATTTCCGCATTAACCCGCACGTTAGCCAGCGCGACATCGCTGAAGCAGACTTACGCGGATAAAGCGGCGGACTTTAATACGCGCATGGGGTCGTCCCTCACGGGGAAAATCGCCATGTGGCTGGGTGTTCAGCCTGTTGAGGCGCAGTGAGAGAGGGGCGTGTGACAATGGCAATCAACAAGAGGATGAACGTTTGCCTGGCGCTGGCGCTGCTCCTGATGCTCCTTGTTTCCGTGGCTGTGGCCGCACCTGTGCCACGGTATCCGGCACGGCAGGGGCTGGTAACGGACAATGCCGCCGTGCTCAGCGCCTCCCTGGTGAAGGACATTGGCACCTTGGACAACCGGCTGCAAGGAAATGACCTGGGGCAGCTGGCCGTGGTGACGGTGGACTTTCTGGATGGTGCAACCATCGAGCAATATGCGTCCGGCCTGCGCACAACGTGGGGGCTGGATGATAAGACATCGCTGCTGTTGTTGGCCGTGGGCGAAGATCAGTATCTGCTGGATGGAAGCAGCCTGCCGATCAGCCGGCAGACACAGCAGAAGCTTCTGAGCGCCTATTTGGAAGAACCTTTTCTGAGGCAGGATTATGATGGTGCGCTTACGGCGTTTTTGCCTGCTTTGGCAGCGGAATTGAGCAAGGCGCGGGGGAAGACAGTGGATACAACCGGTCTCTTTGGGCTGGCGAGTACCAGCACCCAGCAACGGTCGCAAGCCTGGACAGAACGCCCGCAAGCTACAAGTGCGCCCACAGCGGCACAGCGGTTTACACAGGAGGATGAGGAGTCAGGCTTCAGTCTTGGCAAAGTCTTCCTTACGGTATTCCTGCTCATGGTGATTTTCGGCAACAACGGCAGGGCACGCAGGCGGGGCAATCCCGGCGGCTGTGGTTGCGGCTGTGCGCCGTTCAGCTCCATTCTGGCGGGGCTTGGTCTGTGGAAATTGTGGGGCGGCAAACGCCGGTAAACAAAATGGATGCCCGGGGAGGCTGAAGCTTCTCCGGGCGAACTTGTTTATGCCGGCATGTTGCAGGAAATGACGCGATTCATTCGTTTTTTTGCAGAAGGAGTGATGAAGCATGCGAGTGATTGGCCTGACAGGAGGAATTGCCTGCGGCAAAAGCAATGTGTCCTCGGTATTGAAAGAACTGGGGGCGACCATTGTGGATGGGGATCGGCTTTCCAGAGAGCTGACCATGCCGGGTGGCGCGGCGTTGCCGGATATTCGCCGCACCTTTGGCGACGGGGTGTTTCTGCCGGATGGCTCCCTCGACAGGCGTGCGTTGGGGAAGATTGTGTTCAGCAATCCCGTGCAGAGGAAGGCGCTGGATACTTTGATGCAGCCGCGGCTGCGCACCATGATTCTTGATAGCATTGCCAAGGCAAAAGAGCAAGGTGCTCCCTTGTGCGTGCTGGATATGCCGCTTTTGTATGAAACAGGGCTGGACAAGCTGTGTGATCGGGTGTGGTGCGTGTATCTGCCGGAGGAAGAGCAGTTGCAGCGCCTGATGGCGCGTGACGGTTTTACCAGGGAGGAGGCCATGCAGCGCCTGCGCAGCCAGATGCCAACAGAGGAAAAAGCCGCTCGGGCACAAGTGATTATTGACACAAGCGGCTCCATTGATTACACTAGAAGAATGATTCCAGCGCTTTATCAGCAGGAGCTGGCGTTTCAGAGCTGATGCGCTGATGATCCCTCAAGGAGGTACGCATGACGACCAACCCGACGCCGCGCAAACCCGTTCATCGCGCAGAACGGTATAAGGCAGAAAGCGGCGTTTCCCCTTCGACAGAATTGATGCAGCGCACCGCGCGCCCATCGGAAACTGATATGCCGGTAACTTATCGCCGCAGAAGGCAGAATGGTGAAATGTCGGCTTCATTTGCGGCAATGCCACCTGAAGCCGCGAAAGCGGGGACACCACAACCGGTGATGGCGCGTCCGCCGCATGCACCGCAGCAAAAGACGCGTCCGCCGAAGGCTCGTGCCGCGCATCGGATGCCCACTTGGTTAACGGTTGTGCTGGTGGCGATGTTCTTTGTGACAGCGGGTCTTTTTACGGCTAAGGCACTTATGAGCGCTTACCTCGCCCAGCGTGCGCAGGAGCGTGCGGCGGCCTATCAGAAGGTGGTGGATGCGCATCCCATCTATTATAAGGATCTCATTGAGCAGTACGCTGATGCAAACAATTTGCACCCGGCTTTTGTGGAAGCGATTATCCTGAATGAAAGCTCCTATCGCACGGATGCGGTTTCCTCTGTTGGCGCACGCGGACTGATGCAGATGATGCCTGACACGGCCCAGTGGATTGCCCGCAAGCTGGACGTGAGCGGCTATAGCTTTGATCGTATGTACGATGCGGAAACCAACATTCGTTTCGGCACGTGGTATTTGGGCTATCTGTCCCGCCTGTTCCGGGGAGATCCGGTGCTGGTGGCGGCCGCATATCACGCAGGGCAGGGAGAAGTGACCGGTTGGCTTTCGAATCCTGCCATGTCCGAAGACGGTGTGACCATTAAGCTGGAAAACATGATTGACGGCCCTACGAAAAAATATGCAGGGAGAGTGACGCAGGCTTATGGCATTTATGAAGCGCTCTATTATCAAACGGATACTGGCGTTGACGATGACGCTGTGTCTGGTACTGCCGATCCTGCCTGAGGCAGAAGCAAGCAATGTGGGAGAAAGTCTGGTGGTGGGGATCCAGTCCACCAAGACAACCTTGCTGCGCCCGCTGGAACCGCAGGAGCGGGACATGATGAGCATCTATGACCTGGTTTATGATGGGCTGGTGTCCATTGGGGACGATTACACACCGCAGCCGTGCCTGGCGGAAAGCTGGGAAGAAAGCGGTAATGGAAAAACCTGGACCTTTCACCTGCGAAAGGATGTATACTTTTCCGATGGCACGCCGCTGACGGCCAACGATGTGGTGGCCACTGCTCAGTATATCCTTGACAGGGCCAATGATGATGCATCCAGTGATAAGGGGTATTATCAGAATCTCAAATACTTTATCAGCAAAATCAGCGCATCTGGCGAAGACACCGTGGTGGTGCGCGCAGCCCGCAAGTATTATGGGCTGCTGTATGCCATGACTTTTCCGGTGCTTCCGGCCAGCGCGCTTACAGCGGATAACCCTCCGGGAACCGGAGCCTATCAGATTACTACCTTCGACGCGGGCAATACCATTTGGCTGGAGACGAACCCGCATTGGTGGCAAACGCAGCCGCAGGTGAAACAAATTGTGGTGCAGTGTTCCGAAACACCCAAGAAGGTGATGGAAAACTATGAGTATGCGCGGGTGGACACCATTTTCACCCGAACGATTGCCGCCAGTCAGTATAAATCCGGCACGTCGTCGCTTTCTCTGGATTACCGCACCAATCAGCTGGAAACGCTGCTGATCAACAACAATGCTTCACCGCTCAACGATATCAACATTCGCAAGGCCATTCGTTACGTTGTGGATCCTGACAAGGTGGCAAGCTCTGTCTATCTGGGAATGGTTTCCCGAACGGATACCCCGATGGTATCAGGCACATGGATGTATAACGAAAACCTGTCCTCCTATTTTGTGAAGGATGTGGAGGAAGCCAAACGTTTGCTGGATGAGGCAGGATGGACGGATAGCGATGGCGACGGCGTGCGTGACAAGGCAAAGGATGACGGATCCGGCATGTGGCGCCTGCACCTGCGCTTTTATGTTTATGAAGAGCCGGACAATGATGTGCGCGTTGCCGCCGCAGATTTGATTGCCGATGAGCTTGCACAGGTCGGTATTGAGTGCAAGGTGGAAACCCTCACCATGAGCGACATGGCAAGCAAGCTCAAGGCAGGCTCTTTTGACCTGGCGCTGGTGTCCTACGCTATGGATGTGTGCCCCGATCCGGGGTTCCTGCTCATGAAGTCCAACACGGGCAACTATTGCCGCTATAAAAGCAATGAGATGGACGACCTGTGCAAGGAGCTGCGCACAAAAACCACCCAAGAGGGTTATCAGGAAGTGCTTTGGCGTATTCAGGAAAAGTTTGCGCAGGATTGTCCCTTTATCTGCCTGTACTATCGAAGCGGCGCAGTGCTGACAAGAAAGATGTACACAACAGTGAGGGATGTAAGAGAGATGGAACTTCTCCGGGGCATTGATACATTCCATCCCTGAAATGGCGTGAAAGTGCCAAACGTTACCCAAACAAAGCGCGAACCCTTGCAAGGAATGTTCCTTTGCAAGGGTTCGTGCTTTTTGATGCATGCAGCCTGCACAGGCAAAGCAATATGCGCTTTATCGCTGCATGCTGTTTATTTCTTTAGAAAGTCCTCTCGCTCCGGGGTAAAAACGTCCAACAGCATACCGCTTTCCAGACATACCATACCATGCAGCGCATTGGCGGGGAACAGCAGGCTGTCTCCCGCGGCCACCTCCCTATCATTGCCTTCCACGGTGAAGCGGAAACGGCCGGATTTGACATAGGTTGCCTGCACGTGTGGATGCGTGTGCATTTTTCCAATGCCGCCGGTTTCTACAATCACTTCCACCAGCATCAACTCCGGGCTGTGCGCCAAAATGCGGCGGCTTGTTTTCTCATCCAGGATTTGCGTTTCCATGTCTTGGGCAAAAAAGACGTTGTCCATCCTATAGCCTCCTGTTCATTCATGCGTTCCCTCTACGACGCATGCTATAGCATCAGTATACCAGTTTTTACAACATTCGTCACGCATCAGTTTGCTTTTTTTCGGTGTAAAACTGCAAAAAGTGCATATGTGGTGGACAAATGCTGTATTTCGTGCTATGGTGAATATTGTGCATTCAAAAAATGAAGGGGAACGGAGTACATGACAGAATTTCTGATTACGCTGGACATTATGATGCCCATTCTACTGCTGCTGGCGCTCGGATGGGTGCTGCGTCGGGTGGGGTGGCTGAAGGCTCAAACGGCTTCAGAAGTTACCAGCCTCATTTTCAAGCTGTTTTTGCCGGCACTGCTGTTTAATAATGTGCGCGGGCTCACCTTGTCGGAAATTTCGGATTGGAAGTTCCTCATTTTCATGTTCATCAGCATTATGACGATTTTCCTGCTTTCCATGGTGCTGGTTAAGCGCTTTGAGCCGCATGTGCGCAAACGCGGCGCCATGGCGCAGGGCATTTTCCGCACAAACTTTGCTATCCTCGGCATTCCATTGATGGAAGCAATGTTTGGCAAAGCGGGCATTGCCATGGTTTCCCTGGCGTTGCCGCTGGTTATTCCCATGATGAACATCCTGGCGGTGGTGGCGCTGTCTTCGCCCACAGGGCAGAAGGTGGATGTGAAGCAAATACTGAAGAAGATAGTCACAAACCCGCTGATTATTGCTTGCTGTCTGGGCTTGGTTGCTTTTTTGTTTAACATTCAGCTTCCAAAAGTGGTGGATAAACTTTGCACACAGGTGGGATCCATTGCAACGCCCCTGTCGCTGCTGGTGCTGGGTGCATCGCTCCAATGGCAGGGGGTGAAGGATAACCGCAAGGAACTGATTTGCACGGTAGTGCTCAAGCAGGCGATTATTCCGGCACTGATGGTGGCGCTTGGCATCCTTTGCGGCTTCCGCAATGAAACGTTGGGTGTGATCCTTGTGTTCTTTTCTGCGCCCTGCGCGGTGTCCAGCTATCCCATGGCTCAGGCCATGGGCAGCGACGGTGATCTGGCAGCCAGCCAGGTAGTGTTGACCACCGTGTTTTCCATGGGCACGCTGTTTGCACTCATTTATCTGTGCAAGGTGCTCGGCGTGATGTAAATTAAGGCAATACCGCACAATTCGTTGGCAGCGTAGGCGATGCCTTTTCCGCCATCTGCTGCTTGCAGATTTTTCGATTTACCTCCAGTAAACCTTCAAAATCTGCCATTGCATCTGACGAAAAATTCATTCGCCTCCGCACCAACTCATTTGTGCGGTATTGCCTTAAAAAAAGAAAGGCTGATCGCTTTGACGAGCCTTCCTTTTTTGTGGCTTTAATCGATGCTGCGCCAGTTGGCGAAGGGGAAGAGCACTTGCCGCACATGGCCGAGAATCATATCACGGGAGATGGAGCCGATGATGTGGCTGTCATTGGAGTTGGAACGATTGTCGCCCAGAACAAAATATTCGCCTTCGGGCACAGTATAGGGCAGCATTTCGTAATCGGGGCGGTGGGTGAGGTACGGTTCCTCATACTTCACGCCGTTGACATACAAATATCCGCCGCTGATTTGTACTGTGTCGCCCGGCAAACCTACCACACGCTTAACGAAGTTTGTGTTCCCACGGTTGGGGTAGTGGCAGATCACAATATCGAAGCGGTTAGGTTCACCGAAGATGCTGTAGGTGGTTCCAAACAGGCTCACAGAAGTGTATTCTGTTTTGGTCACAAACATGATTTCGCCATTGGCCAGCGTGTTGTCCATGGAGTGGCCATCCACGCGCACAGGCTCAAACAGGAAAGTGCGGATCACCAGGGCGATGGCCAGCGCTGCCGCAATGGTCACAACCCATTCAAGCGCTTCACGGCCGGGACTTTTCTTGGATTTTGCTTTTTTCCCTTTGGGCGCATCCGTTTCCTCAGGCACGGAAGGCGTGTCCTGTGCCTCCGTGGACTGCATTGTTTCCAAATCTGTCATGGTAATCTCCTGCCTTTCATTTTCATTGGAAATGGTATTTTATCAGATGAGCGTTTGCGCTGCACAAGCTGATGGCGTGAACGCAAGCAGCGCGGTCAGAGCTGCGGTCAGCCATAGATAAATCCTGCTGCCGTGTGTTTGCGCCTGAAGCGTTGTTGCTGCGGGCAAAAGGGATTGCACCTGGCCGGCTCTTTGCAGCGTTTCACGGGTGTAGGAATCAATCATGGCATATCACGCTCCCTGTCACGCAGTCGTTTTCGCAGGCGATGCAGCCGCACGCGCACCTGGGCGCTGCTCATGTGCAGCTTTTCGGCCAGTTCTTTGCAGGATAAGCCGTCCATTGCAAAACCAACAAGCAGCGCGCGATCGCGTGCATCAAGCCCGGCCAAGGCTTCCATCAAACTTTCGCGCTCAAGCCGTATCAGGCACGCTTCTTCCGCGGAGGCCGTCGGGATATCGGGAATGTGCTCCAGCAGCAGCGGCATGCGTTTTTGCCTGCGCAGCTGGTCAATACAAAGCCTGCGCACCAATACCATCAGCCACGTGCGGAAAGTAAATGTCGGCTGATAAGCCATGCGATGCAGATAAACCCGTGCGAAGGCCTCCTGTACCACATCCTCAGCCAGGGCATGGTCGTGCAGCAGCTCCGCGGCGTATTGCTCCGCAGCGGGGCGGTGCCGGGCAATCAGCAAAGCCAAAGCGTTCTCATCGCTATGTTTCAGGCGCTGCATCAGCTGCTGGTCATCCTCCATGCCACGCCTCCTTCACCTACATTACAATACACGCACAGACGATGGATTTGTTACACGTTTTTGAAAAAATTTTTAGCGGGCGCCTATCTGACTTGTGCTTTCACAGGCGCTTCAGCCGCTCGATCTCCGCTTCTACTTCCTGCTTGGTCACTTTATTCAGCGGTGAAAAGCGACCGTTGAGCGCGGTCTCCAGTTTTTTCACAGCGTCAGCGTTGTTGCCTTCTTCCACATCATAGCGGCTGAGGAACCAAAGGGTGTCGATTTGGCTGGGCTTTTGCGCCAAAGCCTTTTCAAACCATTCCTTTGCCGTTTCCTTGTCTCCCAGTACACGATAATAGGTTTGCGCCAGGTTGTCCAGGCACACGGAGTCCTCATCGTCATAAGCCACGGCCTCCTGGTTAAAGGCCAGCGCTTTTTCCACGCCTGCCTGCCAGGCTTCCTCAGGCGTCAATTCAGGGGTCAGCACATTGCCGAAGCGGTCGTCCACTTCCTCGGTGGGCGGTGCGGCAAGGAAAGCTGCTTTGTGTGCTGGGTCAAATTTCTCCACATACAGGTATCCCAATGTTTCATACACAAGGCCGTTGGGCTGGCGCTGATGCTGCTTTTCCAGCAATGCCACGCCGCGCTCCAGATCGCCAAGCTTGTAGCAGCACACGGCATAGTCCATGAACAGCTGCGCCTTCTGGTCGGGGGTGAGAGCAGGGTTTTTTTGCATTTTCACCAGCAATTCTCGCGCCTTTTGAAATTGGTTGTCACGAATCAGCAGCACTGCATAGGAAAGCAGTAGGCGGGGCTGATCCATCCCTGCCTCATATGCTTCGGCAAATTTGGCCATTGACTCTTCTATTTTGCCCTTTCCCTGCAACGACAATGCTTGCTGTCCTTTTAAATTTGCCATGAAACCCATGATTGTGGTCACTCCTTTTCACATTTTCTTTTCAGTCGTGCATATCGGTGTTCAAGCGCCGTTCGCTGGGCAAGGGTTTCTTCACTATCCCAAAGCGTCGGCTCTGCAAGAAGCAGCATTGCCCGTCTGGTCATATCCAGCGCAAGTGCGATGTTCCGCTCCGTATGCTCGTAATGCTTGGCTAGTTCCACATAAGGGACGATGCCGCCCTCATGCCGCCGGACCATACCTTGCCATACCGCCACGGCCTCCTGCCGTTGGCCGCTCCTGCGCCATACCTGCGCCAGATGCAGCTGACTGCTTGTGCGCGTTACGCCGCGGCTGGCCAGATGATAGCATCTTCGCGCCTCTTCCGGATGATGAAAACGCTCCAACGCAACACCCATGGAGAACAAATCCTGTTCGAAAGGGTGCGACTCCGGATGCTCATAGAGCGCAGCCATGGCGGAAAGCAGTGTGCACAGGCTGGCAATATCCTGCGCGTTGTGCTCCAGCACCTCCTGAAGCAGGCAAAACTGCCCGGTCTTGAGATAATCAAAATATCGTTTCGGTGCTTCACTGCCGGGCAGGTCGCCAAGCCGAGGGGCACCAAGCACAGCTTCCTCAAGGTGCGAGAGCGTGCACTTTTTCAGCCGAAGCTTCCACACCCGCCGCGCCATGGGCAACAGGTCAATGTGGGGCTTTTCCAAACAGCGGGGCGGCATGCGGTTCATCAAAAATCGGTCTCTCAAAAGCGGCAGGTCGAAGGTTCGGCCGTTGAAGGTGCACACGGTGTCGCATGCAGCCATGGCATGGGCAACTTTCTCCAGCACAAACCGCTCTTCGGGATAGTCGCGCATCATGTATTGGCGGATGACGAAGCCGTCTGCCGTTAGTGTGCCAAGCCCTACCAGAAATGCCACGGTTCCTGCGCCGCCTGCAAGCCCTGTGGTTTCCGTGTCCAGGTACAGAATTTTCTGCGGGTCAAGCTTTTCGGGAAGCGGCGGCTGCGTGGCGCCCAGCATGAGCGCAACGGTGTTGCGACAAAGCGCCATTGCATTCGGAAAGTCTGACAGTGGCTGGGTCTCGGCCTTTTCCCAGCAAGCGGTGTAGTGCCTTTCATTCGGCGCATTTACCTTTTTTTTAGGGGAATCCATGGCACGCAGTTTATCGCGCAGATTCATTGCGTCAGCTCCTTCAAAAGAGCCATGGCGGTGTGCTTGCCATCCGCACCGATTTCACCAACAGGCCCCACGCAGGAGGGACAGCCCTGCTCGCACGGGCAATCCTGCGCAATTTGCAGCGCCTTTTCCAGCAGCAGCCTTTGCATGCCGTAGGCCTTCTGGGAGAGCCCAACGCCACCGGGACAATTATCGTAGAGGATAACGGTCGGCTTGTCTGTGATGGGACTTTTAACCTGGTAGAGTACCGCTACATCCTGCGGTGCACACATCAGGTACAGCGGCGCAACAATGCGCAGCAGATTGGTGATGGCCAGCATGCCGTTTTTCAGCGTATCGCTTTCATAGTGCGCGGTGAGTGAGTCGGGCAGTGTCCACCAGATGGCGGTGGTGTGCATGTCTGTTTCCGGCAGCCGGACATGGCCAAAGCCCAGTGTTTCATGGGTATCGAAGCGAATCTTTTTGAACATGGTCACAAGCGTGGACACTTTCACTTCGCCCAGGGCGCAAAGGCCGCCGCCGGGAGCCTCCTGCTGCTGCTCAATGTCTAACAGGGAGAGATTGACGTTCAGGTTTGCATCGGTATAGTAGCCTACATCTACCTTGCGGATAAACGCTTTGCAGGCGTCAAAGTCCAGCTTTTCCACCTGATATTGCTGAGCCTCGTGCATGTAAATGGCATTTTCATGCAAAAGCATGGGCACCGTGTAGCGATCCATTTCACCGATTACCCGGTGATGGGCAGGGTCGGTGATATCAATGATAACAAAGTTCTCACTGGCAGCCGAGCGCAGGGAAATCTCCGATGCAGGGAAATCCTCTGCCGACCAGTGGTAGCGTCCGTCTACATGCCGCAAAATGCCGCAGTCGGACAGATAATCCAGCAACTCTGCAGGCGCTGGGGCGTTGCCGAAGCGGTCGCCATCCTCAAAAGGAAGCTCGAAAGCCGCACATTTAAAATGACTCAGCAAAATGTACAGGTTGTCGGGGTTGAGCAGCGCATGCTCCGGCGACTGATGCAGGAAATAGTCCGGATGGCTGACGATATACTGGTCGATCGCTGCGGAAGAAGCAATGTAGAACACAATGCTTGTACCTTTGCGTCGCCCGGCACGTCCTGCCTGCTGCCATGCGCTGGCAATGGTGCCGGGATAGCCGCACAGCACACAGGCATCCAGCGCACCAATATCAATGCCAAGCTCCAGCGCGTTGGTGGAAACCACGGCGTCAATCTGTCCGGCTCGAAGGCCGCGTTCAATTTCCCGCCGTTCTGTGGGAAGATAACCGCCCCGGTAGCCGCGAACACGGCCGGCGTTACCCAACGGATCGCGCGCAAGATCCTTCAAATACTTGGTCAGCACCTCCACAGTCAGGCGGCTTCTGGCAAACGTGATGGTTTGGATGCCGCATTTGAGGAGCATGCCCGCAATGCTGCGTGTTTCCGGAATTACGCCCCGGCGGATGCCGAGCTGCCGATTGATTACCGGCGGATTATAGAACACGAAATGCCGCTCACCCATGGGCGCGCCGTTATCATCCACCAGTTCCACTTCGCGGCCTGTCAATGTTTCTGCCAGTTCGCGCGGATTGGCGATGGTGGCGCTGCACAGGATGAACTGCGGATGACTGCCATAGAACTCGCACAGCCGCATCAGGCGCCGCAGCACATTGGCCAGGTTGGAGCCAAACACCCCGCGGTAGGTGTGGATCTCGTCAATCACGATGTAGCGCAGGTTTTCAAAAAGCTTTACCCATTTGGTGTGGTGGGGCAGGATGCCGCTGTGCAGCATGTCAGGGTTGGTTACCACAATGTGCCCTGCCTGCCGAACGGCTCTTCGTGCCGCGGCCGGCGTGTCGCCGTCATAGGTGTAGGTTTTGATGTCCACACCCATTTCCTCAATTAGTTCATATAGCTCGCTCACCTGATCGGCGGACAAGGCTTTGGTTGGAAAGAGGTACAGCGCCCTTGCGTCATTGTTTTGCAAAATGGAGGACAGCACGGGCAGGTTGTAGCACATGGTTTTGCCGGAAGCTGTGGGCGTTACAACCACCACATCGCGCCCGGCCATGGTAGCACGGATGCTGTGTGCCTGGTGGCTGTAGAGCTGATGAATGCCGCGCTTTTCCAGCATGGGTAAAAGGCGTGCGTCAAGTTCTTCAGGGAAGGGGGCATACTGCGCTTTGCGTGCAGGCAGCACTTCCCAGCGCACCACATTTTCCATAAACAGGTTATCCCGGCGGAGTTTGTCCGCCAGCTGATCCACGTTCATCCGTCCACCTCCTTTTACGGCAATAAAGATATGATAGCACCTCAGGCGCTTCTTGTCCAGTCTGGAACGTACCAGGGCTGACAATGCAATTTTGCTTTATCGAAAACCAGGCTGTATCCTGAAATTCTTCAAAAATGTGTGAATTTTTTTGAAAGGCTCAAACATTTGGTTGGCTGGAAACGTCAATAAAGGTGAAAGAAGCAGGGCGGACGATGACTTTCCCATCCAGCGGGAAGAAAATCGGCAGCCGAAACGTTGAATAGACGAGGTGAGACCATGGCAAAGATTTTGATTCTGGAGCAGGAAAACCGGCTCTGCGAGAAAATGAACAGAATATTGACCCAGACAGGCCATTTATGTTACACTGCCAAAACCGTTGCGGATGGCCTTGAAAGGATACGGGAACAGGATAAGCTGCTGGGCATCGTCGATGCACGCATGCCATGGGCGGATAGTTTCACCCTCTTGCGGGAAATGCAGCAGAAGGGCATGTCGGTCTTGTTTATCAC
>CAKUFA010000038.1 GCA_934647165.1 uncultured Clostridia bacterium | reverse complement strand
ACCTATCAGGTGCAGGTTGTGTCCTGGTACGACAACGAGAACAGCTACACCAGCCAGATGGTTCGCACCATCAAGTACTTCGCTGAGCTGAAGTAATTGGTTTCTTCCGAGAAGAAGCCATAAGCGCGCCCCGCTTTCTGAAAAGAGAGCGGGGCGTTTTCAAAGGGAAAAGGAGCAGGCAAATGAAAAAGATTCTTACGGGGAAAAAGCTGGTTGCAGTGCTTGGGCTCATTCTCTCGCTCGTGTTTGTTGTGCTGGGCGCTCAAACAAAGGTTCCGAACACGTATATCTCCTACTACGGCTCCAACAAAATGGAAAAGTACGTGGGCGGCGATGCGTATAATTACATCATTGAATCTTCTTTGCGGGGCGGACAGATCGCGGGTGCGCAGACGCAGCGCGCTGCTTATTTCATGACCGCCTCTATCCTGGGGCTGATTTCACTCTTTGGTCTGGTGAGCAAAGAGGAACCCAACAAAGCCGCGCTGGAAAAGGTGGAGCAAAACACAAAATGCGTGGAAAGGCAATTGCAGGAAGTGGCCGAGCTGCTCAAAAAACAGGAGGAAAGAGAAGCAAAAGCCCTGACCGAAAAGGAAGAGGAAAAAGCAGCGGAGGATCCGGCCTGCGCACAGCCTCAGGTGGAAAACAAAGACTGAAAAGCTGAAGCAAAACAGGAAAAAATCCACAAAACACCCACCCAATGTGGAAAACATAAGAACAAAGGAAAAGGCAGCTGATCAAAAAAGATCAGCTGCCTTTTCCTTCAGCGCTTGTTTCCTGGGGTGATGGCGTCATCAGCGTGAAGGTTTGATAGTGGTCGGCGGTGTAGTAAACCAGCCCGTCGTTGGAAAACACAATTCGCTCCGCACCCCGTCGCCCGCCGAAATAATTGCAGTCGCACTCATAATACTGCCTCCCCCTGGCAACGGGAAGCTTGCCTTCATAGTTGCCGAATCGGTCGCCGCCGATGGACATGCCTGGTGCGACGTCGCTCAGGTAGTTGTAACGGCTGTCCCAGCCAAGTGTCTGCGCATCTTTTTTCGTGATGAAGTTTTCCGGCAGTGTGCCGTATGCAAAAAGATAATCTGCAATCGCCTGCGGGTCGGTGATGGGTCCTTCTTCTGTGGGCGCAGGCGTAGGAGTTGGCGAGGCGGTTGGCCGCGGCGTTGCAGTGGGCTTGGGTGTGGGGGACGCTTTCTTTTTCCGGGCGATAAACCCTGCGCCGGAGGATAGCGGCTCACTGGCGGTCAGTGTTGGCGTGCCGGGCTCGGCACAGGCAGGGACGGTGCTCCATGGCGCAAGCTGCCCGAGCAGAAGCAACAGCGTCATGAAGAGGGCTGCAAGTTTCGGCAGCCATTTTCCACGGCTTTTCATCAGTCATGCGCTCCTTTGAATCAACATGGGGAAAAGGAAACCAGCTGCGAAAATTCGTTTTGATGGAAGGAAAATCCTTTTTGATTCGTTTGAAAAAACGGAGGGCTTTTTATTTATGATAGCGCTCTCCGGCACGTATTTTCATGGCGCGGTACAGTTGCTCAAGGAGCATCACTCGGGCAAGCTGGTGCGGAAAAGTCATGGGACTCATGCTCAGCTGCTCGTTGGCACGGGCAATCACCGCGTCGCTTAACCCGAGCGAGCCGCCGATCACCAGCACAATGGAGGAGTTGCCCCGATCCATCACATCACTCAAATGGGTGCTGAGGGCAGGGCTTGTCCACTGCTTGCCGGGAATGGTCAGCGCAATGACGTAATCTCCCGGACGGATCTTGGCCAGGATGCTCTCCCCTTCCCGATCCTTCACCTGCTTTTCCTGCGCAGGCGAGGCATCCTGCGGTTCAGGCAGGTCGGGCAGCTCGATTTCTTCTGTTTTACCGAAGCGGGACAGCCGCTTCAGATATTCATCCGCCATAGCGCGGAAGGGCTTTTCCCGCAGCTTGCCCACTGCAATCAATGTAAAACCCAAAGGCAAACCATCTCCATTCATTGACAGGGCGCAAAGCCCCATGGTATCATGATTTCAAGGTATAACGGGGAGGATGTGCACGGTGAAAGAGCTGTGGCGGAAATATCGCGAGCAGATCACCTATGTGTTCTTTGGCGGGATGACCACCCTGGTCAACATGGCCGCCTTCTACCTGTTCGACAAAACGGGCATGGAAATCCTGCTTTCCACAGGCATTGCGTGGGTGCTTTCCGTGCTTTTTGCTTATGGGACCAATCGGCGTTTTGTGTTTGCAAGCAGTGCCAGCGGCTTTATCCCCGTCCTGCGGGAAATGGGAGGATTTTTCCTGTGCCGCGCCCTGTCCGGATTGCTGGACATGGGCATTATGTACGTTTTTGCGGAAAAAATGGGGCTTCCGGGCATGGGAGTGAAAATTGCCTCCAATGTGCTTGTTATCATTGTGAACTATATTGCCAGTAAATTGTGGATTTTTCGGAAACAATGAAGGGCGTCCCGGGCGCCAACGTGTCGGCTTCTTGCGCATTGCCGGCAAGTATGGTAAAATAAAACGGTTATGATGGAAAAGGTGTAAAAAGGAGAGAACACCGTTGAAGAAGATCATTAGAGATTATCAGGCATGGAGCAAGGAACGACGGCCGAAAAACGTCGTGCAAAAGCTGGCGCACATTCCTGAAACGATAAAAATTATGCGCTGCGGGGATTTTAACGGTGCGTGGTACGCACAACAATATCTGGATGTGAAGCACATGCAGGAGAGCCGTTTCGGTAAGCTGCGCGCCAGCCGTCTTCTGCCGCT
This sequence comes from uncultured Clostridia bacterium, assembly GCA_934647165.1. Taxonomy (GTDB): domain Bacteria; phylum Bacillota; class Clostridia; order Christensenellales; family Aristaeellaceae; genus CAKUFA01. The sequence continues at coordinate 20,638 of CAKUFA010000038.1, read as the reverse complement.
GCAATATCTGGCAAGATTTGCCACTTCCAGCGCGCTGCATTATGCGATCAACGGCCAGTATGAAGGCCGCAGCCCCAGCATGGACTTTGACACCGCCTATTATGTGAATGAATATCAGGATGTGCGGGAAGGCAAAGAAGCGCCGATCCTGCACTATGCGCGCATTGGCAAACAGGAAAAGCGCAGAACGGGCGTTCTTGCATTGGATCATCTTCCTATAAACAGCATACTCACCATTCTGTATCATCACTGCAAAATGGATGCAGAGCCGGAAAAACCGCGCAAGGTTGTGTTTGTGCTGCAAACCGCGCAGGATGTGCAGGCGGCAATGCCGTTTGCACAGGAGAAGCTGTGCTATGCAGCCCTGAGCGGCGAAGCGGAAGAGCAGGCGCAAAGCCTTTCCTGGCAGAAAGTAGACCTGAACAAGCAGGAGGATGCGGAAACCCTGTATGTGCTCCCCCGCGGGCAGGCTTTGCCAGAAAATATCCTGCAAACCATGCAGGGCGTGTTTGCGGATGACGAAATGGGCTGCCTGTTTGCAGGGGAAAATCTGGTGCCTGCTGACTTGGACGCGCCGGTGCTGCCCAGCAGTTTCTGCCTTTCCGGCGAGCATCCGTGGGCGGTGTGGCATGGGGATCAGCTGCCGTGCGTTGTGTGCACCCACGGGGATTATCGCCTGGCCGACATGCTTGCGGCGGGCGAAAGCCTGGTGGACTGCATGCTGCGCTGCAGTGACCGGCGGCTTGTGGCCTATATGAACGGCCCGGCGCCTTTGCAGGAACCGGAATGGAAGAACGTGGATTTCCTGATGACGAAAGCACCTGAGCGGCTGAAAAAGCTGCGCAGGAATTTCGCCGTGTCGGTGGCGGAGCTTCAAAAACTTTATGGAGAAATGCTCTCCTGGGTCATCTGTCAGGGAGCGGCGGAGGGCGAGCGGTTTTTGCAGGCCTGGCCGCTCAGCACCTTTGTGCACGTCAAACCCAGGCTGCGCGTGGTGATTTCCCTGTCGGGCTTCACCTGCGGCGGCGGGGAGATCATGCCGATTCGCCTGGCTAATTATCTGGACGGAATGGACGATGTCCAGCTGTATGTGCATGTGGCGACCCCTGAGCCGGAAGAAGAACGGGTGCGCGCCATGCTCAAAAGCGATCTTCCCGTTTGGCGCGGCGATTCGGAAACCAAGCTGCTGTATCGCTTCATCCTGCACAGGGTGGAGGTGATTCACACCCATCATCAAAGCTGCCAGTCCATGATGGCGCGCTATCGGAACCTTTCCTATGAGAAAAAGCCGCCGGTGCGGCACGTTGCCACCTCTCATGGTATGTACGAAAATTTCGACGATGAAACCATGAACTATTTGGCTGCGGCACTTGCCGACAAGGTGGATGAATGGACGTATGTGGCGGATAAAAACCTGAAGCCGTTCAAGCGCACAGGGCTGTATGGCAAAAACTTCACCAAGGTGCCCAACGGCATGGCTCGCCCGGAGGCACATCCGGTTGACCGCGCATCTCTGGGCATGAAGGACACAAGCTTCGCCTTCTGCCTGGTGAGCCGGGCGTTGGTGGAAAAAGGCTGGCTGGAAGCCGTGGAAGCCGCCGGCATCCTGCGGCAGGAAACGGGAAAGGATATCCACCTGATTCTGGTCGGCGAAGGCCCTGCACGGGAGCAGCTGATGGCACAAGGCTGCCCGGCATGGGTGCATGCGGTGGGCTATTCTGACCATGCGCTGGATTATTTTGCCGCGGCGGACGCAGCCATTCTCCCGTCCTACTATCCATCGGAAAGCGCGCCTTTGTCGCTGATCGAGGCAATGATGCTGGGCAAACCCTGCGTGGCCAGCGACCTGGGCGATATCCGCGAAATGCTGACGTTGGACGGCAAGGTGGCGGGGGCGGTGTTCCCACTGGAAAACATGCGCGTGCCCATGCCGAAGCTTGTGGAGGCCATGAAGCAGGTTGCCTGCGCCGCTCCGGAAGAATTTGAGCAGCTGCGGGAACGTGCGCTGGCTATTTCCCGGCGATATGAGATCGGTGCGGTGGCGGAGCAGTACAAGGCAATTTATGTCCGCACAGCAGCGGACATGCAGGTGCAGGAAAACGCCGATGCAGCGGAGCTGGAGGAGAGCCAGGCACGGCGTCAGGCACTGCTGGAAGCATCGCTGCGCGGCGAAAACTGCCCCCATGTGACGGTGGCAGTACCCAATTACAACTATGCCGACTGCCTGCCCAAGCGGCTGGAAAGCATTTATGGGCAGACATACCGCAACTTTGACGTGCTGCTGCTGGACGATTGCTCCACCGATGACAGCCGGCAGGTACTGGAAAGCTGGCAAAAGCGTTATCCTGAGCGGACGCAGCTGCTGTTTAACGAAAAAAACTCCGGCGGCGTGTTCCGCCAGTGGCGGAAGGGTATTCAGGCGGCAAAGGGCGACATTGTCTGGATTGCCGAGGCGGATGACTGGTGCGAAAAGGACTATCTGGAGCAGATGCTTCCGGCGTTCGACCACGCAGACGTGAAGCTGGTCAGCGCCCAATATGGCTTCTATAACGAAGAAGAGCTTATTCCGGACGGATACGAGAACTATGTGGCGCAGGTGGACGCGCAGCGCTGGAACCGCTCCTTCACCCAGGAGGCCGCCGTAGAGACGGCTGACGCCATGGGCATCATCAACACGGTGCCCAACGTGTCCGGCTGCCTGTTCCGCAACCCGGCGGGCATGGCGCTGCTGGATGATCCGCAATGGCTGCAAATGCGTATCTGCGGCGATTGGGTGTTCTACTTGCAGGTGATGCAAGGCGGAAGCTTTGCCTATCAGCGCCAGGCGCACAGCTGCTTCCGCTTCCATGCGGGCGGCAAATCCGCCGGTGCGTCCACTTATGGCAAGCCGGAATACTACAAGGAGCACGCGGTGGTGGCTCAAACGGCCATTAACCTGTATGGCATTCCGGATTACACGCTCACAAAAATGTATCAGCTGTTGAAGGAATTCCACAACCAGAACATGCATGGCGGCGAAAAGCAGCTGAAGGAGTGGTTCCCCTACGACAAGATGGTCAGGGAGGCCAGGCAAAAGCAACAGCAGAACACCGAGCGGAAACGTGAGGAACGGAAGCAGGAGAAGCTTCAGCCGGTGGTTTGCGACAGCCTGTGGGGAAAAACCCGCGAAAGGAAAGAAAAAGCATTCCATTTAGGCAGCCGGGCGGTGGACATCATCCGTGATTTGGGTGACAACAGCGGCAATCTGCTGTTTGTGGACAGCGTGTATGACGGCCTGAAGGATCCGGCCAGCATACCGATGCATTCATTGTTTGCCGACAGGGTTCTTCCCGGCAAAGAGGCGGTGATTATGCCTGCGGCCAACTGGCTGATCTGCAAGCAGGATCAGGAGCAGATGAAGCAAGGAATCAAGCTGATGGAAAAAATGAATGTGCCTGTTACCTGCGCGGGCCTTGGCGCACAGTCCCGGACGAGCACGGAAACGCCTTCCAGCCTGGCCAGGGATTTGCCGAAGGAAACCATCCGCTTTGTGCACATGCTCAGCGAACGGGCGACAACCATCGGCGTGCGCGGCGCGTTTACTGCCCAGGTATTGGAAGAGCTGGGGGTGCACAACTGGCGTATCATCGGCTGCCCGTCGTGCTTCTGGGCGCTGGATGGCAAGCCGGAAAAGGTTAAAGCGCCAACGGCGGACAAGCCGCTCATCCACGTCACCAGCGGCAACCGGCACGAATCGCACCTGGTGGACATGGGCATGGACGCCGATGCGGGTTGGGTGATGCAGATGCTCACCGAGCTGCCGCAGCTGTCCGAAGGCGCGGCGCTGGATGATCCTTCCCTGCCATATCCGCCGGAGAGGCGCTATCCGAAGCTGGCGCACAGCCTGGAGGACTTGCGCGCCTACATGATGCGCCGGGCGCGCGTGTTTGATAACATGAAGGACTGGCAGGATTATCACCGGGAAGAAGGCTTCACCTTTGCGGCGGGCACCCGCTTCCATGGCAACATGCTGGCGCTGCGCAGCGGCATTCCCACGCTGTGGATCACCCATGACAGCCGCACCAGCGAGCTGACGGAAACGCTGCACCTGCCGCATGTGAGCTATGCGGAGCTTGACCAGGCAAGGAGCCTGGCAGACCTGATTCCCTATTGTGATTACAGCGATTTCTATGCCAACATTGGCAGGTTAACCAGAAATTACGTAGAATTCCTAGAGGAGAACGGCTTGCAGCACCGGTATACACTGGACTAAAGCGGCGCAGGAAAGGGAGAGCATGATGGATTCATCCCGGAAAATCGACCAAGGAGTTTTCGGCGCCATGCGGCATGTGACGCGGGAAATATGGGACAACAAGGCGCGGATATGGCGCCTTGCCAAATTTGAACGCAAGGCGCAGCAGGGCGGCACGGTGCTCGGAAATATGTGGGACTTTTTGAACCCTGCGCTGCAAATTTTCGTCTACTGGTTTGTGTTCTCAGTGGGCTTAAAGATGTCCGCCATGGAGGGCAACGTGCCCTACAGCATTTGGATGATGAGCGGCATCCTGCCCTGGTTTTTCCTCAACGGGGCGATGATGCGCTCCACAAACTCCATTGTTTCGGCAGCCAACATGCTGCAAAACATTTCCTTCCCTCTGGCGGCGGTGCCAGCCAAGGTGGTGGTGATGGAATGGATCGACCACCTGTGGACGATGGCGATTCTGATTCCGGTGTCCATCCTGTGCGGAATGAAGCTGACGTGGAACATTCTGTTTGTTGCCTATTACATGGTGGCGGCGTTCCTGTTCCTGATCGCCTTCAGCATTCTCACCTCCGCCATTGACGCAGTGTTCCGGGATTTTGCCCAGTTCCTTAACCCGGTGCTGCGGCTGCTGATGTATGTTTCCTCCGTCATCTGGTCTATTGACGGGCTGAGCCCGAAGCTGCGCATGGTGATGCGCCTCAATCCCCTGACCTACATCATCCAGGGCTACCGGGACTCGATGCTGTATCAGGGCTTCCCGCACGAGCACTGGCTGCATGGCATCTATTTCTGGTGCTTCACCCTGGCGCTGTTTGCAGTGGGCAGCATGGTGCACTGCCGCCTTCGCCGCCGGTTTATTGATGTGATTTGATGGGGGTGAGCGGAAGTGCAGAATGCAGAAAAAAGAGAAGTCATTATTCAGGGCAGTCACATTTCAAAAAGCTACCCCATGTGCGAATCCGAATTTCAGCGCATGATTGAGCTGCTTCGCCCGCGTGCCAACATGGCCAACGAATTTCTTGCGCTCAAGGATGTAAGCTTTGAGTTTTACAAGGGCGAAATCATCGGCTTTGTGGGGCTCAATGGGTCAGGCAAGTCGACCCTGTCGCGGATTATCGCAGGCATCAGCTATCCCACCCAGGGCGAGGTGGAGGTGCGGGGCGAGTGCAGCATGCTTTCCCCCAGCTCCGGCATGAACATCCAGCTGACGGGACGGGAAAATATTTTCTACAAATGCCTGCTGCTGGGATTTTCCGAAAAGCAGATTCGCGATATGGAAGCGCAGATTGTGGATTTTGCGGAAATCGGCTCACACATTGAACAGCCCATGCGCACCTATTCCAGCGGTATGCGGGCGCGCCTCGGGTTCGCCATTTCGGTGATGCTGGATCCGGATGTGCTGATTGTGGACGAGGCGCTGGCGGTGGGCGACCCAACCTTTGCCACCAAGTGCCTGGACAAGATGCGGGAATTCAAGGCCAATGGCAAAACCATTGTGTTTGTGAGCCATGCGGCAGGGCAAATGAAGGGCTTCTGCGACCGGGTGATGTGGCTGCATCACGGGCGCAAGCTGGGCATTTTGCCCACAGAACAAATCCTTCCAGCCTATGAAGGCTTTACAAAGGAATTTAACAAAATGAGCAAGGAACAAAGGCAGACCTTTGAACCTTCGCTGGAAGAGTACCGTGCAAAGTATTGCTGAAAAGCAGTGAAAAGGAGGGTTTTCAAATGAAAACGAGAGGAAAGCTGCACCGCATGCTGGTTTTCCTGCTGGTGATGGTCATGGCGCTGACGCCTCTGTGCCAGTGCCTGGCAGAAGCAACTGCGACAGATCTGCCGCAGGGAACGGTTGAGCCCGAAGCAACAGCAGAGCCTGAAGCGACGGCAGAGCCTGAAGCGACGGCAGAGCCTGAAGCGACGGCAGAACCCGAAGCGACGGCAGAACCTGAAGCGACGGCAGAGCCTGAAGCGACGGCAGAACCCGAAGCGACGGCAGAACCTGAAGCGACGGCAGAGCCTGAAGCGACGGCAGAACCCGAAACAGAGGAAGCAAGCGAACGCCCTGTGGCTCGGGCAGCAAGCGTTATGCGTAAAGCTCCGCTGCCGGCCTCTGTGGAACTGACGGTTGGCGAACGCTTTGAGTGGCAGGTGGCGTCCAGCGACGGGATGATTACGGTATCCTATCGCACGGACAATGCAAATATCGCATCGGTGTCCTCCTCTGCACAGAACTATGGCTACATCACCGGCGTTGCCGTTGGTACGACCACAGTCCGCGCCTTTGAGGGCACCACGCAGGTGGCAACGATCACCGTGGTGGTGAAAAGCGCCGCTACGGCTGTGTCGATGAACTACGCCTCCCTGACGCTTGGCGTTGGGCAGGCGTTCACCAAGCTGGTTGCGGAAGTGCTGCCGGCCACGGCCAGTCAGGTTGTGGAGTTTGCTTCCTCCAACCCGGGGGTTGCCTCAGTAGATATCGCAAGCGGCGAAATCAAGGCACTGAGCATGGGCACCACGGTGGTGACGGCGAAAACGGCCAACGGAAAGCGCGCCAGCTGCGCGGTGACGGTGGTTTCCAAGCCCACCGGCATCACAGTGGATCAAACCCAGGTGCGCCTGGGCGTTGGTATGACCACCAAGCTGTCCGCTACGCTGGTTCCCAGCAATATTCCGGAAGGCATCTATTTCAAGAGCCGGAATGCCGCGGTTGCTTCCATTGACAGTCAGGGTCTGATTACCGCCACGGGCGTTGGCGAAACCGCCATCGACGTGTATACGTATCTGGGCAGCTCTGTGCCGCCGGTAAACGTGATTTCCGTGGTGGTGTATCCCGCACCCACGAGCATGTCCTTCTCCACCGGCAGCCTGTATATTGGCTATAACGAAACCTACCGCCTGGCGCTGAACTATGCGGACGGCACCATGGCCGATGTTTCCTACAGTTCCTCTGACCCCACGCGGCTGAGCCTGGTCTCCTCCTCCCCCACGGAGGTGGTCATCACGGGCCGCGGTATTTCCAGCACGCCCGTTAAGGTGACGGCTAAAGCGCAGAATGGCGTGACGGCCTCTGTGAACGTGTATGTGTGGGGCGCTCCCACGCAAATTACGCTCCCCTCTTATAATTACACCATCTGCCAGGGCGACAGCGTGGCCATCAAGCCCCAATTCCAGCCCGGCAAGGCCAGCGGCCAGCTGACCGTGACCAGCTCTTCTCCGGAAGTGGCCAGCTATCAGAATGGCTTTGTGAAGGGCGAAACGATCGGCTCCACGACCCTGACCTTTACGACCTACAACGGCGTGTCCGTTTCCTGTGCGGTGACGGTGGTTGCAGCTCCCAGCGCCGTGTCGCTGGATGTGGACAACCTGACGCTGGGCGTTGGCATGGAGCACCAGTTCGTAGCTACGGTCTATCCCGCCACGGGAGCCAGCTGCAATGTGACCTACTCCCTGAGCAGCGGTTCCTCCTCCGTGACGGTAAGCCCCGATGGCAAGCTGAAGGCTACCGGCGTTGGCTCCGCAGTGGTGCTTGCCCGCACCTTCAACGGCAAAACAACCTCCTGCATGGTGAATGTGCTGCCTGCGCCCACAGGCGTGAAACCCAGCAGCACCAGCCTGGTCATCGGCCTGGGCGACATGTCCCAGCGCCTTGGCTATCAGCTCATCGGCAGTGGAGCCTGCTATGGCACGGTAACCTTTGAATCCTCCGATGAAACGGTCTTGAAGGTGGATGCAACGGGTCTGCTGACGCCGGTCAAGGCCGGCATGGCCACGGTGAAGCTGATGGTTACCGGCGGCGCAACGGCGGATTGTGTGGTGACGGTGGTTGCTACGCCCACCGGATTGACGCTCAACCCCACGTCCATGGTGATGGGTGTGGGCGAAACCCGCACGGTTACAGCCACGATGCAGCCTGCCAGCGGCGCGCGGGTGACCTATGTTTCCAACGCGCCCTCTGTGGCGACGGTGGACGAGGAAAGCGGCCGCGTAACGGCGCTTACCACGGGCACGGCAACGATTATCGCTACCTCCTACAACGGCCTGCAGGCAACCTGTGCGGTGGAGGTACGCCCTGCGCCGACTAGTATCACTCTGCCGGAGTACAGCATTCAGATGGCGGTTGGCATGCGCTACAATATGCAGCCCACCCTGGAGCCGGTAGGCTCCGCGGGTACCATCACCTATAGGACCTCCAACTACAGCGCGGTCTCCGTGTCCGTCAACGGCATCCTGGTTGCCCGCTCCACGGGCACGGCGAAGATCACCGCGCAGCCTTACAATGGCCTGCCGGCGGCTGAGCTGTATGTAACGGTGGTGGATGCGCCTGCCGATTTCGACCTGTATGTATGGGAGAAGAAGCAGACCGCCATTTCCATTGCTGTGGGCGAAAGCGCACAGATTGTGCCCACCTACGACGCATCCCGGTATGCAAACTTCACCTTCAGCAAAGCGCAGACAAGCAACTGCATTGACCTGACGGCCGATGGCATTGTCACTGGCCGCAGCGTTGGCTACACCGATGTGACAGTGACCATGCACACAGGCCTGACCCACATCCTGCGCGTGACGGTGAATCCCCAACCTACGGGCATCACCCTCCCGGCCATGCAGACCATGGGCGTTGGCGAAACGCGCACGGTGAAGGCCACACTGACGCCTGCAAACAGCACGGGACACGTGCGCTACGCTTCCTCCAACACGGAAGTGGCGACGGTGGATGAAACCACCGGCCTTGTGATGGCGCTGAAGGAAGGCTCCACCGTTATCACAGCCAGCATTGGCGGAATGACGGCGCAGGCGACCCTGAATGTGGGAATTGCGCCTACGTCCATCTATCTTCCCTTCTCCGGCCTTACCCTGGGCGTAGGCATGAGCTACACGGTGAGCGCGAGCATCCAGCCTGCCAACGCGGGCGGTGTGATCACCTATGCATCGGAAAATGCGGCGGTGGCATCGGTGAACGCGTCCGGTCTGATCACGGCCCTTAAGCCCGGCACGGCGAAAATTCGTGTGAGCACCTACAACGGCAAGTATAATCTGCTGGAGGTTCAGGTGCTGCCCGCGCCTACTTCCATGACCATCACCCCCGGCGACAGCAAGCTGAGCGTTGGCGACACCCTTACGGTGAAGGGCGTTGAAGCGCCTGGTACCAAGGGACGGCTGCTGTATTACTCCAGCAATACCAAGGTGGCCACGGTGGATGTGTATCTCGGCACGGTGAAGGCTGTGGGCAAGGGTACGACGACCATCACCTGCAAGGCGCACAATGGCGTGACGGCTTCCATGAAGCTGGAGGTTGTGGCGGCGCCCACTGCGCTGACCATGAATACTGCATCCCTTCAGCTTGGCGTTGGCGATACCTACACGCTGAAGGTGACACAGAAGCCTTCCACGGCTATTGCCCAGGTAAGCTATGCCAGCAATATGCCGAGCGTGGCTTCCGTCAATGCCGCAACCGGTGTTGTGACGGCGAAAACGCCCGGTGTTGCTGTGATTACGGCGCGCACGAACAGCGGCCTCCAGGCTAGCTGCACCGTGACGGTGATGAGCGCTCCTACCTCCGTTTCCTTCTCAGTGAAGGAAATTAACGTCAGCCAGGGTTCGAAGGTGACGGTGCCTGTGACCTACACCACCGGCACGGCGACGACCCTGAAATTCTCCAGTGCAACCAACATTTATGCAACAGTTTATGCAAACCAGCCCGTGATTTACGGCCGCATGGTGGGTGATGATACCATCACGGTGACCACCCACAACGGGTTGACCGACACGATCCTGGTGCATGTGCTGCCCGCCCCTGATAAGCTTGTGCTGAACACCACAAGCCTGAACCTTGGCCTGGGCGACACGGGACGCATCCAGTGCAGCATCCTCAACGGCGTAACCACAACCTATACGGCCTGGGCGGTTGATACATCCATTGTGCAGGTGAGCGTTTCCAAGAATGTGGTGCTTGTGACGCCCAAGAAGCGCGGCACCACCGTGGTGACGGTTCGCACAGCAACCGGGTTGACGGCAAACTGCCAGGTGACCGTGACGGCTGCACCTACCGGAATTACCATTTCTCCTGCCAATGCAAACCTGGGTCTGAGTGAAACGCGCAAGCTGAGCGTGAACTATCAGCCTGCGGGTACGAGCGGCACGGTGACGTGGAGCAGCAACAACCCCGGCGTTGTGGCCATTGATAAGGATACCGGCCTGATGCGGGCACTGACCTACGGCTCCGCAGTGATTACGGCAAAAACCTATAACGGCAAGCAGGCAACCTGCACGGTGAAGGTATACAAGGACGCCACAACCTTCTCCATTCCCACCAGCAAGACCATGAGCACGGGCGAGAGCTACACGTTCCAGCCGGTATTCGGTGCGAATGAGTACAGTCAGGTGACCTATACTTCCGCCAACACGGGCATTGCTACCGTGGATGCAAACGGCGTGCTGCGTGCCAAGGCCATCGGTACCGTGAATATCACGGGAAAAACGTCCAACGGCCTGACGGCGGTGTGTACAGTGACGGTGAAGGGCGCGCCGACCTCCATCACGCTGTCCTCTTCCTCCATGGGAATGATGGTGGGCGACGGTGCAACGCTGACCCACACGCTGCATCCTGCAGGCGCGGCGGCGGAGGTGAAGTATACTTCCTCCAATTACAACATTGTGTGGGTGCACCCGACCATGGGCGTTTTGTCCGCCAAGAGCGCGGGCACGGCGACCATCACCGCCACCACTTCCAACGGCAAAAAGGCGACCTGCAAGGTGACGGTCGGCAAGGGTCCGACCAGCATGACCATTTACAGCAAACAGGGTGATAAGGGAGCCAAGATCGGCCTTGGCCAGACATTTGCCATCGCATGGGCAACCAGTCCGGCGTACAGCAGCATCACCTATACGGTTCATTCTTCGAACCCCAGCGTGGCAAGCATCGCCGTTTTCGGTGAGCGAATGAATGTCACGGGTCTGCAAAAGGGCACCACCACGCTGACCATCCGCGCCAGCAACGGTTTGTCCAGAACCTTCACGCTCTCGGTCATCGGCGAGCCCACGTCCCTGACGCTCAACCGCACGGTGATGAACCTGAGCTATAAGGGCAGCTTCCAGCTGACGTATATGATGGGCCCGGGTGAAGACGGCACGGTGACTTTCTCCTGCGACCGGCCTGATCTGCTGAGTATTTCCAACACAGGCTTGCTCAAGCCCCGCGGAAAGCCCAGCCGTGTGGTTGTGGTCACGGTCACTGCAACGACATACAACGGCATTTCCACCACCTGCCAGGTGAATGTCTGCCCCTGGTAAAGCAAAACAGGAAACCATAAGAGAAGGGATCTGCTGGCACATGTTTCAGCAGATCCTTTCTCGGTTGACGCAGGAATTTGGCGACAGCCGCACAAGAGGCAGAAAAGCGGCAAGGAAGGATAAAGCATGAGCGCACAAACGTGGCTGCGGCGATTGCGCCTGTATGGCAGCTATCTGAAAAACGACAGTTTGCGGAACAACTGCTTTCGCCTGCGTTATCATGTGCCGGTGTGGCATGGGGAAAACTGGCGCGCAAGCATGACGGTTTCGCATGCCCGGCGGCTGAAGGACGCTGCCTTGTGCCCCAAAAAACGTGTGGCCGTGCTGCTGAGCGGAGAAGGCCAACAGGCGGAACGGGATTTGGAAAAACAGACGGTGCCGCCGGCGCTGGTGACGGGAAAGGCGGAGGAAACAAGGGGCTTTCCTATCTGCCTGCATGTCAGGCGTGACATGGCGCTGAGCCCGCAGCTTGTGGCGCGCGTTACGGCGGCGGCAGGCAAGGGAAAAGGAAAACAGGTGATCTACGCGGACGAGCTGTATGCCGATCAAGGGCAGCTCCGTCCCTGCCTCAAGCCCCAATGGTGCCCGGAGACCTTTGAACAGGCGGACTATATCGGCCCCTGTTATGCAACGGTTGGAATAGACGCCGCATGGCCGCTGAAAAAAGCGCTTGAGGAAGCGGAGCAGGTAACGCGCATTCCCAAAGCGCTGACGAGTGTGGAAAGAGCCGCAGAAGAGGATCCGGCGCCGCCCTGGTATATCCACCCCGTGCAGCGCCCCCTACCTGCGGGAAAGCCGCTGGTGTCCATTTTGATGCCAACACGGGATCATGTGGACATGCTGCGCAGGTGCGTGGAAAGCATTTGCCGGCGCACAAACTGGGCGTATTGGGAGCTGCTGCTGATTGATAACGGAAGCACGCAAAAGAAAACCCTGGCCTATTTTGACCAGCTGTCAGATCCGCGCATCCGCGTGCTGCACAGGCCTGGCCCCTTCAATTATGCCCGGCTGAACAACGATGCGGCGCGGGAAGCAAAGGGCGATTATCTCCTTTTGATGAACAATGACATGGAAGTGCTGGACAGCGGCTGGATGGAAGCGCTGCTGCGTTATGCCGCAGCCCCTGACATCGGCGCGGTAGGCGGGCTGCTGACGTATCCGGACGGCACGATTCAGCATGCGGGCATTGCATTGAAAATGGCCTACCGTGCAGGACATATCTTTCGTGGCCACAGGGCAGATGAGGCGGGCTATCAGCATTGGATTTCCCTTGCGCGCAATGTGAGCGCGGTGACGGGCGCGTGCCTGATGGTTCGCCGGGAAGCTTGGGAAAGCGTCGGCGGCATGGATGAAGCGCTTGCCGTTGCCTACAACGATGTGGATTTTTGCCTGCGCCTTGGCCAGGCGGGGCTTCGCTGCGTTTATACACCCGCATGCCGGGTGATGCACGATGAATCCCGTTCGCGCGGCGGGGACGATTCGGGTGCAAAACAAAAACGCTTCCGGAAGGAAGCGCGGCTGTTTGAACGAAAGTGGGGAAAAGTGCTCCGGCAGGGCGATCCATGCATGAATCCGGGATTCTGCTTTGATGGGGAGGAAATCGGCTTCCGGTAAAACGCAGCGTTATCCCTGCGGTGCAGCCAACAGGAAAGGCGAGGACAGTGTCTCATAGGATGCATCGCCAATCCAGCCAGTGATGCGGGCACGATAGAACCCTTCCGAGGCAAGAGAGCCATCATTCTGGCGGCCATTCCAGCAGAAGGTGGAACCCAGGGGCTTGAGCTGCTGGGGTCGCGTGGCCTGCCGGGAGGAAAGACGGCGGACAACATTGCCAGCCATGTCCTCAATCACCACCTGCAATTCGCAGGGATACTGGTAGTGCACCACCAGGTTCAGCTCCCCATATTGTGCCGGGCAGAAGCTTTCGGCGGCAATCACTTCCAACAACGGGTCGCCCTGGATGGGGGGAACAGCCAGCACACGGCTGGAAATCAGCGAAGGAGCACTGTTGTCGGACATGGACAGCATTTGAAGCAGCACATAGCCATAGGAACCGGTATCCTTGCGGGTAAAGGACAGGGTGCGCTCCTTGTAGCCAGGTGAAAGGTAGCCCAGTGCATCGCCATATTCGCCAAAGCGTTCAGCATTGTCCCACAAAAGGCGGCCGTTGTCAAAATCCCAGCGGCCTTTGCGCTGAAATACAACCTGATAGGCCACCCGGGCAGTGCGCAGCACGGTGAAGGAAAAATCCACCCCCGGTTCTTCTCCGGTGAGCACTTCATCGGCAAAGGTAAGCCCCTCAATGGTGGCGCCGCGCCTTCGGCCGGTGACGGCTTCCACATCATAGCGCAGAACGACGAAATCATCCTCCTCGGGATAGGTTTGCGGGGTGGATGCGCCGTGGTTGAGAAGCAAATAGCGCTTAAGCTCGGTCAGGGTGATTGCACCGTCACGGTTGCTGTCCGCGCCAAAGGAACCCCGATAGCTCAGCGCACTGACCAGCGCATCGGAAAAGTAACCTGCGCCGGAGGATCCATCCTCCATGCCGGACCAGAACCAGCTTTCTTCCGCACCGCCGGAGGAGCACAGCACCTTGTAATCCGGGGAAGCAAAGGCATTGTCAAAGGGCGGATTGACGCCCTTGCCGATCATTGCGCCGGAGGAGCACGCATCTACAATGAGCACCTTGGTGCCCTGAATCTGGTCGAAAATCTCCCGAAGCTGTGCAGCGGTCACGCCTTCCTCCTGATAACCGTTGGAGAGCAGCAGCTGCATCTCGCTGTTGGCTTGTCCGCGATCCCACAAGCCATGGGTGCTGATGTAGAAATAGCTCACATCACCCTCGTCTGCTTCACCGAAGGCTTCCAGCACAAGGCGGCGCAGCGTATCCACGCTGCTCAGGTCGTTGCGGCGGGTCACGAGAGTTTCAAGGTTCATTTCGCCGCCGGAAAGCGCATCGGCCACACGGGTCACATTGTTGGCGGAGGAGGGCGTGGTGTCCTCCTGGGAGACAAAGCGATCACAGCCCACAAGCAGCGCACGGTTTACGCCTTCTGCCGCGGCAGGGAGGGAAAACAGGCAGAAAAGGAACGCCAAAAGCGGCAGGATGCCTCCATGTTTCATGCCATTTCCCCCTCCTTTCGCCGCAAAGGGCTATGATAAGTAAGACAATTGTACACCTTATTAGACGTTTCATCCAGCGGAAATGTTCGCACAAAATGGCTTTTTCTGAAAATTTTTTCACAAAAAGAGAGGAAAAAGGCTGCGGAAAGGCTGGGGTGCAATCGGTTTTGATGGATCCTGCTGAAGAACGGACAATCAATTTTGCCGCGCTTGACAGAAAAAGTTCATGCTGATATGCTGTTCATGCATGAAAATCCGTAGAAACAGGAGGAAAAGAGGCACAAAACAATGCAGGATATACAGTTGCGCAAACAGGCATGGCTTCAGGCAAAGGAAGTGACGGAGCAGGATAAGGCAAGCATCCGTGCCATGGACGAAATGGCGCTGACGGACAGCTTTTTCCGGCCGCTGGCCTTCGGCACAGGCGGACTGCGGGGCGAAATCGGCATGGGCGATAATCGCATGAACCTGTACACAGTTCGCCAGGCGACAAAAGGGCTGGCGGATTATCTGCTGGCGTCGGGGCTGGCACGGCGGGTGGCCATTGCTTACGACAGCCGCATCATGAGCGTGGAGTTTGCCCATGCCGCAGCGGAAGTGCTGGCATCCTGCGGGATCACAGCACTCGTTTATCCCAGGCTGGAACCAACACCGAGCTTGTCCTTTGCGGTGCGGGACCAGCGGTGCGGTGCAGGCATATGCGTCACGGCCAGCCATAATCCGGCCAAATACAATGGCTACAAGGTTTACGGACCGGATGGATGCCAGATTACCCTGGAGGCGGCAAATAGCATCCAGGCGGCGATCCGCCGCACACCGCTCTTCGGCGCACAGGCGCCTATCCCCTTTGAAGAAGGGCTGAAGACAGGCAGCATTGCGTCTCTGGGCGAAGATGTGCTGGAACGCTTCCTGGAGGCCGTGCAGCAGGAGAGCTTGCGCCCGGAACTGAAGGATGAGCCGTTAAGCGTGGTATACACGCCTTTGAACGGAACCGGCCGGGAGTGCGTGACCCGCATCCTGCAAAGAAACGGCGTAAACAATCTGCATGTGGTGGCTGAGCAGGAAAAGCCGGACGGACACTTCCCCACCTGCCCCTATCCCAACCCGGAAATCCGCGAGGCATTGCAGCTTGGCATCCGGGATTGCAAGGTATTCCATCCGGATCTGCTGTTGGCTACGGATCCGGACTGCGACCGTGTGGGCATTGCCGTGATGAAGGACGGCGATGCGCAGCTGATGACCGGCAATGAGGTTGGCATCCTGCTGTTGGACTACATTTGCCGCACGCGGCGGGAAAAGGACAAAATGCCCGAACGTCCTGTGGCGGTGACGACCATTGTGTCCAGCGCCATGGCGGATGCTGTGGCAAAATCCTATGGCGTGGAGCTGCGCCGCACGCTAACGGGTTTCAAGTTTATCGGTGAACAGATCGGCATGCTGGAAAAGGCCGGCGAAAAGGAACGCTACATTTTCGGGTTTGAGGAAAGCTACGGCTACCTGTCCGGTGCGCATGTGCGGGATAAGGACGGCGTGAACGCATCTCTGCTCATTTGTGAAATGGCCAAGTGGTATCGCAAGCAGGGCATGACGCTGCTGGACGCGATGGATGCGCTCTATCGCCGCTACGGCTATTATTACAACAACCTGCATAGCTACACCTTTGAAGGCGCGGCAGGAATGGACGTCATGGCAGGCATCATGGCGCGGCTGCGGAAAATGCATCCGGCGGTCATGGGCGGCATGGCTGTGGAGCAGGTGGTGGACTATTTACAGGATGGTACGGGGCTGCCCAGGGCGGATGTGCTGGAATATCGTTTGCAAGGCGGAGCAAAGGTGATGGTGCGCCCTAGCGGTACCGAGCCGAAGCTGAAAAGCTACACCTTCACAACGGGAAAGAACCGGCAGGCGGCGCAGGCTGTGGAAGAACAATTGAGCCGCTGGCTGGAAACGCAGCTACACTGAGACGCTCGATGAACGCTCGATGAACGCGCGATTGCAATTCAGTGTTGACTATGTTATAATTTGCAGAGAAACAGGAAACAACAGTCGAATATACGCAAAAGAACCATCCGAAACGCTTTGAAAAAACGGAGGAGGGTATGCAATGAAAGGCATTATTTTGGCGGGCGGTGCAGGCACGCGGCTGTACCCGTTGACCATGGTGACCAGCAAACAGCTGCTGCCGGTGTATGACAAGCCTATGATCTACTATCCCCTATCCACACTGATGCTGGCAGGAATCCGGGACATCCTGATTATCTCCACGCCTGTGGATACACCGCGTTTTGAGAGCCTGCTGGGGGATGGCGCGCAGTTTGGCGTGCACCTGCAATATGCCGTGCAGCCAAGCCCCGACGGACTGGCGCAGGCGTTTATCATCGGCGAAGAGTTTGCCGGGGATGAAGAGTGCGCTATGGTGCTTGGCGACAACATTTTCTACGGCAACGGCTTCTCTCATGTGCTGCGGGAAGCGGCGGCCAACGCACAAAATGGCCGGGCAACGGTGTTCGGCTATTATGTCAACGACCCGGAACGCTTCGGCATTGTGGCCTTTGATGAGAATGGCCGTGTGACCTCCGTGGAGGAAAAGCCCAAGAATCCCAAGAGCAATTACGCCATCACAGGGCTGTATTTCTATCCCAAGGGGGTCAGCCAAAAAGCGAAGGAAGTGAAGCCTTCCGCCCGGGGAGAGCTTGAAATCACCACACTCAATGATATGTATTTGCAGGAAAATCTGTTGGACGTGAAACTGCTGGGCCGCGGGTACGCATGGCTGGACACCGGTACCATGGACAGTCTGGTGGATGCGGCGGACTTTGTGCGCATGGTGGAAAAGCGCCAGGGCATCAAAATTTCTGCACCGGAAGAGATTGCCTATAAGAACGGCTGGATTTCCCGGGACGCGCTGTTGACGTCTGCCGGCCGCTATGGCAAGAGCCCTTATGGCGAGCATCTCAAAGCCGTGGCGGATGGGAAGATTCACTACTGAACAGGAAAGGAACCTTGAAGAAGCATGGAGAAAATTGCAACCGCTCTGCCGGGCGTGTATATCATTGAGCCGAAGGTGTTTGGCGATAAGCGCGGCTATTTTATGGAAACCTATAGCCAGAAGGCTTTTCACGATCTGGGTATCGACAATGTTTTTGTGCAGGATAATCAGTCCTTCACGGCGCAAAAAGGCGTGCTGCGGGGCATCCATTTCCAGAATGATCCCATGGCGCAGGCCAAGCTTGTGCGGGTGACCCGGGGCGCGGTGATGGATGTGGCCGTGGATCTTCGCAAGGGCAGTCCCACTTATCGCCAGTGGGTGGCCGTGGAGCTTTCGGCAGAGAACAAGCGGATGCTGTTTATCCCACGGGGGTTTGGCCACGGCTTCCGCACGCTGACAGACGATGTGGAGTTCTGCTACAAGGTGGACAACCTCTACAGCAAAGAGTGCGATCGGAGTATCCGCTTCAATGACCCGGCCATCGGCGTAGAGTGGGGCGAAGTGATCGAGGAGCTGCTCAGCCAGAAGGACACCACCTCTCCCCTGCTTACGGACAGCGACTGCAATTTCATCTACAAGGAGGAACAGGCATGACCATCATTGTGACCGGCGGTGCGGGCTTTATCGGAAGCAATTTCATTTATTATCAGCTGAAGAACCATCCGGACGACCGCGTTGTCTGCCTGGACAGCTTGACGTATGCAGGCAACATGGCTACGCTGGATGCGGCCATGAAGAATCCGAATTTCCGCTTTGTGAAGGCGGACATCACCGACAAAGCGGCGGTGGAAAAGCTCTTTGAGGAGGAGCACCCGGATATTGTCGTCAATTTTGCAGCCGAGAGCCATGTGGATCGTTCGGTGGAGGATCCAGGGCTGTTCCTGCGCACCAACATTCTGGGCACGCAAACGTTGATGGATGCCTGCCGCAAGTATGGCATCAAGCGCTATCATCAGGTCTCTACGGACGAGGTGTATGGTGATCTGCCGCTGGACCGGCCGGAGCTGTTCTTCACAGAGGAAACGCCTATCCATACCTCCAGCCCTTACAGTGCCTCCAAGGCAAGCGCGGACCTGCTGGTGCTGGCGTATGCGCGCACGTTCCATCTGCCGGTGAGCATCACCCGCTGCTCCAATAACTACGGCCCCTATCACTTCCCGGAGAAGCTGATTCCGCTGATGATTTCCCGCGCGCTGGCGGATGAAAGTCTGCCGGTCTACGGCACGGGCGAAAATGTGCGGGACTGGTTGTATGTAGAAGACCATTGCTCGGCCATTGATCTGGTGATGCGCAAGGGCCGCGAGGGCGAAATATACAACGTGGGCGGCCATAATGAACGCACCAACCTGGAAGTGGTTAAAACCATCCTGCGGGAGCTGGGCAAGCCGGAAAGCCTTATCACTTATGTGAAGGATCGGCCGGGACACGACCGCCGCTATGCCATTGATCCCACCAAGATTCATAGCGAGTTGGGCTGGCTGCCGACCACTTCCTTTGACGAGGGCATCAAAAAGACCATCCGCTGGTATCTGGAAAACCAGAAGTGGTGGAAGGATATCCTGGCCGGAGACTATCAGAATTACTACGAGAAGATGTATGGCAATCGGGGGCAGGCATGAAAGTACTAGTGACAGGGGTGGCTGGACAGCTGGGCTATGATTGCGTGAAGCGGCTGACCAGCCTGGGCGTTGAGTGCCGCGGCGTTGACCGGGATGATTTTGACCTGACGGATGAAAAAGCCGTGATGGATTATGTGACGGCTTATCAGCCGGACGCGATTATGCACTGCGCGGCCTACACGAACGTGGACAAGGCGGAAACAGAACCGGAAGTGTGCGCGGCGGTGAACGGCATGGGCACGCTGAACATGGTGCGCGCCGCCCTGAAGGTTAACGCGAAGCTGATGTACATTTCTACCGACTACGTGTTTTCCGGCGAGGGGGACGAGGCTTTTCAGGTCAATGATCCCTATGATCCGCAAAATGTGTATGGTCTGACCAAAGCGCAGGGTGAGGAAGCCGTGAGGAGCCTCATGCAGCGGTATTTCATCATCCGCACGGCATGGGTGTTTGGCAAAAACGGCCGCAATTTTGTGAAAACGATGCTGCGTCTAGGTGCGGAAAAGGATCAGCTGAACGTGGTGTGCGATCAGTTTGGCTCCCCCACCTACACGCCGGATCTGGCGCGGCTGATGTGCGAGATGATCCGTACCAACCGCTACGGCGTGTATCATGCAACCAACGAGGGCTTCTGCTCCTGGGCGGATTTCGCAGCGGAGATCATGCGCCAGAGCGGGCGCAAGTGCCGCATTCATCCGGTGACTACGGAAGAATATAACAGCCCAACCAAGCGGCCTGCAAATTCGCGCCTGAGCAAACGCAGCCTGGATGAAGCAGGCTTCAGCCGCCTGCCGGCATGGCAGGATGCCTTGGCACGCTACCTGGCCGAAGAAGGCGAAGTGGGCGTATAAAGCAAAGAAAGGGCATGCCGCGGGTATTTTGGCGGCGGCATGCCCATCTGAGTTCCCCAAAGAGCGATTGAGAATCGAAAAATGCGAAATTTGGGGCTTGCTTTTTGGCAGCGCATATGATATACTATGAACGTTGTCAAAAGGCAACATGCTGATATAGCTCAGTTGGTAGAGCGCATCCTTGGTAAGGATGAGGTCGGCGGTTCAAATCCGCCTATCAGCTCCAGTGAAGCCCCCAATGCATAATGCTTTGGGGGCTTTTCTTATACGCTCAATACCTGTGGCGGAGATTGTTTGCCGGGCCGTGCGCGCTTTGGCAATGGAGAACCTAAAGCAGTCAGCTTCCGGAACAAATTGCCACCAGACATCGGAAATGGGCATTGATTGCTTAGGGCATCAGGAAAGTCATTGGGAGAATGTCGATCCTTTGAAAAAATGTTTGGTTAAGGCAATACCGCACAATTCGTTGGCAGTGTAGGCGATGCCTTTTCCGCCATCTGCTGCTTGCAGATTTTTCGATTTA
>CAKUFA010000037.1 GCA_934647165.1 uncultured Clostridia bacterium | reverse complement strand
CTGACCGAGGGGAGTCATCCGGGCTTTCCGCGTTAGCTGGCTAACTGCGGGCGGCGTGTTCGACTTTCACAGGCCCTTTATCTTCCGCCTCGCGTTAGCTGTTTGGCGGTCGCTCTGGGAGGGAAAATCGAACAGATTCCGGGGGATTTGGGGCACTTGATCGCTCAATTCAGGCGGCAGTCCGACTTCTTATTAGGAGGAAGCCGCTCTATCCTGCTGAGCTACGAGACCGGATAGCCGGAAAAACCGGCTGATATAACGCTTGGGTTGTACGCCGCTTGACGGAGTGCAAAGAAGTCCGCCAAACGGAACAACAATAGCATTATAGCATAAGCGGGGGAAAAGGACAACCTTTTATTTCGCAGGTACGACATCCAGCGGGATGGAACCGCGCCGGATCATTTCGTTGGCAAGGGCAGCCATGGCGTCGGCAGGCTCTGTGCAATGCCGGGACAGCCAGGTACGGATAAGCCCAATGCAGCCGAAGACCACAAAGTCATAGCGATAGATGAACTCCTCCTGCGTGCAGGGAAAGTGGAGACGTTGCCAATCGGCAAAGCACTTTTCTTGCACAACGCCGTTTAAGCGCTGAAGGAAGGCCATGTCGCCGTGTTCGCCAAGAAGCGTGCGGCACATTTCCTGATTTTCCTGAATGAAAGCGAACAGATCGCACAGGAAAGGCTGGGTTTGGCTGATGACCACATCGTCCCTATGGGAGACCATGATGCGATCAAATTTATCAAACAGCTCCTGCTCGATTTGTGTGAGCATGTCGAAAATATCGCGATAGTAAAGGTAGAAAGTGCCGCGATTGACGTCCACGCGGTCGGCCAATTCGCGGACGGTGATATCCTGCACAGGCTTTTCGGCCATCAATTCGGTCAAACCCTGGATCAACAGCTTTTTTGTGCGGCGCACTCGACGATCTTCTTTTTTCTCTACCATGATGTTTTACCTCAAATCTGCCAAATGGGCAAAAAGTGTTCAACAGAGCAACAGGAAACTGTTGAATAATGCGGCGAAAGACTCTGATCAGCTGATTTCTCAACGAAAGATATCTCAACTGCCGATTGATTTTCACCACAAAGGATATTATAATGCAACGTGTTGATAAAGTCAACACAATGTTCAAAAGATGAACAAACGTGTAGAAGGGGGAGAAAACCACGTGAACAAGCTTGCAAAGTGGCTGGTGAAGCATCGGGTGCTGGTGATGCTTCTGTGCCTGGCGCTGGTGGTACCGTCGGTGCTGGGAATGGCCGCCACAAAGGTCAAGTACGATTTGCTGTATTATCTGCCTGAGGATCTGGATACGGTGAAGGGGCAGAACATTCTGATGGAGGATTTCGGCAAGGGTGCGTTCAGCCTGTGCGTGACCGAAGGCCTCACCGAAGTGGAACAGGCAGACCTAGAGGACGCCATCCGCAATGTGGCGCATGTGGATTCGGTGATCGGATACGCGTCCGTTGTGAAGGGCAGCATTCCGGCGGAAATTCTGCCGGCGAATCTGCGCGAAATGTTCCTCAAGGATGACGCGCGGCTGATGGCCGTCTTCTTTGATGACACCTCTTCGGCAGAGGGGACCATGGAAGCCATTGCCAATATCCGCAAGCTGGCGGATCGGAAGTGCGCAGTGGCGGGTCTGTCCGCTGTGGTGACGGATACCAAGCAACTGGTGGAGGAGCAGGAAGGCATCTATGTGGCCATCGCTGTGGCGCTGAGCTGCGTGGTGTTGATGATCACGATGGACTCCTTCCTGCTGCCGCTGATCTTCCTTTTGTGCATTGGCGTGAGCATCCTGTGGAACATGGGCAGCAATTACTTCCTTGACGAGATTTCCTACATTACCAAGGCAGTGGCGGCGGTTCTGCAGCTGGCGGTAACGCTGGACTACTCCATTTTCCTGTGGCACAGCTACAAGGAGAACAAAAACCTGACGGCGGATCGCGAAGAAGCCATGGCGAAGGCGATTTCGCTGACATTCTCCTCGATTGTGGGCTCCAGCCTGACGACGGTGGCAGGCTTTGTGGCGCTGTGCGCGATGAGCTTTACCCTGGGGCGCGACCTTGGCATTGTGATGAGCAAGGGTGTGATTCTGGGCGTGCTGGCGACGGTGACGCTTCTGCCCTGCGTGATTCTTTCCATGGACAAAGCCATTGAAAAGACGAGCCACAAGCCGCTTTTGCCCAACATGGCGGGCTTCGGCCGATTTGTGACCAAGCATTATAAGGTGCTGTTCGTAGTGCTGGTGCTGCTTTGCGTGCCTGCCTTCTACGGCTACAATCATGTGGATGTTTACTATGACATGAGCGCGTGCCTGCCGGGCGAGCTGGAATCGGTGCAGGCGAACACCAAGCTGGAAGACACCTTCGATGTGTCCACAACCCACCTGGTGCTGGTGGATGCGGATGTGAGCCAGAAAAGCGTGTGTGACATGACGGAGGAAATGGCAAAGGTAGACGGCGTGCAGCAGGTGATGAGCCTGGACGGCCTGCTGGGTGCCGGCATTCCGGAGAGCATCCTGCCGCAGGACGTTGTGAGCGCACTCAAGAGCGACCGCTATCAGCTGATGCTGATCAACAGTGCGTATGTGACCAGCTCTGACGCGGCGAACGCACAGATTGACGAGCTGAACGATATTCTCAAGAAATATGACGAGGGCGGCATGCTTATCGGCGAAGCACCCTGCACGAAGGATCTGATTCGCTGCACGGATAATGACTTCAAGGTTGTCAACGTGATTTCCATTGCGGCTATTTTCATCATTATTGCACTGGTGCTGCGCTCCATCTCCCTGCCGGTGGCGCTGGTGGCGCTGATTGAAACGGCCATTGCCGCCAACTTGTGCATTCCATATTACACCAATACGACCCTGCCCTTTGTGGCGCCTATCCTGATTTCGACCATCCAGCTGGGCTCCACGGTGGACTACGCTATTTTGATGACGACGAAGTATTTGCAGGCCCGCAAGGCCGGCAAGGGCAGAACCGATGCGGTGAGCGAGGCGGTGGCTTCCTCGGCGCAGTCGGTGCTGGTGAGCGGCTTCGGCTTCTTCGCGGCAACATTCGGCGTTGGGATGTATTCCAATGTGGACATCATTTCCTCCATGTGCAGCCTGATGGCGCGCGGCGCGCTATGCTCGGTGGCTGTGGTGCTGTGCCTGCTGCCGGCTGTGCTGATGGTGCTTGACAAGGTCATCATTCACACAACAATGGGCATGAAGCTGGCGCGGGAACAAAAGGACTGAAACGTGCAGGCCTGCTGAAGGTGCGCGGGGGAATACGCGCTCACCGCCTTCATGCGCGGCTGCAAATGCAAAATTTCTGCGAGTGAAAATAGAAAGGAGCTTTTCCAAATGAACAAGCGGATGATTTCCCTGATAATGGCAGGCGCAATGGTGCTCACAAGCAGCTGCGCCGGTGCGGAAACGATGAAGCGTGAGCGGGTTTATGCAGTGCTGGACAGCCAGGGTCAGGTGCAGACGGTGATTGACAACGTACACCTGGAAAATGCGGACAAGCTGGATGAAATGGCAGACCGCACGCAGCTTTCCGGCGTGGAAAACATGGCCGGGCACGAGACCTTCAAGCTGGATGGCGAAACACTGACCTGGCAGGCGGACGGCAAGGACATTATCTATCAGGGACAAGGAAACAAGGCTCTGCCTGTGACACCGAAGGCTACGCTGACGCTGGATGGCAAGGAAGTGACGGCAGCACAGCTGGCGGACATGAGCGGCGATATGGAGCTGACCGTTCGCTTTGATGAAGCGCAGGCACCCTATCTGACGCTGACGGTGCTGCCTCTGCCGGAGGGACTGACGGGGGTTGAAACTGAGAACGCCATGCTACTCACCGAAGGCGAACGCCAGGTGCTGGTGGGCTATGCGGTGCCGGGCGTGAGCGATGAACTGGAGCTGCCTGCGTCCTTCACGGTGAAGGGCAAGGCTGATCATGTGTCCCTCCAGTGGATGATGACAGTGGCGACTGCACAGCCCATTGATGCGGCTTGCGAAGCCCTTGCCGACAAGGCACAGGATGCAGCAAAGCTGAAGGATGACGCGGTAGCGCTGCTGACGGCGCTGAGCAACGGCACGGATCTGCCTGAGCTGGACGGCGACTGGACGAGCGTGACAGACGCTTTGACCACGGTAAAGACGGGCGTAAACAGCCTGAATGACGGTGCGGTGGCCCTGAAAGACGGCGCTGGCCAGATCAATGACGGTGCCGCCAGCCTTGAAACAGGGCTGGTGACGCTTGTGGGCAACAACGATACCCTGAACGGCGCGGCAAGTCAGCTGTTTGATGCGGTGCTGAACACGGCTAACCAGCAGCTGGCAAACGCTGGCCTGGAGACTGCTGGCATTACGCTGCCTGTGCTGACCCAGGAGAACTATGCCGAGGTGCTGCAGGGTGCGATGGATGCTCTGAACCCCGAAACGCTGCGTGCTGCGGCAACTGAGCAGGCAAGGGGCAAGGTGGAGCAGGCGGTGAAGGCACAGGAGAACAAAGTGCGCGCTGCTGTGGAACCGGCCGTGGAAGCCAAGGTGCTTGAGGCTGTGCTGGAAGGCGCAGGGCTGAAGCTGACGGCTGAACAGTATCAGGCGGCGGTGTCGGCTGGTCAGGTGACCAATGAACAGGCAACGAAGATCAGCGCTGCGGTGAAGCAACAGATGGCCACGGATGCTGTGAAGGCGCAGCTGGAAGCAGCAGTGCAGCAGCAACTGGAACAGCTGGTGGAGCAGAATTTGCAGTCCGAGGATGTGCAGAAGCAAATCAATGATGCAATTGCGCCTGCGCAGGCAGGATATGAAGCGCTGGCAAGCCTGAAGGCGCAGCTTGACGGTGTGCAGCAGTTTGTGACTGGACTGGCAGCCTATACGGCAGGCGTGAGCCAGGCACAGACGGGCGCGGCGCAGCTGCATGCAGGCGCCACAAGCCTGAGCGATGGCGCAGCACAGCTGGTGGATGGCACAACGCAGCTGGCTAGCGGACTGGAAAGCGGCATGAAGGATTTGGCAGACAAGGCGCTGCCCTATTGCACGGATGACCTTGCAAAGGTGCTGCGCCTATACAACGAAACGAGCGAGAATGCGGCGCATGCCGGCCACTACGACCTGGTGGCGGAAGGCATGAACGCAAGCACCGTGTATGTGATGCGCACAGATTTGCAATAAAACAAAGCATGGAAAGAGGAACCGTCCTGAGGGCGGTTCCTCTTTTTGCTATCCGGGTTCTTGACAATGCATAGAGCCTGCTATAAAGGAAAGACAGGATGAAAACTGCGGCGCATTTTCAATGAAAGAGGAGGAAGACAGCAAAAATTTCGTGCAAAAACGCTAAAGTTTATGGACACACTGGAAACGGTGTGCATGAATCTGAGATAAAAAGACGGAGAAAGGAAGGAAAAATGGCGGGAAACACAAGGAAACACAAAGGATTTACAGCGAAAAGAAGGAAATAGCGGAAGACAATAGACACACACGAAACAGTGTTGCAGTGGTGATGGAAGAAAGGATGGAAATGAAAGGGTTTGCGGCATCCTTTGCTGAAAAAAAGACGAAAAAAAGATGAAAAAAGTCCTGAAAACCCCTTGCAATTCTGCGCTATATCCAGTATAATATGCCTGTTGTCTGTTTAGGGATGAAGCGATAAGTTGCCGCCAGGCCAGGCGGGTAATTATCGCGGACCAGCCCGATAATCGGGCGACGGACTCGCAGCGCAGCTGCGACCTGCACCTGCAGTGGGTCAAGGCCATGCGCAACCGAGAACGATCAAGGAGGTAAATCAATGGCCAGCCAGAAAATCCGTATCAAGCTCAAGAGCTACGAGCACAACCTGATCGACCAGTCCGCTGAGCGGATCGTCGAGACTGCCAAGCGCACGGGCGCTCGGGTGTCCGGCCCCATCCCGCTCCCCACGGAGAAGGAGATCGTCACCATCCTGCGCGCTACCCACAAGTATAAGGACAGCCGCGAGCAGTTCGAGCGCCGTACCCACAAGCGGCTCATCGACATCCTCAACCCCAACCCCAAGACCGTGGACGCCATGATGAAGCTCGATCTTCCTGCTGGTGTCGAAATTGAAATCAAACTGTAATAAGGCAGGAGGAACGAAACATGAAGAAAGCGATCGTGGGCAAAAAGATCGGCATGACGCAGGTCTTCACCGAAGACGGCCGCCTTGTTCCGGTCACCGTGATTGAAGCGGGCCCCTGCACGGTTGTGCAGACCAAGAATGTGGAATCCGACGGCTATGACGCTGTTCAGGTTGGCTTTGGCGAGCTGACTGAGAACCGCGCCAAGAAGCTGCTCAACAAGCCTGAGCTGGGCCATTTCGCCAAGGCTGGCGTGGCCGCCAAGCGCGTGCTGCGCGAGTTCCGGTTTGACGACTGCACCGACTACAAGGTCGGCGATGAGCTGAAGGCTGATCAGTTTGCTGCTGGTGACAAGATTGACATCACCGGCACCAGCAAGGGCCACGGCTACACCGGCGCCATCCAGCGCTGGAACCAGCACACCGGCCCCATGGCGCACGGCTCCAAGTATCACCGCGGCGTGGGCTCCATGTCCGCAAACTCCGATCCTTCCCGCGTGTTCAAGAACAAGCACATGGCCGGCCACTACGGCGTGGATCGTGTGACGGTTCAGAACCTGGAAGTGGTGAAGGTGGACGCGGAACGCAACCTGCTGCTGATCAAGGGCGCGGTGCCCGGCCCCAACGGCGGCCTGCTCATCGTCCGCGACACCTGCAAGGCCTGACGCTGGACAAGGAGGAAGAAAGAACTATGCCTAAGACTGCTCTTTATAACATGGAAGGCGCGGCCATTGGCGAGATCGAACTGAACGACGAGATCTTCGCCGTGGAAGTTAACGAAGCCGCCATGCACCTGGTCGTCCGTGCCTACCTGGCCGCGCAGCGCCAGGGCACCCAGAGCGCCAAGACCCGCGGCGAGGTTCGCGGAGGCGGCCGCAAGATCTACCGCCAGAAGGGCACCGGCAACGCCCGGCACCATGGCAACCGCGCACCCCAGTTCAAGCACGGCGGCGTGGTGTTTGCGCCCAAGCCCCGCGACTACTACATTGCGGTGCCCAAGAAGGTGCGCCGCCTGGCTTTCAAGTCCGCACTGACCGCCAAGCTGAACGCTGGCGAGCTGATGATTGTGGATGAGCTGAGCTTGAAGGACGCCAAGACCCAGCTGATGGCCGCAACCCTGAAGAAGCTGGGTGCGACCAAGAAGGCGCTGGTTGTGCTGCCCGAGCGTGACGAGAACGTGGTTCGCGCCACGGCCAACCTGGCTGAGGCCAACACCACCTATGTCAACACGCTGAATGTCTATGACATCCTGAACGCCGGCAAGGTGATCCTCACCAAGGCCGCGACCCAGTCCGTCGAGGAGGTGTACGCATAATGAAGGATCCTCATGACATCATCCTGCGCCCCGTCCTGACGGAAAAGGCGTACGAAGGCATCGCTGACAAGCGGTACATCTTCGAAGTGGCCGTGAACGCCACCAAGACCGAGATCAAGCAGGCTGTGGAAGCTGTTTTCGCCGATGACGGCGTGAAGGTGGAGAAAGTCAACACCCTCCGCACAATGGGCAAGATCAAGCGCCAGGGCCGCACCGCCGGCCGCACGCCGGAAGTCAAGAAGGCTTATGTTACCTTGAAGAAGGACTCCAAGCCCATCAAGTTCTTCGAGGGCATGGCCCAGTAAAGCAGGGAGGACAGAAACATGGCTATTCGTCTTTACAAGCCGACTTCGCCCGCCCGGCGCTTTATGTCGGTTCTGACCTATGAGGAAATCACGAAGAAGGCCCCTGAAAAGAGCCTGATCGAGTACAAGAAGAAGAATGCGGGCCGCAACAAGCAGGGCAAGATCACCGTTCGCCATCAGGGCGGCGGCAACAAGATCAAGTACCGCATTATCGACTTCAAGCGCAACAAGGTGGATATCCCCGCCAAGGTTGCCGCGATTGAATATGACCCCAACCGCAGCGCGTTCATCGCTCTGCTGAACTACGTGGATGGCGAAAAGCGCTACATTCTGGCTCCTCTGGGCCTGAAGGTGGGCGACACGGTGCTCTCCTCTGAGAACGCTGACATCAAGCCCGGCAACGCGCTGCCCATCAACAACATCCCCGTGGGTACGCTGATCCACAACCTGGAGCTGAAGCCCGGCCGCGGCGGCCAGCTGGTTCGTTCCGCCGGCATGAGTGCTCAGCTGATGGCCAAGGAAAACGGTTACGCTCAGGTGCGTCTGCCCTCCGGCGAGATGCGCAAGCTGCCGCTGAATGCAAAGGCCACCATCGGCACCGTGGGCAACACCGATCATGAGAACGTCCGCCTGGGCAAGGCCGGCCGTGTGCGCCATATGGGCGTGCGTCCCACCGTTCGTGGTGTGGTTATGAACCCCTGCGATCACCCCCATGGCGGCGGCGAGGGCAAGAGCCCTGTTGGTATGCCTGCTCCTGTGACTCCCTGGGGTAAGCCCGCGCTGGGTTACAAGACCCGGAAGCACAAGAAGTATTCCAACCGCATGATCGTCAAGCGCGCTAACAGCAAGTAAGCGCATCCCATAGGAAGGAGGCAGCTAACGAATGAGTCGTTCCGTTAAGAAGGGCCCTTATGTCGAGGGCGCGCTGATGAAGCGCATTACCGAAATGAATGCTTCCGGCAAGAAGAACGTGGTGAAGACCTGGTCCCGGTCCTCCACGATTTTCCCGGATTTCGTGGGTCACACCATTGCTGTGCATGACGGCCGCAAGCACGTGCCGGTCTATGTGACGGAGGATATGGTGGGCCACAAGTTGGGCGAATTTGCCCCGACCCGCACTTTCCGCGGCCATGCCGGTGACAAGGCCACCGCCCGCAAGTAAGAACGAGAGGAGTGACACGATATGGCAACCCGTTCCAAGGAAAAGGCTGCTGCCCGCAAGCAGAATGCGGATAAGCGCCCCCAGGCTCATGCCAAGTACGTTCGCATCTCCTCCCGCAAGGTGAAGATCGTGATCGACCTGATCCGCGGCAAGAATGTGGACGAAGCTCTGGCTATCCTGCAGTACACCCCCAAGGCTGCTGCCCCCGTTGTGGCGAAGGTGCTCAACAGTGCCATTGCCAACGCGGTCAACAACCAGGAGCTGAACCGTCAGAACCTCTATGTCGCTGAAGTGTATGCCAACCCCGGCCCCACGCTGAAGCGCTACGTTGCCCGCAGCCGCGGCAGCGCGTCCCCCATGCTCAAGCGCACCAGCCACATCAGCGTGGTGCTGGATCAGAAGTAAGGCGAAGGAGGTTTATCCATGGGTCAGAAAGTAAATCCCCACGGCGCGCGCGTCGGTGTGATCTTCGACTGGAGCACCCGCTGGTACGCCGGGAAAAAGGATTTTGCCAACTACCTCATTGAGGATCATAAGCTGCGCAACATGCTCAAGGAAAAGTACTACGCCACCGGTATCAGCAAGATTGATATCGAGCGCACGGCCAAGGACATCACGGTGAACATTTTCACCGCGAAGCCCGGCATGATTATCGGCCGTCAGGGCGCAGGCATTGAAGCGCTGAAGAAGGACATCACGGATTTCCTGGGCCGTCCGGCTCACATCAACGTGATGGAAGTGAAGCAGCCTGACGCTGATGCTCAGCTGGTGGCTGAGAACATCGCCCAGCAGCTGGAGAAGCGTATCAGCTTCCGCCGTGCCCTGAAGCAGGCTCAGCAGCGTGCGATGAAGATCAACGGCGTGAAGGGTGTGAAGACCTGCGTGAGCGGCCGTGTGGGCGGTGCTGATATTGCCCGTACCGAGCACTATCACGATGGTTCCATCCCGCTGCAGACGCTGCGCGCCAACATCGACTATGGCTTTGCTGAAGCCAAGACCACCTATGGCCGCCTGGGCGTGAAGGTCTGGATCTACAAGGGACAGATCCTGCCCAAGGCCAAGAAGGCCCCTGCCGCGAAGGAGGTAAAGTAACCTATGCTGATGCCGAAGAGAGTTAAGCGCCGCAAGGTGTTCCGCGGTCGCATGAAGGGCGAAGCCCATCGCGGCAACTTCCTGGCTTACGGCGAATTCGGCCTCCAGGCAACCGAGCCCTGCTGGGTGACTTCTCAGCAGATCGAGGCCGCCCGTATCGCCCTGACCCGTTACACCAAGCGTGGCGGTCAGGTGTGGATCAAAATCTTCCCCGATAAGCCTGTGACCGAGAAGCCTGCTGAAACTCGAATGGGTTCCGGCAAGGGCTCTCCCGAGTACTGGGTGGCGGTGGTCAAGCCCGGCCGTGTGCTGTTCGAGATCGCCGGCGTGCCTGAAGAGTCTGCGCGTGAGGCGCTGCGTCTGGCTGCGCACAAGCTGCCCCTGAAGACCAAGTTCATCCGCCGCACCGATGATGCGGCCAAGACTGAAGCGGGTGGTGACAAATAATGAAGGCAAATGAATTCTCCGCTATGACCCCGGAACAGATCACCGATAAGGTGAAGGAGCTGAAGAGCGAGCTGTTCAACCTTCGTTTCCAGCTTGCCACCGGACAGCTGCAAAACACCATGCAGATCAGCGCCGTGAAGCGCGATATTGCACGGGCCAAGACCGTTCTTCGCCTCAAGGAGCAGGCGTAAGAGATACTGAAAGGAGGCAGCCGCTTCAATGACTGAAGAAAGAGGACTTCGTAAAACCCGGATCGGCGTCGTGATCAGCGACAAGATGGACAAGACCTGCGTCATCCAGATCAAGACCCGCGTCCGTCATCCCCTGTATGGTAAGATCATGAACCAGACCAGCAAGCTGAAGGTTCACGATGAGAACAACGAGTGCGGCGTGGGCGATACCATCCGTGTGATGGAAACCCGCCCGCTGTCCCACGACAAGCGCTGGCGCCTGGTGGAGATCATCGAGAAGGCCAAGTAAGCCTGCCGTCATGTTGTAAGGAGGAAATACCCTATGATTCAGCCGCAAACGCGACTTAAGGTTGCCGATAACTCCGGCGCCAAGGAAATCATGTGCATCCGCGTGCTGGGCGGTTCTTTCCGGCGTGACGGTTCCATTGGCGACGTGATCGTTGCCAGCGTGAAGACCGCCACCCCCGGCGGCACCGTGAAGAAGGGCGATGTGGTCAAGGCCGTGATCGTCCGGATGCGCAAGAACAAGCGCCGCCCCGATGGTAGCTACATCAAGTTTGATGATAACGCTGCTGTGATCATCAACGATCAGAAGCTGCCCCGCGGTACCCGTATCTTTGGACCTGTTGCCCGTGAGCTGCGCGAGAAGGACTTCATGAAGATCGTCTCCCTGGCTCCCGAAGTGCTGTAAGGAGGTAGAGACGATATGCATGTGAAGACAAACGATATGGTCGTTGTCATCTCCGGCAAGGACAAGGGCAAGCAGGGCAAGATCTCTGCCGCTTTCCCCAAGACCGGTCGTGTGACCGTTGAGGGCGTGAATATGGTGACCAAGCACCAGAAGGCCCGCAACGCCATGCAGCCCGGCGGCATCGTGAAGAAGGAGCTGCCCATCGACGCTTCGAACGTGATGCTGGTGTGCCCCAAGTGCGGCAAGGCGACACGCGTTGCCCACAAGGTGACCACGGTGACCAACGAGGCGGGCAAGACTGTCCGCAAGATGATCCGCGTGTGCAAGAACGAGAAGTGCCAGGCGGAAATTGACTGAGAAGGAGGAAAAGCCATATGGCTACCCGTATTAAGGAAAAGTACCTGGCCGAGGCTGTTCCTGCTTTGCAGCAGAAGTTCGGCTACAAGAACGTTATGGAAATTCCGAAGCTGGAAAAGATCGTCATCAACATGGGTCTGGGCGATTGCAAGGACAATGCCAAGGCGCTGGAGATGGCTGTCAATGAGCTGACGACCATTGCCGGTCAGAAGCCCATGGTGACCAAGGCGAAGAAGTCCATCGCTAACTTCAAGCTGCGTGAGGGCCAGAACATCGGCGCGAAGGTGACGCTGCGCGGCTCCCGCATGGAAGAATTCATGGACAAGCTCGTCAACATCGCGCTTCCCCGTGTGCGCGACTTCCGCGGCGTGAGCACCAAGGCCTTCGACGGCCGCGGCAATTACGCCCTGGGCATCCGTGAGCAGCTGCTCTTCCCCGAAATCGAGTATGACAAGGTTGAGAAGATCCGCGGTATGGAAATGATCTTCGTGACCACCGCCAAGACCGATGAGGAGTGCATGGAGCTGCTGCGCCTGCTGGGCATGCCCTTCGCACAGGCGTAATTGAAGGAGGAAAAATAAGTGGCTAAGCTGAGCATGAAACTCAAGCAGTCGAGGACTCCCAAGTTCTCCACCCGTGCTTATACCCGCTGCCGTCTGTGCGGTCGTCCGCACTCGGTGCTGCGCAAGTACGGTGTGTGCCGTATCTGCTTCAGAGAGCTGGCCTACAAGGGCCAAATCCCCGGTGTCCGCAAGGCCAGCTGGTAAGCGGAGAAGAACGGAAGGAGGTTAAACCATGGTTATTAGTGATCCCATCGGCGATATGCTCACCCGGATCCGCAATGCCCAGGTCGCCAAGCACGACACGGTCACGCTGCCGGCCAGCAACACCAAGAAGGCCATCGCCAAGATCCTGCTGAACGAAGGCTACATCAAGGCGGTTGACTATGTGGACGACGGCCTGCAGGGCTCTATCAAGATCACCCTGAAGTACGTCAACGGGAAGCAGACCCCCGTTATCAATGGTCTCAAACGCATCAGCAAGCCCGGTCTGCGCGTTTACGCGCGCTGCGAGGAGCTGCCCAAGGTCCTCGGCGGCCTTGGAATCGCCATCGTCAGCACCAGCAAGGGTCTGATGACGGACAAGGAAGCCCGCAAGAACGCCATGGGCGGCGAAGTGCTGGCTTACATCTGGTAAAACCGACACGTCAATGGAGGTGCGAATATGTCTCGTATCGGAAGACTTCCGATTCATGTCCCCGCGGGCGTGACGGTTACGGTCGGTGACGATAACCTGGTGACGGTCAAGGGTCCCAAGGGTACCCTGTCCCAGCAGGTGAACAGCGCCATCACCGTGAAGCAGGAGGGCAATGTGGTGACCCTCGAACGCCCCACCGATTCCAAGCCCCACAAGGCTATGCACGGCCTGTACCGTGCGCTGGTGCACAACATGGTTGTCGGCGTGACCGACGGCTTCTCCAAGAGTCTGGAGTTGGTTGGCACCGGTTATCGCGCCGCGGCTGAAGGCGGCAAGAAGCTGACCATCAACATCGGCTTCTCCCATCCCGTGATCCTCGATGCCCCCGAAAACATCAGCTTTGAGACCCCCAACCCCAACACCATCATCGTGAAGGGCATCTCCAAGCAGCAGGTGGGCAACCTTGCCGCGGATATCCGCGCCATCCGTAAGCCTGAACCCTATCTGGGCAAGGGCATCAAGTATACGGGTGAGCACATCCGCCGCAAGGAAGGCAAGACCGGTAAGAAGTAAGGAGTGACTGCAGAATGTTCAAAAAGCGTGACCGGAATGAAGTTCGCGTGATTCGTCACGCGCGGGTTCGCAAAAAGATCAGCGGCACCCCTGATATGCCGCGTCTATCCGTGTATCGCAGCCTGAATCACATCTACGCTCAGATCATCGACGATGTGAAGGGCGTGACGCTGGTGAGCGCATCCACGGTGGATCCCGCGCTGAAGGGTCAGCTGGAGGATGTTGACAAGAAGGGCGCCGCCAAGAAGGTTGGTAAGCTCCTGGGTGAGCGTGCTGTCCAGGCCGGCATCAAGACCGTGGTGTTCGACCGCGGCGGCTATGTGTACACTGGCCGCGTGGCGGAAGTTGCCGCGGGCGCCCGTGAAGCCGGACTCGATTTCTAAAAAGGAGGACACACGCAAATGCAACGCTACGAACAGGTCAGCGAATTCAAGGAAAGACTGGTCGCTGTCAATCGCGTGTCCAAGACGGTGAAGGGCGGCCGCAACATGCGGTTCTCTGCGCTGGTCGTGGTCGGCGATGAAAACGGCCGTGTCGGCGCGGGCATGGGCAAGGCTGCTGAAATCCCCGAGGCCATTCGCAAGGCTGGCGAGGATGCCAAGAAGCACATGATTACCGTGCCGCTCAACAATACCAGCATCCCTCATGAGAGCACCGGCTACTACAGCACTGCCAAGTGCGTGCTGCTGCCTGCTCCCGAAGGCACCGGCGTGATCGCCGGCGGCGCGGCTCGTGCCGTGCTGGAGCTGGCTGGTGTGAAGGATATTCGCACGAAGTCCTTCGGTACCAACAACCCCATCAACATGGTGAAGGCAACCCTGGAAGCGCTTAAGCTTCTGCACAGCGCGGAGCAGATTGCCAAGATGCGCGGCAAGACCGTGGAAGAACTGCTGGGCTAAGGAGGAAGGAACGATGAAACTCAAGATTACCTTGACGAAGTCTCCCATCGCCAGCCTGCCCAAGCATAAGGCCACGGTGGCGGCGCTGGGCCTGCGCAAGGTGGGTCAGACTGTTATGCAGCCTGACAACGCCGCTGTCCGCGGGCAGATCTTTGCCGTGAAGCACATGGTGAAGGTCGAAGAAGTGAACGAGTAAAGGAGGGAAACCCCAATGAAACTGCACGAGTTGACCCCCGCTGTCGGTTCCACCACGGCGCCCAAGCGCCTGGGCCGCGGCGTGGGCTCTGGTCTGGGCAAGACCTCCGGCAAGGGCCACAAGGGCGCGAAGGCGCGCTCCGGCGGCGGCAAGCGCCCCGGCTTTGAGGGCGGCCAGATGCCTCTGTATCGTCGTGTGCCTAAGAAGGGCTTCAACAATGTCTTTGGCACCGAATATGCCTGCGTGAACGTTGAACGCCTTGAAATCTTCAACGATGGCGATGTGGTTACTGCACAGTCCCTGATCGACGCTGGCATCATCAAGAAGACGCTGGACGGTCTGAAGATCATGGGCAACGGCGAGCTGACCAAGAAGCTTACCGTTCAGGCTGCGAAGTTCACCGCCACGGCAAAGGAGAAGATCGAGGCACTCGGCGGGAAAGCCGAGGTGATCTGATATGATTCAGAGCCTCAAGAAGATGTGGAAGATCCCTGACCTGCGGAAAAAGATTCTGTACACCTTTGGTATGCTGATTCTCTTCCGCCTGGTCGGCGTGATCCCGGCGCCCGGTGTGGATGCGGCGAAGGTGCTCTCCAGCACCAACGCCAGCACTCTGCCTCTGCTGGAGCTGGTCAACATGATGACCGGTAACGCATTTTCCCAGATGACGATCATGGCCATGGGCATCACGCCCTACATCAATGCGTCCATTATCATGCAGCTGCTGACCATCGCTATTCCGGCGCTGGAGCGTATGCAGAAGGACGAAGAGGGTGGCCGTGAGAAAATTGCCCGCATCACCCGTTATGTTACGGTTGGCTTGGCCGCCGTGCAGGCCATCGGTCTGGTGGCAGGCCTGGGCTATGTGAAGTCCGGCTGGCTGAACTATGTGCTGGTTGGCGTGAGCATGGCAGGCGGTTCTGCCCTGGCTATGTGGATCGGCGAGCGCATCACCGACAAGGGTGTGGGCAACGGCATTTCGCTGCTCATCTTTGTGGGCATCATTTCCAACCTGTTCAACGGCATCGTGAAGAGCTTCAGCGCCGCCTTCTCTACCGGAACGGCGTCTGCCTGGCTCAGCGCGGTGAGCATCATCGTGGTGGCTATCATCATGACCGTTGTCGTTACCTTCGTGGACATGGGCGAGCGCCGCATTCCGCTGCAAATCGCCAAGCAGGTGAAGGGTCGCCGTGTGTACGGCGGTCAGAGCACCCACATGAGCCTGAAGGTCGTCAGCGTCGGTGTGCTGCCCCTGATCTTCGCCTACAGCTTCCTGGCGTTCCCCGGAACGATCATCCAGCTGATTGGCGGCACCAACAGCGGCGCCTACATTTGGTGGTCCCGCTACATGAACACCGGCAGCGTGTGGTATATGATTATTTCCGCACTGCTGATTGTGGCGTTCACGTTCTTCTACTCCTCCATCAGCTTCGATCCCAAGCAGCAGGCTGAACAGCTGCTCATGCAGGGCGCTGTGATCCCCGGTACCCGCGGCAAGAACATCCGCCAGTATCTGCAGACCACAGTGAACCGCCTGAACCTGTTTGCCGCCCTGTTCCTGGCGATCCTGGCTGCGGTGCCTACCCTGCTGACGGCTCAGCTGCAGACGAGCGTGCCCTTTGCCGCTTCGTCCATCCTGATTGCTGTGAGCGTGGCGCTGGAAACCGTCCGCACCATCCAGGGCGAGATGAGTGTCCGCGGCATCGACATGGATATGGACAACATCGGATTCATGTAAAATGCATCAGCCATGCACCGACGCTTGCAAAAGCCCGGTGCATGGCTTGATGGGTGAAACGCGCCGGGGTAACGGACGTGTTGCTGCGGCAGGCATATTTTGTGTTGCTGCTGCACACGCTGGAAAGGAGCAACAGAATGAACATCATCTTTCTGGGACCTCCCGGAGCCGGGAAGGGCACACAGGCACAGCGCATTTGCGCAAAGCTGAACATTCCGCAGATTTCCACGGGGGATATCCTCCGCAGAGCCATCAAGGAAGAAACGCCCACCGGTCTGAAAGCCAAGGCCTACATTGATGCAGGCAAGCTTGTGCCCGATGAAGTTGTGATTGACATTGTGAAAGATCGTCTTGCGCAGTGCGATTGCGCGAATGGCTATATCCTGGACGGATTTCCGCGGACAGTGCCCCAAGCGGAAGCGTTGGCGAATTTTGCCAACATTGACGCGGTGGTGGAGCTGCATGTGGAAGACGATCACCTTGTCAAACGGCTCAGCGGTCGGCGCGTGTGTCTGCATTGCGGAGCCACGTATCATGTGTCCCACCTGCAAGGCGATAAGTGCGAAAAGTGCGGCGAACCGCTTGTGCAGCGTGACGATGACAAGCCGGAGACGGTGCTCAGACGTCTGAAGGTGTATCATGAGCAGACGGCGCCGCTTGTCAGCTACTATCAGGATCAAAAACTGCTGCACCGCGTTGACGGAGCGCAGGATGTGGATGCCATTTTCGGCACGATCCTGAATACCTTAGGGGTCAAACAATGATTAGCTTGAAAAATCCTGATCAGATTGGGAAAATGCGCGAGGCCGGAGCACTCCTCTACGAGGTGCTGCAAAAGCTCCGTGAAGCTGTGAAACCTGGCATGAGCACGGCTGCGCTGGATGTGTATGCCGAACAGCTCATTCGCAAGAATCACGCCATTCCTTCGTTCCTGCATTACGAGGGCTATCCCGCCACACTGTGCACCAGTGTGGACGAACAGATTGTTCACGGAATTCCTTCGGAAAAGCAGATCCTGAAGGAAGGCTCCATCATCAGCATTGATTGTGGGCTGGTGCTGGACGGTTGGCAGGCGGACAGCGCGTTTACCATGGGCGTGGGGGAAATTTCTGCGCAGGCGGAAGCCCTCATTGAGATCACTGAGCAGTGCTTCTGGAAAGGCGCGCGCCAGGCAGTGGCAGGCAACCGGCTGGGAGATGTGGGTCATGCGATCCAGTCTTGGGCGGAAAGCCATGGCTGCGGCGTGATTCGCGACCTGACGGGGCACGGTATTGGCCGGGAAATGCACGAAGATCCTGCCGTGTACAACTTTGGCGAGCCGGGACACGGCCTCAGGCTTCGTAAAGGCATGACCATTGCCATTGAGCCGATGATCTCCGCTGGGGATTGGCGGGTGACAGTGGATGACGACGAGTGGTGCTTCCGCACCCGCGACGGCAGTCTCTGCTCCCACTATGAACATACCATCGCCATCAACGAGGACGGACTGCCTGAAATCCTCACGTATCCGGGCTTTACCTGGAAGGAGGAGGAATGATGGAGCGCCTCCCGATGGAGATTGGTCGCGTGGTTCTCTCCCGGCAGGGACGGGACGCGGGGCGCTGCTTCGTTGTCCTTCAAGTGGTGGACGACCAGTATGTGCTGATGGCTGATGGCCTGACGCGTAAACTGGCGCATCCCAAGAAAAAGAAAGTCAAGCATCTGCACCCCAAGCCCGTGGTGGTTTCGGGCATCGCTGATGGCCTTAGCAGCCATCAACTGCTCGACAGCGACTTGCGCAAGGCGCTGAAAGCCGCGGGGCTTGAAATCGACCAGCCGCTGTGCAAGGAGGGCTGAAGTTGTCCAAGAGCGACGTCATCGAAATGGAAGGCAAGGTCATCGAGGCCCTTCCCAATGCCATGTTTCAGGTGGAGCTGCCCAACGGCCACCAGATTCTGGCGCATATTTCCGGTAAAATGCGCATGAACTTCATCCGCATTTATCCCGGTGACAAAGTGACCATCGAGCTTTCGCCCTATGATCTGACCCGTGGTCGGATCACCTGGCGCAGCAAGGGCTGATAAACTACTGCAAGGAGGTAACTGAACATGAAGGTCAGGCCGTCTGTGAAGCCGATTTGTGAAAAGTGCAAGATCATCAAGCGTAAGGGCAAGGTCATGGTCATCTGCGAAAACCCCAAGCACAAGCAGAAGCAGGGTTAATTGCATCGGGCTTTTAGCAAAGTGTGCAAGCAGAGAGGAGCGCGTTCAGCGTATCCTCTCT
The DNA here is from genome assembly GCA_934647165.1 of uncultured Clostridia bacterium. Classification (GTDB taxonomy): domain Bacteria; phylum Bacillota; class Clostridia; order Christensenellales; family Aristaeellaceae; genus CAKUFA01. Next base: position 9,087 of record CAKUFA010000037.1, on the reverse strand, counting down.
TTTTTTGTAAAAATGGGAAAAGCGTGCAGGATTTATCCAGCCCTTTTCGTTGAATGGTTGACAGATGTTTACCGAGAGGAGAAAATGGTTAAATGAAACGACTGCTTGCGCTTATGCTCTGCCTGTGCGTGATGGGAATATCTGCGGCCGTTAGTGAGGAAATTCCGGACTGGTTTGCGGCAGAAAACGCAAAGAACCCATCCTATCTGCTGCATTTTGTGGATGCGTGGCCTGCGGAGCTGCTGGGCGCAGTGCAAGGCAGCGGCTACGAGCAGGCCGGTGTAGTGGACGGCTATGCCGTTATGCGCTTTGGCAAATGGTCGTGCGGGCAGGTGTTGCTCCGCCAGGATGGAAAATACGTTCTGGGAGTTTTCAACAATCTGGATGGCGCGTGGGTGGCGGTGTTTTCGGCCGGAGCAGTGAGGCAGGATGCGGGCGCGCCCACCTTGCTGCCGGAGGCAGTGGAGTATCATTATGACGACTATCAGGTGAGTCAGTGTGATGGCAGCAGAAATTTCAAGCTTGTGTATGCCGACGGCACGACCTACAGGTTCTTCTATGCAACGGATGGCTGGTGGCTGACGAACATAACGAAGAATGACGGAACAAATCTCTTTTTCAGCGCTAAAACCGTGAAGGACAATGTTACAAACAAAGGCTGCTACAATGTGTATGACATTACGCTGGCAGGAATGGATGCGGCAACGCTGCCCACAAGCTTTGCTGTGTATCGGGAAGCGTCGGACGCAACGCCGCAGGGAGATCGCTCCATGGGGCAGTTGTATGTCCCGGTGCAAAGCATGGAGAATTACGAGGAATGCAGGCCGTATCTGATGCTCAGAAGTGCGCCGAATGCCTCCGCGACAGTCATAGCTACCGTGTTTGACGGTGTAGAGGTGCAGGTGACGGGGGAGCAAGGCGGTTTTTTGCAAGTTCAATTTGGAAACTTGAGCGGCTGGATGGAAAGCCAAAATGTGCTGCGCGGCTCGGATCGGGCAAGCAGGTGGACGGAAGGCGGCATGCGCGCACAGGTATACCTTTACAATGGCGCAACCAGCCGCGATGTGTATGCGGGGGATGATGGTCAGCAGGTGATTGGGCAGGTGCAAAAGGGTGAGCTTGTGTTCCTGCAAGCTATTCCGGAGAATAAAAGCTACGTGCAAGTGCTGTATGACGATGGGAAAACCGGCTGGATGCGCCTGAAGGAAGTGTGCATGACAGACAATATGACAAGCGCACTGGTGCGCAGCGACGATGCAACCAAGCGGCTGAACCTGCGCGTTTCACCCAGCAAGAGCGCACTGTCCCTTGGCAAATATTACGCGGGAACCAGCGTGACCTTTCTCTACACTACAACCGAAGCCAAAGGATGGGCCTATGTGGGCATTGAGGGCAAGTGCGGCTGGGTGATGACGAAATACCTCGATTACAGCTGGGAGGCGGATGGCGGCACGATGGCGCCGCCCCTGGCCACAGTGCGGAAAAACCGTTCTGCATTGTATATGGACAGTGTGGACGGCGTGGCGCAGGGAATCAGCTGTACCTATGACCAAGGGACGAAGGCCGAGGTACTGGGCATTGATCACAAGCTGGCGCATGTGCGAATGCAGGACGGGCGGAGCGGCTACATGGCGCTGAGCGATTTGGGCGGCGAACCGAAAACGTCCAGACCCAATCGGAGGAAGCTTCAGGAGGATGTGGTTTGCTACACGCAGGATGGAACGCAGATGAGCGTTTTCCACAAGGGCGAAACGCTGAGCTTTGCCGAGCGAACTGCGCAGCCGCTGGTGTATGCCTATACCGGCACGGCAGGCGGTTGGGTGGACAGCACGCTGGCATGGCAGTAAAGCAATGCAGAAATAACGGGCTGGAGTTTTGCATGCAAAGCTCCGGTCGTTTTTTCTTGACAAACATCGTCATTGCGCCTATGATACTAAAGAGAATATCCGGTAGGAGGCAAAAACATGGCTGACTTAACGATGGATAAGCTGGTGGCTCTTTGCAAGAACCGCGGCTTCATTTTTTCCGGCAGCGAAATTTACGGCGGTCTGGCCAACACGTGGGACTTCGGCCCCCTGGGCGTGGAGCTGAAGAACAATGTGAAGAAGGCCTGGTGGCAGAAATTTGTGCAGGAGAGCAAGTATAACACCGGGCTGGACTGCGCTATTCTGATGAACCGCGAAGTGTGGGTGGCATCCGGTCATGTGGGCGGCTTCAATGATCCGCTGATGGACTGCAAGGCCTGCAAGGCGCGTTTCCGCGCGGATAAACTGATTGAGGACTTTACACACGGCGAGGAAACCGGCGATGGCTGGACGAATGAGGAGCTGGAAAAGTACATTGCCGAGCATGACATTGTGTGCCCTGTTTGCGGCAAGAAGGACTTTACCAGCATCCGTCAGTTCAACCTGATGTTCAAGACCTATGCCGGCGTGACGGAAAACGCCGCCAACGAGATTTATCTGCGGCCTGAAACGGCGCAGGGCATCTTTGTGAATTTCCAGAATGTGATGCGCACCACCCGCAAGAAACTGCCGGCTGGTATCGCGCAGATCGGCAAATCCTTCCGCAATGAGATTACCCCCGGCAACTTCATTTTCCGTGTGCGTGAATTTGAGCAGATGGAGCTGGAGTTCTTCTGCAAGCCGGGCGAGGATATGGAATGGTTCCAGTATTGGCGTTCCTTCTGCCGGGACTGGCTGCTGCACCTGGGCGTAAAGGAAGAAAGCCTGCGCCTGCGCGATCATGAGCCGGAAAAGCTGGCCTTCTATTCCAAGGCGACCACGGACTTCGAGTTCCTGTTCCCCTTCGGCTGGGGCGAATTGTGGGGCGTGGCCGACCGCACGGACTATGACCTGACCCGCCATCAGGAACATTCCGGCAAGTCCATGGAATACCTGGATCCGGTGACCAACGAAAAGTATGTGCCTTATTGCATTGAGCCTTCCCTAGGCGTGGAACGTGCCGTGCTGGCCTTCCTGTGCAATGCCTATGATGAGGAAACCCTCGACGGCGGCGATGTGCGCACCGTGCTGCACCTGCACCCGGCGCTGGCGCCCTTCAAGGCGGCTGTGCTGCCGCTGCAAAAGAACAAGTTGGGTTCCCTTGCCAGCGAGATTCATCAGGAGCTGGCTAAGTATTTCCCCGTGGATTATGACGAGACCGGCTCCATCGGCAAGCGCTATCGCCGCCAGGATGAGATCGGCACGCCGTTCTCCATCTGCGTGGACTTTGACACCGAAGCGACCGGCACCGTCACCGTCCGTGACCGTGACACCATGCTTCAGGAGCGCATCGCGATTGCTGACCTTCGCAAGTATATCGAGGATAAGATGCAGTTCTAAGGTGAATGCTCCGGGCGAAAGGGCGGCGTAGCTGTCCCGCACAAGCATGATAAGGGTTCGTCAATCGAATTGAGGCGGACAGGCTGTATGCTGCAAAGCAAACGGCTTGCCCGCTTTTTGCTTGTGCGTTTCAGGTATGAAAGTACACAGAGCCTTTGGGGCTGCAGGCGCGTCTTGCAAACAAAGGCTATGCGTCAACTCTATTTTTCTCCGATCGTAAAAGCGGGAGGAAACCGTCGCTCTGAACGATTTCCTCCCGCAGAGGTTATGTTTGGTTATTTTACCAGCAGCTCCAACAGCTTCTGAGAGCGGGTGAGGAAGGTGGTAATTTCCTCTGCTTCCAGGGGCTGCGCGGCCATGCGTGCCAGGTCATAAACCTGCTGGCACAGCAGAGATGTGGTCTCATCGTCCGCATTGCGTGCAGCAAGCGCCTGCACCGTGGGGCAGCGGCGATTCAGCACCAGCGTGAACCGATCTGGCATCGGGAAACTCTGGCCGTACATGCGGCTCATATCCTTGAAACGGCGCGCCTGCTCATCCTCGGTTACCATGGCGGCAAGATCCGCATTGGCCAGGGACTCCAGCTTCACAGTCAGGTCGTCTTTGCCAAGAGCCTTGCGGAACAGCGTTTGCAGCTTGTCTGCATCCAGCTCCTTGCCTTCTTCGGAATCCTCCGTCAGGCCGGATACATCCGCATCCACCCGGGCAAAGCTGAGCCCATCTTCACCTGCGCTGTATTCCATGAAGGACAGGAAGTTTACGTCAATGATGATGTCCATCACCACCACATCAATGCCGCGCTGGGTGTACAGCGCAACGGATGCAGCCTGCCGCTTGGCGTCGTTTGTGTAATAAACCTTTTTGTCGGTTTTGCCTTCGTTGCGGGTCTTGTATTCTTCCAGCGTCAGATACTCGCCGCCGGTTGTCTTGAACAGCAACGCGCCCTTCACGCTTTCATAGAACTTGGCATCCTTCATGCAGCCGTATTTCACAAAGGGTGCAATGTCGTCCCAGTAGCCTTCGTAGGTTTTGCGCTCGGTGGCAAACATGCCGGTCAGCTTGTCTGCTACCTTCTTGGTGATGTGGGCGCTGATCTTCTTCACGTACCCGTCGTTTTGCAGGAAAGAGCGGCTCACGTTCAGCGGCAGGTCAGGGCAGTCAATCACACCCTTGAGCAGCATCAGGAACTCAGGAATGATCTCCTTGATGTTGTCCGCCACAAACACCTGGCCGGAGAACAGCTTGATTTCGCCTTCCCGGGTGCCGAAGTCGTTCTTCAGCTTCGGGAAATACAGGATGCCCTTCAGGTTGAACGGATAGTCCACGTTCAGGTGAACCCAGAACAGCGGATCCTCATAGTCCGAGAACATCTTGTGATAGAAAGTCTTGTACTCTTCATCCGTGCACTCGCTGGGCTTCTTGAGCCACAGGGGAGCAACGTCGTTGATCAACGTGGGCTTGGGCAGCTCCGTTACCTTTTCGGTCTTGGGGGTGCCATCCTCATTGGTCTGGCCTTCCACGGGCACTTCCTTTTCTACAGGCTTGGCGCAGGCATCCTCCAGATAAATGGGGCTGTTCATGTAGCCGCAGTAACGGTTCAGCACTTCGCGCACGCGGTACATTTCCAGGAATTCCTTTTCTTCCTCGCTCACGTGCAGGATGATGGTGGTGCCGTGGGCGGTGCGGGTGCCCTTCTGCATTTCAAAGTCCATGCCGTCGGTGGACTCCCAGTGCACAGGCTCCGCGCCTTCCTGGCAGCTCAACGTTTCAATTTCCACCTTGTCCGCTACCATGAAGACCGAGTAGAAGCCCAGGCCGAAATGGCCGATGATGCCGCCCTTCTCGCCGTCCTTGTCGCCCTGATACTGCTTGAGGAACTCCTCGGCACTGGAGAAAGCAACCTGATTGATGTAGCGGCGCACTTCATCGGCCGTCATACCAATGCCTGTGTCGGCAATGCGCAGTTCCTTCTTGTCCTTGTCCACGGTTACGGTCACCTGCATGGGCTCATCCGTGCCGATGTGCGTCATGCGGAATTTGGTGATGGCGTCGCAGCCGTTGCTGACCACCTCACGCAGAAAAATATCCTTATCCGAATACAGCCACCGCTTAATGACGGGCATGATGTTTTGCGCGTCAATGGATACGCTGCCTTTTTCCATATTCATAGCCATTTTATTTAACCTCCTTGCTGAAAGGAAGGGTTTGACCTTTCCTTGACTTTGACCATTGTAGCACCATCCAGACAGAAATGCAAGTATTTTCTAGCACTCAACAAAAAAGAGTGCTAACAAAATGCAGGTATTTGGAGGTAGAAAATGCAAAAAATCTGTTTTTTTCGTGATTTGAGGTAAAATGTGCTTGCCTTTTTCTGCCGCGCGAATTATAATGAACGCGGTTGATTCCTTCGGGTCTGTGATTGAAAGCCGATGCCAGTCGCAGGCAAAGCGGTCCACGTAATCCGTCCAAAGCGGCGGGGAGCATGGTGCGGTCTAGATGTAAGTCCGTCCGGGGCAATGCCCCGAGAGAAGTGCGTGAGGGCGCGAATATGCGTTGAGCAACCTTCCAGGCGGCGTGTGTGGGGTCAAAAATCAGGTCAGCCGGGGGATATCACCTATTTTTCATTTTCAGGGGGTTACCTAACCATGTACGAAGACAAGACGCTGGTTTGCAAAGACTGTGGTGCTGAGTTCGTTTTCACCGCCGGTGAGCAGGAATTCTACGCCGAAAAGGGCTTCCAGAACGAGCCCACCCGTTGCAAGGCGTGCCGTCAGGCTCGCAAGGCGAATCGTCCCGCTGCCGGCGCTCCCCGCGAGATGCATGACGCAATCTGCGCCAACTGTGGTAAGCCCACGCAGGTTCCTTTTGTGCCCCGTGAGGATCGTCCTGTTTACTGCAGCGAGTGCTTTGCGGCTCGTCGCGGATAAACAAAAAAAGCGGCTTCGGCCGCTTTTTTTTGCGCTTTTTTCTGCAACAAACGCACTGATCTGAAAAATGCCTGCATTACGCTACGGGAATCAGCACTTCCGTCAGGTATTCCGCGGCGCTGCGTACCAGCATGCTGTCCAGCAGGCATGTTTCATAGGATGCATCCGAAGCATGCAGCCCTTCGGCTGCAATGGCGGAGAGCATCTGCGAATATGTCTGCCCCACATTGGCATAAGCGCCGGTGTGCAGCGCGCGGGCAAAGCGCCCGGCAGGGCGAATACGGCATCCGGCTGCGCGGCAGGGCTTGGCCAGGGGGAAGAATACCTCGCAGACCCTTGTCCATGCACCGTCAGTCATGGCGTCCAAGCCCACCCGGGTGCCCATTTGATAATCAAAAGGCATGTGCGCATCCATCACCTGCCGCAAAAGCCGCTTGAGGGCAAGATCCGCGTCCATTGGCGCACCGGGAGCGGGCACGGCAAGCGTCGCCATGGGCTGGGGCGGAAGCTCCACGAAGGTTACGCCATGGCCGTGGCAGTTTTGCAGCCCTTCCAGCCGGGCAATTTTTCGATCAAGGCGCTCGCTTGCTGCCGCCAGCTGTTTTTGCCGAGCCATGAGTACTGCGCGTTGGCAGCGCAGCGCATCCAGCGCGCCATCAGGCTTTGGCAGGGCGAGAAAGTCGCGGATCTCTTTCAGGCTCATGCCGGATTCCTTCAGCATCAAAACATGGTCGAGCATTTCCAGTTGCTCCGGCGCATAGTAGCGATAGCCGTTGCTTTCGTCTCGCAGAGCGGGGGAAAATACGCCCGCCTTGTCATAGAAAATCAATGTCTGCTTGGAAACGCCGTGCAGCTGCGCCATTTCCCCGGTGGTAAAACGAATGCCCATACCGTGCCTCCTTTTTTGTGCTTGACAGTATAGTTACTATATCGTTTATCATGGCTTACGTCAAGCAAATAAGGAGGTTTGAACCATGGTTTCGCACCTGAAACGCGAATGGCGGCGCTATGTGATGCTGCTTGCCGGCACGGCTATTTTGTCATTTGGTCTGTTCAATGTGCACAGCCAGAGCCAGATTACCGAGGGTGGTGTGCTGGGCACAACGCTGCTGGTGCAGCACTGGACGGGCATTTCCCCTGCCATCACCGAGGTGGTGCTGGATGTGATTTGCTATGCCTTAGGGCTGAAATATTTGGGACGCAGCTTTCTCCGCTGCGCGTTGTGTGCAACCGGCGGCTTTGGGTTGTTTTATGCCTTGTGGGAGCGCATTGGCTATGTGCTGCCCAGCCTTGGCGGCATGCCGCTGTTGGCGGCCGTGGTGGGCGGCCTTTTTGTGGGCGTTGGCGTAGGGCTTGTGGTGCGCGCTGGCGGCGCTTCCGGCGGGGATGACGCGTTGGCACTGGTGATTGCGAAAAAACTCCACTGGCCGGTGGATCGTGCCTATCTGTTCACGGATCTGGTGGTGCTGGCACTGTCACTGTCCTACATTCCATGGCAGAAAATAGCCTGCTCCCTGGTCACGGTAACGCTTTCTTCCTTCATCATCGGCAAAATTCACGGCATGGGGACGCAGAAAGAAGCGCCGGAAAAGCCCTGAAGGCAGCAAAAAAGCGGCTCGGGAAGTGGAAAATGCGTGCAATTTCTGCTCCCTAAGGCCGCTTTTTTTGCTTGGCGATCTATCCAAAACGTCATTGTGTTATGTTTTTTTCAGCAGCTGCTGCATGACTTCGTACAGCGGCAGTGCCGGGAAATACAGCCCTGTTGGCTGCATGGCTTCCCCAAGCAGATATTGCCCGTCCACCGCGATTGACAGGCGGCAGTCATCCGTGGAGATGATCCGATCGACCCGCGACAGGTCATAGGACAGATCAATGGGGAATACCGGATGCACCGGACGCAGCTTTTTGTCCAGCAAATAGGCATTCAGGCGCTCCCGCACATCTTCGGGGCAATCTGCCGTGGGGCGGAAGAATACCACTTGCCCGCTGCCTTCCTCAGCCAGGCGCAGATCACCGGTTTTCATCAGGCGATCGGCGGTCAGCGCATCGTATTCCCGGCACAGTGCGAAGAGCCGCCGGCTGGCTTTCAGCGCTTCAGTTGAAAGGAAGGCGCCGCTTTTGCGAACGGCAACCGGCGCAAGGTTATCAATGCCGCGCACTTCCTCCAGCCAGTGCGGCGTGATGGCCTCATCCGGCAGGAGAACGGTGATGGCGCAGGCGGGGAAGCGGTCGCATACCTGGGTCAGCAGCGCGGCGCGGGCAGCCTGCTCTTCCAGCAGATAAGTCATCACGCCCACCTTCATACCCTGCTCGATCAGCGCGCACAGTGTATCCGCATCCATCTGTTTCCCATCACCGGCGGTGGTGATAGTCAGGCACCATGGAATGTTACACTGTTCCTCGCTTTCCAGGCGGCGGATGGTTTTGGCGCCCCGCGTCCAGCTTTCAAAGCCAAGGTTCACGCCGTAGCCCAGCAGGTACCGTTCGTCCACCTCGTTGGCCAGGCGGCTGCACAGGGTATAATACGGGTGATCTTCCGAACGCAGCATCTCCTGCAGGGTTTGAAACAGCAGCTGCTGGAACCGTCCGTGGGAAAAGCGACCGCCATGCTCCACCGCATTGCGCAGCACGCGCCGGTTAAACTGCCTGCGCAGGTTCTTCAGCCCCTGTCCCACAGCAACCTCAACCATCAGCCGCGTGATTTCAACACTCATTCGTCCACCCCATTTACACTTGATATAAGGCAATACCGCACAATTCATTGGCAGCGTAGGCGATGCCTTTTCCGCCATCTGCTGCTTGCAGATTTTTCGATT
>CAKUFA010000036.1 GCA_934647165.1 uncultured Clostridia bacterium | reverse complement strand
GATTCGAACCTATGACACTCCGGGTATGAACCGAATGCTCTAGCCAACTGAGCTACGGAGCCACATGGTTGCGGGGGCAGGACTTGAACCTGCGACCTCCGGGTTATGAGCCCGACGAGCTACCAAACTGCTCTACCCCGCGTCACTCTGTCGGACGCTCATCGCGGCGACAGGAGTTATCATACACCATATTGCTGGAAATGTCAAGGCTTTTTTCGATTTTTCTCAAGAAAGATTGCAAAGTCTTTTTTACGGTTCTGTAAGCAGCGAAGCAGGCCGCTCAGCCTCCCTTTCCCCTGTAAAGAGGTGCGTCCACCATTCCCGGATACTTTCCCCTGTCGTTTTTCGTCGCACCTGCGCTACCTGCACGCTCTGCACGCCCTCCAGCAGAACGCCGTTTTCCAGAAGTTCCGCGTTCACAGGGATAACACGATAGGTATACACGATGCCCGGCAACGCTTTTTTGTCCGTAAAATAGAGCGTTTGTCCGGTACTTCCTCTCAATTCCGTGAGGATAAAGCTCTCCCCCACCGCATCCCGCTGCACGCGATAGACTGCATCCGCGGCAGGTTCGATTACCAGCACCGGCTGCCCGTCGTTATCATGGGTCACATAAAAAGACTTGGCGGATGCGGGTGCGGCCCAAACATTGCTGATCCGCGTCGGCTGGTTGGAAGCTGCGAACACCTCGCTGACCCGATAGCTTTTGGGCGTCAAAGAGGAAGCCAGTGCCGTTTCCCCTTTCCATTTCAGCGCCTTCTGGTCAATTTCAAGGCTTACAATGCCTTCAGGCTTTTGAAAAACCGGTTTGCTTCGATTTTGATAATAGGCTTTGAGGAAATTGCGGGCAAGCGTTGCCGGATTGGTACCTCCACTGACGCGCGATGACAGGCGGTGACTGTCATCCGGATGATCGAAGCCCATCCACACGGCCACGGAAATTTCCGGAGTGTAAGCCGCCATCCACGCATCCCTGTTGCCGCCGCCCTGCATGTTCACTGTACCTGTTTTGCCTGCCACCTGCACCCCGGCGGTGGACAGCCTGGTACCTGTTCCGGCAGTAACAACCGTTTGCAGCATGCTGGTCATCAAATACGCTGACTGTGGTGACAGCACGCGGCTTGCACTTTCAACATGCTGATAGACCACCCGTCCGTCCCGGTCGGTAATTCGCTCAATAAAATATGGCTCACGGAAAAACCCGCCGTTGGCAAACGGCGCGTAGGCAGCTGCCATCTGCACAGGAGAGGCGCCATAGGTCATGCTGCCCAGGGCCAGGGAAAGGTTCGCGTCCCGTTCATCCAGCGGAATGCCAACGCTTTGCAGATACCTGCGCCCGTTTTCCACACCGATGGAACGCAGAACCTTCACTGCCGGAATATTCAAACTGCTTTTGAGCGCTGTGCGCATACTTACATAACCATAGTAGGAATTGCCTGCATTGCGCGGCTTGTAACCGCCAAAGTCCGTCGGTTCGTCCAATATGGCGCTGGCACACGTCCACCCGGAATATTCAATAGCCGGCGCATATACCGCAAGCGGTTTTAAGGCAGAACCGGGCTGGCGGCGAAGCTGTGTGGCCCGGTTGAGCCCCCGCCGAGTGGTATAGCTGCGTCCACCCACCACGGCGCGCACCGCCCCAGTTGCATTGTCCACACATGCCGCTGCTGCCTGCGCCTGCGTGTTATCCTTTGCATTCTGCGGAAACACGTCCTGCTCAAACTGCTTATCCAGCGTCGTCTGCATGGCCTGATCCAGGGTTGTGTCAATTCGATACCCACCTGCAAGCAGCGCTTCGGCGGACACATCCAGCTGTGCCTCGGCTTCCTCCAGCACAGCATCCACAAACCAGCCGTAATCCGTGGCCACTACCGCTTGCTGTCGCGGCGAAAGCTCCTCCGCTCTTGCCGTACGATATTCCTCGTCACTGAGCATCCCCTCCTGATGCATAACCCCCAGAATATACCCCCGCCGCTCGGCGTTGGCCTTTGGCGCACTTTGTATGCTGTAGGTGGAGGGCGCTTTGATGGCCGCGGCCAGGCTCGCTGCCTGTGCCGGTGTCAGCGCAGCGGCATCCACCCCAAAGGTCACCTCCGCCGCTGCCTGCACGCCATATGCTCCCTGGCCAAAATAGATGAAATTCAAATACATTTCCAGGATTTCATCCTTTGCATATTGCTTTTCCATTTGTCTGGCCAGGTAGATTTCTTCCAATTTACGGGCAATGGTCTTCTGACTGGACAAATGGCTGAGCTTCACCAGCTGCTGGGTGATGGTACTTGCCCCCTGCGCATAGCCGCCGGATCGCACATTGCTGACCAGCGCGCCCGCGATCCGCGTCACATCAAAGCCAGGATGCTTATAAAAGCGCAGATCCTCTGCCGCAAGGAAGGCATCTACCACATGCCGCGGCAATGTATCCAAACGTACGACTGTACGGTTTTCCCTGCCAACAAGCGTTGTTACATACTGACCTTCCCGGTCATAAATCGCGCCCTTCTGGGCAGGCTGCTCCAGCCGCGCCGGATCCAGCCGCTGCCATGACGGCACGTCAAAAAAGTGCCACGCGTAAATACCAAAGCCGGTAATCACGGCCAATGTCAACAGCGCAGCCATCCATCCTGCCATTTTTTTCTTTCTTGCCAACTTCATCCCTCCCCGGTGCACTCGCCATCATTTTGCCCATGCCCCGGCACTTTTTGCATGGCGTTTTTCTCCATTTTCCCAACAGCTGAAAAATGGAAGAAAAATAGGCTTTCCAAAATGAGCAAAAAGCGATATAATGTTGGTTATCAATGAACCTTCAGGAGGAGATTCTCTATGCGCAAATGCCTGGCAATCCTGCTGGCCATGCTGTTATGTTTATCCGCTTTCCCTGCCATGGCGGAAGGCAGTTTCGTCCTCGCAGGCTATGATGATAATACCACTTCATCAGGCCACACGTGGGAAACCAACCTCTTCTTCCCCCGAATGGAGAAAATCACCGGCGTGACCGTAACCACCCAGCAATATAGCGACACCGCCTCGTGGACGAAAGCCAAGGCCGCCATGCTGAACGGATCACAGGAATTGCCAGATGCGCTCTTCAAAGCGGCGTTGACGCCGGTAGAAACCCTGGAGCTCTACCAGGCCGGTAAACTGATCGACCTGCGCCCCTACCTTGCAGAGTATGCCCCAAACCTGAGCGCGCTTCTCACGGCACACCCTGAATGGGAAAAAGCCATCTCTCTTCCGGACGGTGCGATCGCCGCGCTGCCGCAAATCAACGAATTGCAAAACAACAATGCCATGTGGATCAACCGCTCCTGGCTGGATAAGCTCGGGCTCTCCATGCCCACAAACACTGAGGAATTAACAGATGTGCTGCGCGCCTTCCGCGATCTCGATCCCAACGGCAACGGCAGCCATGATGAGATTCCACTGGCATTTCTCGGCATGTGGGATCTGCGCTTCCTTGGCCATGCTTTCGGCCTGGTAAGCAACGACTATAACCTGTATCTGGATGAAAACGGAAAAGTCTGTACCACCCTGGATACGGAAGAAAACCGCGCTTTCCTCACCTGGCTGCATCAGCTGTGGGAGGAAAAGTTGCTGGATCCCTCCGGTTTCACCACCAGCGATTCGCTGCGTGCCATCACGGACAGCAAGGCGGCCATCACCTTCGGCGTATTGCTTGCCCCAACGCCTCTGTCACTGGTGCCTGCCAATGCACTGGATCAATATGAACTGCTGATGCCCCTGACCTATGACGGCAAGCAGGTATATCGCGACCTGCTGGGCGATGTGGCGCGAGGCGCTTTTGCCATCACCTCTTCCTGCAAGGATCCCGGAACGCTGCTCACATGGGTGGATTATCTTTACACCGAGGAGGGCTGCCGCTTGGCAGAAGCCGGCCTTCCAGATGAAGATTACCAGCTGAACAGCGACGGCACATGGAACTGGATAACCGCCAATGAAGAAGTGACCGATGTCATTCTGCCTGACCACACCATTGCCGATGGCGGTGTCCTGCCTGGCTTATGCTCTGTAACCTTCCAGGAGACCTTTGACCAGAAGGAAACGCGCACCATCGTCAGCCAGCTGTGTGCGCTCAAGTCCGTTGCCGTGCAGCCTATGCCGCTGGTGGTCTTCACCCGCACGCAGCAAGCGCAGGTGGATGCTATTCAACTTGACCTTGGCGCTTATGCCGAACGTGAAATGATTCATTTTGTCACCGGTGATACGTCCCTCAATGACGCCACCTGGCAAGTTTTCTGCCAAACCGTGCATGACAAAGGCATGGACGAGTTAATTGCCCTTTGGCAGCAGGTCATTCGATAAAATACGTTCATCCATCATTTTTGCAAAAGGACGGAGATAAGCCATGAGTCAATACGCAAGCATGATTCGCAGCCTGAAAACCCCGAATGTGATGGAACAGCTTGTCCACCTTTATGGTGGACGCGACGGCATGATGGTATCACAGACCGCGCGCCATATCGGCATGCTCAAGCGCCACGAGGAAGCCTTCAATTACGATGGCAAAGTATCGCTCATCAGCGCGCCCGGCCGCACGGAAATCGGCGGTAACCACACAGACCACAACCGTGGCCGCGTGCTTGCCGCAGCGGTTAATCTGGACACGCTGGCGGCCGTCAGCCCCCGCACAGATATGATCGTGCACCTGAACAGCGAAGGCTACGCTCCTTTGACCCTTGATTTGACCGACCTGACCGTGCATCCTGAGGAAAGCGGAACAACCGCCTCGCTTATCCGCGGCGTAGCTGCACGCATGGCGGAGCTCGGCTATCGCATCGGCGGTTTCGATGCCGTGGTGACTTCCTCTGTGGCCTCCGGCAGCGGGCTTAGTTCTTCCGCTGCATTTGAAGTGCTGATCTGTGCTATCCTGGACGAGCTCTATAACGGCATGTCCATTGATTATAAGACCCGCGCCAAGCTGTGCCAGTATGCTGAAAACGTGTACTTCGGCAAACCCAGCGGCCTGCTGGATCAGATGGCTTCTTCTGCCGGCGGACTGGTGACGGTGGATTTCAAGCACGATGATCCGGACGTTCGTTCCATGTCCTTTGATTTTGCCGCCCACGGCTACGCGTTGGTGGTGGTTTCCACAGGTGGCAGCCATGCGGATCTGACCGATTGCTACGCCGCCATCCCCGCAGAGATGAAGCAGGTGGCCGCTTGTTTCGGTGAAGAAAACCTGCGCCGCGTTCGCACGGAAGAGTTCTTCCAGGCCATCCCTTCCCTACGCAGTAAGGTGTCCGATCGTGCCATCCTGCGCGCCATGCATTTCTATGAAGAAAACAACCGCGTAGCCCGTCAGGTTGAGGCCTTGGAAAAGGAAGATCTGGATGCATTCTTCCAAGCCATCATCGCCAGCGGTCGTTCCAGCTTCATGTATCTGCAAAATGTGTATGCGACCCCCGCGGATCAGAGTCTGTCCCTGGCGCTGGCATTGGCAGAAACCATGCTGGAAGGAAAGGGTGCCTGGCGCATCCACGGCGGCGGTTTTGCCGGAACAACGCTGAACTTTGTGCCGCAGCAATGCCTAAACGCTTTCATTGATCGTATGGAAGCCACCTTCGGCGAACACAGCTGCCATGTGCTGGATATTCGCCCTGTCGGCGCCTCCGTGCTGAAGCTGTAAGCTTTTTGCAGGGCTGAAGGAACTTTGCCCGCATGTGCATATAATGCGCCCACCGTTTTCACATTCCTCTGCATCTTCTTTGCAGAGGAATGTTTTTATTGTCTGCCTTTTTCGCTTGCAAATTTTTTTTGAAAACAGGGTTGACTTTCTTGTGATTCTGTGTTAGTATGATAAAGCGTTGAAGGGAACAAATTCTTCTCGCAACGATAGGAAAAAACGATGGAGGCGGTTTCCCATGAAAAAAATGATCGCAATGCTGCTTGCACTGACGCTCTGCCTGACGATGGCCTGTGCGTTTGCCGATGATTCCGACGCTGCTTATGTGCAAGGCAAGGGCAAGCTGGTTGTTGGTATCACTGATTTCGCACCTATGGATTATCAGGATGAAAACGGCAACTGGATCGGCTTTGATGCGGACGTGGCCAAGGCTTTCGCCGCTTCCCTTGGTGTTGATGTGGAATTTGTTGAGATTGACTGGGACAGCAAAGTGCTGGAGCTGAACAGCAAAAACATCGACTGCGTGTGGAACGGTATGACCCTCACTGATGAAGTGAAGAGCGCTATGAGCTGCTCCAACGCCTACATGAACAACGCTCAGGTGGTGGTTGTGCCTGCAGACGTGGCTGACAAATATCAGGATATTGCGAGCCTTTCCGGGCTGACCTTCGCTGTGGAAGCCGGCAGCGCCGGTGAAGCTGAAATCAATGCCCTTGGGTTGAACGCCACCCCGGTAACTGCACAGGCTGACGCGCTGATGGAAGTTGCTGCCGGCACCTCCGACGCTGCCGTGATCGACGCCCTGATGGCCGCTGCTATGATTGGCGAAGGCACCGGTTATGAAAATCTCGCCTATACCATCGGCCTGAACAGCGAAGAGTATGGCGTTGGCTTCCGTACGGGTTCTGATCTGGTAGACGCGCTCAACAATTTCCTGAAAGCTGCTTATGCTGATGGAACACTGGAAACACTGGCCGAAACCTACCGTGTTCAGGCCGCGCTGATTGCTCAGCAGTAAAGAGCTTCTCCTTTGATGCAAGAAGGTCTTTCAGCAATGAAAGACCCTTCTTGCATGTTGTCCCTCCTCCATCGTTAGCACATCCACCAGAAAGGCGGAAGAAACATGAACACTTGGCTGGAACAATTTCCTGTGGTTATCGGTGCGCTGAATCAGGGATTTGCGCAAACATTGAAGCTCTTCTTCGTCACCCTGATCGGCGCTATCCCGTTGGGGCTAGTCATTTGTTTGGGTTCCATGTCCTCTTTCAAGCCGCTGAAGTGGCTTTCGCGTCTGGTGGTATATGTCATTCGCGGCACACCACTGATGATTCAGCTGCTGATCATTTTCTACTTTCCCGGCCTAGTGCTCAAGCATAACATATGGGGCGGTGGCGAAGCAGGCCGTTTCACCGCTGCCGCCATCGCGTTTATCATCAATTATGCCTGCTATTTTTCTGAAATTTATCGCGGTGGCATTCAGGGCATCCCTGTCGGCCAGGAAGAAGCCGGGTTGGTGTTAGGGATGACTCGGCGACAGATTTTCTTCAAAGTCAAGCTTTTGCAAATGATTAAGCGTATCGTTCCCCCTATGTCCAATGAGATCATCACCCTGGTGAAGGATACCTCTCTTGCGCGCATCATCGCCATGCAGGAGATTATCTGGGCAGGCTATTCCTTCATGAAGGGCTCGCAGGGCATTTCCGGCGTCATCTGGCCGCTGTTCTTCACAGGCGTATATTATCTGGTATGCAACGGCCTGCTGACCATGCTCTTTAGCCGCTTGGAAAAAAAGCTGGACTTCTTCCGATAAGCATTGGAGGTGAAACGATATGCCCATTTTACAAGTTGAACATATCCGAAAATCCTTTGGCAGCACCGATGTATTGCGCGACGTCAGCTTTTCAATGGAGAAAGGCGATGTAATGTCTATCATTGGCTCCTCCGGCAGTGGCAAAACAACGCTGCTGCGTTGCCTCAACTTTCTGGAAACACCGGACGCCGGGGTTATTCGCCTTGGAAACGAGGTGCTGTTGGACGCAGGCAGCCGCACTCCTGTAAAGGATGCAGAGCTGCGCCGCCGCCGCCTGCACTTCGGATTGGTGTTTCAATCCTTTAATCTTTTTCCGCAATACACTGCGCTGGAAAATGTAGTGCTTGCCAGTGATCTTTTGCTGCGAGAACAGGTGCATGATCGCCGTATCCGCAAGGAGCAGCACGAGCATCTCGTTGCCCATGCCAAAGAGCTGCTGGCGCAAATGGGTCTTGCCAATCGTGCCGACCACTATCCGCACCAATTGTCCGGCGGGCAATGTCAGCGTGTGGCCATCGCCCGTGCTTTGGCGCTGGAACCGGATATCCTCTGCTTTGATGAACCCACTTCTGCGCTGGATCCTGAGCTGACCGGTGAAGTGCTGCGCGTTATCCGCGAACTTGCCGACCGTGCAATGACCATGATTATCGTGACGCACGAAATGGCCTTTGCCCGGGATGTCGCCAGCAAGGTCATCTTTATGGACAATGGTGAAATCCTGGAGGAAGGCACACCGGAGCAAGTATTTCTCCATCCTACAAAGGAGCGCACGCAGCATTTCCTCACCCACTATAACCTCCGCTGATTTCTGTTGCTTTCCATGGCTGCCATGCTGTACATGGAAACTTGCTCACGCGCAGTGTTACCCGTGAACGATCAAGACATTGATTGATTCCATGATAAATAAACGAGGCATGAACTGCGAAATGTGGTTCACGCCTCGTTTACTTTGCCGTTCACGGTTATTTTTTCATTTTCTTTAACGCCCATGCTGCGTGTTCTGCCACCGCTAATGATGGATGACTGCACAGCCGGGTCAGGCTCTCCGCAAGTTCCATACGCCCACTGCATCCGGCCACCAGGCATGCCTGCGACAGCACTCGATTTGGAATGGCCATATTGCTGCCAATGATGGGCCGCAGCGCCTCTGTTTCCTCCTTGCAGCTTTCCAGCAGTGCCTTCAGTGGAATAGGCGGATAGCTTTTCCCTTTAGGCACAGGATTGTGCGGACAGCACCGCTGGCAGTCGTCGCATCCCAGCAAACGGTTACCCATTTGCCGCATATTTTCCGGAATCGGCTTGCCGGACATCATCCAGTTGCGCAGGCACTTTTCCCGATGATAGCCCAATTCATCAATAGCTCCTGTAGGGCACGCCTCCATGCAGCGTTGGCATGTGTCGCATTGCAGCGGCTGCGCTTCGTGAGTCAAATGTACATCCACAGGCAACCTCTGCTCAGTCAGCAGTGTCTGTACATGGAAGCGGCTTCCAACATTCTTCACATAGGATAAGGTATTTCTACCTTGGGAAAAGCCCGGTAATCGCGCAAAAATCGGCTTTAGTCGGATATCATCCCGCAATTGCCATTGACCCTCCGATTCTCTCGCCGCCTTTTCTGCCGCACGATAGGCTTGCTGTGAAGCATAGTAGTACGGGTGAATCCATGCCTCTCCTGCTATGCAATCAGCCTCCGCCTCATAGAACCATAGTGCTAACAGCACGGTGCCACACGATGCTGCACCGCACTCCGCTGCATCCAGTGCAATGACCCAATCAAAGCCATCTGCCAGCAAGCGGCATTTCATCTCCATGTTTTTCCCTCACAGCAAAAGTCGCGCCAGCCGAGTGTGCATTTCGGCTGGCGCTGGGTCAATTGTTTTCGTCAAGCATCGCGCTTGGCCATCATATCCTTCACCTTCATCAGGCGGGTGGTCGCGCCGCGCTCATTCTCCTCCAGTTTCATGGAGATTTCGCGAATGGTTGCCTCAAATTGCGGAATCATCACATATTCCAGTGCATTCACACGGCGGCGGGTCTTTTCAATCTCATCCGCCAGCATGTCGCAGGTTTTTTCAATCTCCGCAAGGCGCACCATCTTGGGCAGCAAATCCGCCAGGGTGGCAATCGCGCCATCCAGCTGGGAGGACGTTTCCGCAAAGCCATAAGCCTGCACCGTCTCCTGCAGGGACGCTTCATCTACCTCAATGGTCGGCACGTGCACCGACAGGATATTTTTCGTGCCAAGCGTCAGTTGTGCCTGCCGTGCAGGATAGAGCACCGCTTCCTCCAACGCCTGCGGATCCATCACGGCTCGTGCCATGGCAAAATCCTTCAATGCATTGGACAGCTCCTGCTCCACTTCCTGCCGCAGGGTATAGTTTTCGCGGATAATCAGGATAAACTGGCGTACCATTTCATCCCGCTTGTCCTTGAGCAGCTTATGCCCGCGGGTAGCGGTGACAAGGCGCTTCTTGATGCGGGTCAGCTCCATCCGCGTAGGGTTTACGCGAAGTGTGGCGGGCATCAGGCACCCTCCCCTTTCTTGGGCAGGTACTCATCCAGCATATCGTCACGGATACGCTTGAGTTCCGTGCGCGGCAGCATGGCCAGCAGCTTCCAACCTAGGTCAAGGGTTTCCTCAATGGAACGGTTGGTATTGTAGCCCTGTGCCACATATTCCTTTTCAAAGGCGTCGGCAAAAGCAGCGTACATCTTATCAATATCGGACAATGCAGCTTCGCCCAGAATCACCGCCAGTTCCTTGGCTTCCTTGCCGCGGGAGTACGCAGCAAAGAGCTGATTCATCGTTGCGGCATGATCCTTGCGGGTCTTGCCCGCACCGATTCCTTTGTCTTTCAAGCGGGACAGGGACGGCATCACGTCAATCGGAGGTTCGATACCCTTGCGGTACAATTCACGGCTGAGGATAATCTGTCCCTCGGTAATATATCCCGTCAAGTCAGGAATAGGATGCGTTTTGTCGTCCTCGGGCATGGTCAGAATCGGGATCTGGGTGATTGAGCCGCTCTTGCCCACCACTCGGCCTGCACGTTCATACATGCTGGCCAAGTCCGTATACAGATAGCCAGGATAGCCGCGGCGGCCAGGCACTTCCTTGCGCGCGGCAGAAACCTCGCGCAGGGCTTCCGCATAGTTGGTGATGTCCGTGAGGATCACCAGCACATGCATGCCCTTCTCATATGCCAGGTATTCAGCGGCCGTCAGCGCCATGCGGGGCGTTGCAATACGTTCAATGGCCGGGTCGTTGGCCAGGTTCATGAACAGCACCGCGCGTTCGATAGCGCCCGTGCGGCGGAAGTCGCTGATGAAGTATTCCGCTTCTTCGAACGTAATACCAATCGCACCGAAAACCACAGCGAACTTGTCATCCTTGCCCAGCACCTTCGCCTGGCGGGCAATCTGGGTGGCCAGCTGTGCATGCGGTAGGCCGGAGCCAGAGAACACAGGCAGCTTCTGGCCACGCACCAGCGTGTTCAGGCCGTCAATGGCAGAAATGCCCGTCTGGATAAACTCGCTGGGATAGTCGCGTGCAGCGGGGTTCAGCGGTTCACCGTTGATGTCCATGCGCTTTTCGGGGATCAGCTCCGGGCCATCGTCCTTGGGGCGGCCCATGCCGTCAAACACGCGCCCCAGCATATCCATGGAAACGCTCAGTTCAATGGAGCGGCCAAGGAAGCGTGCGGACGCATCGGAAATGCGCAGGCCGTTGGAAGATTCGAACAGCTGCACCAACGCTTTGTCGCCGTTCACCTCCAGCACTTTGCCGGAACGCTTTTCACCGTTGCTCTGGGTAATTTCCACCAGTTCGTTATACGTGACCCCGGAGACGCCTTCCACCAGCATCAGAGGGCCTACCACTTCTTTAATTGTATGGTATTCCTTGAGCATCAGGCCTGCCCTCCTTGGTCAATCAGAGCGGCCGTTTGGCTGCTCAGTTCGCTTTCAATGGTGTCAAATTCCTTGATATTCTCCTCAGGGATGTACTTGCTGCGGCCGATACGCTCGCGCACAGGCAGGTTAATCACATCCGAGAGATTTGCCCCCGCATCCAGTGCCTGCTGTCCTTTTTCCTGATACGTCAGGATCAGGCGAAGCATAGCAAACTGCTTGGGCAGGCTGGTATAGGTGTCCACCTCGTCAAAGGCGTTCTGATGCAGGTAATCCTCGCGGATGGACCGCGCAACCTCCATCGTCAGTCGATCCTTCCAGCTCAAGGCATCAATGCCGACCAGCTGCACAATTTCGTTCAGCTCTGCCTCTTCCTGCAAAACGCGCATGGCCTTGGCGCGCAGCTCGTTCCATTCCGGGCTCACATTGTCGGAGAACCATCCGCTCAGCCGGTCAATGTAAAGTGAGTAGCTTTGCAGCCAGTCAATAGCCGGGAAGTGGCGCTTGTACGCCAGCGATGCGCTCAAGCCCCAGAACACCTTCACAATGCGCAGCGTTGCCTGGCTGACAGGCTCGGAAATATCACCGCCGGGAGGTGACACAGCGCCAATGGCAGAAATCATGCCATAGCGGTCTTGCTTGCCCAGGCACTTCACATAGCCTGCTCGCTCGTAGAACTCAGCAATACGGGAGGCCAGGTAGGCCGGATAACCTTCTTCGCCGGGCATCTCTTCCAGTCGTCCGGACATTTCGCGCAGTGCCTCAGCCCAGCGGCTGGTGGAGTCAGCCATGATGGCCACTTTATATCCCATGTCACGGTAATATTCCGCAATGGTGATGCCGGTGTAGATGGAGGCTTCACGCGCCGCCACAGGCATGTCGGAAGTGTTGGCAATCAGCACGGTTCGCTTCATCAGGCTCTCGCCCGTGCGCGGGTCATGCAGTTCCGGGAACTCCATCAACACATCCGTCATCTCGTTGCCGCGTTCGCCGCAGCCAACGTATACGATAATGTCCGCATCCGCCCACTTGGCCAGCTGGTGTTGCACCACCGTTTTGCCAGAGCCGAAGGGACCCGGCACAGCCGCCACGCCGCCGGAAGCAATGGGGAAGAACGTGTCAATCACGCGCTGACCGGTCACCATGGGCATGGTGGGCGCCAGCTTTTCCCGATAGGGGCGGCCGCGGCGCACAGGCCACTTTTGCAGCATGGTCACATTGTGCGCAACGCCTTTGTCATCGCGGATCACCGCCACGGTGTCTTCCAGCCGCGCCGTGCAGCTCTTGATGCTTTCCACCGTGCCGCTCAGTCCGTAGGGCACCATGATCTTGTGCTCCACCACTGCGCTTTCCTGCACCGTGCCCAGCACATCGCCAGGCTGTACCTTGTCACCCTTCACCGTGCGAGCCTCAAACGCCCATTCCTTTTCACGGTTCAGGCTCGGCACTTCCACGCCGCGGGTAATCCGCTCGCCGCATTTGTCACGGATAGCCGTCAGCGGGCGCTGAATGCCATCGAAAATTGATTCAATCAGTCCGGGTCCCAGCTCCACGGAAAGGGGTGCGCCGGTGGATTCCACTGGCTCCCCTGGACCAAGGCCGGAGGTTTCCTCATACACCTGGATGGAGGCACGGTCGCCGCGCAGCTCGATAATCTCGCCCACCAGGCGGCTCTTGCTCACGCGCACCACATCGTACATCCGGGCGTCGGCCATGTTTTCCGCTACGATCAAGGGGCCGGCAACCTTTACAATGGTTCCCTGAGCCATGGTCATTACCCCTCTTTCTTGTTGTTGAAAAGTATATCCGCGCCGATGGCCTTTTCCACGTTGGCCTTCACGCGTCCCAGGCCGAAGCCGTTCACGCCCTGGCTGCCGGGGATCGGAATCACCGCTGTGCCGGGCATGGTCTTGTACTTCTGCAGCGCTTCAGGCACAAGCGCCGCCATGGTTTCGGTGATGAAAATCACCGGTACCCCTTCGGTCGCCAGCTTATGCAGCGCCGCGGTAGTTTCTTCTGCTGTGGAGGCGGGAATGACCCGCATGCCTACTGCCTTGAAAGCCAGCACCGCGTCACGTTCGCCCACAACGCCCATTTTCCTGTTTTCAGCCATACAGATCACGCAGCCTTTCCCGGATGGCCTCCATGGCAAAGCCATTGGCCTTGCCAGCCATCACCAGCCGCACGGCGGCCGCTTCCCGCTCCGTGGCCAGCAGGTAGCTCAGGATAAATTCAAGGTTCATGTTGTCATACCTGAAGCAGGTAAACATTTGCAGCAAGGCGTTGTCCATGGCTTTTTCCAGCCCGGGCAGGCGGCTGAAATCGTTCACCGCGCGATATGTGGCGTCCTCCACTGCCGTGCCGTATCCGGCAAGCAGCTTTGGCAGCATTTCCGGTTGACCGAATGCCTTCATCCACATTTCTTCATCCACGGTGCCGCCATCCAGCAGCACATCCCGGAAGAACCGCTCATCGCGTTTCATATGGCGAACACGCAGCATCGTCAGCGCATTGAGCAAATCTACCCGCGCCCGAAAATAGTTCACCGCCGTTTGGCAGCGCGTTTTCTTCAGGTTTTGGAAAATCTGGCGGAACATGGCTCGATCCAGCTTCACGTCAATCCGCATGGGATCCACATCCATCACCAGTTCGTTCTCCAGCTCCTCCATCGCTTCGCGGATGGGAGCCGGGAGCACGGCATAGCTGTGATCCGCCACGGCATGGCGCAGCACGTCCACCGGCATGGTGCCGCTGTCGGACAGATAATCCGCTGCAATGCCCAGGCACCGTGCCTTCAGCAGCATCTTCAGGTTTGCAGTGTCATATTTGAGTAGGAAACAATCCGTGACCTTTTCATCGGTGGACAGCTGGCGCACAATTCGGCTGGCATCGGCCACCCGTTCCAGCGCAAGCTGTTCATAGTCCGCCTCCTCTGCGGAGGTCCATCCGATTTCCGAAAGGGTCCGCCTTGCTTCCCCATAGCTTGTGGTGGAAAGCAACCTTTCCAGACGACTGGCATCCAGCGCGTCGCGCCGCAGCATGCTGATGCGCCCCACAGCGTAACACACGCTTTCCTGTGGCATGGCCAGCCCTCCTTTCATTCATCGGATTTTCGTCACTTGGCCGGGAAGAGAGCCTGCGCCACGTCCGCCTCCAGCTCCAGCCGCTGGCTGTTCAGGATGGCTTCATAGCTGCAATTGATTTCTGTATCGGCCTTGGCCAGGATCAGTCCGCTCACGCCTTCGCGCTTGTGGTCGTCCAGGGTCAGTTCCGCCTTGCGGCCACGCTTTTGCATTTCCGCATTGGCGTCTTTCAGAAATTGGTCGTCCAGCCATGCGCAGTTGTCCGCACCGGGGATCAGCCGCTCATCGCCCGCAGCCAACTGCGCCACCATTCCAAGCAGAAATGCGCGCGCCTTGTCCCCGGGCATGGCCTTCATCCGTTCCAGCGCCTTGTCAAAGGCACGATCAATCAGCTGCCGCTTGGCTGCCAGCACGCGCTTTCGCTCGTCCAATTCTGCCATGCGGATCAACCGCTGTTCTTCTACCTCACCGTCTGCCTTGGCCTGGTTTTCCGCCTGTGCCTTGGCATTGGCAATGCGCTTATCGGATTCGCGGCGCAGCTTGTCGGCGCGATCGTTGGCCTCGTGGAGGATCGTCACGGCGTTTTGCCGGGCATCCTCCTGGATCTTCTCCAGGATCGCTGTTGCATTCATGAGCGTTCGCCCCTTACAGTTTGATCGCGTTCACCGCCAGGAAGGAAACCAGCAGCGCCAGCACGGCGTAGGTCTCCACCATAACGGTCATGGTGATGCCCTTGCCGCTCATCTCAGGGCGCTTGCCGGTCATCAGCATGCCAGCAGAAGCAACCTTGCCCTGCTTGAGCGCGGAGAAATAACCCACGATCGCAATGGGCAGCGCGGCGATCACCAGCTCCAGACCCTGCACCAGGCTCACAGCCTTGAGCGCGCCAGACAGGATGCCGGTGTTAATCATAATGATAACAGCAATCAGGAAGCCGTAGATACCCTGGGTAGCAGGCAGCAGCTGCAGCACCAGCAGCTTGGAGTTCACTTCAGGATTTTCCGTGGATACGCCGGAAGCCGTTTCACCGCAGGCGCCAACCGCCTTGGAAGAACCCATACCGGGCAGAATGACCGCCAGCGCGGCCGCTGCGAACGCAAGAACCAGACCCCATTCCATATTACATTTCCTCCTTTTTCATGGTCAAACTTCCTTGAAGTTGACAAACCTTGTGTTGTATTGCAGCGGGCGGAACGCCACGCCGCCTTCCTCGTAGAACTTGCCGAAAAACTCAATGTACTGCAAGCGACAGGAGTGAACGTAGGCGCCCAGGGCGTTGATACCCAGGTTGAAAATATGTGCGCCCACAAACAGCACGCTGCCAATGATCATGCCAACAATGCCGCCTGCAAACACCATGCCCACCAGCTTGTTGATAACCATGCCGATAACACCCGTCGCCAGACCCATGCCGAACAACCGCATGTAGCTGAGGATGTCGGAAATCCAGCTTGTGGCGCCATACAGCGCGCCCAGGCCGCCAGCCAACCGTGCAAAGGGATTCTTCTTTTCCCGGCCTGCAAACAGCACAATCAGCGCCACGCCGGCAATGGCCATCCATTTGCCGATCTCGGCCACCACGCCGCCGGCCACCAGCATGATTGCGCCGGATACCGCCAGCATCCAGCTCAGCTGGTCGTACACGGCGTCCATCGGTTTGCCTTTGCGGATGTTAGCATATGCGCCAACGCCCAGACCCGCAAACAGATGAATCACGCCGATGCCCATGCACACAATCATCACAGGCATGGGATCGTTGATGGGATCAAGAATGCCCTTGATGGGCAGGTTGAAGCCAAACCACGTGTTGTACACTGCGCCGCACAGGACTGTTGCAATGGCGCTGAAGAACAGCACCCACAACAGCTTCTGATTGCTCTTGCCCGGCTTTTTCAGCTTCACCAGCAGCGGAATGGCAATCGCCATCACCAGGCCATAGCCCGCATCGGAAAGCATCATGCCAAACAGCAGCGCATAGAAAGGCGCCATCACGGCCGTTGGATCAATGCTTCCGGGTGCCGGTAGTGCAAAGCCTTCAATGATGGATTCAAAAGGCGCAACATACTTGTTGTTGTGCAGCTGCACCGGCGGCAGATCATCTTCATCAGGTGTGCTGATCTCCACCGCCGCCGTGGGAGAAAGCTTTTCCAATTCAGCCTGCACCTTGTCCGCCAGCGCCGCAGGCACCCAACCGCGCAGCAGGAAGACCGAGCTGGTGCCCACCGTGCGGCCGGCCGCTTCCAAGCGGTCCCGCTCCACCTGCAGCATGTCGCTCCAGGTTTTCAGGCGCGTCAATTTTTCCGCCATGGCCTTCCATTCGTCTTCCAATGCAGCCTGCGCCTTGCGAATGTTCTCCGTCTCGGCCGTCAGGGCGTTGTACTGGTCACCGATCAGCCCCCTGCTTTCTCCAAAGGACTGGGGCGCATAACCCGCCGTCTTCAGATCCGTAAGGAATTCATCCCGCACGCTGGCATAGGCCGCCACCCACACATAGGCGCTCTCCCGCACTTCCTCCAGCACTTCCAGGCATACAGGCTGTCCGCTCCATTTCTGCACCAGCGCCTGCACGGCGGATTTGTTCATCGTTCCTGCCTGCTGAAACACATCCTTTGTGGAGCTGATCTGCTCTACCGGAATGTCCAGCTTCAGCCAGGGCGAAAGCTGCTCCTGGGTGGCGGCGATACGGGCAAGCTGCCCTTTCATCTCACCGCTGCGCTTCTCCAGGCTGTCCGCCTGATCCAGCAGCGCCATCAGTTCGCCCTCATGCGTACCGATGTATCTTACTTCCTCCTCCGGGGCTTCGGGGCGGTTGCCCATGAAGGGCGCCTTCTGCTTGTTGTAGCGTCCCAGCATGCCCATCACCCACGTGAGGCGGTTCATCGTGTCCTCCACCTGTTCAAGCTTTGCGGAGTCCTTCACACGGTACGCTTCAGCTTCCTCGCCCTTGATGGCGGAAACCTCCACGCAGCCCATGTGCTGCATCGCCTTGAGGAGCTTGCGCTGATCTTGCCGCATGGCCAGGAGGTTGATTCGTTTCATCTCAACGATTGCCATGCTTCACGACCCTTTCAAAGATCAGACTTGCCGCCTGATCCAGCCGCCCTTTCGCCTGGTGCATTTCTTCTGCAAGCTGCTTGTCCTGCGTTTTCTGCTCTTCTTGCAGCCGCTTTGTCACGCTCTGGCGTTTGCTTTCCATCATCTGCTGATACAGCCCCCGATGCTCCACCGCGGCAGAGCGTTCATCGGCAGCACAGGCGGCTTCCACAGCCTTCATCATGTCTCGCGCCTCGTGCTGTGCATTCTGGCGGATCACCTCCGCCTTGCCTTCAGCTTCCTGAATGCGGCTCAATACTTCCAGCGACAACCTAATCACCACCTTTCTTTAGGGGAATTACGCCTCCCCATGCGTTATTTTGTGCCAAACAGACGGTCGCCTGCATCGCCCAGACCCGGAACAATATAGCCGTGATCGTTCAGGTGATCGTCCAGACCAGCCACATAGATATCCACATCCGGATGATCCTTCTGCATCCGCGCAATGCCTTCGGGCGCAGCAATCAAGTTCACCAGGCGAATGTGATGGCATCCGCGGTTCTTGATAAAGGTGATGGCCGCGCTGGCGCTGCCGCCGGTGGCCAGCATGGGGTCAACCACAATCAGTTCACGATTCTCGCTGTCCGCGGGCAGCTTGCAGTAGTATTCCACGGGTTCAAGCGTCTTGGGATCGCGGTACAGGCCAATGTGACCCACACGGCAGGCAGGGATCAGCTTCGTCACGCCGTCCACCATGCCAAGGCCCGCGCGCAGAATCGGCACCACGCCCAGCTTCTTGCCGGCGAGCATCCTGGTTTTGCACTTGCAGATGGGGGTTTCCACCTCCACCTCTTCGGTGGGCAGGTCGCGGGTCACTTCATAAATCATCAGCATGGAGATTTCTTCCAGAAGTTCACGGAATTCCTTCGCACCCGTATTCTTATCGCGCATGATGCTCAGCTTGTGCTGAATCAGCGGATGGTCGAATACATGAACATTGCTCATGGGTTTTCCTCCTCTTATTGTGCCTGGAAACAGCCACATTCAGCATGCACTTGTGAAAAAGCGAATAAGCGCCGCATTTTGCAGCCTTATTCGCCTCCTTCAGTTTCCTGCGTATGCACAAGTACCATGACGCTGACCGCTCCCATCTGCATATTTATTCCGCTTATCATTATACTAGAATCCATGTCATCTTGCAATCCCCTTTTTCCCAAAACCTGCAACCTGTGGGCACTTTTTTTCCTGCTTTGTACATTTTTTAACGATCAAGCGGCTTTTTGTCGTCTTTTCAACAGTGCCAGCCACGCTTTTTGCCGCAAAAAAACGGCGTCGGTCACAAAGCCGCGCCGTTTTCTTTTTCGATCATCCGTCCGTTTTTATCCAAGCAGCTCAACCGTACCGCGTTCCGCATCCATGCGATAGGCACGTCCCATGGGCAGCGTATGTGTTTCACGCACATGTCCTGCCATCAATCCGGAAAGCACCGGCACATGTCTTTCGCGGAACACATCTGCCAGCATTTCCTTCAGCGTAAAGCCTGTTTCGCCTTCCTCAGCCTTGCAGTTTGTAAACTGCCCCAGCAGCACGCCGGCACACTCATCCAGCTTTCCTGCCAGCGCCAGCTCCTGCATATATCTGTCCAACGCGTAGACTTCCTCGCCTACATCTTCCAGAAACAGTATTTTCCCCCGAACATCAATTTCATCCGCCGTTCCCAGGGATGCGGCCACCAGTGATAGATTGCCGCCCGTCAGCACACCCTCCGCCACACCGGGACAAAGCATCTCCATCGGGCTTTCCGGCGGATTGCGCATCTCCCGCTCCGGGTATCCCAAAAGCGCCGCCATCAAGCTGTGCCGCGCCCACGCCTGCGTAGGCAGTGCACCCGGCATGGGGCCATGGAATGTGCACAGGCCGCACCGCTGCCCCATGGCAATGTGCAGCGTTGTGATATCGCTGTAGCCCACAAACGCCTTGGGATTGCGCTCCATCACATCCCAGTTCAAATATTTCAGCATTCGCATGCATCCCCAGCCGCCGCGCTGACACCATACGCCATCCACCGCATCATCGGCAAAGGCACGCTGCAGCGCCGCCGCCCGTTCCTCATCCGTTCCGCTCAGGTATCCGTAGCGGCTGTAGCAGCTCGGGTCAATCTTCACCCGATATCCAAGCGCTTCCAGTGCTTCCGCCCGCCGTTTTACCTCCGCAGGCACATCCGCTTCCCGCAGGCATCCGGATACGCCAATCATTGCCACTGTATCCCCTGCCTTGAGCGCCTTCGGAACCCTCATTGCCTTCACCTCACAAGCAGAAATGGAAGAACGTCAGCGCGCTCATCCAATCCTCACAATCAAAGCAAACCGTTCGTTCATCCGTTTGCCGGGCTCCGGGATACCATTTGGCGCGCTTGGCCAGATCGTGCCGGTTATAACGCACCTCCACGTGAAAAGCATCCGGCAGCGGATACCGGCATGCCTCTGCCGGCAGCCGCATGGCTCGCTCCGCCGTTTCCCGAATCAGCCGCACCGCCTTGTCCGGATGCATGGACAAGCTCCCGCTTCCACAGCCCTGATTCACCGGCACCGTCAGCGCCATCGGCACCTTTCGTGAAAACCACCGGCAAATCTGCGCGTCACCCGTCACCATGCGCACCGGCACCCCCAGCATGGCCGCTGTCAGGCAATTCATCATCAATTCCGGACAGTCTTCGCCGTTCACCTTCACATGATGGATGTTCAGGTTCATGGTGTGGCTCAGCGGATTACCGTCCCACCCGGCTGCAGCATGGTAGCCGGTGAACATCGCGCCGTCAAAATCCGCGTCAAGTCCCGCCATCATCGCATAGGGATCGCGTCCCCAGCCGCGATACAGTATCGCCTGTTCCGGCAAATCCTCCATCAGCAGGTTGCGTGCACTTTCATGGGCGTCCTTCACCAATATTTCGTCTGCCCCGGCACGGATAGCTCCCTCGCAGGCCGCCGCCACTTCCCGGCTCATTTGCCGGGCAAAGGGCGCATAGTCCGCGCATTTCTTCTCCGTTTCATCCCAGCTGGCAATACCGCAGGTTCCCTCAATGTCTGCGGAAAGAAAGAGCTTCTTCATGCTTTTTCCTCCAGCAAAGCCAGCACGAATGCACATTGCAGTGCAACGCCCGGCAGCAGGCATGCTTCATCCACCGTGAAGGTTGGCGTATGCAGCGCCGTTCCCACGCCGCTTCCCAGGTCGTAGTACACGCCGGGGGTTTGCCGCACAAAGTAGTAGAAGCTCTCCACCCCGAGGCTCGGCGCTTCCCGCTGCACCATTTTTTCCCGTCCCAGCATCTCTCGCGCTTCCCGTTCAATCACCGCATAATAGCCGTCATTGTTGTATACCGCGCCGTAGCTTGGAATCAGCTGCACCTCGCACTTGCCTCCCAGCGCTTCTGCTACGCCCGTGCATGTGCGGCAAATGCATGCCTTCATTTTCTCCCGCGTTGTTTCGGACAGCGTGCGCAATGTGCCGCGCATTTTCACCTCGCCGCACACAATGTTGTTCGCCGTGCCGCCCTCAATGGTGCCAATGGTCACCACTGCCGGATCAAAAGGCGACAGTGTGCGGCTCACCAGCGTCTGCAAAGCGGATACCACCTGCCCCGCAATCACAATGGCGTCCACTCCGCTTTCCGGATATGCGCCGTGGCAGCTTTTTCCCTCCACCCGCAGGCGAATTTCATCGCTGGCTCCGCTCACATACCCTGCTTTGGCAAAAAACACCCCCGCCTCATAATGCGGGTTCATGTGCTGCCCGATGACCACATCGACCGTCGGATTTTCCATGCAGCCCTGTTCAGTCATCATCTTGCCGCCGCCCACAGTTTCCTCTTCCGGCTCAAAAAGATATTTCACCGTGCCGTGCCATTTGTCGCGGTTAGCCGCAAGCCACATGGCGCTTCCCAATGCCAAAGCCATGTGCGCATCATGTCCGCATGCATGCATCACACCGGCATTTTCGGATTGGAAAGGTAACCCTGTCTGTTCTGTCACAGGCAAGGCGTCCATATCCGCGCGCACGGCCACACAGCGCCCTTCTCCGTTCCGGAGGACGCCCATTACCCCATGGCAGTCACGGAACAGATGTGTTTCTATCTCCATTTCCTCCAGCTTTTGAAGAATATAGCGCTTCGTCCATACCTCCTGACCACTCAGCTCCGGATGGTGGTGCAATTCCCGCCGCATTTTTTGCACCTTCGGCATCACATCATGCAGCGCTTCTTCCCACATGGAAAGCTTCATGCAAAATCCTCCCTTTTTTCCAGCAGTCCGTCCGTGATGGTTACCACGCGTCCTTTTTCGTGATAGACCCGCACCGGACGGTTTGACAGAATGGTCAGGCATTCATTGCGGTTTGTTTCCGCCCAATCGGCTATCTGACCATAGGAAATTCCGCCGCCCAGCAGCTCCGCTGTATCACCCGCTTCCACGCCGGGCATATCCGTCACATCCACCATCATCTGATCCATGCAGATCAAACCAATCACCGGCGCAAGGTGACCGCGTATCATCACTTTTCCCCGTCCGTTGGACAGGCGCCGCGGGTACCCGTCGCCATAGCCTGCGCACAGTGTTGCAATCCTTGACGGTCGCGTGAGGATCTGTTCATCCCCATAGCCGACAATCTCCTCCGCCTCCACCTGGCGCACCTGCGCCACCGTCGTGCGCAGCGTCAGTGTTTCCAGGCACTGAAAGGGCATGTGCTCGCTGCGGGAAGGCCGAACGCCGAAAAGCAGTGCGCCCACCCGTACCCGGCTCATGTGCCATTGGGGATAGCGCACCAGCCCGATGCTGTCGCAAAGGTGTACATCGGCAATATGCACACCCCTTGCTTCCAACATGGCGTGCAGTTTCATCAGCCGGTCATGCTGCATCTCGTCGCGTTCTTTGTTAATCAGCCCCAGGTGACTGTACAGCCCGTCCACGCGCACATGCGTAAGTTTCGCTGCCGCAGCGGCCATTTCATCCGCCGCCTGTTCCGTGCAGTCCATGCCCAACCGATGGAACCCTGTGTCCGCTTTCAGGTGCACGCAAACGGTTTGATGCATCGCCGCACACACGTGCTCCATAGCCGCCAGCTCTGCCGAAGTGCTCACCGTCAGCGTCAGCCTCGCAAGGATTGCCGCCTCCAGCGCCTCAGGTTCGGTCAGTCCCATCACAAGAATTTCGCCATGCACTCCTGCCTGGCGTAGCTGCAGGCCTTCACGCACACAGCTGACAGCAAAGCTCTCACAGCCCTCCTCCGCCAACGCCTGCGCCACGCGTACCGCGCCATGTCCATAAGCGTTGGCTTTCAGCACGCAGGTCACCGTGCTCTGCGTCAGGCTTTTTGCCGTGCGATAATTGCTTTTAAGCTTGTCCAAATCCACATCCACCCATGTGCGGCGGATAAAGCTCTCCGTCATCTTCCGTTTCTCCTTTTGCTGGATATGCCAGCAGGCAGCACCTGTTTTAGGCGCTGCCTGCACACTTTTCAGCCACGCTTTGCTTCGGCCTTGGCGATGAACTTCTCCGCTTTCACGCTCACCCGCTGGTGCTTTGCCTTCCCGATCACGCCGCTCGCATCATAGGCCGTGATGTCAAAGGTATACCCACGCCCCTCTTGCGCCGTAAGGATCGCTTCGGCCCACACTTCCATACCAACCGGCGTTGCCGCCACGTGATCCACATCCATCTTTGTTCCCACCGTGGTGATGCCCTCGTCCAGCATGCCTTCAAGCGCCTGGCAGGCGGCATGCTCCATCAGCGCCACCAATGCAGGCGTTGCCAGCACCGCCAGGGATCCGCTGCCCATCTCTTTGGCCGTGTTCTCCTCGGTCACCACAGTTTTCCACATACCTTTTTTCTGCTCTTCCATCATGGATAAACTCCTTATTTTCATCATTTAGGTGACAATCCTGCCGTCGTTTCCGCATAGATTATAGCACGAATCCAACGAAAGGGGATGTTTTTTTCATGAGCGAAATGAGCGGCAGTTTTCAGGTGCCCGCCGAGCAGACCTTTGACACTGAAGCTTACCAGGGCTCCATGCAGCAGGTGCTCCAGGAGAACATCGGTACCTACGTGGTCGTAGACTTCCTCATCGGCACCCAAAACCTTGTCAGCAAGCAGGGGCTGCTCTACACCGTCGGTGCGCAGTTCATCGTTCTTTTTGATGAGGAGAGCCGACAATATGTCGTCTGCGACATCTTTGCCGTCAAATTCATCACATTCTATCTGCCTGGGCAGCGCCCGACGCGGCAATCCGCTGCCGCAGCCGAAAGCATGCAGCAAACTGTCACGCCATCACAGGCTGCGTATAACCATGTGGTGCGCGCGGGCGCTTCCCGGTCATAAGGGCTCGCCTACCCGTGCGCGCAGCTCCGCTTCGTCAATAACCTCGATACCGAGCGCTGTCGCCTTATCCAGCTTACTGCCCGCCGCCTCGCCCGCAACAACAAAGGCGGTCTTTTTGCTCACGGATGAAGCCGCTGTTCCGCCATGGCGGCGGATCATTTCCTCCGCTTCCTTTCGGGACAGCGTTGGCAGCGTGCCTGTGACAACCGCCGTCATCCCGCTAAGCACGCCCTCGGCTTTTCCCTGCGCCTCCCGCGGTTTCACGCCTGCATTCAGCAGCCGGTCGATCATCGTGCGATTTTCCGCAAAGGAGAAAAACTCCGTCACGCTTGCCGCCACAATGTCGCCCACATCCGGAATGGCCGTCAGCTGCTCATTCGTCGCCTGCTCCACCTTTTCCAGGGTGCCAAAGGCATTTGCAATATCTCGTGCTGTTTTACGCCCCACATTGGGGATGCCCACTGCAAACAGAAACGCGTCCAGCGCGCAGTCCTTGCTTTTTTCCAGTGCCAGCAGCAATTTGTCAGCCTTTTTATCTTTGAAGCCGTCCAGCGAAAGCACGTCCTCCCTCGTCAGGTGATACAAGTCTGCCGGATCGCGCACACCTTTCTGGTCATACAGCTGCTCCGCGGTTTTTTCCGAAAAGCCGTCAATATCCATGGCATCCCGTCCGGCAAAGTGATCCAGCCGCGCCACTGCCTGGGGACGGCAGCTTACACGGTTCATGCAAAACAGGTGCGCACCTCTTTCCACCAGCGGCCCGCCGCAGGCCGGGCAGTGGGTGGGCTTTTCAATGGCCGTTTCACCCGCCTGTGCTTCCCCCACACGCCCCATAATTTCCGGAATCACGTCATTGGAGCGGCGAATCCACACCGGCGCGCCGATGGCTACCTTCTTGCGCTGGATGTCTCCCCAGTTGTTCAGGGTGGCTTTGCGCACCGTCACGCCGTAAAAATCCACTGGGTCAAGATGGGCAAGGGGCGTCAGCTTACCTGTGCGCCCTAACTCCCAAGTCACCTTGCGCAGGATGGTTACGCTTTCTTCCGCCTCAAATTTGTAGGCCACCGCCCAGCGGGGAAATTTCTCCGTGTAGCCCATCTTTTCCCGCAGGGCAAAGTTGCCCACTTTGATAACCGCTCCGTCAATCAGGAAGTCCAGTGTGGGGCGCTGCCGTTCAATGTCGCGGATGCACGCTTCAATTTCCTCCCGGTTCGTCGGCTTCCCCAGATACGGGCTCACCTGAAAACCGTTCTCCCTGAGGAATTTCAACATGCCGGGCTGATCATCGTATGGCGGATTTTCAATCGTGCCTATTTGATAAAAGAACACATCCAGCCGACGAGCTGCCGTCACCGCCGGGTCAAGGTTCCGCAGCGCGCCTGCCGCAGCGTTGCGGGCGTTTTTCAGCGGTTCCCTGGCCGTTTTGTTGTAGCTCTCCAGGGTGCTCAGGCGCATGATGCATTCACCCTGTACCTCCAGTAGGCCTTTGTAGGGAATGGTCAGCGGCACGGCGCGGATGGTCTTCGCCTGGGGCAGGATGGCTTCCCCCGTCACACCGTTGCCACGGGTGGCCGCCTGCACCAGCTGTCCATCCCGATAGGTCAGGTTCAGGGTCAGGCCGTCAAACTTGTATTCCACATAGTATTGCAGCCTTTCCCCCTCCGCCAGTTTTTCCGTGCGGCGAATCCAGTCCTCCAGCGCAGGGATCGACTGCACCTTGTCCATGCTCCACAAGCGATGCATGTGCGTGTGCTGTTCAAAGCCCTTGAGCGGCTCGCCGCCAACCCGATGCGTGGGGGAATCCGGCAACACCACGCCGCTTTCCTTTTCCAGCTTCACCAGCTGATCGTACAGCTGATCCCACTGCATATCAGAAATTTCCGGCTTATCCAACACATAATAAGCGTAGGCCGTTTCATTCAACCGATCAACCAGCGGCCGCATCCTCGCTTCATAGTCGGTCATTCGTCATCCTCCAGCTTCACAATGGGCGCAATGGACAAGCTGAACTCTTTCACCCCATAGGCCGTAAATTCAATTAGGATGCGTGCATCAGAGCCCTTGCCGCGCACCTCCACCACATTGCCCTCGCCGAACTTGCGGTGCATCACCCGGTCTCCTTTTTGGAAAAGGTTCTGCATGGCGCTTCCGCTCACCTCGCGCGCCGGGGACGGCACAAAGCCCTTCGTGACCCCCGGAATGTTCAGCATTTCTCCATGAAGGGTCAGCTTGGGCTGCCCCAGCTGGCTCACCGCCGGGGTGGACTTGAGGCCGTAACCGCTGGCCATGCCGTGGGTTTTCGTCATCTGCGGCACATCACGGAAGGCCGCCTGCTTCTTTTCCGCCCAGTCATCCTGCAAAAGCCGCTCGGGAATTTCCTGCAAAAACCGGCTTGGCGCATTGTGGTTCACCTGGTTATACAGCATGCGCTGGCTGGCACGGGATAGGAACAGCCGCTTCTGTGCGCGGGTGATGCCCACATAGCACAGCCTGCGTTCCTCCTCCATGCGACTTTCGTCCATCAGGCTGCGGCCGGAAGGGAAAATGCCTTCCTCCAGCCCCGTAATGAATACGTCCGGAAATTCCAATCCCTTGGCGGAATGCAGCGTCATCATTGTCACATAGCCGCGCTCGTCCTCCGCCTGATCCAGATCCGTCACCAGTGCCACGTTTTCCAGATAGTCCTCAAGCGTGGCATTTTCGCTTGCCTTGGTAAACTCCTCCACCGCGCCCAGGAATTCCCGGATGTTCTCTACCCGCGCATTCGCCTCTTCGCTGTCTTCCTTCTGATATTGTGCAAGCAGGCCGGTCTTATCCACCAGCTGCTGCACAAATTCGTTCAAGGGCAGCGTTTCCTTCATGGCCATCAAAAGGGTCATCAGGGTCATAAAGTCCGTCACGCACTTGCGCGGCCGGGCGGACAGGCTGTCCGGAATATCCGTAAGGCTGCTGAACAGGGGCATTTCATTTTCCCTGGCATGCCGCGCCAGCTCCTGCACGGTGCTGTCGCCGATGGAGCGCTTTGGCACGTTGATAATACGTTTCAGGCTCACATCGTCCGCCGGATTCACAATCACTCGCAGATAGGCGATTACATCCCGCACTTCGCGCCGGTCGTAGAATTTCTGCCCGCCAAACACCTTGTAGGGAATCCCCGAGCGCATGAGCATTTCTTCCAGCACACGGCTTTGGGCGTTGGTGCGATAAAGAATGGCTACGTTGCCAAAGGGTTCCCCCTGTCGTGACAGCTGGCGAATGCGGTCGGCCACCCACGCGGCTTCCTCCCGTTCGTCCCCTGCACAGAACAGCTTGATGGGTTCGCCCTCGCCCGCGTCCGTCCACAGCACCTTTTCCTTGCGCCCGGTGTTGTGGGCAATCACCTGGTTGGCCGCATCCAGGATGTTGGCTGTAGAGCGGTAGTTCTGCTCCAGTTTGATGACCGTAGCGTCCGGGTAGTCCTTCTCAAAATCCAATATGTTGCGGATATCCGCGCCGCGCCAGCCATAGATGGACTGATCGTCGTCGCCCACCACGCACAGGTTGCGGCTTTCCGCCGTGAGCAGCTTCACCAGCTGATACTGGGCGAAGTTCGTGTCCTGATATTCGTCCACCATCACATAACGAAAGCGGCGGCGATAACTGTCCAACACCGGCGGATGGTCGGTGAAAAGCGTGAGCGTTTTGAGCAGCAGGTCGTCAAAATCCAGGGCGTTTTGCGCCTTCAGGCGCGTTTCATATTCCACAAATACGTCATGGATCAGCTGGCTTCGATAATCTCTGTCACTTTGCTGAAACCACTCGTCCGGGCTCATCAGTTTGTTCTTCGCATCCGAAATTTTGGCGCGGATCTCCTTGTGGGGCAGCAGTTTTTCATCCACGTTCAGCCGTTTCAAAATTTCCTTGAGCGTCGTTGTCTGATCGTCGTCATCATAAATAACGAAGGAACGGGTATAACCGAGCTTTTCAATATCCCTGCGCAAAATGCGGGCGCACGTGGCATGAAAGGTGGAAATCCAGGCGTCCTGCGCCGCATCCCCCACAAGCTTCTCAATGCGCTCCCGCATTTCTCTGGCCGCTTTATTGGTGAACGTCAACGCCAGAATCGACCAGGGCTGCACGCCATGATCCATCAAATTGGCCACCCTGCAGGTGAGCGCGCGCGTCTTGCCGCTGCCCGCGCCTGCCAGAATCAGCACCGGCCCCTCCAAGGTTTCGGCTGCCAGCCGCTGCTGCGGATTGAGCATTGATAAATCCATCTTTTCCCTATCCTTTCTATAAGCCTGTAAACGGAAACTTAAGGCAATACCGCACAAATGAGTTGGTGCGGAGGCGAATGAATTTTTCGTCAGATGCAATGGCAGATTTTGAA
>CAKUFA010000035.1 GCA_934647165.1 uncultured Clostridia bacterium | reverse complement strand
ATGCAAGCCGCCAAGCTATCGCACAACACCCTTTGGCCGGGAAATTGCTGACCTGATGTTGGCCGTCAACCGCGCCTATGGCAAAAGCGACTACATTCCCTGCATCACCTGGGGACGCACGGCTCGTTTTGCCAGCCACCTGAATGTTGGTGACAAGGTGACGCTGATGGGCCGTTTTCAAAGCCGCGATTATCAAAAACAACTGGCGGACGGCACTGTAGTTGGGAAAACCGCCTACGAAGTATCCGTTGGCCGCCTGACATTGGCCCAGGAAAGCGATATGCACGCATACGGTCTGCACCGGACACCGGTGGATACACGAATCATGGAAGGCCCGCATCCGCTGGCCTAACCTGGAGTAAAAAACGCAAACAGCAAAAGCAGGAGCCCATGCAGACTTTTTTCTGCAAAAAGCTCCTGTTTTTGTTATGATAAGCTGCGCTAATCCAAACGTTAAAAGGCAGCTATTCGTCAAACCGCCTTGCCTGCGTTTTTTCGCGCAGCCTGTGCCGGTTCATTTCTTTTCTTCCTGCCACTGCAAAACAGCCTCCACCGCGGGCTTCGTCATCCCGGGAATTGCCAGCAGTTCCTCTTTGTCGGCTGCCTTTATCGCCTTCATGGAACCGAACTTTGCCAGCAGCGCTTTTCTGCGCTTGGGGCCAATGCCGGGAATATCCTCCAGCTGGCTGTGCACAAAAGCTTTCCCCCGCAGTGCGCGGTGATAGGTGATGCCGAAACGGTGCGCCTCGTCACGCACACGCTGCACAAGATGCAATTCCGGTGTGTGGTGGTCAAGGCAAATAGGTTCCTCCCTGTCCGGCAGATAGATTTCTTCCTCGCGCTTGGCAAGGCCGAACATGGCCACATGGCCTGCCCCCATGTCCAGCAGCGCCTGCCGCGCAAAGCGCAGCTGCTGGGGGCCGCCGTCGATCAGCACAAGGTCGGGCAAATCGGAAAACTTACCGCCAATGGGCGGCAAGCCCGCTTCCTCACGCTGCTGCTTCTCCTCCAGGCCGCGGGCAAAGCGTCGGCCAAGCACCTCGTTCATGGATGCAAAGTCATTCGCGCCCTCCACCGTTTTGATGCGGAAACGGCGATATTCCTTTTTGGCCGGCGCGCCGTCAATAAACACCACCATGGACGCTACGCTCAGCACGCCCTGGGTGTTGGAAATATCATAGCCCTCAATGCGGCGGGGCGGCTTTTCCAGCCCCAGCGCTTTCGCCAGCGCCGCACATGCGCCCACCGTTCGTTCCTCCTGGATGGCGGTGCGGGCATTTCGTTTTTCCAAAGCATCAGCGGCATTTTTTGCTGCAAGGCGCACCAGCTCATGCTTTTCACCACGCTTGGGGGTGGCAAGGGTTACGGCCGCGCCCTTTTGCTGGCGCAGCCATCCCTCCAGCTGCTCCAGGCTATCCTCCGGCAATGCCTCGCACAGGACATTGCGGGGAATCAGGTTTCCATCTTCATAATACTGTGTCATGAATGCAGCCAGCACTTCGCCTGGTTCCTCGCCGCCCTCACGCGGCAGGGCAAAATGATCGCCGCCCACCATGCGCCCGCCGCGGACGTAAAGGATCTGCACCATAGCGTCCAGCCCGTCCTGCGCTATGGCCAGAATATCCTGCTCACTGGCGGCTGTCTGGATTGCGATTTGCCGCTCCATGAGACCCTGCACGCGGCGAATCTTATCCCGCAGCACGGCCGCGCGCTCGTATTGCATTTTCTCCGCAGCGGCGTTCATGTCGTGCTTCAGCTTATCCACCACCTGGCGGTAATCTCCCTCCAGGAATGCCAGCACGCCGTCCATCATGTCGGCATAAGCCTGCTCGGTACACTTGCCCGCACACGGCGCCATGCATTTGCCAATGTCATAGTTGATGCATGGTCGGCGCGGCGTTTTGAGGGGCAGCGCCAGCTTGCAAGTTCGCAGGGGAAACACGCCGCGCACCGCGTCAATCACCTGCTTGACCGCCGTTGCGCCAATGTATGGGCCGAAATACTTGGCGCCGTCCCGATCCATGCGTCTGGCGAGGGTCAGCCGTGGATACGGCTCCTTTATGTCCACACGCAGATAGGGATAATGTTTGTCATCCTTCAAAAGGATGTTGTAATACGGCTTGTGGAGCTTAATCAGGTTGCACTCCAGGCACAACGCTTCCAGGTTGGTGTCGCACAGGAGAATATCAAAATCCGCAATATGGGAAATCATCGCCGCCACTTTGGGCGTGTGATACGTATCACGGAAATAGGACCGTACCCGGTTTTTCAGGTTCACAGCCTTGCCCACATAAATAATCGTGCCCTCCGCATCCTTCATCAGGTAACAGCCCGGGCTTTCCGGCAGCTTGCTGATCTTCAGCTCCAGATTTTCACCCCAGCGGAGCTTGGCCATGCGCATCCCTCCCTGCTTTTATTATAGCATGTTTTGATCCGGCAGGGAAGATAGCGTCCGGAGTGGCACTTGCGCAATTTTGCCGGGCAAGGTATAATAAAAACTGCGGCAAAAGGTGCAAAGCGCGCTGGCAAAAGAAACCGCCTGAGCCCCGCCCTTTTGTTGACAATGTAAAAGTGGGTGAATTTCCCCATGAAAGAAACCACCGTCCGTCGTCATCCCGCGTGGTGGCTGTTGCCGCTTGGCGTTGCGCTTCCCTTTCTCGCCGCTGCGCTCTGGTTTTTCCTCTCCTACGGTTCCAAACTGAACAGCCTGATGAACATTGCCCTGAAATTGGTGGTGATTCCATGACAAAACGCATTCCCGGCATGCCCGGCGCTTTTGCCCATTTCCTCTGTACCCTGCTGGCGATGGTAACCGCCTTATGCATGCTGCTGACTGCCGTGACAGGGCTTACCCATTTTCTCATCTCCAACACCGCTCTGCACGAGCGTGTGGCGCTGTCTGCCCCTGTGCACGATGCTCAACGCCAACGCATTGACGAGGCTGTTTCCACCCTCGCCGCACAGTATTCCTTTGCCCCCACCTGCGTAAACCCGCTTTTATCCGATGAGGCCATCGCACAGTATAATCGGGATGTCATCGCCTGGTGGACGGGTCTGTTCGGCAGCACACCCACCGTGCAGGCGCCTACTTTTTCCTCCGCGGAGCTGATGGACGCTGTGCTGGCGGACGAAACCTTCCGCGCAGCCACACCGTCCGGCCGGCGCAAAGCCATTGCCAGGGATGACATTGCCGCCACACTGGCCGAACAGGTGGAGCAAAGCGTTCTGCCTCTGCGTACTTCGTTGATTTCCCTTGCCCTCACACAGTTATTCCAGCGGGTGCAGCTGGCGCGCTACACAGCCTTCTTGCCCCTCTTGCCCTGGCTGTTCGCGCTCCTCAGCGCCTTTGGCGCAGCACTGATGGTTCTTTGCATGCACTGCCGCCCAATGCGTGCGCTGCCCTACATCGGCAGTGCGCTGAGCGCAGCCGGACTTTGCCTGCTGCTGGCGCTGGCCGTCCTGCATGCAGCAAACCTGCCGGCCTTTGTTGGGCAGGTGTCCGCCATGGCGGCTTTGCAGCTGTCCACCCTGTTCACCTGCCTGCGTCCGGTCGTGTGGGGCATTGCCGCGCTTATCACCCTGGCTGGGCTTCTGCCCATCGGCATCCACCAGCATGCAATGCTTCACCTGCGCCGCAGCCTTGCTGCGAAGGGAGTTCCCGCATGACGACGCGCCGCATCACCCGCTGCCGTATCGCTTCACCCCGCATCCAGGAAGCCTTGACCCTTGCCGTGTTAAGCGATTTGCACAACGGCCCCTTTGACGATGTGTTGGAAGCGCTCCGCTGCGCCGATGCCATCCTTTTCGTGGGCGACCTGCTGGACAGGCACCATCCCGGCCTGACCAACGCAACGGCTTTTTTGCAGCAGGCGCCCCGCTGCGCGCCCACGTTCCTTTCCCTCGGCAATCATGAATGGAAATCGGCCGAATGGCCCACATTCCGTCCGCTACTTCTGCAAAGCGATATAACCGTGCTGGACAACGCCTTCACCGCTTTCCGCGGCCTCACGCTCGGCGGACTATCCTCCGCACCCAAAGAGCAGATACAAACCGCATGGCTCCGCGATATGGCACGGCAGGCAGGCTTCCGGCTGCTGATGTGCCACCATCCCGAATGGTACGAGCCCTATGTGCAGTCCTTTGGTCTTGATCTGACCGTAGCCGGACATGCCCATGGCGGACAAGTGAACCTGTTTGGGCACGGATTGTACGCCCCGGGGCAAGGGCTTTTTCCGCGCCTGACCTGCGGCTTTTATGACAACGGGCACCTGTTGGTGAATCGCGGCATGACCAATGCCTGCGGTCTGCCACGATTTGGCAATCCCTGCGAAATGCTGCTGCTACGCCTTGAAAACGGGAAGGAGACCACCTATGCAATGTGAACTGGAAGACATTCTCAGGCAGGCGGGTATGCTGATGCTTCGCTTCAGCAATCCCAACGTGCATGTCAAAAGCGGCCACGCGAATTTCGTCACGGAAGCGGATGTTGCCGTGCAGGCATTTTTGAAGGAAGCGCTCCTGAAGCGCTGGCCTGGCGCGCAGTTTCTTGCGGAAGAAGACGATGTGCACCATCTGTCCGATTCGCTCACCTTCGTGATCGACCCCATTGACGGCACCACCAACTACATGCGGCACAGGCGGTTGTCCGCCATTTCCATCGGTGCGGTCGAGCATGGCAAAGCCGTGTTCGGCGCCATTTATGACCCCTATCATAACGAAATCTATCATAGTGTGCGCGGCAAGGGTGCGTTCTGCAATGATGCGCCGCTTCACGTCTCCTCTGTTCCCTTTGAGGATGCGCTGATTGCCCTTGGCACCTCGCCTTATGACACCTCTCTTTCCCCGCTCACTGCCGCATGCCTGTCCC
This sequence comes from uncultured Clostridia bacterium, assembly GCA_934647165.1. Lineage (GTDB taxonomy): Bacteria > Bacillota > Clostridia > Christensenellales > Aristaeellaceae > CAKUFA01. The sequence continues at coordinate 23,428 of CAKUFA010000035.1, read as the reverse complement.
AGGTGCTGCGCCAGTGCGGTGATGTGCGGCGCACCGGCTCGGCGGCCATTGACCTGTGCGATGTGGCAGCCGGACGCTGCGAGGGTGCCTTTGAATGGTCCCTTCAGCCATGGGATTACTGCGCAGGCTCCCTGTTGGTAGAGGAAGCTGGCGGCAAAACCGGCGGCATCCTGGGCTGTGAAACCTCCTTTTCCGCCGGCATGCCCTTCATGAGCGGCACGGCCCTGTGCTTTGACAAGCTCCGTGCCTTGCTCCAGCAGTGCCACAGCGAGTGGAAAAGCACTGACAACTGATTGCTTCCCTGACAAAATGCATAGCAAAAGAGGCTGCACTTCCATGCAGCCTCTTGCTGTTTTTCGGATACTTATTCCGCCAGGAGGTTATTGGCAGCGTTGCGGCCGGTGGTCAGCACCTCCGCAATGGCGTTGCCGCCCAGACGGTTGGAGCCATGGAAACCGCCAGTCGCTTCACCCGCAGCATAGAAGCCGGGGATCACGTTGCCGTCGTTATCCAGCACCTGATTGAGGGTGTTCACCTTCAAGCCGCCCATGGTGTGGTGCACAGCAGGAGCGCGCTTGCAGGCATAGAACGGGCCGGTCATTTCCAGCGCGCTGTTATCGGAGAAGATGGTGCGGCCTGTCAGAGGATCATTGTTATCAGCCACGGCCTTGTTATAATCCTCAACGGTCTTTTGCAGGGCTTCGGCAGGGACGCCGATCTTCTCGGCCAGCTCCGGAATCGTGTTGCCAACGAAAACCAGGCCGCGGTCAATCAGATCCTGCACCGGAATGCCATAAATATTGGTGCCGTCATCGGTCAGGTTTGCGTTCTGGGGGGTGGACAGCACATAGCAGTAGGAACCGGTTTGCTTGAGGATAGCAGCAGCCAGCACATCGCGGCGGCCGGATTCATTCACAAAGCGCACGCCTTCCTGATTGATATAGGGGCAGGTGCCGTTGCCGACAATGGAGTTGCTTGCGCCAGTCTGCGGATCAGCCAACGGCAGCAGCTGAATCTGACCCATGCCTTCCAGCGCGGCATTCACCTCAAGGCCCATGGTAATACCGTCGCCCGTGATGGTCGCCGTGTTGGTTGTTGGTACATTGGCGCCAAGGTTGCCCCAGATTTCGTCATACTTCTGGCGCATTTCCACATTGGCGGAAAAACCACCCGTCGCCATAATGACGCCCTTGTTGGCATGGAAGGTATAGGGGGTTCCGTCCGGCAGTTCGCCCTGCACGCCGACCACTTTGCCATTTTCCACGATCAGGTGCTTGGCTTCGCAGTTGAAGACATACTGCACATCCAGCTTGTCGTTGTCAATGGTGTTGCGCAAGGTTGTGATATAGCCGTTGCCGCTCTTGTAATTCAGCGCAGTCTTGCAGCGCTGCCAGATGGAACCGACGATAGACATCGTTGTCGGCTTGAACTCAAGCCCCTGCTCCTGCAGCCAGGCAAACGTATCCACCACGCCGTTGCACATCATTTCAATCAATTCCGGTTCACCCAGATAATCGCCGCCCACATAGGTGTGCAGCATGTGCAGCTCAGGGCAATCAAACAGATTTTCCGACCCTGAAGCCAGATAGGCGTCAAACTTTTCGCGCACCTGAGCCTGCCACTGCGCCATTTTCTCGCACTTAGGCTCAAGGGCAATATAACTCTCCACGGATTCCTTCTGTGCGTCGGTCATAGGCGCATATTGCAGAAATTCATCCGCTGCCACCTGCATGTAGCCGCCGGAAATGACCGTGTTGCCGCCCAGTGTCGCAGCCTTTTCCACCACAATCACGGACGCCCCTGCTTCACCGGCTGTCACCGCAGCGGACATGCCTGCGCCGCCGCCGCCAACTACAATCACATCGGCTGTCATTTCAACAGCCTCGCCCGCCTGCTTGGAGACCACTTTGTTCTTCATGGCCTCCACATCGCCGCCGGCCTTCTCCACCGCGTCCGCCACTGCGTCCAGGATACCCTTGGAGGTGTTGGTTGCACCGGTCACTGTATCCACTGCCAGCGACTGATACGTCACAATCTCGGTGGGAATGGTCGCAATCGCTGCGTCGCATACGCCGGCCGTCTCGCTGTGGTTAGTCACCTGCACGTTGGTGATGGCATCATTCGAGAACGTCACGTCCACCGTGATGTCGCCATTGTTTCCTTTACCCGCGCCGGTATAAATACCGGACTGATAGGCAAAGGCGCTGGCCATTGTCATCACCATGGCAAGGGTCAGCAGAAGACATACGAGCTTTTTCATGAGGTTTCCTCCTCCGTTTTTCTGCGAGGCAATCGCCTTCACAGTCTGTTAAAATCATATCATTTTTCTCTTAACGCGTCCAATACAAGTATCTTCATTGCAGCATGGATGGTATAAAGAAAAATGCATGACAGCAGGAGGAAGAATCATTTTTTATAAAAGCATGGCCATTTAAGCGCCCCTATGTCCTTGGGCAGCCGCGCGATTACAACGCAGCCTGCTTTCTCAAATCATGCGCTTCAAACATCCGGAACAGCTCTTCCGCCGGTTTTCGTTTGTTTGCATCCAGCTTCACCAGCTCCAAATGAAATCCGCGGATGTTTCCTTTCAGGCCAATGATGTGAATCTGCCGGTTTTCCAAATAGCCAAAGGTTGCGCTGCAAAACGCTACGGCATTTTTCTGCAACACTTCGGTAAGAATATCACCCATCTTTTTCCCATAGCCAACCACCCGCGGTTCAAAGCCATTTTCCCGGCACAAAGCCCGATAGCGCTCGTTCAGCTCCTGATTGTTGGGATAAAAGATAAAAGAAGCGTCCTTTAATTCGCTGATATCCACCTCATCCCGGTCAAAAAGCGGGTTTTCCCGGCTAACAATCAGGTTCAGCGCATCCTCCGTAAACTGCACTTTGCGATGGGGCGGCAGCGCATTGCAGTTGCCTGCCGGAATGATAATAAAATCGAATTTTCGATCAATCAAATGCTGCCGGATTTCCGTAATTTCATCATAGGCCGTAAAAACTTGATGGCGGCGGATGAATTCTTGTGGAATACAATCCATTTGAAACGTCATGTAAGCATTCAGATGCCCAAGCACCACATAGCCAATGGTGATTTCCCGCCGCTCCTTGCCATTGGCAATATGCTTCATCGCCGTAATCTGCCGCTCCACTTCCATGGCTTTATCAAGGCAAAGCTGGCCTTCCTCCGTCAAAATCACACAGCGACCGCACCGCTCAAACAGGTCGCACCCAAGCTCTTGCTCCAGCTCACGAATGGCATGGCTCAACGCCGGTTGGGATACCATGCATGCCTCTGCCGCACGGGTAAAGCTCCTCATATTGGCTGTGACAACGAAATAATGCAGCTGCTGCAGTGTCATAGCGAATGCCACCTCCTTCGTTTCGCCTGGATTTTAGCAGAGGACATGCCGGCTGTCAATCATCTCCATCAAAATAGCGGAACGCGTTTGCGTTCCGCCCATGGTCACCTCTTGCAAAGTTCTGTCACAACATCGTCCAAAATGGCCATCACGTATGGCATGCCGCGATCCTGTTTGCCTTGCAGCAGCATTGCGTCCTTTTGCAGCACCGTTGGCTGGCTCTGCTTTTGCTTCACGATGATCTCGCAGGGTTCCTCGCCCGCTTTCACAACGCCCGCCAGATAATGTCCGTTGGAGCCATTCTTGTTGAAATAGATAATCTTTACACCTTTGCCGTTTCGGTTTTGCCGCTCAAACTCCATGGCCAGCACGCGTTTGCCATAGCCGCGCTCGCTCATGACAACCACCTGATCTTTCTCTCCCAGCTGGCCACCCCAGATCACCTGATCGCCGCTATCCAGGATCATAGCCTTCACGCCTGCGGAGATTCGTCCCTGGGTTGGCACGCTATCCAACGGGAAACGGATGCACATGCCGCTGCGGCTAATCAGGAGCAGATCATCCCGCGTTGCAAGGGGCATCACCGCCAGCAGTTCATCGCCCTCTTTGATATTCACTGCGGCAAATTTTTTGCTGCGCACGTCATAGTCCCTGGCTGCGGTGCGCTTGGCCATTCCCTGCCGTGTCAGGAACAGATAATCCGGTTTTGCGGCAAGCTCCGGCAGTTTCACGCAGGCAATGTGCATGGGCTTTTCGCCTTCCTCCAACCCTGCAAGAACACCTTGCAGCAGCTGTCCGCGATCCTTGGGTTTGCACTCGTTCAGCGTGCCCACGCTCAAGGGATAGCAGTTGCCGTGGTTGGTGAAGATGAGCAGCGTTTCATCCGTCGCCGTTTGGAAGAGATACTCTGCGGCCTCCACGGGATCCTCTTCCCGGGTCGGAAGGGGCATTTTGCGATAGTTGGCCGGATACATCCGCTTCAGCTGCCCGCCATAGGTATAGGCCACTACGGCTTCCTCCGCCACGGGCGTCTCATCAGGCAGTTCCACTGTCGCGGCGTTCGCATCCTCCAGTGTTGTTCGGCGCGCATCGCCATATTCTTCAGCAATCTCCGCCAATTCCTTGCGGATCACATTCACCAGCTTCTTTTCGCTGTGCAGGATGCCCTCCAAGCGATCAATGAGCTTCAGCAAATCCTCATATTCCTTGCGCAGCGCCAGAATTTCCAGATTCGTCAGGCGCTGCAAGCGCATATCCAGGATGGCCTGCGCCTGTACATCGGTGAGCTGGAAACGCTCCATAAGTCCTATCTTGGCTTCCTTGGGCGTTTTGCTGGCGCGGATGAGGGCAATCACCTCATCCAGATGATCCACGGCAATCATCAGACCCTGCAAAACATGCGCCCGCGCTTTGGCCTGCTTCAGCTCATACTCGGTGCGCCGCGTCACCACCCGTTTTTGATGGGCAATGAAGTAGCCGATCATGCTCTTGAGCCCCATCTGAACGGGTTTGCCATCGGCAATAGCCACTATGTTTACGCCAAAGGTCACCTGCAAATCGGAGTATTTGTAAAGATAATTCAGCACCTTCTGCGGGTCGCTGTCCCGCTTGAGCTCAATCACCGCGCGCAGACCCGTTCGGTCGCTTTCGTCCCGGATATCGTAAATGCAGCCAAGCGCCGCCTTCTTTTCTTCGCTCAGCTTCAAGATTTTTTCCAGCATGGCGGCCTTGTTCACCTGATAGGGCACTTCCGTGATGCAAATAAGCTTGCGCCCTGCCGTTCCATCCTCGAAATGCACGCGAGCCCGCAGGCACAGCTTGCTGCGGCCAGTTTCATAACCCTTGCGGATCTCCTCATTGTTCACCAGCACGCCGCCGGTGGGAAAATCCGGCGCAGGAATGCAGCGCATCAGCTCATCCAGGGTAATGTCCGGGTTTTCCAGCTGCGCGATGACGGCATTGACCGCCTCCCGCAGGTTATGGGGCGGAATGTTGGTAGCCAACCCCACCGCAATGCCGCTGGCGCCGTTCACCAACAGGTTCGGAAAACGAGCAGGCAGCATATCCGGTTCCTTCAGGGTGTCATCAAAATTCAGGCGGAAGGGCACCGTGTCCTTCTCAATATCACGCAGCATCTGCATGGCCAAAGGCGCCATGCGGGCTTCGGTATAACGCATGGCAGCAGCACTGTCCCCATCAATGGAGCCGAAGTTGCCGTGGCCATCCACCAGGGGACCCCGCATGGAAAAATCCTGTGCCATGCGCACCAGGGCGTCATACACGCTGGAGTCGCCATGGGGATGATACTTGCCCAGGCAGTCGCCCACAATACGCGCGCACTTGCGGTGGGGCTTATCCGGCGTGGTGCCGAGTTCCATCATCGTATACAGGATGCGGCGCTGCACAGGCTTCAGTCCATCCTCCACCCGTGGCAGCGCGCGCTCCAGAATCACGTGCTCCGCATAGGGAATCATGGACAGGTGCATCACATCCTCCACCGTGGTTTGCAGGATGCGGGAAGGATCGTCTTTGGGGATCGGACGATTGTCGCTTGTTTTCTTTGCCATGAATTACCTTCCTCCTTCCATCTGTGCATCGGGCAATTCAAAGTTATCCGGTTTGTTGAAATCCGCGTTTGCGGTGATATAGTCCCGCCGCGGCTCCACTTTGTCGCCCATGAGGATGGTAATGCGCCTGTCAGCCAGCGCCGCATCCTCGATGGTCACCTGCATCAGCTTTCGCTGACCCGGATCCATGGTCGTCGCCCAAAGCTGCTCGGGGTTCATTTCGCCAAGGCCCTTGTAGCGTTGCAGGGTATATCCCTTGCCAGCCGCTTTGGTGGCGCCTGCAAGCTCCTTGTCATCATAAGCATACCAGATTTTCGCGCCCTTCTGCACCTTGTACAAGGGCGGCATGCCAATGTAGACATGGCCTGCGGTGATCAGTTCCTTCATATAACGGAAGAAGAACGTCAAGAGAATGGCGCGAATGTGTGCGCCGTCCTGGTCGGCATCGGAAAGGATAATCACCTTGTCATACTTGAGGTTGACAAGGTTAAAGTTTTCATCAATGCCCGTGCCAAGCGCAGTAATCATGCTGCGGAACTCTTCGTTGCTCAGCACCTGATCCAGCCGCTTCTTTTCCGCATTGAGGGGCTTGCCGCGCAGGGGCAGAATCGCCTGAAAGCGCCGGTCACGCCCCTGCTTGGCGCTTCCGCCTGCGCTGTCGCCCTCCACAATGAACAGCTCATTATCCTCTGCATGCCGCCCTGTACAGCTGGACAGCTTGCCAACAAGCGGCGCTGCTTCCAGCTGGTTGGCCTTGCGGGCATTGTCCCGTGTACGGCGCGCCGCTTCCCGCACCTGCGCAGCCTTGAGCGCCTTTTGCACAATCTGCGTGGCGATGTCCTGATTCTTCAGGTTGTCCAGCCAATCCGTGAGCTTTTCGGTCACAATGGCTTCCACCGCGGGACGCACTTCGCTGTTGCCGAGCCGCCCTTTCGTCTGCCCTTCAAACTGCGGGTTTTTCACCATCACAATCAGCACACAGGTAAGCCCTTCCCGGAAGTCCTCACCGCCCAGGTTGTTGTCCTTTTCCTTCAGTAGACCGATGCGCCGCGCATAATCGTTGAAGCACTTGGTAAACGCAGCCTTGAAGCCCGTCTCATGGCTGCCGCCTTCACTGGTGGGAATGTTGTTGGCATAGCTGAACAAGCTCTCCGTATACTGATCGGTATATTGGATTGCTACGCGGCAGATGATGGAATCCCGCTTTCCCTCCAGATAAATGGGATCATCATGCAGCACGGTCTTATCCGCATTGAGATAGCGCACAAAGTCGATGATGCCGCCCTCATAATGGAACACCTGCTGGCGTTTTTGCGGATCCTTCACCCGCTCATCCGTAAAGGTAATTTTGATCCCGCGGTTCAGATAAGCCAGCTCCTGCAAACGGCGTGCCACCTGGTCGCCATTAAAGCGCACATCCTCGAAGATGGTATCATCCGGCAAAAAGCGCACCAGCGTGCCGCGTTTGCGCGTGTTGCCCACCTTTTCCAGCGGCCCCTGCGGAACGCCCGCTGTCACCTTGCCAAGCTTTTCATCCCACTTGGAGGCAAAGGTCATGCGATAGTGCGTCCAGTCGCGGAAAACGTCCACCGTCAGCCAGCGGGACAGCGCGTTCACCACCGATGCGCCGACACCGTGCAGGCCGCCGGAATAGCTGTAATTCTCGTTGTTAAACTTGCCGCCGGCATGCAGCTTGGTATAAATCACTTCCACGCCGGAAATACCCAGGGTTGGATGCGTATCCACCGGCACACCGCGGCCATTATCAAATACGCTGGCCGAGCCATCCTGGTGCAGCGTCACCTCCACCTGATCGGCAAAACCATTGGAGGCTTCGTCGATTGCGTTATCCACAATTTCCCACAGCAGATGGTGAAGCCCGCGGGAGGAGGTTGTACCAATGTACATGCCCGGCCGCATCCGCACTGCGTCCAGCCCCTCCAGCACCTGAATGTGTCCTGCGTCATACACTTGGGTCATGCGTCCGATTCTCCTTATTTCAAAGCATGTTTCACGCGTTTTTCGCATGGAAAAGCGTGACTCGCAACAGTTTATTTTACCACAGAAACGTCCGTTTCACAAGCATTTTGCATACAGCAGGTCCGCTGCTTTACCCTTAACGGCATAAAAAATGAGCGCAGGCAAGGCTTTTCATCCTCTTCTGCGCCCCAAAATCCATTGTGTTTACGCTACGCCAACCGTGATGAGCAGATTGGCAAACACGCGGGTTTCGCCGGTGGAAATGGCAAGACATACACCATTTTCCGATGCTGCATCATAGAATTCATAACGGCCAAGCTTGCTCAGCTCCACGCCAGGAAGCATTTCACGGAATTCATTGAAAATTGCGGGCTCCGTGCCGTCAGCAGGCTGCATGACCGCCGCAGCCTCAATGTTAATCTCCTGCTGAAGGGCGGAAAGCACCTCTGTGACCGTGGGGCTTCCGGCAACCAGCCCGAGATAAACCTTGGCTGCGTTTCCGGTCTTTTGTGCCAGAGGATAATTGCCGTCTGCAATAAGGATCTTATCGCCGTGCCCGAGATGCGCAAGCACCTCCATGATCGGCGGATTGATGCAACCGGATTTGAGCATAAAAGGACGCCTCCTCTGAAAAATCAATCAAGTCCTTTACTTCTCGTTCTCGCGCAGATGACCGAGCATTCCGCCGGGATGCCATTTGATATACTGCTTGGGATCAAGGCCGCGATTCACCTGCAGGATGACGCTCAGCCCCTGCAGCACCATAATCTCCGCCAGAATAGAAGCACGCGGTGCACGGTTGAGGGGGCCGCCTTCCTGCTTCACGCCTGCAAAAAGATGGGCGCTGGCATGGGTTGCCAGCCAGCTGTTAGGATTGCCGGTGACCGCGATAATCTGGCAGCCGTTGTTCAGAATGGCGGTCGCGGTTGCTTTCAGCTCCGGCGTTTCGCCGCTGTTGGAAATGCAGATGACCACATCACCCGGCACCAACTGGCCGCAGGAACCATGCGTCGCTTCCGTGCCATGGAGGAACACAGTGGGGGTTCCCGTGGAGCTGAGCAGCGACGCCATGTAATTGGCCACATGGCTGGGCTTGCCGATGCCGGTGATATGCACGCGGTTTCCCTTTGCCTGCGCGTCCAGGATTACCTTCACCGCATCCTCATACTGGGCATAATCCATCTGATTCACAAACGCCGTGAACTCCGCAAGGGAAATATCCTTGAAGGAATCAAACGCAGCTTTGCACCTTTCGTTATCCATATCGATTCAGTCTCCTTTCGTTTAGGCAGGCATTACTTCAGCACAGCCAGCTTATCCATGGGGAAGTCCTTCTCACCATGAAGAGCGAGGCCCGCTTCCACATCCGGCAGCATCGGCAGGCTGGGCTGCGCACCGGGACGGGAAACCGTAATGGCTGCCGTGTTGCGGGCAAAGTCCATGGCCTGGCGGCTGTTGAGCCCCGCGCAAACGCCCACGCAGAACGCCGCAACGAAGCTGTCGCCCGCCGCAGTGGGGTCTGCCACGGCCACGTTGGGCACGCTGGGAATATGGTGCAACCCATCTTTGCCGGTGAGCGCAGCACCGTTTTCACCCAAGGTAATCAGCACATTTTCCACGCCTTTTTGCTGCAGCGCGCGGGAAACCTTTTCAACATCCGCCAGGTTCAGGCCGCCGTCCACACGGATCGGCACGCCGGTAAGCGCAGCCGCCTCATGCTCGTTGGGCGACAGATAGGTGGCGCATGCCAGCAGCTCCTCCGGAATAGGGGCCGCGGGCGCGGGATTCACCATCACCGCCACGCCTTTTTCACGGGCCCACTTAGCAACCATCACGTCGATCGCCATGGGAATTTCAAACTGAAGCATCACCAGATCGTACTGCGCAATTTCTTCCTTCAGGAAAGATATGTCCTGCTCGGTGATGGTCATGTTCGCGCCGGATACCACGATAATGCGGTTATGCCGGTCGCCCTTTTCATCCACTTCCAAGGTGATGTTGCCCACTGCTGAGGACACACCATTTTGATCCCTGGCAACCTTATCCACATGCACGCCGGAGGCTTTGGCAGAGGACAGCAGCTGGTCGCCGAAACCGTCCTGTCCTACCTTGCCCACCATGGTCACATCTGCGCCAAGGCGGGCGGCCTGCACAGCCTGATTGGCTCCCTTGCCGCCGGGGGCATTGGCAAAGCTCTCACCCAACACGGTTTCGCCGGAGGCTGGGAAAACGCGCGTGGTGGTAATCAGATCCATCACAAAGCTGCCCACTACAAGAATACGGGGTTTACGCATAAACTTCTGTCATCCTTTCATTTCCGTGATATGCCAGACAAGATCGCAAACGGTGAGGGCAGTGTTGTCAGTCGGTTCTTCACATCCGGGCAGCACGCGCTCCCTTGTACCGTATTTGCCATTGGAATCCAGGGTGCTAATCGCCGGCATTTTCTCCTTGGTGGCCAGGCGGAAGCGATGCAGCCCACGCACAGCGGCACTATAGCCCACGTTCTTTTCCTGGTCATCCAGGCGCACTGTATAGCGGCGTGCATGCCCGTCAAAAGCCACGGAGAAACGCATGGGCTTGCCCATTTCAAAGCTTGTCCAAGGATCAGTTCGGCCATCTCCCAGCAGGTAAACGGTGCCATCCGGCCGGAAAATGACGCGAATGGGGGTGCGGCCGGTTTCATCCTGCACCTCAAAGGTCGCGCCGCCAAGAGCGTCCAAATGGTCAACCGTCAGCTGCATGGACACCTCGCCGCACACAGCCGGAACATGGTTAACCTCCACCGCCGCCAGGTCGTAGGGATCCTGATCCTGCATGCACAGCTTGCCGTTCTCCGCAGTGACAGGGCACCATTTCGGCGCATACACGGATAGCTCCCGCGGAAGCCCGGCCGCAAAATTCATGCTGCCCTCCGCCGCGCCCGTGGATACAATGGGCACCGGAATATGGCTGATCCAGATATCTTCCTTGTTGTTGGAATAAGCCAGATACACATCGCCGTCCGGGCTTTGGGGATTGCACTCGGCAATGCCGCGCATGTACTGGGGGCCAAGGTTTTTATCCAGCCCGCCGTAGCGCTGGGGCGACATATCCCAGGTGATGGCGGCCATGTTGCCGAAGTGATGCCCATCCTCCCCGGTGACTGCCGCAATAGGCCAGCGGTGCTGTCCATCCGTGGTGGGGTTATACATGAGGGTGTAGCGCCCATCAGAAGTCTTTTGTCCCCACACTTTGCCGGTGGCCGTGCAAACATCCTCCTGCCGCACGGGATCTGTCCATGTTTTGCCCTGATCGTGGGACACGGAAACCTGCCCCTTTTTGTACATGCCGATCATTTCTTCCGGGCTGACGGTATAGAAGGAAAGCGCTTCCGCCCCCTTGTTGGGGAAAAGCTTTGTATCGAAGCGCTGTTCCTCATACATCTGGCGGAGTACCGCACCGTTTTGCATCAGCTCATCACAAGCCGCCACAAGGAGCGGATCATCGCTCTTTTGATACGGCGCAAAAACCGGCACATTGTCCGCGTTGAAGCCCGCAGGCTCATTGTACATCAGGAAATAAGTGCCATCGACCACCGTGCCGTCCTCCCGGATACGGCGCACAGCGCGGCCAATGCCCCAACCATCGCAGGGCGCGCTCTTATGCCGGTCATGCACAATGCCATAGAAGGACAAAACCAGCAGCGCGCCGTTGGAAGCATGGAAAAAGCCCATGCGTTGGTGCGGCACGGTGAGGGTGGTCTCCTTCAGCATATCGCTTTTAGGCCCGCGATAGGGCGCGGTCGGCACCTCAATGATGGGGAAAATCACCTCGGGTTTTGACCAGTGCACGCCGTCTATGCTGTTTGTGAGGAGCGTATGGCCAGGCACCTCATGCTCGCTGACAGGGTTCGAGAGGTATTCCAGGAAGAAGCGGCCGTAGCCCCACGCAAGCATAGCCGCATGGTTATACGTCCAGCCGGTATCCTCCGCCAGTTCCGGGTGCGCACGGTTGGCACGCAGCACCTGCCACGTTTTCACACCGGTCACATGGGGCAGCGCGCCGTCCTGAAAGCGGTTGTCCGCGCGGCATGGATCGTCAATATGGATAATATCAGGCATCAAATTTGCCTCCTTCATTTGTGATGGAGTTCCCGTATAAATGTAAACGTTCAATGGAAAGACACATTCTGCGTTCCGTTGTGCCGCACTTTTTCCTCGTCAAGTGTCTCCCGCATATCGATGGTGTCTTTCTCCACGGCAAAGGAATAATCCTTCTCCCGAAAAGGAATATCCGTTGCTTTCATCAAATCTTCCAGCTGCGCTTCGCAGCTGACCCCCGCCAGCGCCACCAGCGGGAACGGGCGCGTGAGCAGGAAACCCAGCTCCACCTGGCTGAGGCTTGCGTGATAAGCTTCCTGCAAGGCCTTCAGGCACTGTGCCGCCTGAAGGTTGCCTGGGGTAAAATAGCGCTTTGTGCGCACTGCTTCCTCACCCTGGGACAGCAGCTTGTGGAAAAAGCCGCCGCACATGGAGCAATACGCCATAAGGGTCAACTGTCCGTCCGCATGGAGGCGGAGCATTTCCTGCCCTGCCGCCACCATGGTGTCATCCCGCATGGGACCCATGTGATATGTGCCCACATTGTACTCGCACTGATTGGCCACAAAGCCTGCAAGGCCATGGGCACGGGCGTAGGCGTTGGCTTCGCGAATACGCCCGGCACGCCAGTTGGAACAGCCATACCAGCGAATTTTGCCTGCCTGGCGGAAGCGTTCCATGGTTTCCAGCAGTTCCGCCACAGGGCGGTTTTCGTCATCCCGATGGTAGAAATACAAGTCGATAACATCGGTGCCGAGCGCGACAAGACTTGCATCCAGATCGGCGGCCATATCATCATAGGCCATGCGTCCTTCGTGCATGGTGTGGATATCCGGATGGCCGCCCTTGGTGACAAGGATCACCTGCTGGCGTTTGCCGCTGCGCCTGAGCCACTGGCCAATGGCGCTTTCACTTGCGCCGGGCGTTGGCGGCGTATAAATGCGCGCCGTATCAATGATGTTGCCGCCCAGGTCAAGATAGCGGTCAAAGATCCGATCAGCCGCTGCGCCCTGCCACGCGATCCCGGCCTTGGTGGTGCCAAGGGCAATGGGGCTGACGCGCAGATCGGTGCCTGGCATCAGAAAATCACTTCGCATCCTCATTCTCCTTCAGGAACGTCACTTCACCGAAAATTCCCACAGGCTCCACATAATTGAAGAAGGACAGCGGATCGTGATGGTGGAAGAACACAGGAACCGTCAGCTCTACCGCCAGGGTATGGCAGCCCGGTGTCACAGGCACGCAGTAAGGCGCGCAGACCGGTGTGGCCAGCACATGTCCATCCAGCGAAAGCACTGCCGCCCCACGGCAGTTGAGCTCAAGCATCGTGCAGCCGTTCGGCACCTCCACCTGACAGGTGAGCACCGCACGCCCCATATAGCGCGGAGCGACTGTTGTGAGATCAATGGGCGCGACGGTTTTTCTTCCGGGCAGATCATCATCCAGGAACTGTATCTGCCACGTAGGTGACGCTTTACCAATTGCCCCATAGGTGCGCGGTTCTTCCGGCACAGGCCACCCTTCCCGCCACGGGCCCACAAACAGCAGCTGTCCGGGCGTCAGGGTCACGGTCTGCTCTCCATGATCGGGAAGCTGCACGCAGCTGCCGCCTTCCAAATCGCAGCAAACGGGATGCTTCAGCCCTGGCGCACGGAAGCGGAAAGTAACGCTTTCCCTGCAATCATCATTGAACAGTGCAAGCAGCAGCTGTCCATCCTTTTCATAAGGCAGGCAGGTCACAGCCGGATAATCATCCAGCGGTTCCACCACGCGCCTGGTATGCTGTGCCGCATCCCCCGCCACCTGCGCAAGGGGCAGCACAGAATACGCCTGCGTCAGCTCCGCCACATCGCCCTGACCCTCGCTGAGCCCCTCAGGCATCGCATCCACAAACACAATGCGGCAGCCGGCAGCAGAAAGCTCCGCCAGACGGTCAAAGAGTTTGCGCGGCCACAGGCGGCCTTGGGGAATATACAGCGCGTCATAGCGTCCCGCTTGCAGCATATCCACCGGCACAATCTCACAGGGAATCTGATGCTGGTGCAGCACCTTGACGACAGCTTGCGTCTGCATGGTGCGCTTGCCGCAGGCCCACTCGGCCTCGGCATGATAAAGCACACCCACGCGGCAGGGCACACGCCCGCTGTCCAGCAGCGCGGCGCTGCGCTCCATGCGGCGGAACAGGCGCTCAATGTGCGGCATCATGGGATTATAATGCCCAAAATGCGGCGGTGAGTCCGGATCAGGGAAAGGCTTAAGGGAAAAGGCATGCGGCACAAAGCGATTGATGCCCCGGCTGAGGAGCAGGTTAGCCATGTAGCGCATCTCTTCCATGTTTTCCTGCCAGCCATAAGCGCCGAAAATTTCGCACAGCGCGCGTCCCTGTTTTTTCTCATCCAGCCACGCGCAGGAAGCGGTCAGCTGCGGCAACATGTAGCGGAAAAAATCGTCCTGCGCCTCAAAATCCTGACTCTTCCAGGCATGCGTTGTATCCCGGAACTCCATCTTCATTTCATGGAGCACAAAATCCATGCCGGACATATCCTGCCCGCTCATAGCACGGAAGAAATGGCCTGCGCCTTGCCCAAGACGGGAATGCGCGCCGTTTTGTTCAATCACATGGCCGATGTAATGCACGCCATGGGCGCGGCACCACTTGCCGATGGACTCAGAATAGTTTTCGCCGTACAAGCGGCTGACCGTATCCATCAGCGCATAGCGAATGCGCGGCGTGTCCTCGCCAATGTCATACCACAGACCCGGCAGCAACAGGCGAGCGGGGCGTCCCATCTGCTTGGTGAGAATCTCCGGTAAATCCATCCGCCACGGAATGGGCAGCTGCGGATATTCTCCCAGCGCCGCCTTGCATCCGCGACCCGCGCGCAGTGCCGGTTCATCAGAGAAAAAGCCCAGGAAGGTTTTGCCGAATTCCTGGCCATACCGGCGGAAATGCGGCTCGTAAACCGTGTCAATCATCAGCTGACCGCCCTGGGGCAGCAGCGGATTGACGAAGAACTGCGGAGGATTGCGCTCTGACACATACTTGGCCTTGAGCACAAACACCCGCCAGTCCCCCTCCGGCACATCCCAGCGAACAAGACCATCCTCCACCCGATCCGTGAGATCGGTGAGGGAATCCACTTTCCACCCGCCGATATCCACAAATTCTTCGCGAAGGAAGCTTTCCACCCGCCGCGCGGCAATGACCGCCACCAGCTGGGCGTTATCGCCATCCTCCTGGGCAAGGATGCAGCCGCCTTGCCGGGGTCCGCGCACATCCATGTGACTCTCGGTCATCATCATGCGGCAATAGGGCGTGCCCTTGGCTGCGCCGTTGGCATAGCCGGACGGGAAGTGTGTATCGTCAAGCAGATAATAGCACATTCCCAGGCGCTTGCATTCATTGGTAATCACATCCAGATCGCGCCACCAGCTCTCACCCAGAAAATCCGGATGAACGCGCGACTCCGCACACAACGCTTTACAGCCGGAGGCGGCTATCTCCTGCACGGCCCGGCGCAGCTCCTCCTCTCCCTGGCCGCTCAGCCAAAGGAAAGGCAGCATATGGCTTGTTTCCATCATTGCGGATAACCTCCCAGAATCTGAAAATAGGTTGTAATATCCTTTGCTTTTGGATTCAGACAAGGCTCGAAAGAATCTGCGCCATTTTCAGGCCGATAGCACGATGCCCTTCCGCCTCCATGTGAACGCCATCCACATGGGAAGGTGCTGCAAGCTGCTGCGCGTCAAGCAGCGTAACCGGAAACCCCGCCATCACTTCATGAAACACCTCAGGGAAGCGGCAGGATTCCGCATGCGCTGCCGCAAGCTGATCGCTCGGGTTCAGCTCTTCCAGTCCCTGCCACACCTGAATGGGCGACAGAACAATCATGTGCTTTTCCCCTTTGAACACCGGCTGCTTGGAGGGATAAAGCACATCGAAGGCCAGCGCATCGCGCACCAGCTGCGCCACCCCCATAGCAGCCTGCCGCGCCGTGTGCTCCTTGAGGTCGTTTGTACCAAGGGAGAGCACCAGCACGTCAATGGGTTTTTGCCCCACAAGGGCTGCGGGAAGCGCCCTTCGGCCATTGAGGAAGGGCTTCACAGCATCGTCAAAGCAGCTTGTGCGGCCGTTGACACCGTCCTCATGCACGCGCCAGGAAGCCCCCAGTGCATCCTGCAAAACACCTGTCCACCGGGTATGCTCATCATAGCGCACACCGCGCCCGGGAACAAAGCCCCAGGTGTTGGAATCACCAAAACAGAGAACGTCTTTCATGGAAAGCAGCTCCTTTTTCAGAGAAATCATTCGACCGAAAAAGGGAAAATTCCTGTAAAAAAGGGCGCCCCCAACAGCTTTCGCTGCGGGGACGCCACAGAAGTTATGAATTACTTGCCCAGAGCAGCGTTCCAGGCATCGTTGTAAATCTGCTCCATCTCGGTAGCACCGGCCGCGCGGGCAGCCTCGATCACCTTGTCGTAGTTCTCGATGGGCTCAACGCCGGTGATGTACTTGTCCACTTCCTGCCAGACGATGTTCTCCACCGTCACCAGCAGCTCGTTGAAGCGCTCGGTCTGCTCAGCAGACAGGGCGGGGGCAGTGGTGAGGGAAGCCACGTCGCGCAGGCCGTCGTCGTTCAAGATAGCCTGCATCTGGGTGCGATAAGCATCGCGGGCTTCATCGCTGCCCTTGAGGTACAGCGCCATCTGCTGGTCGGGCGTGGTGTCATAGCGGGGGGTGAATTCCAGCAGGCCAATACCCAGCGCAGAGGACATGTCATAGATGGCATTGGCGCCATTGGCGGCATACTGAGCCAGGATTTCTTCCTTGATAACCTTCTTGCCGTCCACCACGTCGTACGTGACGCCTTCCTTGCCCAGGTTGTTCACATCCGTGCCCTGTTCAGAATAGCACCAGTCAAGGAACTTGACAGCGATGTCGATCTTATCGCTGGAAGCGGACACAACCCACGCATTGTTCGGGCGGTTCTCGGAGTAGTAGGTGTTGCGCTTTTCACCCAGGGAGTTGGTCAAGGTGGGGATCACGCCCATGTTGTAGGAAGGATCAATGGTCTGCAGAGCAACGTTGAAGTTGCGCACAACGCCATCGTTATCCACCGTGCACATCGCGCGGCCGGAAGAAATTTTCTCCGTCCACAGATCCTTGGTCATGGTCGCATAATCGGGATCCAGCACGCCGGCAGCGTAGAGCTTGTTGAGATAGGTCAGCACCGCCTTGAAGTTCTCGTGCGCGGGACCATAAATCCACTGGCCGCCCAGATCTTCATCGCGATACATGGTGGAATAGGAACCAAGCGGATAGGCCATGCAGTCCAGCAGCTTACGGGTTGCGGTGGTGTTGCCAGCCTTACGGTTGGTCATGCCGACCAGATCGGGCTCCTTTTCCTTGATGGTCACCATCACGTCATACAGCTCATCCCAGGTGGTGGGCACATCCAGGTTGTACTTCTCCAGCAGATCCATGCGGAAGTTCACCAGCTGGCCGGAGCGGGCTGCGTCAGGATTGGTGCGATACAGCGTCGGGGCAGAATAGTAGCTGCCGTCGATGGTGTACATCGCCATGGTCTCGTCGCCTTCCAGCAGACCGAAGAGGTTGGGCATGTCGTCCTTATGTTCGCTCAGGTTCACAAACATGCCATCGCGGGCATAGGAGCGCACATCGTCATAGTCCACATACATGATGTCGGGCATATCGTCGGTTGCGATCAGCACGGACTTCTTATCGGAATAAGAAGCCTTCGGCGGCGCTTCGATAATCAGGCGGACATTCAGCAGTTCTTCAATCGTCTTGAGCTTGATGGTGTCCAGCTTGATGGGCTGGTTGGGGTTTTCGTCGCGCATCACACGCAGTTCCACCAGTTCGTCGCTCAGCCAGGTGGAGGGCTTCTCATCAGCCTGCGCCACTGTCACCAGGGACAGTGCCATGGCCAACGCGAGCACCAGGGCAGTCAGTCGGTTCAACTTCATGTTCCGTTCCTCCTTGAAAGATTATTTTTACGGGATCCATCCCGCAGGAGCCATAGAATCCGTTGGTTAAGGTTACCCAGCAGCCAAAGAGCGCGCGACCTCAGCCGTTCCCTTTGCCGTGTCGGCTTAGCCCTTAACGCCGCCGATCATCACGCCCTTGACAAAGTAGCGCTGCACGAAGGGATACACGATCAAAATCGGCAGGGTAGTAACGATAATGGCCGCAGAGCGCAGCGTTGCGTCGGTAACGGCGAAGCTGTCGGCATTGGCGCCGGCAATGGCGGTTTCTTCATTAAACAAGCCGCCGATGAGCATGTTGCGCAGCATAATCTGCAGGGGATACATGGTCTTCTTGTTGATGTACAGCATGGCGTCGAAGTAGCTGTTCCAGTGGGTGACCGAGTAGAACAGCAGCATGGTGGCCAGCGTTGCCTTGCTCAGCGGCACCACAATCTTCCACAGAATGACCAGATCGTTCGCACCATCCAACTGCGCAGATTCAATGAGGGATTCCGGAATGGACTGGAATGCCGTGCGAATCACGATCATGTTGTAGGTGCTGATGGCGCCGGGCAGCACCAGTGCCCAAATGGTATCCATCATGCCCAGCTGCTTGACGGTGAGGTACATAGGCACCATGCCGCCGGAGAAAAACATGGTGATGGTAACCATCATGGTGAAGAATTTTCTGCCGGAGAACGACTTACGCGCAAGCGGGTAGGCGCAAAGGCAGCTCATCACCAGGTTGATGGTGGTGCCGACCACCGTATAAAGCACCGTGTTCTTCATATACATGAACAGTTCGCCGCGCACGATGGTTTTATAGGTTTCAAAGGTCACCTTGCGGGGCAGAAGCGTCACGCCGCCCTTCATCACTTCCAGGCCATGGCTGATGGAGGTGATGAGCTGGAGCCAGAGAGGATACAGGGTGACGATCATCATCAGAAACAGAAAGACGTAGTTGAAAACAACAAAGACCTTGCGGCTTACGCCGCCTTCCTTGATCGGCATAGTATACCCTCCCTCCTTACCACAGCGAAGTTTCCGTCGCCCGACGGGAGATAAAGTTGGTGACGTACACGAACACCAGACTTACCAGGGACTGGAACAGACCCACCGCCGTGGCATAGCTGAAGTCCGCCTTGGTGATACCGCGGCGATACACATAGGTGGAAATCACGTCCGACACGGACTGGTTGCTGCCGGTCATCATCAGCAGGATTTTCTGATAGGACACGTTCATGATCTTGCCCATGGCCAGGATCAGCATGATGACAATGGTGGGCAGAATGCCCGGAAGCGTAATATGGATGGTCTGCTTCCAACGGCCTGCACCGTCAATACGGGCTGCCTCATACAGCTCCATATCCAATCCGGACAGCGCGGACAGGAAGATGATGGAGTCCCAGCCGATATTCTGCCAGATGTTGGAGCCGACATACAGCGGACGGAAATACTGTGCGTCGTTCAGGAACGCATAGGGACCCATGCCCATCTTGCCCAGCAGCTCGTTGACGATGCCGGAAGAAGAGAACATGGAGTTCATCATGCCCACCACAACCACTGTGGACAGGAAGTGCGGCAGGTAGGTCACCGTTTGCACCGTGCGCTTGTAGTGCTTGCCGCCCAGTTCGTTGAGCAGCAGCGCCAGAATGATGGGCGCCGGGAAGGTGATGACCAGGTTTTCCAGATTCAGCACGATGGTATTCTTAAACACCGTCCAGAAATAGGGGTCATTCACCACCTGCAGAATGTACTTCATGCCATGCTGGCTGGTCCAGGGGCTGGCAATCATGCCCAGCTTGGGCTTGAAGTTCTTGAACGCCAGCGTCACGCCGTACATGGGCCAGTAGCAGAACACAAGGTAATATGCCGCCGGCAGCAGCATGATCAGATACAGCCATTTATCGCGCACGAGCGCACGGAAGAAACGTTCGCCCAGCGAGCGTTTCTTCGGGCTTGGGGTGTGTGCAGCCGTCATCACGCATTCCTCCATTGTCAAAGTTTTGCCAGGTCTGTATGCATAACGGCAATCATCTCTTTGTTGATGGAAACGGCAATATACATCTCATTGCCCTCCACCATCACGCAGGGATAGCCGTATACGCCATTTTTGTCAATTCCCGGATAGCGTCCCTTATACTGCGCATCCGCAAGCAGATAATGCTTCGTCCAATCCAGCCCATCATCGGAGAAAGACAGGGCGAGCACATGGCGCGTGCGCGGCGGGAACGGATCGGGTGTGCCCACATAGTAATAGCGTCCGTCCGGCAGGCGATCCATGAAGAACTTGGTGCGGTTATCCGTAAACGACGTTTGTTCAGGAAGCGACCAGGTTTCGCCTTCGTCATCGCTGTAGCACGCCCACAGCCACGGCGTTGCAGAACGCAGATACAACCACAGCCTGCCGGAATCCTGCCGAATGAAAGAGCCTTCGCAAAGCGACACATGGGTATCGCTCACCAGCCCCGGCATGTCATCATCCTCTCGCACGTCTTCCGGCTTGTTGCCATATCCTGCCGGGCACACTTCCGTAAGATGCCAGCCGTGAATACCGTCCGGATTATCCGTATACGCCTGGTTTCGTCCACCGCAGGAAATCAAGCGGCCGGAAGACAGCGTGCGTACCGGCATGTTGCCGCCAAAGCACGGCAGGCGGCGTTCCTCCGTCCATGTACGGCCATCCTCTGTGATTTTATAAAAGGTTCCAAGGAACGTGCGGCCCGCGCTGCCCATGCGCCGGTGTCCATCCGGCCGCAGCACCTCGGGCGCATAGATAAATTTGAGATAGTAGCAAATCAGCGAATCGCCCCGGTTATAAAAGCCGGAAGGAATCAGCACGGCGTTATCAGGCTCCGTGGGCACGGCCAGCACCTGCGCTTCATCCCAATGGACAAAGTCGTCGCTGCCCATGAATACCACCCGCTGTCCCACATCATCCTCGTTGTTGCGGCCACTGCTACAGCACAGGAAAAAGCGCCCCTTGAAACGGGTGATATAGGGATGATGCGCGTAGTTCCATTCCTCCGTAGGCAGGAAAGCAACGTGCGTATCCACGGCCAGCTTGGGTCGTTCCATGCCGAGCGTATAGTGATTGGTGATAAAGGACAACACTTTTTCGCGCCTCCTGCCAACCGATCTGGTGTTTTGCGGAACGCCGTTCATTATTGCAGAACAGTGTTCTCTTATTTGATTCTAACATGTGAGAAAAAGAAAGTCAATAGATTAAGAATAATTTTTCTTTTTTGTGCAGTTTGTTGAAGAATAATGAAAGAAAAACATCTGTCACACCCTTGACAAGCGTTTCCGTATCCGTTATGATAATGTTGTTCAGTATTGCTGAATGGTGTACAAAATTTGAAGGTGAGTGACGGACAGGATGGAAACGCGTCAATACCATGGTCTGTGGCCTGTGATGATTACCCCTTTTACGGACAAGGGTGAGATTGACTATGAATCGCTGGAGCGGCTGATTGCCTGGTATGAGAAAGGCGGTGCAACGGGACTTTTTGCCGCATGCCAGTCCAGTGAGATTTTTTACCTGAGCCTTGCGGAGCGTGCAAAGCTTGTTCGCTTTGTGAAGGAACACGCGCATGTGCCTGTGATTGCTTCCGGCCATGTATCTTATGGGCTGGATGACCAGGCCGCGGAGCTGAAAGCCGTGTGCGACGCCGGTGCGGACGCGCTGATTTTCATCACCAACCGTCTGTGCGATCCTGCCCGGCGGGAGGGTTCCATCCTGCCCAGTGTGCAGGCGCTGATGAAGCAGCTGCCTGCGGATATCCCGCTGGGTTTCTATGAGTGCCCCTATCCCTTCAAGCGGCTGATTACCGAGGACGAGCTGAAGTGGTGTGCTGACAGTGGCCGTTTTGCCTTTATGAAGGACACCTGCTGCGACATTGCTGCCATCCGCCGCCGGCTGGAAATCGTGAAGGACACCCCGCTGAATCTGTTCAATGCCAACACCACCACCCTGCTGGACAGCCTGCGTGCAGGCGGTGCCGGCTTCTCCGGGGTGATGATGAACTTCCATATTGATTTGTACAGCTGGCTGATTCGCCACTGGGAAGATCGCCCGGAGGATGCGGAGCTGGTGCAGAGCTATCTGACTATCTTCTCCCTGATCGAGCGGCAATACTATCCGGTAAATGCGAAGTATCACCTCAAGGAAATCGAGCATGTGCTCAGCAGCACCTATGCCCGCACCCTGAGCGACACAGGCCTGACGGAGACCTTCTGCGACGAAGTACGGCAGATGAACGCCGCCGCGGACTTCCTGCGCAAAACCGTGTGCCACGACTAAACAGCTTTGAGTGAAGGGAGGGGTCGCCCATGGCGGCAGAGGACAGCAGCAGTGTGAAATCTCTGGTGCGTGCCTTGCAGGTGCTGGAATGCTTTTCGGTGGAGCAGCCAGAGCTTGGCCCTTCCGATATTTCCCGAAAGCTGGGCATGCAGAAAAGCACGGTCTACAACATTCTCAGCACGTTTCAAAAATGCGGCTATCTATACAAAAACGTGCAGACCGGTAAATACAGCCTGGGGCTGAAGGTGCTGCACCTTGGCTACATTGTCAACAGTCATCAGGGTCTGCGGGATATTTTCCTGCCCTATTTGAACCGCATTGCACAGGAAACCCACGAGGTTTGCTACTTCGGCATTCTGAACGATGACGAAGTATTATACATCGAATCCGCCTATCCCTCCGGGCAACAGCAGACGCGCAACATTCTGGGTGAGCGTGCGCCGCTGTATTGCACGGGATTGGGCAAGGCCATGCTGGCCAACCTGCCTGAAGAGGATCGCGAGCGCATCCTGGCAAAGCCTATGCGGGACTTTACCGGTTGCACGCTGCACGACCCGGCCATTCTGCGCCACAACCTTGAGGAAGTGCGCCTGAACGGGTATGCGGTGGACAACATGGAGCATGAGTTTGGCATTCGTTGTGTTGCCGTGCCGGTGTTCAATTCTGCCGGAAAGGTTTTCTCCGCCGTGAGCGTATCCGGACCCTCCCCGCGCTTCGACCCTGAAACGCTAATCAATGATGCACGGATTATCCATGAAATTTTGCAGCCCCTGCAGCGGTGCATTTAAGTGAAGCATCCGCCAGAGCGATACGCGAGCTACAGGTTAACGAGCCTGCAGCTCTTTTTTGTCACGGTTGGTAACTCCTTAGCTACTTGGTTGCGCTCTTTCGCCTTCGGCGAAAATTGCGTGCGGTGTTCTGGGCTTTGCCCAGAACTACAAGGGCGCTGCCCTTGACCCGCGAAGGAACTTCGTCCCTTTCGAAACCCATGCGGAGGTACCTTGGCTGGATTTTGCGCTCTTTCGCCTTCGGCGAAAATTACATGCGGCTTTCTGGGCTTTGCCCAGACCTACAAGGGCGCTGCCCTTGACCCGCGAAGGAACTTCGTCCCTTTCGAAACCCATGCGGAGGTACCTTGGCTGGATT
>CAKUFA010000034.1 GCA_934647165.1 uncultured Clostridia bacterium | reverse complement strand
AAAGAACGCCGGAGCAGGATGACTTTTACCATCTAATGAACGGCAAATTCTGCGGAGAGGCATGGGATGCCATCAGCCGATATGTTTATACAGCGTTGCAGGGCGGCTCCATTATGCGCAAGTGGACAAATGACGACAGAATGATGATTGCCTGCTGCAATGATGGCACACGCCCCGTTATCTTCAAGGTAGAGCGGATTGATATTCCGGAAAACGAAGAAGAAAAGCTGTGGTTGGAAAAGCAGAATTTCAAGAACACGGCGGATGATGCCTATACAGGTTGACAACTTCCAGTTTGGAGAATTGAGAAAATCGGGATTTGGAGATATTGTGTATGAAAAAGAAAATGTTATGTCCTATGGTAATTGTGATTGCATTTTTAATTTGCTGTATCGTATATTTCAAGCCCTTATCACTTTCGGATGTTGCAGAGGCTGACAATCAGATGAAAATGATATACAGTCAGCTTGGAGTAGAAAATGGTGAGGCATACATTGATTCTGTGAATTACCAGGATATTACCATAGACCAAAAGAATGCCATTCTATCTCTGTTAGATAAATACACTTACAGGAGAACAGTTGGCACACTATTTTCAAATGGGGCTACATCCGATTTAGGGAATAAGACACTTTCTATTTATGTGTATGATGATGATTTGCTGATCAACAGTGTATTTGCGACATCATCAGGGAAAGTTGTCATAAATGAAAAGGTTTATAATATGGAAGACGCTGAACGGTTTATTGAGCAAATGATTGAAATAATGAACTAAGCAGACAAATTCCGGTTTGCTGTGTTGATCGGTAACGAACGTCATGTGTGCATACTTTCTCGGCAATCATCGGATTTTGCTTCAGCTGCTGCAACAAAGCTCTGAGCTGGTTTCGCTATGAGGCTGGTTCGGAATGCTTCTATAAACACAACTGCTGAAATGGGGGAGGGATACGGATGATAACGACGGACCGGTTGATTCTTCGGCGATTGGTTGCAGAGGACTGGCGCGGGATGCAGCGCATTTGGGCGGATTTCCAGCGCTCGCCCTATGCAAAATATGATCGTCCCACCCCGCTGGACGACGCCTCTGTGCAGGAACGAGTTGTCCGAATGGCGGCGCAGCAGGGGGCAGATCACCGTTTCTATGCGGTGTGCCTGGAGGAAACACGCATTGGCTTTGTGGCCATGAACCGGCGCACATGCGGGTACGAACTGGGATACTGCTTTCATTCGGCCTATCAGGGCCATGGCTATGCCAGGGAGAGCATAGCTGCACTGATAGACAGCATGCAGCGCGAGGGGGTGGAGCAGTTTGAGGCAGGAACGGCGCTGGACAATCTGCCAAGCGTTTATCTGCTCAAAGCGCTTGGCTTCCATCAGCAGGGCACAGAGCGCGTTTCTTTCTATCAGGATCCGTCTGGAAGAGTGATTTTCTTTGATGGAGGTACATTTGTTTGGAAAGCGAAAAACACATAAAAGAAGCCCTGGCCATGGGCTTGGCGGATGCCAGGCTTGCGGCCGGGGCTTTGCGATTGGAAAGGGATCAATCAGGTGCGGTTGGCTTCATACAGCTGCGCATACTCGGCAGCGATGTCATCGCCACCCTGACGACGCCACTGCTCCAGACGGCTCTGGAATTCAGTCTTGTCGATTTCACCCATGATGTACAGGGTCTTGGCGTCGCTCAGCAGGGTATCCAGGTCGGAACCCAGCTCGGAATACAGCTCGGAGATCAAGCCCATAGAATCGTCAGCCACAGCATAGGGGGCATTCTCTTCGATGATTTCCAGGTTGCGCTTGGCGCCGTAGTCCAGCTCCACGGGGATAGTACGCAGGTTCGGCCAACGCACAGCCAGCGGAATGGTGTAAGGATTGTAAATGCTGTTGGTGTAGAAGCTCTTGATGGAGCCGTCCTCATCGGGCAGCATGTGGGCAACGCCATCCACTACTTCGTAGTTCTTGCCTTCAACGCCCAGGGCCAGCAGGTTGCACATTTCCTGGTCGGCCAGACGGTCGAAAATGTTGATGACCTTGTCCAGGGTTTCCTTGTCCGGGATAGCCTTTTTGCTGAACAGCAGCACGCCGTTGTTGCCGCGGCCGGCAGAAGTGTAGGTGTTGCCGGCTGCATTTTTAAAGACGTTGGAGGAGTGCAGCACGGCTTCAGGCTGCACCATCTGGCTCTGGAAAGCAGTGATGTCGGTGCTTGTGTTGAAGTACACGCCGCCCTTGCCCTGGATGAAGTCGCCCTCGTAATCAGCACGTTGACGGATGGAGAACTCCGGATGAATAGCGCCCATGGCGTACAGCTCACGGCTGATGTCCAGCGCCTGCATGTATTCATCGGTCAGTTCGGACTTAATCATTTTGCCATCCTGATAGCGCCAGTTGTTGGGAGCGCCCAGCATCACGGCAATACGGGAAGTGGGATCGGTGACGGTGCCATAGGTGTCATTGACGCCGTTGCCATCGGGGTCGTCGGTGGTGAAGCGCTTGAGCATCGTCACCAGCTCATCCACCGTGGTGGGGTCTTCCAGGCCCAGGTTCTGGAGCCAGTCGTAACGATACGTGGTGGAATCGCGGGAAATGCCGCGCTCCAGCGGCAGGCCATAGTTGCGGCCGCCGATGGCGTAGTTGCTGAGAGAGGCAGGATTCAGATCCTTGAAGTTGTCCAGGGTGGTCAGGTAATCCGTTACATCCCAGAAATCGCCGGACTGCATGGCGGTGATGAGGTAGCTCTTGCTCAGCTGGCTGCCGCCAACGTTAACCACCATGGGCAGGTCGCCGCCGGCAATCAGTGTGGGCATCATTTCATGCAGCACGCTGCCAGAGTAGGCGTTAATTTTGAAATCCACACCGCCCACATAGTCTTCGAGCATCTTTTCAATTTCGTTGCCGTCCGGGGGATACTCCAGCACCGAGCAGCCAAGGTACATGGTCACTTCAAGGGGTTCGTCCGCAACGGCAACGCTTGCGCAGCCGAGGGTCATGCACAGTGCCAATGCAAGGCACAGCGCGCGCAGGATGGGGGAAAGTTTCTTCATGGGGAGACCTCCTTTGCAATGTGTACATACTGCAGTGCAATCCTGCAGTAAAGTATCCGGGATGTTTGGCAGGCATCGGGGCGAAATACGCCGTTTTTTTGTCAGCCCTTCACAGCGCCGACCATGATGCCCTTGGCAAAGTGCTTTTGCAGGAAAGGGTACAGGCAGATGATAGGAACGGTGGCCACAATGATAACAGCCATCTTGATGCTGGAGGCCAGCAGCGCCACCTCACTGTCTACCGCGTCCTCATTGCCGATGGAGGAGGAAACGTACACAATCTGGCGCAGCAGGGATTGGATGGGCCACTTGGAGTTATCCGGAATGTAGAGCATAGCGGACATATAGGTGTTCCACAGACCAACGGCGTAGAACAGACCGAAGGTGGCAAGCGACGCTGTAGAGAGGGGGAGAACAATACGGAAGAGCAGCACCATTTCATGACAGCCGTCGATACGGGCGCTTTCGCGGATATCTACCGGGATGCCCTGGAAGAAGTTCTTCATCACGATGAGGTTAAAGGGACTGATAAGTCCTGGGATAATCAGCGACCATAGGGAGTTCATCAGTCCTGTGCCGCGCACAACGAAATAGGTGGGAATCATGCCGCCGCTAAACAGCATGGTGAAGATAACAAGATTCAGCAGCAGCTTTCGCCCGGGCACCGTGGTTTCTGCCAATGCATAAGCCATCATGCTGGTCACCAGCAGCTTGAGCACCGTGCCGATAACGGTGATGTATACCGTGTTGCCGAGGCTGCGCATCAACGTGTTGGTGGAAAAAATGTACTTATAGCCGTCCAGCGTGAAATCCTTGATGTAGAACCCCGGCGTTTGAGAAAACGACGACATGATGACATACCAGAAAGGGATCACGCAGGCCAGTGTGAACAGGCCGATGACAACGTAAATCACCACATCGCCCACAGTGAAACGGCGCAGATGATGGGATTTGGCAGCTTTTTGCATCTTGCGCTTCTCCTTTCCTTTAATAAATGGTTTCATCCGTCACTTTTTTGCTCAACCAGTTAGAAGTCAGCACCAGAATGAGACCCACGAAGGATTTGAACAACCCGACGGCTGTAGACATACTGTATTTGCCGCCCAGCACGCCGCGGTTATAAACATAGGTGTCGAACACTTCGGACACGGAACGGTTCATGGCGTTGCTCAGCAGCAGGCTCTTTTCAAGGCCGACATCCAGCAAATCGCCCATGCGCAGCACCAGCGTCACCATCACGATGGGCAGGATGGAAGGAAGCGTGATGTACCACATCTGCTTCCAGCGGCCGGCGCCTTCCAGCATGGCGGCCTCATACATCTGCGGATCCACGTTGGACAGCGCGGCGAGATACATGATGGTGCCCCAGCCAGTGCCCTGCCACACGCTGAGCCCCACAAACAACGGGCGGTAGGCTGCTGCATTCATGAGGATGTTTACCTTGGGCAACCCAAGCGCTGAAAGAATCTGATTCAGCACGCCGGAGTCCACCGAGAACAGCTGGTAGGCAATGGAGCAGACAACCACTGTTGACAGGAAATGCGGCAGATACATCAGCGTTTGCGTGAGGCGCTTGTAGCTGTTGTGCCGAACCTCGTTGAGGAGCAGCGCCATCATAATGGGGGCGGGAAAGGAGAACACCAGCGACTGCAAGGAGAGGATCAGGGTGTTTGAGAACAACGTTTCAAAGGATCCGTAGCTGAAAAACTGCTTGAAGTGCTTCAGGCCAACCCATGGACTGTTTAGGAAGCCAAGGCTGGGGTTGTAATCCTGAAAGGCCATCACAATGCCGAACATGGGCAGGTAACGGTAAATGAGGAAGTAGACCAGTCCCGGCAGCATCAGGAAGTAGAACCAGCGAGCCTTCCATATGCGTTTGCCGAGCGGCTGCTGCGGATGGACACGTAAGAGTTGTTGTGCCATGTGCATTCGCTCCTTGTGCATAGCAATTATTTCGCCTGTCATGGTTTCACTATAGCATAGAAGGTAGGGGGAATGAAAGGTTCAAAATGGCGGATTTGCAGACAGAAAAGTTGGCGGAACATGGTACTTTTTTGGCCGAAAGGGACGTTTTTTCTCCGAACGTTGACATTCCAAATGCATTTGTTATAATGCTACGTAAGGATGAAAGAGGGATGAAGGCATGCGAAAGATTACATGGCGGTATTTTCTGACACTTTTTATTCCCATGCTGATCATTCTTTTGCTGGGCGTATGGCTGACCAGCTATGCGCATAGCCGCGGTATTCGCTCCATGCAGGAAAGTGTGGAACAGAGCAATCAACGCGCAACGGAGAGCATTGCAACAGGGATCGATTCCCTGCTTAACTACGGCGCGCTCAATGCCATCAACCTTTCCTTCCAGGTGGATGTGATGCAGAACAGCCGCGCCAGCCGCCTGAGCCAGTATAACAGCACGGTGGATCAGCTGATCTACATGCAGCTTAATTCCGGCTCGCTTTTGCAAACGTTGGTTGACAGAAGCTACATCTTTCTTTTTGACGAGAACCGGGTGATTACCCAAAGCAGCATGGTGCAGCGAGCGGATGATTTCTATGACCACTATTTTACCCTTAACGGTCAGGATTACGATGCGTTCCGCACTGCATTTACAAAAAAACAATATGTCGGTGAGGTACTGCCGCAGCAAACCATCAGCTATATGGGCACAAATTACAGCAGATGGCTGATGGCACAGAGCATTCCGCTGGATTCTACTGCAACGCCAAGAGGTGTGATTCTCTTTTCACTGCGGGAATACATGATTGAGGAGCGCCTGAAAGACGGTGTGGCGGATGCAAACTCCCTGTGCGTGCTGGCGCACGAGAGCGGCGCTTATCTGGCAAGCCAGGGTGCGGAAAATCACTGGGATTCGGCCATGCTGGATTCGCTGCTCTCGGCGGATGAAGTGAAAGCATCCGGCGTGAGCTATCTTTCCCTTGCCGATGGGATGGAGTATTTGGTGACGGTATCCGACAGCGCAGCGGGAAGAATTCTTTCCGCGCAGCCTGTCAGCACAGGATTCATGGAAGTGCAGCGCTACTCCAGCCGGGTGCTGCTGGTATCATTAACCATGATGCTGCTGGCAATGCTGATTGCCGCGCTGGCAACGCGGCACAATGTGGGCAAAATGAACCATGTGATGAACAGCATTGCGCCGGAATATCAGTCCGAAAATGCACCCAACGTTTATGCTTATATGGAGGAAGCGTTCCTCCATGCCAAAGAAAAGGAGGCGGCGCTGGAAGCAAGCGACAAGCAGAAGCTGTACAAGCTGCAAAACGTGTTCCTCAAACGTCTTCTGCGAGGAGAGTGGCAAACGGCTGCTGAGATCCAGCAGGAACAGGAGCAGGCAGGGTTGAACCTTGACGCGAAAAGCTACGTTGTGCTGATGATTTGCCTGTGGCAGACACAGGATGCGGAAAAGGTACTTGACGCCCTGCGGGAAACGGTCGGCAAGGAATTCGGCGACAGGCAATCCTACCTTGTGCGCATTGCGGATGACCAGTATGCCTGCTTGCTGCTGGGTGAGGAAACAGAACTGAACGACAGCATTGAGGCGGTGGCTGAGGAACTGAATACGCAGCTGCACACATCAACGATGGTCAGCGCACCGGTGACAGAGCTGAGCGATGTGCCGCAAGCCTACAGGCAGGTGCGCACCATGAGCCGCATTGTGCAGGAAGGCGAAAAAAATCTGTATTGGTATCGCGAACTGTTCCAGGACGACGTGCTGTATAATTACGAATACAGCATGTATACGGAGACGGGACTGCGCAACAACATCATGGCGGGCAACGAACAGACGGTGCGGGAAATGCTGGTGGAGCTCTATCGGCGCAACCTGCGCTCCAGCGTGCAGTCCGGCCATGTGATACGATTCTTTGCCTGCGACCTGTACCGGCTGGTGAATCATCTGGGTGCAGGCGAGGCGGGGGAAAAGGGCAACGATATTGAAAAGCTTCGCGCTATGCTGGACAGCGTGTTGGAGGATCCCAAGCAGTTTGATTATTACTTTGGCGCGGTGATGGCCTATTGCCTTGAGCTGTGCAGCCGCCACGGGAAAAGCCGCGGCAGTGCGGGCAACGAGATCATGAAGCGCATCACGGACTATCTGGATGAGCATTATACGGATCAGAATCTATCCATTGGCAGTATGGCGGATGATTTGAAGATGTCCGGTAAATACCTGTCAACCCTGTTTAAGGAACAGACAGGTGAAAAGCTCAGCTCCTACATTGAGCGCATGCGCATTGAGCATGCCAGCCGACTGCTGGAGGAAACGGATATGTCCATCAACGATGTGGCGCTTGCTTCCGGCTATGCGCTGACACATACCTTCCGGGTGGCGTTTAAGCGTGTGCAGGGCGTGGCGCCCATGGACTGGAAAAAGACCTGCCAGAGCAAAAAAACAGGAGGGAATGATACCTGATGGAAATTGGCGCACAATTTTTTACCCTGCGGGAACAATGCAAAACGTTGGACGATTTTGCACTCAGCCTGCGCAAGGTGGCGGATATCGGATACCGGAATGTGCAGATTTCCGGCACGTGCGCCTTTGAGGCGCAGTGGCTGAAAGAGCAGCTGGAAGCTACGGGACTGCGCTGCGTGCTGACCCATACGCCGAAGAAACGCCTGGTGGATGAAACGGAGAAAGTGGCGCAGGAGCATCATCTGTTTCATTGCGAATATGTGGGGCTTGGCTACTATCCCTTTGATGCGGAAAAGGACGGCCAGGATTATCCAACGTTCCTGAAAACCTATCTTCCGGTTGCCAAAGCGATGCACAAACACGGACTCTATTTTATGTATCACAACCACGACCAGGAATTTCGCAAACTGGATGGAAAACTGATTCTGCAAAAGTTGATGGAGGATGTGCCGGTGGAGCTGATGGGCTTCACGCTGGATACTTTCTGGGTGCAGGCGGGCGGCGGCGACCCGGCGCAGTGGCTTGAAAAATTGCAAGGCCGCATTCCTTGCATTCACCTGAAGGACTATGCTTATGGCCGCAAAATGGCGGTGGTTGGCGAAGGCAACATCAATTTTGACCGTGTGTTTGAAAAGGCGGAGGCGGGCGGCTGCCGCTACATGCTGGTGGAGCAGGATGATTGCAACGGAGAAGATCCTTTCGATTGCCTGAAACGCAGCTACGACTTTTTGAAATCCCGCGGCTTTGAATAACGAAAAATCATTTTTCGGGCAATTTGCCTTATCGGCAGAAAAATGGATTATATGCAGCGAATGGGTATAAGCACTGCATGAAGCGTGGCAAGACTGTGCTAAACAAGGCTTTTGCCACGCTTTTTTCATGGAGAAACGGGACAAAAAAGCGATGCGTTCGGTATGACTATTTTTCATACTTCCAAAATGCTGAAAAAACGATATAATAGTACCATCACAACGGAGGGTTGAGCC
The DNA here is from genome assembly GCA_934647165.1 of uncultured Clostridia bacterium. Classification (GTDB taxonomy): domain Bacteria; phylum Bacillota; class Clostridia; order Christensenellales; family Aristaeellaceae; genus CAKUFA01. Next base: position 20,429 of record CAKUFA010000034.1, on the reverse strand, counting down.
GAAGCCCTTCGCGGTAACGAGAGGATGATTACCCCATGCAGAAAACGAAGCCCAATGGCAGCGTTGTTGACCGCATCCCCAAGTGGGCGTGGCTGACCCTGTCTCTGGTGACGGCGCTGGCGCTGTGGACGCTCCTGTCCGTGCTGCCTGCTACGTCCCGCTCTTTCCCAAATATCATTGTCACTTTCAAGTCTCTCAAAACCATGATTGACCGCGGCGTGTTCTTCACGGACATGGCTTCCAGTTTGATTTCCGTATTGGCGGGCTTCGGTCTGGGATTTGTGCTGGCACTGCCCATTGCCATTCTGATGGCATGGTATCGTCCGGTGCGCAACATCATTGAGCCGTGGATTCAGTTCATCCGCAACATTCCTCCGCTGGCCTATGTGCCGCTGGTGGTTATCTGTGCAGGTGTTGGCCGTAAGCCGCAGATCATCGTTATCACGATTGCGACCTTCCTCACCATGTGCATCACGATCTATCAGGGCGTGATCAATGTGGATGAAACGCTCATCAAGGCGGCGAGGGTGCTGGGCGCCAAGGACAGGGATATTTTCATCCGCGTGATTGCACCGGCCACGCTGCCCTTCATTCTCACGGCTATCCGGCTGGGCGCTTCCGTTGCACTGACAACCTTGATTGCCGCAGAGTCTACGGGCGCTTTTGCTGGCCTGGGCATGCGAATCCGTTCGTTGAACAACAACTTTGAAACCGCCCCCATGCTTCTCTACATCATCATCATTGGTATCATCGGCATCACGATAGAGAAGCTGATTAAATTGATGGAAAGGAAGCTAACGGGATGGCAGGAGAAGCGCGAAATCTGACGCCGAAGGTGCGCATTGACAATGTGCGCAAGGTGTACAATACCCGCAATGGCGAAATGGTGGCGCTCAACGGCGTCAGCTTGGATATCATGGAGAACGAGTTCATCACCGTGGTTGGCCCCTCCGGGTGCGGCAAGTCCACGCTGCTGAACATCATTGCCGGCCTGCTGGAGCCAACCAGCGGCAAGGCATACTGCAACGGCAAGGAAATCACCGGCACCGGTACGGAGCGCGGCGTTGTGTTCCAACAGTACGCACTGTTTCCGTGGCTGACGGTGAAAAAGAACGTCATGTTTGCCTTGGAAATGCGCGGCATCAAAGGCAAGGAAGCCGAAGAAGAAGCCATGAAGTATCTGAGGATGGTGGATTTGGAGAAGTTTGCCGACCACTATCCCAAAGAGCTGTCCGGCGGCATGAAGCAGCGCGTGGCTATTGCCCGTGCCTACGCAGCCAATCCGGAAGTACTGCTGATGGACGAACCCTTCGGCGCACTGGATGCGCAGACCCGCACCCAGCTGCAAACGGAGCTCCTGGAAACCTGGGAGCGGGAACGCAAAACCTGTTTCTTCATCACCCATGACGTGGATGAGGCCATCATCCTGGGGCAAAAGTGCATTATCATGAGCGCACGCCCCGGCCGCATCAAGGAAATTGTAGACATTGATATTCCTTATCCCCGCACGCAGGAAACAAAGATGAGTCCGCGCTTCATGGAACTCAAGAACAAGATCTGGGGCGAGGTATACAAGGAATACCTGGCAGTGCGTAAATAAACATTGGTTGCTGACCGGATGCGTCCGGTTGAAAATAGGCGACAAAAAAAGGAGGATTTCCCATGAAAAAGTTCATCGCGGTGCTTCTGGTCCTGACGATGGCGCTGTCTCTGGGCTCGGTGGCATTTGCTGACAACACCAAGCTGAACATTGCTTACATGCCGAACTACGCCAGCCTGTGGAGCGTGGTGACGGCCAAGGAACAGGGTTATTTTGAAGAAGAAGGCCTGGATGTGACCCTGGTTGAGTTTGCTGACGGCCCCACCATCATCTCCGCTATGGAGAGCGGCTCCATCGATATGGGCTACATCGGACCTGGCGCGCACAAGCTGTGCATCAACGGCCGCGCGAAGATTTTCCTGTTCTCCCAGATCGGCAACGCCGACCACGTGCTGGCCAACAAGAAAGCCGGCATCAACACCATCGCTGACCTGAAGGGCAAGAAGGTGGGCTATTCCTCCGGCACTTCCAGCGAGATGATCCTGAAGTATGCGCTGGAGAGCGTGGGCCTGACCATGAACGATGTCCAGGCGTTTGAAATGGACGCTTCCGCGCTGACCACCGCCATGCTGTCCGGCTCCATCGACGCCTGCGCAGCCTGGTCTCCCTCCACCACCACCATTATGAACGCTGACAGCAACGTGTTCTCCCTGTGCTCTAACGTGACCTTCGCCGACCGCAGCGTGTCTCCCGCTTCCTGGATCGTGCTGAACGGCTACTATGAGAAGAACACCGAGACCGTGCAGAAGTTCACCCGCGCGATCTACAAGGCCATGGACTTCGGCTCCAAGGCTGAGAACTTTGAGCAGGTGGCAACCTGGGTTGCCAAGAAGTGCGCGACTGACAAGCAGACCGCCATGGATCAGACCGGCGACGCTGCCTGGCCGAGCAAGGACGAAGTTGTGACCATGGTGAACGACGGCACCCTGGAAAAGTATTACAAGGTGCAGCAGGATGCCTTCATCGCCTCCGGCGCGGTGGAAAAGGAAGTTCCTGTGAGCGACTATGTGCTTTTCGATAACATGCTCGAGGCCGCGAAGTAATTCCATCTAAATGCGATCTGGCGCACCGGCCGCGATGCTGGTGCGCCGGATTTTATTCTATCTCTTATTGGATAAAGGAGAAAGCAATCATGCACAAACGGGTTATCCGTGCCGTGGCGATGTTGCTGCTGCTGGCGCTTTTGCCAACGCCGGGGGTGGCGGCACAGCGGGTCAGCGTGGCCTACATGCCCAATTATGCTAGTCTGTTCAGCGTGGTCACGGGCATTCGCATGGGCTATTTTGCCGATGAAGGGCTGGAGGTTAACCTGGTTGAGTTTGCCGATGGTCCCACCATTATTGCGGCAATGGAAAATGGTTCCATTGATATGGGATATATAGGGCCGGGCGGCCACAAGCTGTGCATTCAGGGATACGCAAAAATTTTCTGCATGAGTCACATGGGCAATGCGGATGCGGTGCTGGGAATCCGTTCCCATGGGGTGACACAGGTGACTGATCTCAAAGGCAAGCGCGTAGGGTATGCTTCCGGTACATCGTCAGAAATTATTCTGGGTTATGCGCTGGCCGATGCGGGGCTTACAATGGCGGATGTAGAACTCAAAGAAATGGATGCTTCTGCGCTTGTGACAGCCACGCTGTCCGGCTCCATTGATGCCTGTGCGGCCTGGTCGCCTTCCACAGCAATTATCCGCCAGAAAATGGGCGATGATATTGCTGTGCTAGCTGAGAATGCAACCTTTGCCGACCGGTCGGCCAGCATCGCCTCGTGGATTGTTACCAACCAGTACAGCCAGAACCATGCGGAAACCGTTCTGGCTTTTACCCGCGCGCTGTATCGGGCGATGGACTACCACAAGGAGCATATGGAGGAAACCTGCCGCTGGGTGGCGGAGATGCTGGGGGAAAGCTATGAGACCGTGTGGGCGCAGCGCACCGATGGTTTCTGGCTTGACCATGCGGAGCTGGTGGACATGGTGCAAAGCGGTGAAATGGAGAAGCAGTATGCCTTGCAGCAGAATAGCTTTCTCACGGCCGGAGTGATTGAGCGAATTGCGCCGGTGGCGAGCTATGTGCTGTTTGACAACATGTTGACGGCGGCGCAAACCCTTAATGGACAAACGCCGTGAAGAACGCCTGAAAGGACGGTACGCCCATGATTCTCATTCTGCTTGCGGCAGTGATGTTGGTGTCGCTGGTGTTGTTCCTTTGCAAACGCAACAGAGAAGCAGGACTGCTGCTGGCGCTGTGCACAACACTGAGTATCGAATGGGTTGGCGTGCTGATGTATATTGCCAAGAAAGGCGGCATTGCCCAGGACATGCAGGTGCTGCTGTTTCTTACGCCGCAGATTCGGCGATGGATGCAGTATGCGTTGGTGACGCTGGGACAGTTGGGCTACATGGTGGCGCTTGGGCGCTATCTGTTTCCGCTGGTGCTGATATGGGCGGCGGTGCATTATACCATGACCCCCAACCTGCGCCGGCAGAGAGAGCTGAAGTTGGCTGCCATGGTGCTGCCGGCAGTGTCGCTGGTGGTGTATTATCCAACGGTGTTTGAAACGCTGACCAGCCGCTATCACTGGGTGTTGCCCCTGTGCGTCAAACTGTCCCTTGGATGGACCATCAGCTATGTACTCCTTGCCGCCATCATGCTGCTTAGGGAGTACTTTGCTATTTCCATGCCCTTCTGGCGGAGGCTGTTCCGCAAGAAATGCGCCATGATTCTTAGCATGGCGGTGCTTTATGTGCTTTATTGCCCGCAGGATCCGGCGCAGATTTATCTGTTCTATCGCAACGAGTATATGGGAATGACACAGGGACTGTGGTATCTGTCACCGGCGCTGTCGGTGGTGAACTATGTGATTGTGTTTGCCCTGGTACTCATTTGCGCAGCCATTGGTTTTACGACCATGGTGCGCTACATGCAGGATTCTCTCCGTGAGGATCGCGAGGAAGTGGCCATCCAACGCAAGTTTGATGCAGTGGGAACGGGTGCAAGCGTATTTGTTCATTCCATCAAAAATCAACTGCTGGCTAACCGTGTGTTGCATAAGCGCATCGCGCAGCTGATGGATGCGCCGGAAATGGACATGGACAAGCTGCGGGAATATCTGCTGGCACTCCGCAAAGCGAACGAAACCATGCTGGAACGCATGGAGGAACTGTATCAGGGCGTGAAGAGCAACTCCATCCTCCTTCAGCCAATAGCTGCCGCGGAGGTTGGGCGCGCGGCGATGGAACGCTTTAAGCGCAAGTATCCTGAAGGCCGGGTTTTGATGGAAATACCGGAGAACATTCAGGTGCTGTGCGATAAGGTGCATCTGGCTGAGGCGGTATATAACCTGCTGGTAAACGGATGGGAAGCGCAGCTTTCCGCTGGCAAGGAGGATGAAAGTGTGCGCCTCATTTGCCATCAGGAGCGGTTGTGGACGGTGCTGGAAATTCGCGACAGCGGTGTGGGCGTAAGCGCGGCCAAGCGGCGGAAAATTTTTGAACCGTTCTATTCGGAAAAGAACAGCAACTACAACTGGGGCATGGGGCTGACATATGTGCGTGCCATTGTGAAGAGCCATTTTGGCGTGCTGCGCATGGAATCGCAGCTGGGGAAGGGAAGCAGTTTCTTTATACAGCTGCCCAAGTATACAACGGGCAAGGAGGCGAATGGACGTGCCAATCCGGGTGCTGGTGGCGGAGGACTTTGACCTTTTGCGGGAGGATCTGTGTGAGCTGATTGCCCGGCAGGCAGACATGGAGATGGTTGGCGATGCGTCCACGGGCAAAGAAATGGTTGCCCTGGCCTTGCAGGTGCCCCATGACGTTATCCTCATGGACATTGAAATGGAAAGCCTGAACGCCGGCATTCAGGCGGCAGAACATATCGTGGACATGAAAGCGGGCGAAAAGATCATCTTTCTCACAGCCCATGAAACGGATAATATGGTGCTGACGGCCATGGGGGCAGGCGGCGTGGACTATCTTGTGAAGGGGAGCGGCGAGGAAGTTGTGCTCCAGCATATTCGTGCCGCTCATGCCGGAACGCCCATGCTGGAGCAGCAATTTCAGCAGATTATCATGCGGGAGTATTCCCGCTTGCGAAAAAGCGAGCAAAGTCTTTTGTTTTTCATCAACAATTTGACATCGCTCACACCGGCGGAGCGGGAGCTGGTGCACCATTTGCTTGGCGGTATGAAAGTGGAACAGATTGCAGCGCTGCGCTATGTGGAAGTAGGCACAGTGAAAAGCCAGATAAAGAGCCTGCTGCACAAGTTTGGCTGCACGCGCACCAAGCAGGTGGTGGCCATGATCCATGAGTTGAAGATCGAGCATCTTTTTTGAGAAAAAGCGGAGGAGGAAAGAAGGATGGAATTGCAATTTCTCGGGCCGAGGGGAGAAGAAAAGGAACTGCTGGCAGCGTGCCAGAACATTTGGAAAACATTGCAGGCACGCCCGGCGTGCTATCGGGATTCCCTTGGCTGGTTGGACTGCGATGAGGCTACCGAGGGGTATTTGCCTTTGGTGAAGGAAAAGGCTGCCCAGTGGCGCGCTAAGGCGGACACGCTGGTGGTGGTAGGTGTTGGCGGCAGCAATCAGGCAGCACGCGGGGTGATTGATGCCCTTGGCGCTGACGGGATGCGCGTTATATGGGCAGGCAACACGCTTTCTGCCTATGAAGTGGAACGGACGCTGAAAGCGCTGGAGGGGCATAGCGTGGTGATGCACGTGATTGCCAAGAACTTTGAAACCCTGGAGCCGGGCAGTCACTATCGCGTGCTGCGCAATTGGATGGAAAGCCGCTATGCACCCGGCGACATGGCGTGGCGCGTGGTGCTTACCGGCACGGAAGGAAGCCGCCTGCATGAAATCGCACAGGAAAAAGGGCATCTTTTCCTGCCTTTCCCCAAGCCCATTGGCGGGCGCTACACTGCCTTTACCGTTGTGGGACTTTTGCCCATGGCCACGGCCGGGGTGGATGTAGACGCCTATTTGCGCGGCGGACTGGATATGCAGGCGTGTGTGAACAACGTGGCGGACAATCCGGCTTTCCGCTATGCGGCATGGCGCAATGCGCTTATCCCCCAAGGGTATGACACGGAGATGCTGGTGAGCTTTGAACCACGCTTTGAGCGCCTGGCACGCTGGTGGCGGCAATTGTTTGGAGAAAGCGAAGGCAAGGATGGCAAGGGAATCTTCCCGGCTTACAGCATGTATTCCGAAGATTTGCATTCCATCGGCCAGTATGTGCAGGCGGGTCCGCGGCGGCTGATGGAGACGTTTATTTCTGTCACGGAAGATGGCGGCCATGCGCCTGTGCCTGCTGATCCTGCCTCCAGGGATGGTTTCGATTATCTGGACGGGCGGGACTTCAGCTTCATCAACCGTGCTGCAGAGCGCGCAACGCTGTGCGCCCATGGAGAAGGCGGTGTGCCCTGCGCCCAACTGACGGCGGAGCGTGTGGATGCCTATGCCTTTGGCCAACTCTACTATACCTTTATGGCTGCTTGTGCCGTGTCCGGCCGGCTGCTGGGCGTAAATCCATTTGACCAGGAGGGCGTGGAGGCTTACAAGCGCAGCATGTTCAAAATTCTGGGAAAATAAACGAAGCAGTTTATAAAAGAAAAACTTTTCTGACGAGCGGATGGGCAGAGCACGAGGTTTTTTTCGGTATAGCCTGTCCGCTTTTTTCTTTTGCACACAAAGAGGAAAGAAGCTAGGTGAAAAACAACCGTTTGCTGAACAAAAGAGGGAGCAAGGGTCTTGTTTTGCCTTGCACGCACGGGCGGAATGTGGTAAGATAACATGAAGCATTTTTACACAAAGCAAGGAGCGCTGTGCAATGGATATGATGACTCGAATTGCGTCGCTGGTTTCTCAGACGCTGAAGGATACCTGGCCGGAGGCCGCAGGGCTTCCTACGGCGGAGGAAATTCGTTCGCTGCTGGCAGTGCCGCCGGACCCCGCCATGGGCGATTATGCTTTCCCGGTGTTTCGGCTGGCCAAAACGTTGCGCATGGCGCCGCCCATGATTGCAAAAACGGTGGCGGATGCATGGCAGCATGACCACGAAGCGCGGGTGGAGGCGGTGAACGGCTACCTGAACTTCTTCTTGAACCGTGTGAGCTTTGCGGAAGAAACGGTGAACGCCGTGCTGAAGGCTGAAGGCCAGTATGGCGCGTCCGACATGGGCGATGGCAAGACCATTTGCCTGGATTATTCCTCCATTAACATTGCCAAGCGGTTCCATATCGGCCATCTGTCCACCACCATGATCGGCCACAGCCTGCGCAGGATCTACGATCACCTGGGCTACAAGACGGTGGGCATCAATCACCTGGGCGATTGGGGCACCCAGTTTGGCAAAATGATCTGTGCCTACAAGAAATGGGGCAGCAAGGACGCGGTGGAACAGGGCGGCATTGATGAATTGGTGCGCCTGTATGTGAAATTCCACGAGGAGGCAGAAAAGGAACCTGCCTTGGAGGACGAGGGCCGCGCATGGTTCAAAAAGATTGAGGACGGCGATCCGGAAGCGCTGGCACTGTGGAACTGGTTTAAGGAATTGACGCTGCGCGACGCTGACCGGGTGTATAAACTGTTGGGCGTGACCTTCGACAGCTACGCGGGCGAAAGCTTCTACAACGACAAAATGGGGCGCGTGATTGACGAACTGAAGCAGAAGGGACTGCTGACCATTTCCAATGGCGCGTCCGTGGTGGATTTGACCGAGCGGGACGCAAACGGCAAAGAAACCAAGAACAGCATGCCGCCTTGCATTATTCTGCGGTCGGACGGCGCAACGCTTTACGCAACACGCGACTTGGCGGCTGCACTGTATCGCCATGATACCTATCACTTTGACAAGTGCCTGTACGTGGTGGCCTATCAGCAGGATCTGCACTTCCGGCAGATTTTCAAGGTGCTGGAGAAAATGGGCTACGACTGGGCCAAGGATTGCGTGCATGTGGCATTCGGCATGATTTCCTATGAAGGACAGGCGCTATCTACCCGCAAGGGACATGTGGTGTATCTGGACGATCTGTTGCAGCAGGCGCAGGAGAAGGCGCTGGAGATTATCGAGACCAAGTCGCCCGAGCTGCCGGAAAAGGAAAACGTGGCGCGGCAGGTAGGCATCGGTGCGGTGGTGTATGCCGACTTGAGCAACAACCGTATCAAAGATATTGACTTCAGCTGGGATCGCGTGCTGAACTTTGACGGCGAAACGGGCCCCTATGTGCAGTATACCCATGTGCGGTGCTGCTCTGTGCTGCGCAAAGCGGCAGAATTGACGCTGCCGGAGCCGGATTGGAACGCCCTTACAGATGATGAGGCACAGGCTTGCCTGCGGCTGATTGGCCGCTTCCCGGATGTGATTCGAGAAGCAGCGGACAAGTATGAGCCCTCCATGATTACCCGCGCGGTGACGGACATTGCCCAGAGCTATAACAAATTCTACTACGAGCACCGCATCCTGGACGATGCACCCGGCGCGATTGCCGCCCGCCTGGCACTCACCACGGCTGTGCGAGATGTGATCAAAACGGGGCTGTACCTCATTGGCATTGAGGCGCCGGAACGGATGTAAAGACATTTTCCAATAAGGCATATCAGGATGCAAGAATCTCCTTTTGCAGGAGATGAGCGGACAAGCGACCGTTTGCAGCGGTGCTTGTCCGCTTTTGTGAAGCTGCCATGCGATTGTTCACGCACTGCGGAGAGATTGTGGAAAACAGCGCTATGCAACAAAGAGGAACCGCTTGCTAGAAGCAGTCCCTCTTTTTGATATTTTTTCGGAATTTAGCACATGCCGATCAGCCGCTGATAAAAAGCGACGGTTTTGACAATGGTGGCAACCGGTACGCGCTCATCGTTGGCATGGATGAGGCCACGCTCCTCCTTGGAAAGCGCCATGGCGGAAAAGCGATAGACATGATCGCTGATAGCGCCGTAGTGGCGGGAATCGGAGCAGGCAAGCATCAGGTAAGGCGACACGATTGCATCCGTCCAGGTGGAACGAATGGCGCGGCTCAAGCGGGCAAAGGGTTCGTCATCCGTGCGGGAAATGGGCGAGGGATTCATGCCGTGCACCATTTCGATCTGCACCCGGTCATCATGGATAACCTTACGGAGGTATGCCTGTGCGCTTTGTGTGGTTTCATTGCCGATCAGGCGCAGGTTGGCGCCAACCCATGCATCCGGCGGCAGCACGTTGGAGGCGGCGCTGCCTTGCATTTGCGTGAAGGCAACGGTGGTGCGCACCAGCGCGTTCAATTCACCGCCGCTCTTTTTGCACAGCAGATTCAGCACCGGCTTAAAGCACCACAGGTTCGCAAAAATCAACCGATACAGGAAGGTGCTGCGGCGGCCGAGCGTGTCGAACATTTGCGCTGCGGGCGCGGTGAGCGTGAATGGGAAGGGATGATTCTCCACGCGGGTTACGGCCTGCGCCAGCACGCCAACAGGCGTGTGTGCTGGGGGCGTGGAGGCATGACCGCCCTTGGTCTTCAGCGTCAGCTTTACATCCATGGGTCCCTTTTCGCCCGTTCCGACCACCGCACAGGGCTGGGAAACGCCGGGAAAGACGTTTTCGACCACGGCGCCGCCTTCATCCAGCACAAAGGCAGGCTTCACGCCATGCTCGGTGAGATAACGCACAATGGTTGGCGCACCTTCACCGGAAATTTCCTCATCCCCGGCAAAGGCAAGGTATAGATCGTTGGCCGGGGTGAAGCCGCGGGCAATCATTGTGTTTGCCGCTTCCAGCACACCAAGCAGCGTACCTTTCGTATCCAGCGTGCCGCGTCCCCAAATGACGCCGTCTTCGATGAGCGCGTCAAAGGCGGGGTGTGTCCAGGCGTCCTGATTAACGGGCACCACATCATAATGCGCCATCAGGACGCCCGGTTTCTCGGCAGATTTTCCCTTCCAGTGGAACAACAGGCTTCGAGGGCCAGGCTTAACGAAGGTGCAAACCTTGCACACATTGGGGAAAAGCTGCGGCAAAAGCGCCTCTAATTTGTCAAACTCCGTATTGTCTTCAAGGGATTTATCGCGATAGGAAACGGTGCGGCACTGAATCAGAGCCTGAAGGTCGCGCACGGCTTTCTGTTCATCCACCTGCTCGGGGGACGCGGTCGCTGGCGCCTCTGCACGCGGCTTGAAGGCGGCAGCCCGTGCAAGCAGGACTGCGATGAATGCGGCGAGTAGTATCAGGAGAATCCAACCAATCATGGAATGAACCGTCCTTTCGTGTTAAACTTTTCCTTTTTTGTAGAGAATGCGGCTTGCGCCGATGGCAACCAGTGCGCCCACGGGCACCAGCACACCCACAGCACTTGCAAGCGATGGCACCAGAAGGAACAGCGCGGTCATGAACAGCAGCGGTGTGATGGCGATTTTCCAATTCTTGCTTACATAAACCACGCCAAGCGCGCCGAAAAGTGCGGGGAGAATGTTGTCAAAAGCGGGGGTCAGTACGGGGGACTCCAACAGGGGCTGGAGGGAACCCAGCAGCAGAACGCCCAGCGCAATGACCACCGTGGTGACAATGGAGGAAGTGGCGATGGCAATGGTGGAAATGACCTCACCCTCCTCACTGGCTGCGTCCACTTTGGCGGCGGTGAGAGCGTTGATGGCGCAGGGCGCTTTCAGACTGGACAGGTTGCCTGTCACAAAGCCCAGATACGTGCCGCCTGTACCCAGCATGGGCGCATAGGTGAATACCTCAATGATGCCCGTTGTCCAGAAGATGGGCGCAACGCCCAGCAGCCCGGTGAGAACATACTTTGCCTCCGGCCAGGCGTTATAGTACACACAAATGGAAACGGGAGCAAGAATCATGAGAAACAGCGCGGTCGCCACCCAGATGCGGCCGTAAAAATGGACGGAGTCCTTATAGTTTTTCATGGCAATTTCCCTTCTTTCACTGCATCAGCGCGGTCACGGGGATGGAGGCGGCCATGGCCCCCAGCATGGACAGGGGCAGCGCATACTGCTCCAGCCATTTCATACCGCACTTTTTGATGAGCAGACCGCAAAGCCCCATCAGCAGTGCGGAAATGAGTGCAACCACCAGGGGAATAAACCCTGGAAGCCCTGCCCGGACATCGGCAAAAATCAACCCGAGAAAGGCGGAAATCATGCCGAGAAACATGCTGTCCATAAAAAGACGGCCCCATTTTTCATCCTTGCCGGTGATGGCGTGCACGCCGCCCTCAAGCTTTTTCAGCCCGAAAAGCACCAGCACAATCCCCGGCAGGATGCCCAGTGTCATCACCCATGCAATGGCGGTGAAGGCGTGCGGATCCGTGATGGCGGCAGAGGTGCTGAGATTCATGGCTGCGGCGGTGGTGCTGGCAGCAGGCAGTTCATAGGTCAGCGCGCCAAGGACGCTCAAACGAAGCCACGGCCAGGGAAGCCCCAGCATTTTGGACAGCGTGATGACGCCCATGAGAATGGCGACTGCCGGGGCAATGGTAAACACGGCGCTGGAAAAAATGGTGGAACGGATGGTTCCGCCCTTGATGCCAAGCGCTTTAGCGCGCCGAACGGCCCGCACCAGAAAGAAAGCTGACTGTGCGATGACGAACGCAATGACGATGCCCGTGACCGTATACAGAAAGCCGCTGTTGACATTGAATACAGGCATGTTGAATGAGTCCTCCTTATAAAAAATAAGTACGCTTTCTATTGTAGCAAATGCTGCGCGGTTCGTAAAGGGCAGGGGAGCACAGCGCGCGAAAAAGAACAAAGGGAGAACGTGACAACCACTGTTTCCTGTGCTATGATAAACAAGTCAATCGAAAATGGCTGCCGGATCCGCACTGATCCGGATGAACATAGAACGCGGAGGTTTAGCATGGAAATCTGCATTAAACCCGGCAAATTGCACGGCATGTTTCTTGCGCCTGCATCCAAGTCCGAAGCACATAGGCGAATGATATGCGCCGGATTGTCCGAAAAGGAAACGGTGCTGGAGGGCTTCATGGAATCCGAAGATATGGCAGCCACACGGAACTGCCTGCGAGCCCTGGGTGCATCCATTGTGCAGGAAGGGGAGTGCCTTCGTGTGCAGGGAACGGCCAAACGCAGTTATAGCCTGCCTGTGATGGATTGCGGGGAGAGCGGTTCTACCCTGCGATTTTTTGTGCCCATTGCCATGGCGCGTTCCGGCGGGGGCGTTTTTCGCATGCATGGACGGCTGGGGCAACGCCCCATGGACGTGTATCGCGACCTGTTTGTACCCCAGGGGGCAAGCTGGCGTATGGGCATCGGGGCGGATGGCGCGGCAGAGCTGCATGTGACCGGCCGGCTACAGCATGGCGATTATGTGCTGCCGGGCAATGTGTCCAGCCAGTTTGTTTCAGGGCTGCTGTTTGCCTTGCCGCTGCTGGAAGGGGAATCTACCCTCACGGTGCAGCCGCCGGTGGAATCTGCGGCCTATATCCGCATGACGCTCAAAGCGCTTCAGGAAAGCGGCGTGATTGTTGAGGAAACAGCGCCCTTCGCCTGGCGGATTCCGGGCAAGCAAAATTATCAGGCCAAGGATGGCCAACTGACAGGCGATTACTCGCAGGCGGCTGTGTTTCTGTGCGCGGCAGCTTTGGGGCATGAAATCATCACGGCGGGGCTATCACCTTCCAGCATCCAGGGCGATCGTGCTGTGCTTGCGCACTTGCGCACATTGGGCGCGCAAGTGCAGGAGGAAGAAAACGCCATTCGAATTGTTTCTCCCGCGTGCCATGGTACAACACTTGATATGCGCGACTGCCCGGATATTGCGCCCATGCTGGCACTGGTATGTCAGCTTATGCCTGGCGAAAGCCGCCTGACTGGCTGCGGAAGACTGCGGCTGAAGGAATGCGATCGACTGGCGACAACGGCAGAAATATTGAATGCGCTTGGCGGAAATGCTGCCATCGAAGGCGATGATCTGGTGCTGCGGGGTGTGAAGAACCTACAGGGCGGCGTGACGGTGGATTCCCACAATGATCACCGCATGGTGATGCTTGCCAGTATTGCGGCACTACAATGCGCATCTCCGGTTTGCATCCGGGGTGCAGAGTCGCTCGGCAAATCCTGGCCGGGTTATCTGGATGTATTCCGCGCATTGGGGGGACAGGCGGAATGAGCAGCTTTTTCGGCCAACAGCTTCGGCTGTCCCTTTTCGGGCAAAGCCATGGGGAAGCTATCGGAATCAGCATGGATGGTTTTCCGGCAGGTATGGATATTGACATGGAGGCACTGCGTGCAGAAATGGCGCGGCGCGCTCCGGGAAACAGCGCGCTTACAACGCCCAGAAAGGAAGCCGACGAGCCGGAGTTTCTCAGTGGTGTGATGAAGGGGCGCACCACCGGCCAGCCCATCTGCGCCATCATCCGCAATACCAACACCCGCTCGAAGGATTATGGCGCCGGGGTGGATTTCGCACGCCCGGGTCATGCGGATTACACAGGACATGTGCGCTATTTTGGTTTTGAGGACTGGCGCGGCGGTGGACACTTCAGCGGCCGGTTGACGGCACCCATTGTGCTGGCAGGTGCGCTGTGCAGGCAATATCTTGCGATGCAGAGGGTAACCATCTGTGCGCATATCCAACAACTGGAGAACCTTCAGGACAAAAGTTTCCTGGATGGTACTGACGTGGATGCGGCGGCACTGCACCGCATGACGCTGCCTGTGTTGACTCCGGGGCTTGACAAAGAGATGGAAACAGCCATCCTTGCGGCAAAAGAAGAAGGCGACTCTGTAGGTGGAGTGATTGAATGCATGGCAGCGGGATTGCCCGCAGGCCTTGGCGCGCCTTTTTTTGACAGCGTGGAGAGTGTGCTGTCCCATTTGCTGTTTTCCGTGCCCGCGGTGAAAGGCGTGTCCTTTGGCGAAGGGTTCCATTTTGCTGCACTGCGCGGCAGCGTGGCAAACGATTCTTTCCGCATGGCTGACGGTCAGGTAGTGACGGAGACCAACCGATGCGGAGGGGTTTTGGGCGGCATTACGGATGGCATGCCGCTGATTTTCCGGTGCTGTGTGCGTGCAACGCCGTCCATTGCCAAAGAGCAGCAGACAGTGTCGCTTGCCCGGGGCGAAAACACGAGCCTCGCCATCAGGGGAAGGCATGATCCGTGCATTCTCCCGCGTGCAGTGCCGGTGATTGAAGCCATGGCGGCCATTGGTTTGATGGAATTGTGGAAGGAGCGTGCTTCGTGCCTGAAGTGATCGCATATCCCGGCGTGCCCGGAAGCTTTTCCTGTGCTGCGGCGCAGGAGGCGTTTCCGGATGGCCGATGCGAGGGGTATCCTACTTTTCCGGAGGCGGCGCAGGCCGTGGTGACGAACAAGGCGGATTTTGCCCTGCTGCCGGTGGAAAACTCTTTTGCCGGAGCCGTGCTGCCAACCTATTCGCTGCTGGAAAAGCTGCCGCTGCATATCGTGGCTGAGCGAACGAAAGCAGTGCGGCATCAGCTGCTGGGGATACCCGGTGCATGCCTTGCTGACATCCGACAGATTGCCTCCCATCCGCAAGCCATCGCCCAGTGTGATGAGTTTCTCGCCACGCTCCACGGCGTGCAGCTGATTCCATCCAGCAACACGGCCATCAGTGCCCGCGAGGTGGCTGAGCGCGGGGACACCGCTTATGCGGCCATTGCCAGCGAAGAGGCGGCAAGAACGTATCACCTTGCAATCCTTTGCCGGGATATCCAGACAAGCAGCTGCAATACAACGCGCTTTTTTGTCCTCAGCCGGGATGCGACGCCGCTGTCAGCTCCAAGCAAGGCCACGGTTGTTTTCACCGTGAACAATGAGGTGGGCGCACTGGTGCGGGTGCTGGCTTCTTTTGCTGCAAGCGGGCTGAATATGTCCCGCATAGAAAGCCGCCCTTTGCCGGATACTACGTTTACTTATTTTTTCTCCGCAGATTTTGAAGGCCCTATGGATCCGGCGCACCTGACGCATGCCATGGATGCGGCGCGCCCAGCCACGAAGGAATTACGTCTGTTGGGGGTTTATCCAAAGGCCGGAACATGAAGAATTGCTATTTCAAAAAAAGTTTGAGAAAAAATGCTTTTTTTCTTGAAATACCCTCTTGACATTTCGGGATAAGTGCGTTATACTAATTGAGCTGTCAGGGAAACGCGATAAGCGTTGAGATGATAGCTGTGGG
The DNA here is from genome assembly GCA_934647165.1 of uncultured Clostridia bacterium. Lineage (GTDB taxonomy): Bacteria > Bacillota > Clostridia > Christensenellales > Aristaeellaceae > CAKUFA01. Next base: position 4,671 of record CAKUFA010000034.1, on the reverse strand, counting down.
CTCGTAGCTCAGCTGGATAGAGTGTTTGACTACGAATCAAAAGGTCGTGGGTTCGAATCCCGCCGGGCTCACCAACGAAGTCCTTATGTTTTGATACAAAGCATGAGGACTTCTTTTTGCATTTATAGACAGATAAACCGTCAGAAAGCAGGATATAACCACCAAATATGGGCTGCGGGCGCAAGAAGCGGACTGCTCGGCGTCATTTTGCCAGATGAGAGTTTCTGTTCTCCGGCTCTTTTTAGTCTACTCATGCCCGTTTTTCGGGGTTGAAATCAGAGATTTATCATGGAATGCACCCTACTTTGGACGATAGCAGGGTATCGTCCACAATGCAAGGTTTCGTCCAAAGTATCGTGAAATAACGTTAAAATGTACCCCTGAAAGTGGACACGTTAAAAGTCCAAATCCCTATTCGTGGACAAAGAAAAATTTGAACCCGCCAAGTAATGGACACACCAGAGTACGAGCAAAAAGATTATGTAAAATGCCCTGGTCAGGGTAAATAGTTCTTGACAACTCAACGCTTTATAACGGGTTATATGAATAATGTGAATGAGCCGCAGTTCAAAAAGGACTGCGGCTCTTGTAGTTAATCCAATGGTTTGTATTCGGTTACGGTTTTCAGATAGGTTTCGGGATCGCCGTTCAAGATAAGGTCTGCATATCCAATCGGGTCATTGTAGATCAGATAGTCCAGCTCTGAGCGCTCGTACATATTACGGGCAACCTCGTTCTCAAGATCGGACAGACTTACTGCTTTGTTTACTCCTCCCAGAAAAACCACGAGTTGTGCTATGCCACATCAAGTTTCCCGGATAGAGATTTTCGCTATCGAGGGACATTGGTGAGCAATGGCGATGTAGGTTATGACGGAAGAAGCGAGCAGAAACGCTGCAACGCTACGGTCTTCAGCAAAAAAGACCCAGATGACGCATTGCGAAAAGAGGTCGAACATCTCAGGCTTGAAGATAGTCGTGAAGAATTGCTTGGCAAAAAAGGAAATCGCGGCGATCAGTTACGCTGACTGAACTTGGCGTTGGTCCAAAAGATGGATTCATGATTGAGGATAAGACCGCTGTATGGAGTGATTTCATCAGTGACGATAAGCTAATGAATCTTGTCCCGACCTATGTCTACCTAAGAGTCAAACTCGTCTTTGACCCGCCGACAATTGCGGCCGTCTTGGAGTCTTTTGAACACCAGGCCGACATGTATGAATGGCGTATCAATATCGCCGCTGAAAAACTCAGATCCCAAAGTTAATTCTTCTACAATATTTTTACAACAGAAATTTAATTGCATAGGGAGGGGTATATAATAATCAAATAGCGATTTAGGAGATGATCGAATGAAAAAAATCTTTTCTGTTCTACTTGTGCTGATCTTGTGTTCTGGAGTTGCATTCGCTGAGACGATTGATTTTAAGTCTATGACTACTGATGAACTTATCAGTCTGTATCGCGAAATCCAGCTTGAGCTTGGTGATCGAATCGGTCTCGGCTCTTCTAATCGAATCGGTCGCGGAAGCTACGTTGTCGGAAAAGATATCAAGGCTGGATATTATGATTTTGTTTGTCTTGATACCGACTGTTTTGATAACGGCAGCCCCAATAACGACATTCAGATTTATCGTTTGGTTGACAATGATCCTGCGCAAAAAGGCGACTGCATTTTTGGGGAACAGCGGTTTGCGATTGGTGCGCATGTAACATTCAATCTCGCAGACGGAACTTTGCTTAGCATTGACGGCTGTTCTGGTGAACTGGTCGCTATGTCACCCACTTGGTTGCCATAAGTGAATTAGGAGATGAGCGCATGAAGAATCGCATATTGCTACCTTGTGCAATCGCCATAATCGTCGCTATTGTGTCTATTGTCGGGTTATTTCTACCATACATCGGATCGACTCCAGAATATGCTGAATACCTCAAGACAGCTTCAAATCAAAAGCCATTCGAATCGGCTGATATAACCACTGCGGATTCCGTGGATTTATCGCTTTACGAATACGCAAAGACATATTACCAAGGCTGTGAAGAAATTTTCAGGAATAAGGCTGAAGGCATTTTCTACGCGATTCTCTTTGCTTTGCCTGGAATTTTTGGATTCTTCGCATTACTTTGTGCGTTAAGAAAAAAAGGATTTCCTCTTTTTCTACAATCACTTTTTATCGGCGGCTCGTTCTATTTAATCAACTGGGATGTAGTCGACAGAAGGATCATGCCGCAAGATGGAAGAGTCTGGGGTATAGCACACAGCCTGTACTATCCAATTTCTGTCATATTACTGATATGTGGCATCTGGATCTTTATTGTGAAGCATAAGATGAAGAAAGTAGAAAAGAAAAAAGAAGAGTAACAACTCAGGCTGTATAGGAGTTCGGTTAAAAGCCGGGCTCTTTTTTTTATGCTCATAAGGAAGGAGGTTGTATCCAATGAGTTGTACGGAAGCAAAATAAAATATGCAGCCGTAATTTCCATGCTCAGGTATTTTTCGTTGAATTGACTCGGTGTAAGAATTTCCGGCTTTTCAACCTCAGCAGCAGAGAAGTCCTTATTGCCCGCAATCAGAATGTCAATGTCCGCCGAGATTGCGGAATATAGCACCTTTCATCATCCTTGCCGCGGATTGTAAACCAGCCGTGTTTCGGTAGAGCTTGAGGGGTGTGAACCATTTCAAAAGGAATGCTCTCAAACAACCGATCCAGCGCTGGAATCAACGAAGGCTTTCCACAATAAAAACGAATAACAAAAAGGCCTGATAATCTGCTCTTATGCAGGTGATCAGGCCTTTACTTTTGATAGTACTTACGCACGGGATGCTGTCTGCGCCGCTTTGCCGATTAGTTGCCGTCAGGCTTCATCATCATGTCCTTGTCCAGCGTCGCCATGTCTCTGGCCAGTGTCTCGTCAATGAGATCCTGAAGCACCTTCATCTGGGCTTCGTTGTTGATACCGCCCAGGATCGGTTCGCCCACCATCCGTCCATTGCGATCCACCACCACCGTCGTGGGGAACGCTGTAATGCTGTAGGTAAGCTTTCCAGCCTCGCTATCCGCGGGGAAGTAGATGTTCTGGTATGCGGCGCCCTTCTTTTCCAGAATGCTCCTGGCTTCCGCGATCATGCTCTCGTCACCGCCGATGGTGTCGGCGTTGATACCGACCACCGCGCCGCCCTTCAGCTTGAGCTCCTCGTTGAGCGCGTTCAGCTCACTCAGCTCCGCAATGCAGGGCGCACAGCCGGAGAACCAGAAGTTGACCACGGTAACGGAGTTTTTCTTAAACAGCTCGCTGGTCACGGGATGGCCGTCCAGATCCGTGCCCTCAAAGGCAGGGAACTTCGCGGACGAATCGTCCGTGTCATCCATGCTGTCGTCCGCCATGACCGTACCTTCATTCCCCGTGACCATGCCGCCGTCTGCCATCACCATGCCGCTCTCCACCGCCATGTCCGAGTCCACCGCCATGTCCGAGTCCGCCGTCATGGCATCTTGCGGCATGAGCTTTTCCATTTCCGCATCCAGTCGGCGGATGGTCTCAATATCCTCCAGCAGCAGCGTATATTCCTCTTCAGTGAACTTTTCCTTCGACGTCTCCAGCTGCGCCGTCAGGTAATCGGCGTAGCTCATGTCCATGTCCGGCTGCTTGTCCATCATGCCGAAAAAACGGTTCCACAGATCCATGTTCTTCTCGAACACGGCGTTCATTTCGGTCGTCAGCATTTCCAGCGTCTTCTCGGCGCAGGCGCATTCATTTTCACAGGCGCACTGCTTTTCGCACATGCACCCGTCGGCACGCATGCCGTCCTGCATGCAGGACTTGCCGTCCACGCACAGGCAGTCCTCACCGCACATGTCGCTTATGCACGGGCAGCCGTTCACGCCCTTGCCGTCCATCATGCAGGGGCAGGTTTCCTCCATGGTCTGTGTCTCGTCCATTCCGGACGTGCCCGTGCAGCAGGCATCTGCGCAGCAGGCGGAAGCGGCTCCTATAGTGGTCAGCATACACAGCGCCAGCAGCAGCGCAATCCAGGTCTTCTTCATTGAAAATGTCCTCCGTTTCTTTTCTGTGATTATTTCTCCGCGGCGCTTGCGCCGGTTGGATTCTTTTCTTCCTTCGCTCCGCGCCCCAGCCCGCAGCGGAAGCTGACCGCGCCTGTGGGGCAGGCCTTGACGCACATGCCGCAGCGGATGCACTCGGGATGATCCGGGGTCTTCGTCACGTCCACATCCATCTTGCAGGCCTTCTCGCACCGGCCGCAGTGCACGCATTTGTGCCCGTCCACCTGCATGCCCGTCAGCGATACCCGGTTAAACAGCGCGTAGAACGCTCCCAGCGGGCACAGCCACTTGCAGAACGGGCGGTAGAACAGCAGGCTCAGAATGACCACCGCGCCCAGCACCACGCTCTTCCATGTAAACAGGCTGCCCAGTGCGCTTCGGATGCTCTCGCTGGCCAGGGACAGCGGGATCGCGCCCTCCAGCACGCCCTGGGGACACAGGTACTTGCAGAAGAAGGGATCGCCCAGCCCCACCTCGTTGGTGAAGATCAGCGGCAGCGTCACCGTCAGCAGCAGGATCAGGTACTTGAGGTACCGCAGCGGTTTGAGCTTCTTCGTGGACAGCTTCTTTCTGGGCAGCGGAATCTTGTGAATCAGCTCCTGAAACCA
>CAKUFA010000033.1 GCA_934647165.1 uncultured Clostridia bacterium | reverse complement strand
GGGATTCGAACCCTAGAGACCTTTCGGTCTACAGCATTTCGAGTGCTGCACCTTCGACCACTCGGACAACTCTCCGTATTTACTGCACCCCAAGCACTTATCGGAGCAAAAACAGTGCTCTTGATGCATGATAATACAAAAGCGCCACCATGCATCAAGCGTTATTTTAGCACAGCTCCCGAAAAAAAGCAAGAACATTCGCCGCTGCCATCATTGTTTCATGGTTTTCCGCTTGAACATGATGCCCAGGGTGCGGGGACCGCAATGTGTGCAAATGGTAGAGCCAGCCACAGCAATATGCGTTTCCTTGAAAGACGCATGCTGCGCGAGCAGATTCGATACATGCAAGATCGTTTTTTCATCACAGGCAGCATGCACAAGGAACACACGTGCGTTATCAATATCCTCTGCATTTTGCAGCCGATCCAGAACATAATGCTCCAGGCAATGCTCAAAACCGCCACGATACTTCTTCCCTACATGAAGCTTGCCACTCTCCAGCTCAATGCATGGACGGATATGCAGAAGCTTTGCGCCAACAGCCTCCACCCCAGAGCAGCGACCGCCACGATAGAGATAATCAATTTCGTTAACCACAAAGCTCCCATCCACCAGCTTCGCATTTTCGCAAAGCCTGGATACAATAACTCCCGGTTCCATGCCGCTTTCCGCCATGTCTACAGCATCCATCACCAGCAGAGCCTGACCACAGCTGAGGCTGCCCGTATCGACCACATACACGTTGTTAAACTTCTTCGCAGCCTGACAGGCATTCATATAACAGGCGGAAAATTCGCGCCCGATATTCAGATGAATCAGCGCATCATATCCCTCCAGCTGCCTTTGGAAGAACTCAATGTACTCAAAGGTGTTGACAGCGGCTGTTTTCACTGTCCCGCCCTGTTCCACTGCGTGAAACAGGGCGTTCGGCGTCACATCCACGCCGTCATGATGCGGCTGATCGTTCACAAGCACTGTCAGCGGTGAAAGCGCCACATGATGCTGTTCCTGCAAAATTCCGGGCAAGTCACAGGTCGTATCGGCAGTGATCCTGATTTTCACAATTTCGTTCCTTTCGTTATCGGAATGCCTCTCAAAGCGGATGGTTGGCAGTACCTGTTACCATTTTGCATCGGCAATGCGCGCCATGGCTTTACGTGTCAGTTCAAGGGTGTTGAAGGCTGTCAGGCGGAAGTACCCTTCCCCGCTTGGGCCAAAGCCGGAGCCAGGCGTGCCCACAATGCGGCACTTGTCCAACAAAAGATCGAAAAACTGCCAGCTGGTCATACCGGCAGGCACCTTCAGCCAGATGTACGGTGCATCCACCCCGCCAAAAACTGTGAAGCCCTGCGCACTCAGGCTTTCACGGATAATGCGTGCATTCTCCATGTATGCAGCAATGACCGCCTTGATCTGCCGCTGTCCCTCTTGGGTATACACAGCCGCAGCAGCACGCTGCACAGGATAACTGACGCCGTTAAACTTGGTTGCCATGCGGCGCTTCCACATCGCATTGAGGGACACCTTTTCTCCCCTTGCATTCAGTCCCGCCACTTCGTGCGGAATAATCGTGTATGCACAGCGAGTGCCGGTGAAGCCCGCCGTTTTGCTAAAGGAGCAGCACTCAATGGCCACATCCCGCGCACCCTCTATTTCATAAATGCTCAGCGGGATATCCGGTGTTGTGATATAGGCTCGATAGGCCGCGTCATACACAATGATGGCGCCGTGTTCCCTGGCCCAGTCCACAAAGGTTTTCAGCTGCGCACGGGTTAGCACTGTGCCGGTTGGATTGTTGGGATAACACAGGTAAATCACATCCACATCCCGGTCAGGAAGCGGCGGCACAAATCCGTTTTCCGCATTGCATGGCAGATAGCAAAGCTTCGTCCACCGGTCGCAGACATATTCGCCTGCGCGCCCCGCCATGGCATTGCTGTCCACGTACACTGGATACACCGGATCCGTGACGGCAATGACCGCATCATCGCTGAACAGTTCCTGAATGTTGCCCACATCGCATTTGGAGCCATCGGATACAAATACTTCGTCGTAGGCAATATTCACACCGCGGGAAGCATAGTCGCCTTCACGGATGGCATTGATGAGAAAATCATAGCCGAAGTCCGGTCCATAGCCATGGAATGTTTCCGGCCGCCCCATCTCATCCACCGCATCACGCATGGCCGCAACAACGGCAGGCGCCAGCGGCTGCGTTACATCGCCAATGCCCAGGCGGATAATGTCCGCCTCCGGATTCGCAGCCTGATACACCTTCACGCGGCGCGCCACCTCCGCAAAGAGATATGCTCCGGGAAGCTTCTCGAAATTGTCGTTGATATGGAACATGTTATGACTCCTTTCCTGAAAAGCAAGGGGTTAATCCGGCCATTCACCGTCAAACACAAATTCCGCCGGTCCTTCCTGATACACATGGTTGTCATCCGGTGACCAAGTAAGCGCAAGCTCACCGCCAGGCAGGCGCACAGTCGCTTCCCTGTCCGCACGACCGGTCAGCACGCTGGCTACCAACGCCGCGCACGCACCTGTACCGCATGCCAGTGTTTCTCCTGCGCCGCGTTCCCACACGCGCATGCGCAGCAGATGGCGGTTCATCACGCGCACAAACTCCACATTGATGCGGTTCGGAAACAGCGGATGATTCTCCAGCAGCGGCCCGATCATGGGCAAGTCAATATCATCCGGGTCATCTACAAACACCACACAGTGCGGGTTGCCCATGGATACACAGTGGATGCGCCATGTCATGCCGCCCTCGGTCAAGGGATGTGCCAGCACAATTTCTCCCGGCAAATCCACAGGAATCCGGCGCGGATCCAGCTCAGGCGAGCCCATATCCACCCGCACGGCATGCACCTTACCGCCCCTCTCCCGCAGCTTCAGCTGTTTGAGTCCCGCGCCCGTCATCAGCGTCAATTCTGTTTTGTCCGTCAATCCCCGTTCGTAGACATACTTTCCGATACAACGGGTCGCATTGCCGCACATTTCAGATTCACTGCCGTCGCTGTTAAAAATGCGCATAGCAAAATCTGCCACGTCACTTGGCTCAATGAGCACCAACCCGTCCGCGCCCACGCCGAAATGCGGCCTGCTCATCGCCACCGCCAGCGCCGCCGGATCACGCACAATTTCCTCAAAGCAGTTCACATAAATGTAGTCGTTGCCGATGCCCTGCATTTTCGTAAAGCGCATACGCCACGCTCCCTTGCCAATGGTAGTTTCCTTCCAATCAGAGAATGATTATACCGTATTTTGCCCGAAAGGTAAAGGAAAAAACAGAAAACATGCATGAACGCGTCTTTCTCATTCATCAGACTCCCCCACGTTCCCTTCCTGCCCGTGCACTTTCCCAACAGAAAGCGCCCTGCGCCCCGGAAAATGGGGGAGCGCAGGGCGCAGGGTTCTGGAATGAACGTGCTACTTAGCGGCCAAACTGGCAGTCATTGTTGCCGGAGGAAGTGATCCACATTTCAAGCATGTTGATGGGGTCGTTGAAGTCGGCAATCCAGCCCTCACGAGCAAAGTCGAACTTGCCGTCCTTGCGATCCTGCAGGAACACATTCCAGTCGCACACACGCAGGGTCATGTTGATACCGATGGCGGCCAGATCCTGCTGGATGCACTCGGCCGCAGCAATGTGAAGGGAGCTCTCGTTGGTCAGATACTCGATGTTGATGGGCGTATCGGCAGACAGCATGCCGTTGTCGTCAAACGCATAGCCGACGCTCTTCAGCAGTTCACGCGCACCATCCACATCCACTTCCTCAGCGTAGTAGCCATCGCCCACAGGATAGGTATACGCATCGTCATTGGCCTTGAAAATGCCGCCGTTGCCATCCATCATACCAGCGGGGATGTAGGAAGTGGCAACCTTCTGGCCGCACTGTGCCACCGTGTCCACGATGTACTGGCGGTCAATCAGCTTGGAGAACGCTTCGCGCATGTCATTGGCCTGCTCCACGGTCTTTCCGTCAAACAGCGGGCTCTTCACGTTGAAGGCAGCATAGTAAGTGCCCAGCGCGTCGATCACGTGGAATTCAGGATCCACGCCATTCAGGGAAGCCACCAGGTCAGTCGGCACCGTGTCGATGAAGTCAACATCGCCAGCCTGATATGCCGCATAGATCGCCGTGTCATCAGCGGACAGCATGAAGGTGATGGTGTTCAGCTTCACATTCTCAGCATCATAGAAGTTGGGGTTCTTGGTATAGGTCATCGCTTCGTTGTGCTTCCACTCCGTGCAGGTGAAAGCGCCGTTGGAGATGAAGCCCGCTTCCTTGCACCATGCCTCGGGGTTAGTGCCATCGGGATCAGCCGCTTCAATGGCTGCCTTAGGCACAGGGAAGAAGGTGGGGAACGCAGCCAGATCCAGCATGTAGGCGCAGGGCGCGGTCAGTTCAACCGTCAGGGTCTTGCCATCCTCAGAGGCCGTCACTGCCAGATTGTCGGGATAGCCCTTGATGCCTGCAAACATGTAGGAGTAGTCGGCACCAGTTGCGCTGGCAGCGGCACGCTTCCAGGCATACTCAAAATCAGCGGCAGTCAGTGCGGAGCCATCGGACCACTTCAGGCCATCCTTCAGGGTGAACACATAGGTCAGGCCGTCCTCGCTCACTTCATAGCCTTCGGCGCAGGCAGGAACCGTCACGCCTTCAGCGTTGTAGGTATAAAGGCCGGCAAAGCTCAGTGCAGCCAGGCAGGCGCCATCCACGGAGGAATTCAGCGCAGGATCAAGGTGATCCGGCTCAGAAGCGATATTCACAGCCATGGTATCCTTGTCGCCATTGGTGGCATACTGGAAGAACTTCGTCTGGAACAGGTTGGCATAAATGCCATCCACCGCAGACTTTTGCATGTACAGGTCGTTGTAATAGTACAGCGGAATGACGGCGTAGGTCTCCATCAGCATGTCCTCAGCCTTGTGCATGAGGGCTTCGCGCTGTGCAAAGTCGGTGGTCGTCTTGATCTCGTTGATCAGCTCGTTGTAGGCATCCCAGTTGGGCTCGGAGCCTTCGTCCGCCACAGCAACGGCGCAGGACATGAGCATGATCATGGCCAGTGCAAGAGACAGAAGCTTTTTCATCGTGTTTTCCTCCTAATCCTTTTTTATTCCAAATGCGGTTGATCCGCCTTTAGAATCAGTAATGGGGATTCCAGCATGCAATAGCGTGTCCGGGCTCGGTTTCCTGAAGGGACGGACACTCCGTTTTGCAGCGTTCGGTGGCATAGCGGCAGCGGGTGCGGAAGGGGCAGCCGCTCGGCATATGCAGTGGACTTGGCACATCACCTTCCAGCGGAATGCGGTGGCGGGTGCGCGCAGTATCCGGGTCGGGAATCGGGATGGCCGAAATCAGGCTCTGGGTATACGGATGCTGCGGATTGTTGATGATCTCGTCCCCCGGGCCAATTTCAACAATCCTGCCCAGATACATCACCGCAATTCGTTTGCTGATGTGCTGCACCACCAACAGATCGTGGGCAATGAACAGATAGGCGATGCCCAGTTTCTGCTGCAGCTCCTCAAAGGTGTTAATCACCTGCGCCTGAATGCTTACATCCAGAGCCGACACGGGTTCATCACACACAATGAACTTGGGTTTCACAGCCAGCGCGCGGGCAATGCCGATGCGCTGCCGCTGGCCGCCGGAAAACTCATGCGCGTAGCGGCGGGCATGGTCGGAGTTCAATCCCACCAGGTTCAGCAGCTCCGCAATGCGTTCCTCCCGTTCCTTTTTGTTTGCGTACAGATGGTGCACATCCAGCGGCTCCCCCACAATGTCGCTGACCGTCATGCGCGGGTTCAGCGAAGAGTAGGGATCCTGAAAAACAATCTGCATGTCCTTGCGGAATTCATGGATGTTCTTCGGCGTAATCTGGGTACCGTTATAAATCACCTTGCCGCTGGTCGGCTTATACAGATGCAGGATACTTCGACCCACAGTGGTCTTGCCGCATCCGCTTTCCCCCACCAGGCCCAGCGTTTCTCCCTCATCAATGTTAAAGCTTACGCCATCCACCGCCTTGAGCGGAATGGTGCCAAACCAGCCGTTTTTGATGGGAAAATGCTGTTTCAGGTCTTGCACTTCCAGCAAATGCTCACTCATGCAGCTTTCCCTCCTTTGCGGCCTCATCGTAAACCTGCTTAACATTCATCCAGCAGGAAGCCTTGTGGCTGTCATTTACGCTTACTTCTTCGGGCAGCTCGGTCAGGCAGATTTTCATACACCGATCGCAGCGGGAAGCAAAAGCACAGCCCTTAGGCATGTTGGTCAGATCCACCGGCGAGCCGGCGATGGGATGCAGCTTGGCATGGTGCATGTCCAGCGTCGGAATGGAGCGAAGCAGTCCCTTGGTATATTCATGCCGTGGATTGTAGAAGATTTCGTCTACCGTGCCGCGCTCACACACACGTCCGGCATACATAACGATAATCTCATCACACATGTCCGCAATCACGCCCAAGTCATGCGTAATCATGATAATGGCCATGCCCATTTTCTTTTGCAGATCCTTCATCAGCTCCAGGATCTGCGCCTGAATGGTCACATCCAGCGCTGTGGTCGGTTCATCCGCAATCAGAATATCCGGTTCGCACGCCAGCGCCATGGCAATCATCACCCTTTGCCGCATGCCGCCGGAAAGCTCGTGCGGATATTGCTTCAGGCGCTTTTCCGGCTCATTGACGCCAACCAGCTGGAGCATCTCCAGCGCGCGGGCGTTTGCCTGGGCACGGTTGCGATCCGTATGAAGCAAAATCGCCTCTCGAAGCTGATTGCCGATCGTGAAGGTGGGATTCAGAGAGGTCATGGGATCCTGAAAAACAATGCTGACCCGCTTGCCACGAAACTCGCGCATTTGCTTTTCGGAATAGTTGACAATGTTATCGCCCTTGAAAAGCACCTCGCCGCCTACAATCTTACCGGGTTCCACCAGAATGCGCATGATGGAATAGGCCGTCACGCTCTTGCCGGAGCCGCTCTCGCCTACAATGCCCAGCACTTTCCCTCTATCCAGATTGAAAGAAACACCGTTGACGGCGCGTACCTCTCCCGCGCCCACCTCGAAGGTAGTGCACAGATTCTTGACCTGCAACAGAGGCGTATCCATCATGTTCTTACCTCCTCAGCTTAGGATCGAAAGCGTCGCGCAGACCATCGCCCAGCAGGTTAAAGCTCAACACAATCAGGCAAATGGCAATCGCCGGGAAAAGCATCTTCCAGGGATAAAGCTGCATGCCGCCCCGGGCTGCGTTGGCCAGTGAACCCAGTGAGGGCATGGGCGCCTGAACGCCCAGACCGATGAAGCTCAGGAAGCTTTCCGTGAAGATGGCAGATGGCACTTGCAGCGCCACAGAAATGAAGATAACGCTCATGCAGTTTGGCAGGATATGTTTGCGGATAATCCGTCCGGGCTTCGTGCCGATTGCCTTGGCCGCCAGCACATATTCATTGTTTTTGATGGACAGGATCTGGCCGCGCACCAACCGTGCCATGCCCACCCAGTACAAAAGCCCAAAAACCACAAACAGTGAAATCATGTTGTTGCCGATTTTCGCCAGCACCGTTCCCTGAATCAGCGGACCGATGGTTTTGCCAAGCACAACGCTCAGCAGAATCACCATCAGCGTATCGGGCAGCGAATAGATGATATCGACAATGCGCATCATCACTAAATCCACCTTGCCGCCGAAATAACCGGATATGGAGCCGTATAAAAGCCCGATAATCAGCACAATGAGGCTTGCGAACAGACCCACCATCAGGCTGACCCTTGCACCGTAGACCACACGGATGAAATAGTCGCGGCACAACTCATCCGTGCCGAAAATGTGTGGAAAAATCTTTTCACCTCGCTCGATCGCCTGCTTTTCCATCTTGGAATATTCAAAGGGCGCAAGGTTTTTGGCGCTCTTGTCGCGCTTGCCGTCCACGGTGATCATTTCGGAATAGCTGTAGGGATACACCGCAGGGATAATGACGATCATGAGAATCATCACAGCAAGCACGATGATACTGGCAACCGCCAGGGGGTTCTTCATCAGCTTGCGCATACCGTCCCGGAAAAAGGTCGTGGATTCGCGCATGGTGTCGTGCTGCTGCTTTTCTGCATCGGTGGCAGGCGCAAATTTGCTCAGGTCAATTTGCATGCTCAGAAACTGCTTGCGCGGCAGCATGTCGTCCTTGAATTCATGCTTCATGCCTCTTCCCTCCTTTTATTCCAAGGTAATGCGGGGATCAACCAGCTTGTACACCAGGTCGCTGATAAGCGTCGCCATCACCATCAGCACCGCCAGAAAAATGGTTGTGGCCATAATCAGCGGATAATCCTGGTTGCCGATGGATTTTACAAACTGAGTGCCAAGGCCGCCAATGGTGAAAACCGTTTCTACCACCATGGAGCCCGTGAGGATGTAGGCCGTCATGGGGCCGACATAGGTAATCACCGGGATCAGGCCATTGCGCAGCGCATGCTTGAAGATCACCAAACTGCCCCGCACGCCTTTTGCCTTGGCTGTGCGGATGTAATCCTGCCCCAGCACATCCAGCATGCTGGACTTGGTCAGGCGGGTAATATACGCCATAGGCGACATGGCCAGCGCAATCACCGGCAGGATATAATTGGGGTTGGATGGGTTCCACACGCCGATCCATTTCAGCTGAAGGCAGAACACCAACAGCAAAATGGTTGCCAACACGAAATTGGGTACCGATACCAGAAGCGTCGTGAAAAAGATAATCACCCGATCCGGCCATTTGCCGCGCTTGAGCGCCGCAATGCACCCCAGCATCAGGCCGAAAACAACGGCAATGAGCGCTGCCATCAACCCCAGCTTGGCGGAAACGCCGAAGCTTTCCTTGATAATATCGCTGATTTCGCGGTTTGTTTTGGTGGATACCCCCAAGTCACCATGCAGCAGGTTGTTCAGGTAATTGAAGAACTGCTCTCCCAGGGGCTTATCCAGGCCAAAGCGCTTCTCCAGCATGGCCTGCGCCGCAGGATCACGCGCCTTTTCACTGGCAAAAGGGCCGCCCGGTATGGCGTTCATGGCAAAAAAGGTAATGGCCGCAATAATGAGAACGGTCAGTAGGGCAAGCAGAATTCGCTTGATGGAATATTTCAGCATCGCCATCATCCCTTTCTTTGATGCACCGACGCCTCCTTGCCCTCACAGAGCAGGAAGTAAAGGATTGGCACTTATCATATCATCTCGAATTCGCATATGCAACAGGTAAAAGGTGCAAAAAGCATGAAAAAACATGAGAAAAACAGGCTGCGAAATGCATTTTTCCCATATCATACATGCATAATAGATTGTATATGTCTATCGTTCCCAATATTCGCCATGCTTGCCCGTATTTTTTCATCCATACTGAAAAGCGTCCCGTCTGTCTTGCCATGCGCCCCTAACAGTGCATGGCGTTTTTTGATTCACAAAATAAAAATTAGGTATTGCATTCGATGCTTTTGTGTGATAGTATATTAGCGTGTTAAATCAAAGAAGCAGCAAAGAAGTTATGGGAGGTATTGATGATGAAAAAAGTATTGTCCTTGCTGATTGCCACAGTGCTTCTTCTCTCGTCTGTCGCCATTGCAGAAGAAAAGGTATCCATTGACTGGAGCATTCGCTATTCCTATGGCGAGCTTGAAAAGCAGCTGGCAAGCATCAATCAGGCGTATCCGTCCATCACCTCGCTCTACCCCATCGGCCACAGCTGGCAGGAGCGTGCGCTTTGGTGCATGGAATTGACCGACCCTTCCGTGGACAAGGAAGAGAAAACCGGCATTGCCGTGCTGGCCAACATCCACGGGGGTGAGCGGGAATCTGCCGCCTGTGCCATGTATTTTGCTTGGTGGTTGACAGAAAACAGCAGTTCCGAGCAAGTGAGCGATCTTCTCCGCCGTTATGACATTTATGTTGTTCCGGTCATCAATCCTGATGGTTATGAGCAATCCTTCGTCTACAACACGCGGCAGAATCTGCGCCCTGTGGACGCAAACGGCGACGGCGTTGCCTTCTCCGATCCCTATACGGACATTGATGGCGATGGATTTATTTCCGTGCTTTATCGCGGCACGGCAGATGCACAGCCTGATCCACAAAGCGCGCCCGTTTTTGGCATGGAAAGCCCGGACTGGGATGGCAACGGTATCCCTGGCGATGATCCGCGCAACAGCGGCATTGATATGAACCGCACCTTTGATTATCAATGGAACCGTTTTGACGTGGACACCGTAGAAACAGGCGTTGTGGGCGCCAATGCTTACAACCGGGCGGGTTCTTCCGCCGCCACGGAGCCGGAAGTGCAGGCTGTGCAAAATTTCCTGCTGAACAATAAGATTGACGCGCTGGCCAGTTTGCACACCGGTATCCAGAGCGTGCTCTATCCCTGGTGTTATCGCGCCTATGACGAGGCTGCGGATTCAGAAAACATCCTGTACATGAAAGAAGTTGCCCAGAAAATGGCCGAAGCCTTCCAGGCGACCACGGACCGCGGATTTTATAGCAAGTCCTCTTACGAGGATTATCCGACTTCAGCAGAGCTGATCGACTTTGCCTATGGCCGCCTGAACATTGACGCTTACACCATTGAGGTTTACAACGGCGGCAAATCTGAAAACGGCACCCTTGCCTCTTGCAAGTGGGAAAACAACCTGCCCGAAGCAAGCTGGACATTCTATGACCAGGATGCACTGTCCGCCATGGGTCTTGACCCATCCACGCTGCGTAGCCAGGACGGGCAGCCTCTGGCAGAAAACGAAGGTCTCTGGTTCTACACCAGTTCCCGCGCCAAAACCGTGACCGGCGCACCGGAGGATCAGCAGCTCATGGCTGAAGGCTGCAAGGATGCGCTGCTGGTGATGATTGAAAGCGAACCCAACGGCCAGGGTTACACCAAGCCGGATTATCTCAATTGGGCCAAGTGAAAAAAACATCGAAGGAGGCTCCATGACAAGCGGAGCCTCCTTCGATGCTGATAAGTTTTTTGTAAAAGCGGCTCAGTGCGTGGATTTCCGGCTTCTCGGCGCACGGGAGCGGCGCTGCTGCACATCCGGCTTTTGCGGCTTTTCGCCACGCAGTTCCAGCAGCTGATCACGCAGTTTCGCCGCCTGCTCAAACTCAAGATTCTTAGCCGCTGCGAGCATCTGATCCTCCACCTGCCGCATCAGGGCAGCGCGTTCATCCTCATCCAGCGGCGCAGCAGCCTTGCTCTCCACCTGGCGGGTAATTTCCAGCACGTCGCGAATCGCATTTCGCACGGTTTCCGGCGTGATGCCGTGGATGCGGTTATATTCCTGTTGAATCGCCCGGCGGCGATTGGTTTCCGTGATGGCTTTCTCCATGCTTTCTGTCAGGATATCACCATACATGATAACGCGGCCGTCCGCATTGCGTGCCGCGCGGCCAATGGTCTGTACCAACGAGGTTTCGCTGCGCAGGAAGCCCTCCTTATCCGCATCCAGGATGGCTACCAGGGACACCTCCGGCAAATCCAGTCCTTCGCGCAGGAGATTGATGCCCACCAGCACATCATATTCGCCCAGGCGCAAATCGCGGATGAGCTGCATACGCTCGATGGTCTGAATATCACTGTGGAGATAGCGCACGCGAATTTCCAATTCCTTGAGATAATCGGTGAGGCTTTCTGCCATGCGCTTGGTGAGCGTGGTCACCAGCACCCGTTCGCCGCGCGCCACCACCTTGCGAATTTCGCCTACCAGATCATCCACCTGGCCGGTAGCCTTGCGCAGCACAATTTCCGGATCCAGCAGCCCCGTGGGACGGATAATCTGTTCAACCACCTGCTGTGCCTTCCCCATTTCATATGGACCAGGGGTTGCAGAAACATAAATTGTCTGATGAATGCGCTGTTCAAATTCGCTAAAAAGCAGCGGGCGGTTGTCATAAGCGGACGGCAGGCGGAAGCCATACTCCACCAAGGTATTCTTGCGGGCACGATCTCCGTTGTACATGGCGCGAATCTGCGGCACCGTCACATGGCTTTCATCAATAAAACAGAGAAAATCCTTCGGAAAATAATCCAGCAGCGAATAGGGCGCATCGCCGGGCTTCCTCCCGTCAAAATAACGGGAATAGTTTTCAATGCCCTGGCAATAGCCGATTTCCCGCATCATTTCGATGTCGTAATTGGTTCGTTGGGCAATGCGCTGCGCCTCCAGCAGTTTTCCCTCTTTTTCAAAGGCAGCCACACGCTCCTGCAAATCATGCTCAATAACCGCGATATTTTCCTCCATATGGCTGTGATCCGTAGCATAGTGGGTGGCCGGGAATACGCTGGCATGCTCCAGCACCGTGAGCACATGGCCGCTCACTGCCTCAATTTCACTGATACGGTCAATCTCATCGCCAAAGAACTCAATGCGCAGCGCATGCTCATGCTCCCCAGCCGGAATGATCTCCAGCGTGTCGCCGCGCACACGGAAGGTGCCGCGGTCAAACTCCACATCGTTCCGTTCATACTGAATGTCGATCAGCCGGCGCACCAGTTTTTCACGGCTCATCTGCATTCCCGGCCGGAGGGAAACCATCTGACCCTCATATTCGCTGGGATCGCCCATGGAATAAATGCAGCTCACCGAGGCGACAATAATCACATCCTTACGTTCACGCAGAGCCGCAGTGGCGCTGTGCCGAAGGCGGTCAATCTCCTCGTTGATGGATGCGTCCTTCTCGATATAGGTATCCGAGGAAGCAATATATGCCTCTGGCTGATAGTAATCGTAATAGGACACAAAATATTCCACCCGGCTATCCGGGAAAAAAGCCTTCAGTTCGCTGCACAGCTGCGCGGCCAGGGTTTTGTTATGGGCAATCACCAGGGTTGGCTTTTGCACCTTTTCAATCACGGACGCCATGGTAAACGTTTTGCCGGAACCTGTTACACCCAGCAGCACCTGGCTTTGCAATCCTGCTTGCACGCCCTTTGCCAGCGCCTCGATGGCCTGCGGCTGGTCGCCACTGGGCTGATAGGGCGCTTTCAACACAAACTTGTCCATCATTTCCTCCACGAACACGCGTTCCTTGTCGTGCTCTTTATGATAGCACATTCCATAGCAAATGGAAAGAGGAAAAACACTCTTCCGGGAAGAAAGAAAGCCTGTGCGGCGTATTATTGGTAAAAGGGGGACTTCTGCCATGCTGAAACGATGCCTGTGCTTGCTGCTTGCCCTGTGGCTGTGCGTTTGCTGTGCCTGCGCCAATGCCGCGGAAATGACCCTGCTGGCACTGAATGTCGGCAAAGCTGACTGCCTGCTGCTGGAAAGCGGCACAACGCGCTACCTGATTGACACCGGCTCCAAGGATAGCTGGGACATAGTGGCCGCTGCGCTCCAAAAGCGCGGCATCACCCAGCTAAGCGGAGTCATCCTCACCCATACCGACAAGGATCACGCCGGGGGCGCCATGTCTCTGGCCAAATCCTCCATTGCGATAGACGCATGGTATGCCTCTGACTATTTCACGGATGGAAAGCGCAAAAAACATCCGCTTGTAAAAGCAGCGAACAAACGCAAGGAGGACGTCACGTGGCTCCTTGGCGGAGACACGCTGCCCCTGGACGGCGGAACACTCACCGTTCTCGCTCCCCTGCAGAGGGATGCAGACAAGGAAAACAACAACTCGCTGGTTTTGCGGGCTGAAAGCAGCGCCGGTTCCATTCTGCTAACGGGCGACATGGAGTTTCCCGAAGAGTTGACGCTGCTTCAGGCCGGACTTTTGACCCATGCAGATGTGCTGAAGGTTGCTCACCACGGGGAGGACGACGCCACGTCCGTCTCTTTGGTGCAAACCGTGTCGCCAACGCTTGCGGTGATTTCCACCAGCACGGCTGAGCGTCCGGAAACGCCCGCGGATTCCGTTATTCAGCTGCTGGAAAGCGTCGGCGCACAGGTTGTGGTAACGCAGGATGCAAGCGAAGGTATCCTGATTACCTTACGCGATGGTGCAGTATCCTATGCCCTGCTGCCCTAAGAGGCAAAAGCCTATGCAAAAGCGCCATGGCAGAAAGTCCCCCTGCCATGGCGCTTTAGTGTTCTTTGTTTCAGACTTTTCCCCATGCGTCCCACGTTTCCGGCGCATAGCCCACGGTGAACTTGCTGCCGTTGCGCACAATGGGCGCCTTCAGCAGCCATGGGGTTTCCAGCACGGCCTCCAGCAGCAGTCCATCCTGGTTGTAGTAGCAGGCCGGGTGCTCCTTCACCTTCTTGTCCTCGCGGTCAATCAAGTTCTGCATGCCGCCTAGCGCCCGTGCCATGGCCTGCACCTCCCGTTCGCCAAGGCGGTGCTTCTTCAAATCCATCACCTGCACCGTGATACGCCGTTCCTTAAAATAGCGTTCGGCTTTCTGCACATCAAAATTTTTCTTGCTTACATAGAGCTGAATATTCATGCCCATCCTCCCGGCAATCGTTTACAGGCGGCGGATATCATCGCCATGGAAAAGCAGCAGGTCGCAATGCCGCTTATCCGTCAGGCGGGAAGCGATGCGTTCGGTATAGCGCTGGCGCAGTTCCCGCTCGTTGAGATTGGTGCTGTACACCGTGCCGCGTCCTGCGCTTCGCCGCTCGTTAATCAGGTTGAACAGCTGCACAATCGTGATGTTTTCCATCAACGGTTCACTGCCAAGGTCGTCCAACAGCAGCACATCCGTGGTCATCAGGCTGTCCATGGCCTCGGTATCTCCGCCAAAATAGGCTTTTCGCGCCGTGTCCAGAAAGCGATAGGCGCTCACAAGCAGCACATTGAATCCGCGCTCCAGCAGCCGTTTGGCCATGGCATGCATCAGGAAGGTTTTGCCAAGGCCGCTCTGCCCCATCAGCAAAAGATCCTGTGTTTCCGCATGGGGATATTTTTCCGCATAGTCCCGGCACATATCGCGGATAATCTGCATGCTTTCCCGCTGGGTGCACGGCATATCAGGCAGGGGCTTATCCGGAAAAATGCTCAGGTCAAATTTTTCAAAGGACTGATCTTCCTCCGCATCCAGCCCCACTTGTTGATACAGCCGGCGATAAAACGCGCCGCGCAGGCACTCGCACATTTCCCGCACCGGTTCGCCTACATAGCCCGTATCCTTGCAGGTTTTGCAGCGATAAACAGGCTCCAGCCAGTCCTCCGGCAAGCCGCCCTCCCGCAGGGCATTACGAATGCGGTCGTTGAGCATCTCCATGCGCTTGGGCAAGTTTTCCGCCTGCTCAGTTCCGCCAAGAATCCCCCGCACGCCCTGATAAATCATCTGCTGGCGCGCATCCAGCAACTCGCTCAAGCCCGGACAGCGCGCGGCGGCTTCTTCCCTGCGTCGGGCATTCTCCTGCTCATCCCGCATGCGCTGCTGTTCATATTCCGCCTGAAGCTGGCGCAGAATTTCATTACGCATTGGCCTTCAGCTCCTTCAGGCGCTGCGCCATCCGCTCGGTCAACCCATCGGTGTTGGCGTATTCGCGCTGGGTATACTGCTGTTCCCGCACAGTTTTGCCGCCACGATTGGCAACAGAAGCCGCCTGAGCAGCCGTTTTTTCATTCTTTTCCGCCTGATAGGCCGCTCGGCTCTGTTCCGCCTCCGCAGGGGTTTTGATTCCCTGGGCAGCAAACGCCGTCAGCATCCGGTCAAGGTAAGGCATAGGGTTATGGGCTTCCCGTGACGCAGCTGCGCAGTACAAAATCATTTCCTGGCTCATTTGCAGCTGTTCCAGCCATTTCTGCGCCAGTGCACGGTCGGCTGCGGTGGGGCGGCTGCGCTTTCCCCACGCCTCATAAAGCACCTGCAAAAGTGCGTTGAGCTCCTTGAAGCGCGTCACATACGCCTGCACCTCGCTGATATTTCTAAGGCCCTTCTGTTTCCATGAGCGGAGCATCAGCTGCACAGCGTCCAGTCCCTCGCCGCTGCGGGCGCACTCCCGCCCTGCCAGCAGGATAACGTCATCCGGATACATGGCGCGCATTTCGTCATATACGGCAAGCGTGCCTTCATTCACCGTTGCACCGTTGTTGAGGATGCTCAGCAGAGCCTTCAGCGGCGCAACGCGCTCATTGTTGGCTGTGCGGCTCATGTCCACTTCCTTGGCAGAGGTCATGCCTCGGTTCTGGTTGCGGCGCATCATGCCGCGCAAAATGCCATCCAGATAAGCAAACGTCGGTTCCCCCTTGGTGGTTTCCGCACAGGCCGCTTCAATGGCATCGGCAGAATATCCCCATTCCCGCACCCATTTGTGATACATGGCCTGCTCATCCTCAGAAGGATTGCGGCGCTTGCCCATGCGGCGCAGCACCCGTCGGCAGCCTTCAAACACCGCCTTGTCCCGCGAAAACACCAGCTCTGCATCCTCCACCGACGCCACCTGCTCGTCTGCCAGCTGCACGGCCAGCTTCTGCGCAGCGTTGAAGGAAAAGTGCCGTCCTTTTGTCTCGATGCAATGCTGAATCAGCATCAGCACCACTTCAGAGGGCAGCCCCATTTCCTCCACCCACTCATAGGCCATGGCGATTTCATTGGAGCGCAGCCGACGCTCGGAGCCAAACATGGCATACAGCGCCTCGGTGAAATCCGTATATCCCTGATCCACAGGCGCTTCGCCGCGCATAAAAAACTGCTGCTTAACGTTGATGTACTTCCAGCTTGGCGGATTGTCGCTCACCCGCCGAACAAGCCCCTTCCGTTCCCAATGGCGATAAGCCGCCAATACATCTTCCTCAGAAATGTCCAGGTCATGGCTCATCTGCTGCACGCTCATTTCCTCCTGGGGATGATAGCAGTGCATCAGTCCGTAAAGATACACCTTCACAAAGCTGCCCCGCGCGCCGGGCATATATTCCAGGATAAACTGGTTCTCCACCGGGGTGACGTCAAACATGGCAAATTGCTCGTCAAAACCGAACACCCCCATGCAGCTCCCTCCTTCTCTTGTGCAGGCGCTTCTCGCCGTGTCATCATCAATCACAGGGCATTATACCATATTCGCTCCAGCAGGGCAAACGATATTTGTACCGTGGAAACATCCCAAGCAAGGTTTTGCTCCGCCCTTTTATCCATTTTGCATTTTTTATCCTCCCTTCATACATTTTATGTCTTGACAAGACCTTCTTTCGGTGCTATACTGTCCGCAATTTCATACGGACAGCATTGTCCCATGAAAGGCTGCGAAGAGCAAAAGTATCCGGATTGTTCCATTGGCAGAGAGCCGCGTGAAGGTGCAAGTGCGGCATGGCGCAACCGGTGAAAGAACAGCTCGGAGCCGCCGCCCCAAAGGCATGCAGATGCTCAGTAGGCGCGGACGGGAGAAGCCCGTAACAGCTTCAGGCAATCACAGGTTGCCGGTAGAGGAAGACCCGTTTTTTTCGGGAATTCGATTTTGGGTGGTACCGCGAAGACCAAGCGTCTTTCGCCCCATAGCAGGGGCGAAGGGCGCTTTTTTCATTCTTCGCGCATCTGCCGCAAGCAGGAGGGCAGGTCGGATGAAACGGACGCATTATTGTGGAAGTGTGAGAAAACAGGACATGGGCAAGCGCGCAGTGTGCTGCGGCTGGGTGCAAACCCGGCGCGACATGGGTGGCGTGATTTTTCTGGATGTGAAGGATCGTGAAGGCATATTGCAGGTTGTGTGTGATCTGCGTTACCTTTCCCCTGAGGATTTCCATCTAGCGGAAAGCGTGCGCATGCAAAGCGTTGTGGAGGTTGAGGGCATCCTTCGCCACCGGGACGCAAGCACCTATAACCCGCGCCTTGCAACCGGTGAAGTAGAGCTGAAGGCAGAACGGCTGTGTATCCTCAGCCAGGCCGCTCCCCTTCCCTTCCCGATGGAGGAAGGTGGCAAAATCCGTGAGGAGCTGCTTTTGCGCTACCGCTACCTCGATTTGCGCCGTCCGGCTATGCAGAACGCACTGCGTTTCCGCCACCGTGTGCAGCGTGCCGCAGAGGATTATCTGGATGCGCACGGATTTTGCCAGATTGAAACGCCCATGCTCTGCAAGTCCACACCGGAAGGTGCGCGGGATTATCTTGTGCCAAGCCGCGTGCACCCGGGCACCTTCTACGCCCTGCCCCAAAGCCCGCAGATTTTCAAGCAGCTGCTGATGGTCGGCGGCATGGACAGGTACTATCAAGTAGCGCGCTGCTTCCGGGATGAAGATCTGCGCGCCGACCGTCAGCCGGAATTTACGCAGGTGGACATGGAGCTTTCCTTTGTGACACAGGAGGACATCCTTCAGCATTTGGAAAAACTGTTCCATCACATTTTCCGAACCGTTATGGGTCGGGAGATCGGATACGCCTTTCCGCGGATCACATGGCAGGAATCCATGGATTTGTATGGCTGTGATAAGCCCGACCTGCGCTTCGGTTTGCCCATCCTTGATGTAACAAAGCTTGCCGGAACCTGCTCGTTCAGCGTATTCCGCAAAGCGGCGGATGCAGGCGGCAAAGTACGCGCCATCAACTGCAAGGGCTGTGCGGAAAAACTCACCCGCACAACCATTGAGGCGCTCACTGACTGCGCCCTGAAAAACGGTGCAAAGGGCATGGCCTGGATCCTCCTCCATGAAAACGGCGAGGTTAACTCCATCCTGCAAAAATACTTTACACCGACGCAGTGGAACGCATTGCTGGATGCGTTGGACGCTAAACCAGGCGATTTTATCCTTTTCTGTGCAGATAAGTTCGAAGTGGTGTGCCGTACCCTGTGCGCCCTTCGCCTGATGGTCGGTGATCTGCTGGGGCTGCGTCACAAGGACGATTTCCGCTTCTGCTTTGTGACGGACTTTCCGCAGTTTGAGTGGTCGGAGACCGAGGGGCGCTACATGGCCGCCCATCATCCCTTCACCATGCCCCGCGAAGAGGATCTTCCCTATTTGCTCACCGATCCTGCCCGTGTGCGTTCGCAATCCTATGACGCGGTGCTCAACGGCATGGAGCTCGGCAGCGGCTCCATCCGCATCCATCGCAGCGATGTGCAGTCGCTCATGTTCAAGGCGCTCGGTTTCAGCGAAGAAGCGGCACAGGAGCGTTTCGGTTTCCTGCTGGAGGCCTTCCGGTATGGCACGCCGCCCCACGGCGGGTTTGCCTTCGGTCTTGACCGGCTGACCATGCAGCTATTGGGCGCGGACAGCCTGCGGGATGTCATTGCCTTCCCCAAGGTGCGCGACGGATCCGACCTGATGACCGGCGCGCCCTGCGCTGTTGACCCTGAGCAGCTGGAGGTGCTGAAGCTCGCCGCACAGGAAGCTGTGCAGCCTTCCGCGCGCCCGGCCCCCCGCCCACAAATGGAGGTGCAGCAAGTTGCCGAGCTTGCCAAGCTGCATCTCTCGCCTGAAGAGGAAACACGTATGGGCAGTGATATGAGCGACATTCTTTCCTTTGCCCAAACCCTGTGTCAATTGGATTTGACGGATGTGCCGCAAACGGCGCATGTCATTCCCACCCAGAATGTTCTGCGTGAGGACGTTCCTGCGCCGTCCTTTCCCCGGGAAGCGCTGCTGCGCAATGCGCCCACCCGCACGGACACCTGCCCCACCGTTCCCCCCACGTTCGATTGAAAGAAGGATGACCCACCATGCAGGCGTATGAACAAATGACCCTGACCGCAATGAGCGACGCCCTCTCGCACGGCAGCGCCACCTCCCGTGCTCTCACGGAGGCGTGCCTTGCGCGTATCCATCAAGTAGAAGGCCGCGTTGGCGCTTTCATCACTGTAACGGAGCAAGAAGCGCTGCGCCAAGCCGATGCAGCGGACGAGCTGCGTGCACGCGGCTTGCCTGTTCATCCTCTGTGCGGCGTACCCGTTGCCGTAAAAGACAACATTTGCACCAAAGACATAAAAACCACCTGCGCCTCCCGCATGCTGGAGGATTTCGTCCCGCCCTACAGCGCGACAGTATGGGAAAAGCTGCAAGCCGCCGGATGCGTGCTGCTTGGCAAAACCAACATGGATGAATTCGCCATGGGGTCCACAACAGAAAGCAGTTTTTTCCATCCAACACACAATCCTCGCAGCCTGGCGCGGGTGCCCGGCGGTTCCTCCGGCGGCAGCGCCGCCTGTGTTGCTGCCCTGGAAGCCCCCTTGGCGCTCGGAAGCGATACGGGCGGTTCCATCCGCCAGCCCGCAGCTTTTTGCGGCGTGGTTGGCATGAAGCCAACATATGGTATGGTCAGCCGTTATGGGTTGGTCGCTTTCGCCTCCTCATTGGATCAGATCGGACCCATGACACGCACCGTGGAAGACAACGCGTTGGCACTGGAAGCAATCGCCGGGCACGACCGGCGGGACGCCACCTCTCTTGACCGTCCATGTCCTGCCATGCGGGGTCAGCTGAAAGACGGGGTTCAGGGGCTGACCATTGGCCTGCCCCGGGAAATGTTTGCCGAAGGACTTTCCGAAGACGTGCGCCAAAGTGTGGCCCATGCCGCGGATGCGCTGAGATTGCTTGGCGCCAAGGTATGCGAGGTCTCCATTCCTTCCCTTTCTTATGCGCTGCCCGCCTATTATGTTCTGTCCAGCGCGGAAGCCTCCAGCAACCTTGCCCGCTTCGACGGCATCCGTTACGGTCACCGTGCCGCCGAATATGCCGATCTGGATGAACTGTATGTCAAAAGCCGCAGCGAGGGCTTCGGCGCGGAGGTAAAGCGTCGCATTCTGTTGGGCACCTACACCTTGAGCGCCGGTTACTTCGATGCGTATTACAAAAAAGCGCTTCAGGTACGCACGCTGGTCATGCAGGATATGGAGCGCGCCTTTGCCGCCTGTGATGCGCTGCTTGGACCCGTTGCTCCCACCACGGCTTATCCCTTGGGTGAAAAGGCCGCATCGCCGCTGGAAATGTACCTGGGCGATATTCACACCGTGCCGGTAAATATTGCGGGCATTCCCGCCCTGTCCCTTCCTTGCGGCAAGGATGCCGCGGGTCTGCCCGTTGGCGTGCAGCTGATGGGCCGTGCCTTCTCCGAACCGGTTCTCTATCGCATCGGTTATGCGCTGGAAAGCGCGCTCGCATTATCTTTTCAGGAGGTGGATGCCTAATGGCCGCATGGAAAATGATAGACGGCTATGAAATGATTATCGGCCTCGAAGTGCATGTGGAGCTCAAAACCCGCACCAAAATTTTCTGCAACTGCGAAACCACCTTCGGCGCTGCCCCCAACACACAGTGCTGTCCCGTGTGCATGGGTTTCCCCGGCACACTGCCCGTGCTCAACCGTCAAGTTGTGCACTATGCCGTGCTGGCAGGCCTTGCCACAGGCTGTACCATCGCCCGTTTTTCCAAGCAGGACAGAAAGAATTATTTCTATCCAGATTTGCCCAAGGCTTACCAGATCAGCCAGTATGACCTGCCCCTTTGCCTGAACGGCCGCCTTGCCATTGAAACCGAGCAAGGCGCCAAAACCATCGGCATCACCCGCATTCACATTGAAGAGGATGCAGGCAAGCTGGTGCACGACCCCGAAAAGGGCACGCTGATTGACTGCAACCGCTGCGGCGTTCCGCTCATCGAGATTGTGTCCGAGCCGGATATCCGCACCCCTCAGGAGGCCGTGAGTTACCTTCGCAAGCTGCGCGCCGTGATTGCTTACACAGGTGTCAGCGATTGTCGGATGAACGAAGGCAGCCTTCGGTGCGATGTGAACCTTTCCATCCACAAGCCCGGCGAACCTTTCGGCACCCGCACAGAGATGAAAAACCTCAACTCCTTCCAGTCCGTGCAGCGTGCCATTGAGGAAGAGTATCGCCGACAGGTGGAAGCGGTGCGAAAGGGTGAAGCCATCGTGCAGGAAACCCGGCGCTTCGATCAACGAAGCGGCAAAACCACCGCCATGCGCCGCAAGGAAAACGCGAACGATTACCGCTATTTTCCCGACCCCGATCTTGCGCCCATTGTGCTGGCGGAGGATCTGGTGGGCGCCTGGAAGCACGAGCTTCCTCGCCTGCCGGATGAGCGCAAAGCTAGTTATATCCGCGAATTCGGCTTGACTTCCTACGTGGCGGAGCAACTGGTGAGCGACCGCGCGCTGGCGGACTATTTTGAGCAGGCCGCCAAATCCACCCATGCCGTGAAAACGCTTGGCAATCTGATGCTGACAGAGGTCTTCCGCCTGTTGGAAAGCGAAGGAGCCAGCGTTCCCATTGCACCGGAGCACATGGCGCAGATTGCCACCATGGCGGAGAATAACGCCATCAACAGCGGCGCGGCCAAAAAGCTGATTGCAGCGCTGTGGCTGCATGATGAAGATCCTGCCGCTTATGCCCAGCGGGAGCATTTGCTCCAGCTCAATGATCCGGAGGAATTGCGCGCCTATGTTGCCCGTGCTATTGCCGAGCATCCGGATATGGTGGACGGATACCGCCGCGGCAAGCAGAACCTCAAGAAGGC
The DNA here is from genome assembly GCA_934647165.1 of uncultured Clostridia bacterium. Lineage (GTDB taxonomy): Bacteria > Bacillota > Clostridia > Christensenellales > Aristaeellaceae > CAKUFA01. The sequence goes on along the minus strand of CAKUFA010000033.1, from coordinate 6,627 downwards.
GCTCATGGGCGCTGCCATGGCGCAATCCTCCGGCCGTGCGAACCCGGTACTCCTCCAGCACCTGATGGATGAAGCACTGGATGGAATCCCTTCATGATGGTTTCATCCCGAAAGATGCACCACAGCCGAAAAGCCGTCTTTGCGTAAAATAACAGCGGCCAAGCCTTTTCCCTAAGCCTGTTTGAGGCTGAGAAAAGGCTTGTCCGCTGTTTTTCTTTTATTGGATTCCTGCATGCGCCATCAGTTCACCGTTTCTCCGGTCAGGGCTTTCCAGCCGGAGCGGAGAACATTCTGGTTCGTCACACCATACTTGGGATCCTTCTTAATGCACTCGCTCATATCCCGCAGGAAGTGCACGCAGTTTTGTCCGTTGAAATTGTTATTCTTGATACTCTGGCCGCCGTGCGCCACGTTATGCATGGTGGCTACCGTCCACTGGCCATTGGGCAGCTTCACATAAACGAACTTGGGCGTCCATGTGGCAACGCCGCCGAATGCCTGCATCATTTTCGCCGTGTCGTCCGCCGTCATGGGTTCCACATCCGCGTGTCGTCCCAGCGAGTACAGATGCAGTGTGAAGCTGATCTTTGTGGCAGGGTCGTAAATATAAATGGACTTCTGCCCCTTGAGAATGGGCTTCACTTCGCTGTACCAATGCATCAGCCGAATGGTCGATTTATCCGGTGCAACAGCAGTGCCTGTGCTGTCATCAACACCCGGCTCATACTCCTTGGCGGAGGTTGAGAACAGCTTTTTGATGGTGTTTGTGCCTGCCACGCCGTCCATGATCAGCGCGTTGATGCGCTGGAAGGATACCACTGCCGCAACGGTGCCCGAGCCATATTTGCCGTCCAGCGAGCCGGTGTAATACTTCAGCGTTTTCAGGCGCTTTTGCAGGCTCTTCACGTCATCTCCCTCATCACCGGAGCGCAGGGTGCGCGTCGGCGCAATGCCGATATCGTCTGTGGGCGTTGTGCTGCCGGCGGCCTTTGCACTGTCGGAAAACAGCACATTGTAGGTGTTACCGCCTGCCTTTCCGTCTGCTGTCAGCCCGTTCCGCTGCTGAAAGGCCGTCACTGCCGCTGCTGTAGCTGTGCCGTATTTGCCGTCAACATTTCCAGGCAGGTAACCCAGCGCTTTCAGGCGGGTCTGCACGTTTTTCACGTCATCCCCTTCATCACCCGGGCGCAGGGTGCGTGTCGGCACAGTGCTGGCAGGGGTAGGTGTGGAACTGGGTGCGCTCTTCGCATCAGCCGAATACAGCACCTTATACGTACCGCTGCCCGCAAGTCCGTCCACGGTCAGTCCATTAGCCGCCTGGAAAGCCGACACCGCCGCCATGGTACCCGTGCCATATTTGCCGTCAACATTCCCGCTCAGGTACCCCAGCGCCTTCAGGCGGGTCTGCACGCTCTTCACATCGTCTCCCTGATAGCCCTTGCGTAGCGTGCGTCCCGGCACGGTGCCAAAACCGTTCGACGTTGGTGTGGGGGTTGGGTTTACCGGCGCAGGCGTATTGTTCGGCGCCTGCCCGCTGAGCACCTGCTCAATGCGGGTTAAGGTATTTTTACCGGCTTTGCCATCCGCCGTCAGCTTTTGTGCCTGCTGAAAAGCAACCACAGCCTGCTGCGTGCCCGCGCCAAAGCGGCCATCTGCTTTGCCGGCCTGAAAACCCAGGGTATTCAGCGCCTGTTGCAGCTTGGTCACCCGCGTGCCGCGGGAACCATACTCCATCTTGTCATAGTTGCCGCCGAAATAGCCCTTGGTCGTTGTTGTATCGGAAGTGCTTCCGTTGCCCACTGCCAGCTGATACAAAAGCGACTGGGTATTTTGCCCGGCCTTGCCGTCCACTGTCAGCGCGTGATCCTGCTGGAATTTCCGCACAGCTTTTTCCGTTGCCGGGCCGTATTTTCCTTCCGTGCCGCCTGTTGAATAGCCCAGCTTATTCAGCGCCACCTGCAGCTGCTGCACCGCCGTGCCCTGATCGTTATAGCGCAGTGTGGCATAGGTATCCGCCACGGCCAACGCCGCCGTGCTCCACAGCAGCACCGCCGCCAGCGCTATAATTCTCCGCTTTCCCATCCAAGACAGCCTCCTTGTTGCGTTCCATCACGCATGATGGACACAGTATATCATCTTTTAACGTTTTTGTAAATAGTTATGACTTTTTTGTTACAAAACATATCTGTGTCCGTTCTTGCTCCCCGCATAAAAGTCGGAATCCGCCAGCTTCTGTCTTGACGAATGCCTTGCACCTCATTATAATGTTCTCTGCACCATAGATACCGAATTTTGATGCAAGGATGGGCGGATGATCATGCAGCAACAGCGGATGGTCGTCGTTGGGGCGATCAATGTAGATATCAGCGGCACCGCCAGCACAGCGATGCGCGCAGGCGACTCCAATCCCGGACACGTGAAAGTCACGCTGGGCGGCGTTGGGCGCAACATTGCCGAAAATCTTGCCCGATTGGGCGCAAGAGTCACCATGCTCACCGTGCTTGGCGAAGATCCGAACGCCGCGCATGTCCGGCAGGAATGCGCCATCGCGGGCATTGACCTGACCTACGCCCGAACGGTGCCCGGCGGCCGCACCAGTACCTATCTGTGCCTGAATGACGCTGACGGCGAAATCTATGCTGCTGTATCCGACATGGAGATTTGCAACGCCATCACCCCGGAATACCTGGAAAGCTGCCGGGATGTGCTAAGCACCGCTGATCTGGTGGTGGTGGATGCCAACATTCCGGAAGACTCCATCCATTACCTTGCCACGCATTGTTCCTGCCCGCTGGTAGCGGATCCCGTATCCGTGAAAAAAGCCGGAAAGCTCAAGGCCTGCCTGGGCAGTTTTGTAACCCTCAAGCCCAACCGCCCTGAAGCAGCCCTGCTCACCGGCGTTGAAATTGAGGGACTGCGCGGATTGGAACAGGCCGGGCGCATTCTGTTGTCCAAGGGGGTTAAACGTGTGTTCATCTCCCTGGGTGCGCAGGGCGTGTATTATACGGATGGCAACAGCAGCGGCATTCAGCCCTGCTGCCCTGCCCACATTGTCAACACCACCGGTTGCGGCGATGCCTTCATTGCCGCGGCCGCCGTGGGCTATACCATGGGGCTTGTCATTCACGGCATGGCGCACATGGGTCAGGCCGCATCCGCCATCTGCGCACAGGCAGATAGCGCCGTCAGCCCCACTGTCACCCTTTCGCAGGTTCAGAATCTCATGAAGCAAACGGAGGAATGAAGTCATGAATTTGAAGAAGTACCTTTCCGTCGCCCCTGAAGTGCAGGCTGCACTGGATGCCGGAAAACCCGTTGTTGCGCTGGAATCCACCATCATCTCCCATGGCATGCCCTATCCCAAGAATGTGGAAACGGCATTGAACGTAGAAAAGATCATCCGCGAAAACGGCGCTGTGCCCGCCACCATCGCCATCATCAAGGGTAAACTCACAGTTGGCTGCACCGCAGAGGAAATTGAATATTTGGGCAAGCGCGGCCTGGATGTGCCCAAGGCCAGCCGCCGCGACCTGCCTGTGCTGCTCGCCAAGGGCGAGGATGGCGCCACCACCGTGACCACCACCATGATCGCTGCCGCCATGGCAGGCGTGAAGGTGTTTGCCACCGGCGGTATCGGCGGCGTTCATCGCGGCGCTGAAACCACCATGGATATTTCCGCTGACCTGGAAGAGCTCGCCATGACCCCTGTGTTGGTGGTCTGCGCCGGTGCAAAGTCCATCCTGGATCTGGGTCTGACGCTGGAATATCTGGAAACCAAGGGCGTACCGGTCATCGGCTACGGCACCAAGGAGCTTCCTGCCTTCTACACCTCGCATTCCGGCTTCCAGGTAGATTATCGCCTGGATACCCCCGAGGAAATCGCTGCGGCTTTCCAGGCCAAGCTGGACTGCGGGCTGCAGGGCGGCATGCTGGTGACCAATCCCATCCCCGAGCAGTATTCCATGGACGCCGCCTATATCAATGAGAATATCGACGCGGCCATCCGCGAGTGTGAAGAAAAGGGCATCCATGGCAAGGCCACCACGCCCTTCCTGCTGGATAAGATCCAGAAGCTGACGGGCGGCAAGAGCCTGGAAGCGAACATCCAGCTGGTTTACAATAATGTGAAGCTGGGTGCAGCCATTGCAAAAGCCATGTGCAAGTAATCTTCTGCGGGATACCGGAAGATAATGCTTTCCCGCGGGATCAGGGAGCCATGGCTCCCTGATCCCGCCTTTTTTCACACAACTGCGATTCTTCCTGTCCCTTTCCGCTTTTCTTCCCAGAAAACAGGGAAAAAACTTGCATCTCTTTTGCAATTATGCTACATTGATACCCGGTTCTACAGATGATGATCGGAGCTGATGCACATGCCGAATTTCTCTTTGTCCGACGAAGTTTTTGAGGGCGCTGCGGCACTGTATCCCACACCTTTTCACCTTTATGACGAACGCGGAATCCGCGAAAACGCCCGTGCGCTGAACGCTGCCTTTTCCTGGTGCAAGGATTTCCAGGAGTACTTTGCTGTGAAGGCGTTGCCGAACCCGGCCATTTTGCGCATTCTCAAGGAAGAGGGCTGCGGCGTAGACTGCTCCAGCGATACAGAACTGACGCTGGCTGACGCCTGTGGTTTCCATGGGCGGGATATCATGTTTTCCGCCAATGCCATGCCCGATGAGGAGTTTGACCATGCCCGCGCACTGGGCGCCTATGTCAATCTGGATGATATCACCCACATTGACATTCTGCAAAAGCACGGCGGCGTGCCGGAATGTGTCTGCTGCCGCTACAATCCCGGCGGAGATTTCAAAATCAGCGGTACAATCATGGGCAACCCGGGCGAGGCCAAGTACGGCTTCACCTACGCGCAGCTGGAAGAGGGGCTTGCGCAGCTGAAAGCACTGGGCGCAAAGCGTTTCGGCCTGCACGCCTTCCTTTCCTCCAACACCATTGACAACGCCTATTATCCAGCGCTTGCAAAAATCCTCTTCACTTGCGGGCGTAATCTTGCCAAAAAAACCGGCCTGGCCTTTGCCTTTGCCAATTTGTCCGGCGGCGTGGGTATTCCCTATCGCCCTGAGCAGAAAAAAACGGACATTGCCGCGGTCGGTGAGGGTGTACGCAAAGCTTATGAGGAAGTTTTCCCCAATGGCGGCGTTGCCATCAAAACCGAGCTTGGCCGTTGGATGACCGGCCCCAATGGCTGGTTGGTGAGCCATGCCACCCATCATAAGGACACCTATAAGCACTATGTAGGATTGGATGCCTGTGCCGCCAACCTCATGCGTCCCGCCATGTATGGCGCTTATCACCACATCACTGTGTGCGGCAAACGGAACGCACCCTGCGACCACGTATATGATGTGACCGGTTCCCTGTGTGAAAACAATGACAAGTTTGCCATTAACCGAGCCTTGCCGGAAATCAAGGATGGCGATCTGGTGGTCATTCACGATACGGGCGCTCACGGCTTCTCCATGGGATACAATTACAACGGCAGACTGCGCTCCGCGGAAATTCTCTACACCACGGATGGTTCCTATCGCATGATTCGCCGTGCGGAAACCCCGCAGGACTACTTTGCCACCCTCGACATTGACCCGGCTGCCGAAGCCCTCGGTGTCAAAAGAAAATAACAGGTTTTTCTGATGATCCTGGTTTTTCCACAATACCGTTAAGTTCAAAGGGCAGACCGTGTTCGCAGCCTTCAAGCTGCTGCAGCATGGTCTGCCCCTTTTTTCTTGTTTCTGGCCTTGTCCCTCAGGTACAACGAGCGCTTTCAAATCATCTTTCCGGCAACAGTCTCTTCCACCTGCTGCACCACAGCTTCAAACCGCAAGCCCTTTGTCGGAATCACCACATGCGCATACTTTTCATAAAGGGGGCACCGCTCATGATACAGATCCCGAAACGTTTGCCCGGGACGAATGCTCACCCCGCGGGCATGCAGGTCGCCCAGGCGGCGCAGCAGTTCATCATGCGTCACCTGCAAATAAACAACCGTGCTGATGTCCCGCAGATGCGCCATGGCTTCCTCGCCATAAATCACACTACCTCCCGGTGCAATCACTGCATTAGTCACATTCAGTGAAGCGTTGACCCGGTTCTCCACCTGCCGAAAGCCATCATCGCCCACTTCGTCAATAATCTGTGCCAATGTTTTCCCCGTTTGCTGGATTATCACCCGATCCACATCCACAAACTGCATCCCCATGCGCTTCGCCAAGGCTTTGCCAACCGTGCTCTTGCCGCTTCCCGGCATACCAATCAGCGTGATGTTCATATCATCCCTCATTTCTTTTCTCCATTATAGAGATTCTCTTGCCGTTTTGCAAGCGTTTCGAAATCTGCTGCAACACAAAAACGGACAGGCTTTTCACCCGTCCGCTTTCGGCTTTTCTGGAAAAATGTGAAAGAAAATTCGTTTCGAAGGAGCCTTTTCCTTCACAGCACACTGTGTTTTTCACTGTTCCAGTTGGCTGGTGCAGTGTGGGCAGCGCGTTGCGTCAATGGCAATATCCATCTTGCAATAGGGGCACTTTTTCGTAGTAGGTGCAGCAGGTTCTTCCTTCTTTTTGCCAATGCTCATCAACTTGTTGATGCCACGCATCAGGCAGAAAAGGATGA
>CAKUFA010000032.1 GCA_934647165.1 uncultured Clostridia bacterium | reverse complement strand
GAATCGCTGGCACGGAGTCTGCTTCCGGTAATTCAGAAGTACTACGAAAGCGAAGGTGGCAAAAAGGCATTTGCCGAATGGAAAGCAAAGAAAGAGAATACGGACTGTGCATCTACATAAAGAAGCCGGGAGGATTGCCCTGATCGGCAGTCCTCCCGGTTTCTTTATTACCAGTCCTCAATTTCTTCCATAAAAACAATAAATCCGAACCCATGACCAATCGGCACAAGGTTCGGATTATATTGTTTTGGTGGAGCATAGGAGATTCGAACTCCTGACCCCAACACTGCCAGTGTTGTGCGCTACCAACTGCGCTAATGCCCCACGAACAAGCAGTATTATAGCATATTCTTTTTGCTTTGTAAAGGGAAAAGAAGAACTTTTTTTGCAAAACAGAAATTTTATGGCGGTGGAGGGAAAGACAGGCGGATAGAAGAAGAAAAATCGTTTCCCAAAACGGTGCAAAGCCATACCGGAAGCGCATTCATATCCGCAGGCAAAAAGCCCTTAAGGAAACAGCGGCAGCTGCTTTCCTTAAGGGACGGGGACAGCTGCGCTCCCTGGGCGGCAGGTTTTCTCCGCCAGTGAAAGAGGCGCGGAAGGCTTGGCAGACATCCTCCGCGCAATGGGCAAAAACGGAATGTTTTTCCCGCAGGCGAGGCAGCTGCGTGTTGGCTTCCTGCTGTCCTTAAGGGCAGTATGCCCATTTTCGACCCGGGTATGCGCTTTTGTTACAGAAAAAACGTGCGGCCTCTTCCTTTCACAGAAGGATTTTGCGGTGCGAAAAGAGAAGTTATCAAGGATGCTGTTTTGGCAGCGTCAACCTTAACGGAATTGTTGGAGTGAAGATTGGATGACACAAGGACCTATGCGACTACGTCTTCAGGCTGGGGAGCAGGAATATCTGGCCGGGGAGACGCTTTATAAACGCGGCGGCGTGCGTGTGACCGAGCAGAGCGCCACATTGATGAAATATGTTGTTGCGGGCACCCCCAGGCGGGAGGTCATTTTTACCCCCGGCGAGCCCGCCAAATGCACTTGCGATATCTGGAATGAGAAAGGTGCGTGCCGCCATGTGGTAGCCGCAACCCTGATGGCACAGGAAACCGGCGCGCTGGATGAAATGCTGCGCCAGAAAGCTGCGCAGGCTGCGCCCAAGCTGCTGGCGGCCATGGAGTCCGCCCTGCCGGAGGATGGTACGCTGCGCATGGAAGTCACGCTGATTTATGAAGGGGGCGGCGCCAAGCAGAAGCCGCGGCTGCGCCTGGGCCTGCGCGTGGGCGAGGAGCGGCTGTATGTGGTGCGCTCCATCCCACAGATGATTGAATGTGTGGATGCGGGACAGAGCATGGAGTTCGGCAAAGGCTTTGTGTATCAGCCGGAGTGGATGCACTTTGGCCCGGCGGAAATGCGACTTTTGAATATCCTGCGGGCGCTGTGCCTGGCGCAGAAGGAAGCGGGTTCCACCCTGCGTGGGGCTGACCTGCGGGTGATGGCGCTGCCTGAGCCTTTCGCTGAAGCGGTGCTCAAGGAACTGGAGAGCATGCCCTTCCGCATGGCGGTGGGCGAAAAAGCTATGACGGTGAAGCGTGTGCGCGCGGCACGGCTGCCGCTGCACTATCGGGTGACCGGATCTCTGCGCGGGCTGACCATTACGGCGCTGTTCCCCAAGGACTTCCAACCCCTGGTGTCCTCCTGCGCATATGCGGTGGTCAGTGGTGCGGTGGTGGCGCTGGAGCCGCAGCAGCAGCGGGTGATGCGCGTGCTGTGGCAGGAACAGTTCGGCGCCCGCAGCGTGTTTGAATTTCCCATGAAGCAGACCACCCGCGTGATTGGCGAAATTGTTCCGTTTTTGAAGCTGACAGGCGTGGTGGAAATGGATCCGGACCTGGAAAAGCAGTTGGTGAAGCTGCCTCTCGTTGCCCGGCTGTATCTTGACCGGGAAGGTAAGGAGGTGGTGGCGCGCACCCAGTTCCGCTATGGCGAGGAGGCTATTGACCCCTTTGACGAAGCGCCGGAACCGGAGGCTATGCCCCGCACGGGCAAACTGCTTTTGCGGGATGCGGCGGCGGAGCGGCAGGTGCTGGATGCGCTTGGCGGCGCAGGCTTCTATGTGCGGAAAGGCCGGGTGTATCTCACCGGGCAGGACGCCATCTATGACTTTGTATCCGGCGGGGTGCAAAAGCTGCAAGGCATGTGCGAGGTGTATCTGAGCCGGGACTTCCGCAAAATGACGCCGCGTAAACCGCTGCTGAAAGGCCGCATGCGCATGAGCGGCGGCCGGCTGGAACTGAGTTTCACTGAAAACGGAGAACCTGCGGAGGAGATCCTGGGCATCCTGGAGGCGCTGAGCAAACACCGGCGTTATTTCCGCCTGAAGGACGGCTCTTTCCTGGATCTGAGCGGCATGGACGAGTGGCAGCCCCTGGCTGACAGCGTGTATGAGGCGGCGACCCTGGAGGGGGCGGAGGCTGTGTATCCCGAGGGAGACACGGTGTCCCTGAATGCCTTCCGTACCTGCTATCTGAACAGCCTGCTGGAAAGCGCTAAGCTGCCGGTGGAGGTGGATGGTTCCGTTCTCAAAACGGTGAAAGCGCTGGTGGATCCGGATGAAGAAAAGATTCAGCTGCCCCAGGGGCTGAGCCTGAGGCCTTATCAGCAGCGGGGCTTCCATTGGCTGATGACGCTGGATAAGCTGCACATGGGCGGCATTCTGGCAGATGACATGGGGCTTGGCAAAACCGTACAGGTGATCGCCATGCTGAAGGCAACCCGCAAGGAGGGGCAAACCTCGCTGGTGGTAGCGCCCACATCGCTGACTTACAACTGGCTCAGTGAGCTGACACGCTTTACCCCGGAGATGAGCGTGATGGTGCTCTCCGGCTCCAGCGCACAGCGCGCTTCACAAATTGCCCATGTGCGCAATGCCAGGGATGTGGATGTGCTCATCACTTCCTATCCGCTGATTCGCAGGGATGTCGATCTGCTGAAGGATATGGACTTTCGCTTTGTCATCCTGGATGAGGCGCAGCATATCAAAAACGCGGGCAGCGTGGGGGCTGTGGCCGTTAAGCAGCTGCATGCGCAAACGCGCTTTGCCCTCACCGGTACGCCCATGGAAAACAGCACCGGTGAATTGTGGAGCATTTTCGATTTTGTGCTGCCCGGCTATCTGCTCAGTTACAGCGCGTTCCTGCGTAAATATCAGGATGGCGAAGACGCGGACGATCTGCGCCGCCGCATTCGCCCCTTCCTCATGCGCAGGCTGAAGAAGGACGTGCTGACCGAGCTGCCTGACAAGATTGAGACTACCCTGACCGCGCAGATGACGCCTGAGCAGGAGAAGGTTTATCAGGCGGCCATGGTGCGCCTGCGCGACCGGGTGGATCACGTTATGGCCGAAAAGGGACTTGGACGCGGCCGCACGGAAGTGCTGGCAGCCATCACGGAGCTGCGGCAGATTTGCTGCCATCCTGCGCTGGTCCTGTCGGACTATGCGGGTGCGTCCGGTAAACTGGATATGCTGCTGGAGATCCTGCCGGGTGCCATCCAGGCCGGGCGGCGGGTGCTGCTGTTCTCTCAGTTCACCTCGATGCTGAAGATCCTGCGCCGCCAGCTGGAGGAGGCTGGCTACAGCTGCATGTATCTGGATGGTGAAACACCTCCTGCCAAACGGCTGGAGATGACCGAGCAGTTCAATGCAGGCACAGGGCAGATTTTCCTCATTTCCCTGAAGGCGGGCGGCACGGGGCTTAACCTTACAGGTGCGGATATGGTGATTCATTACGATCCGTGGTGGAACCCCGCGGCAGAGGATCAGGCGACCGACCGCGCCCACCGCATTGGCCAAACCAAGAAGGTGGAGGTTATCCGTCTGGTGACCCACGGCTCCATCGAGGAGCAGGTGGTGGCGCTGGGACAGCGCAAGAAAGCGTTGTTCGATCAGCTGATTACCCCCGGCGAGGAGCTGGTGACGGCGCTGACCGAACAGGATATCCGCGCACTGTTTGCGTAAATAGAAAATAAGCGGCTGAGATGCCGTACAAAAAGACCCCATGCTTTCAATAACCTTTTAATCTCAAAACCTACTCTTGACAGATGAGAAACAAAAAAGCTTTGGTATAAGAGAATTTTCAGTGGTAAGGCTGAGGAGTATAAGGTAATGAAAAAGCCAACAGCAATCGTTGAGATATGCGAATAACACAACGGAAAAGAAAGATAAGGGGATAAAACAACGTGAAGTGCATTGAGTTGTTTGCTGGTGCTGGTGGTTTGGCTTTGGGTATTGAAAAGGCAGGGTTTGACACTATTGGATTGATTGAGCTCAATAAACCTGCGTCTGATACTCTAAAGAAGAACCGCCCGGAATGGAATGTAATTTGTGATGATATAGCGAATATCTCTTGCCTTGATTTGGAGGAATACTTCTCTATTAAAAAAGGAGAATTGGACTTGCTTTCCGGCGGTGCCCCCTGTCAAGCCTTTTCCTATGCCGGAAAGCGGTTAGGACTGGAAGATACCCGAGGGACGCTTTTCTATCATTATGCTATATTCCTCCAGAAATTACAGCCAAAAATGTTTTTGTTTGAAAATGTTAGAGGTTTGCTAACTCACGACAACGGAAAAACTTATAAAACAATGGTATCTGTGTTTGAAGATGCTGGGTATAGTATTCAGTATAAGGTTCTCAACGCGTGGGATTATGGAGTAGCACAAAAGAGAGAAAGGCTAATCACTATTGGTATTCGCGATGATTTGAAGGATAGTATTAGTTTTGAATACCCTACTCCGCACGAATATAAACCTGTTTTGAGGGATGTATTACAGGATGTGCCGGAAAGTCTTGGAACACGATACTCCGCAAAGAAAGAGGCTATTTTCTCTCTTGTTCCTCCTGGTGGTTATTGGAGAGATATTCCCGAGGATATAGCAAAGGACTATATGAAAAGCTGCTGGGATATGGGTGGAGGCAGAACGGGCATACTCCGCCGTTTGAGTATGGATGAACCCTCTCTTGCTGTATTGACTTCTCCCAGTCAAAAGCAGACGGATAGATGCCATCCGTTAGAACCTCGCCCTTTTACTGTGAGAGAGAACGCAAGGTGTCAAAGCTTCCCGGATGAATGGGAGTTCTGCGGAACGGTGGGAGAACAATACAAGCAAGTTGGAAACGCCGTCCCGGTAAATCTTGCCTATGATATAGCGGTGAAAATCAAAGAAGCGTTGGAGGGAGTGAAAGAGTAATGGCGTGGGAGTTGTCTTTCATCAGCGAAAGGGACTTTACGGAACACGTTAAAGCCACTATTGCGAAATATGGTAGCAAACTGGAACCCATTAACCTACAAAAATTCAATAGTAATATCATTGACCCGATAAAGTTAATCTTTGATAAGATGGTATATCAAACGGCTTGGGAAGAAATCGTAAAGAATGAGATATACCGGCAGAGAGATAAATCAAATAACAATGATATTGGGTATTTCCATCAGCATATTTTTAAGTATATGCGTAATTGTGAAGTGCCTAAAGAGGGATGGGACGTAATTTTTAGAAGCAAGGAAGGTATAAGGACGGCAGAGGGGGAAATCGTTCATACTGTATATGTTGAGATGAAGAATAAGCATAATACAATGAACTCCGCATCCTCCGCAAAGACTTATATTAAGTGTCAAAGTCAATTATTAGATGATGATGATTGTATCTGTTGTTTGGTGGAGGCAATAGCAAAGCACTCACAAGATATAAAATGGGTTGCGTCTGTTGATGGAAAGAAAGTCCAGCATAGAAGAATACGCCGTGTGAGTATGGATAAATTCTATGAGATGATTACAGGGGACGCAGAAGCATTTTATAAAATGTGTTTGGTATTGCCAGATGTCATTGAAAGAATTATTGAGAACGCAGAAATTACAATCCCGAATGATACTGTTATTGATGAATTGAAAGCAATCGCCAACAGTAAGAATATCTCTATGGCTATGTCTATTTACCTCTTGGGTTTCTCCTCCTATATGGGATTTGATAAGTAAATGAAACCCCGACTATCACACAGAGGATAGCCGGGGTTTTGCTATGCTAAGAAGGCATGGGGTCTTTTGCGATGAAGTTGTATAGGTGTCCATTCCTAATTACTCTGTCTCCACGGAAAATTCTTCCGCGAGGAGCATTTCATTCCACAGCTTTCCATCAGTCCGGAAATATTTCCACTCCGTCTGACCGTCCTTCTTTTTATAGCAGATAGCAAATACCTGCCCAACTTCGATGGATGCGGGGAAATTGTTTTCCGGCAGCGAATTGCCTGTTAAAGGGCGATTTTTTGCATCAGCATAAGCGCTTTCCAAACGATAAAAGACAGCCTTGCGATAGTCCTTATTCAGGGACGACAGGTCGATTTCTCCGATAGAAACGGCAGAGTACCGCTTGCCGGCCATGGTCATGGGTTTCATCATTTCTTCGGGGAGTGCCAGAATTTGCGTGTGCAGCGCCTCACCGTAGGTTTCCCGCAGCTGCGCTGCCATGGTGGGCACGGTGCCGGTGAGGAAGTCGGTGCCGTCTGCATCCACATGGGCCGCGCCGTAAATGCCCATCACGTCCTCGCTGTCAAGCGCGTCAAACGCCTGACGGAAGTTTTCTGTCATGGTATTTTCGCGGTAGGCTTCGTTGAAGCCTGTGTAGTAGGTGCGCCCCTGGTCGATGGCTTCCTGCGTGCGGAAATAAGCAGGGCTGTTCTCCTGCCCGCTGTCTCGCAGCAGCTGTAAATAACGCATGCCGGTGGTGCCATACTGATGGCCGATGTCCGTGCCGTGGAAAATCGTTTCCGGATACCGCTGCTTGATGGCGCGCAGGAAAGAAAGGGTGTCCATGTTGTGGATGAGGGTTCCTTCCCAATCCTGATACAGCTGCGAAAGAAGTTCGTCATTGTCCGCACGCATCCACAGGTTCAAGTATTCCGCCGTATAGTAAGCATATTCCACAAACAGGTGGCGCATACCGCGGGCGTAGCAGGCGCCCCATGCATCCAGCTCCTGCTGATAGATTGCTTTTTGTCCATGCATTTCGCCATAAAGGTAAATCTGTGCAGGCGTATCTTCGGCTGCAAAAGCGTTCATGGGCAGCAGCAGCGCCAACAGCAGCGCAATAACCCGCCGGATGGAGAAAAGAGCCCGCGCTTTTTGACATGTTCTCATAGCGCGTGAATCCTTTCAATATCCTTGCCGGGCTGCGCACTTTTGTACAGCGCTGTGCCCATCACGGCTACATCCAGCCCGTAGGCACGCATTGTGGGCAAATTTTGCAGCGTCACGCCGCCGTCGGCTTCAATCAACCCATGATAGTCCATGCTTCGTAGGACAGCAATTTTTTCTGCGCATTCCGGGCGGAAAGCCTGGCCGCCGAAGCCGGGTTCAACGGTCATCACCAGCACCATGTCGCACAGCGGCAGCAGCGCGCGTATCTGCTCTGCCGCCGTGCCGGGCTTGATGGCCAGCCCGGCCTTTGCCCCCAGCGCACGGATGCGGCGCAGCAGCGACGGTACATCCCCGGGAATTTCTGCATGGATGGTGACAACATCCGCTCCATTTTGAATGAAAGTTTCGACATATGCTTCGGGGTTATCCATCATCAGGTGAACGTCCAGCGGCACGGAGCACGCAGGGCGCAGCGCTTTGACAAGCGCAGGACCGAAGCTCAGGTTGGGCACAAAGTGCGCATCCATCACATCCACATGCAGCCAGTCGCAGCCGGCGTCCGTCATGCGTTTTACTTCCTGCTTCATGCACAGGGGATCTGCCGCCAGAATGGATGGAGCAACCTTAATCATACCGTTCCCTCCATGTTTCTCGCACTTCCTGCAAAAGCTGACGATAGCGTGCCAGCCGCTCAGGGTTCACATCGCCCTGCTCACAGGCCGCTGTCACCGCGCATCCGGGCTCCCGGTCGTGGTAGCAGGGATTGAAGCGGCAAAGCCCTTCGTATTCGGCAAATTCGGGATAATTGTCCTTGAGGGTGATGGGTTCCATTCCATCCTCCAGCTCCAGCAAACTGAAGCCTGCCGTATCCAGCACGCGGATACCGTCCTTTTCCAACAATTCCGCATGGCGGGTGGTGTTCTTGCCGCGCTGGATTTTCTGGCTGATTTCCCCTGTTTCCTGATGAACGCCAAGCAGCGCGTTGAGCAGCGTGGATTTTCCAACCCCGCTTTGTCCGGCCATGCAGCACAGCTCTCCGGCCATGGCCTGCTTCAGCGCTTCAAGCCCTTCGCCTGTTTCGGCGCACACGCCGTATACCGGCACGCCTGAGCGGGCGTACTGGGTGCGCACCTGCAAAAGCAGCTGATCGTCCAGGTCGCCCTTGGTTACCACCAGCAGCATGCGCATTCCCTGTCGCCGTGCACGCACCATCAGCCTGTCTACCAGCAGAAAGTCCGGCGAAGGGGTGGGGCATACCACAATCAACAGTAGCGACACATTGGCTACCGGCGGGCGGATGCACATGGTTTTTCGCGGAAGAATTTCCTCCAGCCAGCCATGCTCTTCCCCCTCTCCGGGGGAAAACAGCACCTCGTCCCCCACCAGGGGGGACAGCTGCTGGCGACGGAATTTCTTTTTGCAGCGCAGGGTGTATTGCATGCCGCCGGACAACACCGTGTAAAAACCGCCCATGCCGCGGATCAACGTGCCCTGCTTGAAGGCCTCTTGTGCGTTGTCGTTCATTCCATTGTCACCTTTTTCTGATAGGCAAACCTGCCGTCGATATACACGCGATATTCATAGGTGCCTGCATCCTTGGCTGTCATTTCCACCTGCGGCTGACGGGTCTTGTCCGCGCTGTAGGCGGTGTCCTCCCACACAGTGGTTTCCACACCATTTTCCACCAGCGTCACACGCACGGCAATGGTGCCCTGGTTGCCGCTCAGATCCAGTGTCACCGTGGCGGCATGGGTCAGGCTGGGCACGCGGTAGAGCGTCAGCGTTACCGAGGTGCCAAGGATCACCTGCGATCCTGCCCCGGGGGACTGCATGGCCACCGTGCCGTGCAGGCTTGCGTCCTGGGTTTGTTGGTATTGCAGGTTTGCATTCAGGTTCAGGCCATTGCTTTCCAGCAGCTCCCGGGCTTCGGCAAGGGTTTTTTCACTCAGGTTAGGCACGTAGGCCAACCCGCCTGATACGGTCACCTGCACCGTGTCACCGGCCTGGCACTCGCTGCCGGCGTCCGGATACTGGGAGAGAATCAACCCTTCCGGCACATCGGCGGACACAACGCGTTCTGTCACCGTGAGGCTGAGCCCCGGCGTTTGCAAAAGGGCAATGGCTGCGTCCACGGTTTGCCCCTCCAGGTTGGGCACCATCTGTGCCGATGGACCCTTGGATACGGTGATGACCACCGTGTCGCCCTTGCGAAGGGTAGCATCCGCTTCTGGCGCTTGCAGCACAACCAGGCCTGCCGCGGCGGTCGGGTGGTTGATTTCCACTACCTCCACATTCAGCCCCGCGCGGGTGGCAAGGCGTATGGCCGTCTGCTGGTCTCCGCCTATCATGTCCGGCACGGAGGCTGTGTTGGTCACTCGATCGTAGATTTCTATGCCGCCCAGATACAGCCCGTAGAACACAAAGCCTGCCACAATCAGGGAAGCAATCCACCACAGCACGGAGCCGTGTGCCTTTTCCGGCAGGTTCCGGCGAGGTTTCTGGCGGCGGTTGCGGCCGGAGTCGCCAAGCTTTGCTGCCGCGCTTGTTCCGGTATAGTTGCCCTGGACGGGCTGTGCCACCGTTTCCACCAGCCGGGGCTGCATCTGCCCTGTGCGGCCGTCAATGGCTTTGCGCAGCTCCGTGGCCATTTGCACGGCGCTCTGGTAGCGGTAGCGGGGGTTTTTCTCCATGGCCATCATGCACACATGGATGATGGCGGGGGGAACGTCCGGCGCGAGGGTTTCGATGGGGGTCGGGCGCGCGTGCAGGTGCTGCATGGCAATGGCCACCGGACTGTCACCATCAAAGGGCACGCGGCCGGTAAGCATTTCATAAAGCACCACACCCACGCTGTAAATGTCGCTGGTTACGCCCGCTGCGTGGCCGCTGGCCTGTTCGGGGCTGAAATAGTGCACCGAACCCATCACGTTGTCCCCTTTGGAAAGGGTGGAGCTGTTGGCCATGCGCGCAATGCCGAAGTCCGCCACCTTGATGTGGCCGTCGGCATGCACAAGGATGTTCTGGGGCTTGATATCCCGGTGAATGATGCCGTTTTCATGGGCGTGCTGAAGCGCGGAGAGAATGCGGATGGTAATTTGCGCGGCCACCAGCGGATTCAGCCGCCCCTTTTCCTGGATGACCTGCTTGAGGGTTTTGCCCTGCACATATTCCATCACCAGATAGCGGTTTTCCCCGTCCATGCCCACGTCCAGCAGGTTCACAATGTTGTGGTGGGCCATTTTGCTGGCGGCTTCCGCCTCCCGCTGAAAGCGGCTGACAAATTCTACGTCCTGATTAAATTCAGGCCGCAGCACCTTCACAGCCACGTTGTGCCCAGTGCGCATATCCACCGCACGATAAACAATCGCCATGCCGCCCATGCCGATTTGCTCAACCAGGCGGTAGCGATCCGCAAGAATTTTATCACTCATGCCGGGTCCTCCCCGTCGACAAACAGCGCCAGGGAGATGTTGTCCCGCCCACCGGCGGCCATGGCGGCTTCTACCAGCTTGTCAGCGGCCTCTTCCGGGGCGTTGCGGCGTAGGATATCAGCCATTTTTTCATCCCCAGCCATGCCGTAGAGTCCGTCGGAGCACACCAACCATACATCCCCTGTCTGCCGTTTTTCCGAAAGAATGTCGGCGTCGATGCCCTCTTCGGTGCCAACAGCGCGGGTGATCACATTGCGCATGGGGTGACAGGCGGCCTGCTCGGGGGTCAGCACACCCTCACGCACCATTTCCGCCACCATGGAGTGGTCGGAGGTGATCTGCGAAAGCAGCCCGTCCCGCAGGCGATAGGCACGGCTGTCGCCCACATGCCCAATGAGCACATTCTCTTTGTCGATCCACAAAACGGTAAGCGTCGTGCCCATGCCGGAGAGCTTTTCATCCTCTTTCTGGCGCAGAAACAGCCGCCGGTTCACGGCTGTGATGGCCGTGCGCAGCGTTTGCTGGTTGACCTCCTTGCCTTTGAGCAGCTGTATCAGCAGATCCCTTGCACTGGAGGAGGCTACCTCGCCGCCTTGATGTCCGCCCATACCGTCGGCAACGCCCAGCAGCGGCCATGCGTCGATCACTGCGTCTTGGTTGGTGGGACGCACTTTTCCGATGGCGGTTCGGGTCACCGTCAGCGTCTTGCCTTCAGTGGTTTCCAGTGCGGACACCATCGGTTCCGCTTCTTTTTCCGTTGCCGCAGGGGCATTTTCAGGTGCGTCAAGGGTGGGCGAGAAAGCAGTTTCCGTCACTTCAGTAACGGCTTTCACGTCTTTTTCGGCCTTTTCCTTGCTTTTTTTCCTGTTTTTGCCCGTGGCGCAGTAGTCCTTGAGCGTATCCAGGCACTCACCGGTGAATCGAAATTTGCGGCTCATTGCTCTTTCTCCATGCTTTTCAGGGTCTTGCGGCGCAGTTGGCCGCAGGCGCCTTCGATGTCATCGCCCATTTCCCTGCGGCGCGTCACGGAAATGTGCAGGCTTTCCAGCTTTTCCATAAACCGGCGGACAGTCTGCTCCGTCACACCCTGCAAATGGCGCTCCTCCACTACGTTCAGGGGGATGAGGTTCACGTGGCACTGCATGCCGCGCAGCCGGCTGGCCAGCTCCACGGCGTGCTTTTCCTCACAGTTTACACCGCCAACCAGCGCGTATTCAAAGATGACCCGCCGCCCGGTTTTGTCAATGTAATTGCGGCAAGCCGCCAGCACGTCCTCCATGGGATACACCTTGGCAATGGGCATGGTTTTCTGGCGGATTTCATCATTGGGCGCATGCAGGGATACGCTCAGGGTTACCGGCAGGTTCTCCTGCGCCAGGTCGTACATGCGGGGAACAAGGCCGCAGGTGGACAGGGAAACATTCCGCAGTCCGATGTTCACCCCGTCCTCTTCCCGCAGAAGGCGGAGAAATTTCATCACATTGTCATAGTTGTCCAGCGGCTCGCCGCTGCCCATGAGCACCACGTTGTGCACCTTGTCTTCCCCTGCCAGGAAACGATTGGCGCACAAAATTTCCCCCAGCATTTCCCCGCTGGTGAGGGAGCGGACGCAACCCTCCAGCGTGCTTGCACAAAACGTGCAGCCCATGCGGCACCCAACCTGCGTGGAAATGCACAGCGTGTAACCGTGGTGATAGTGCATCAGCACGCCCTCCACGCAGTTGCCGTCCGCAAGGCCGAAGAGGAATTTCACCGTGTCATCCAAGGCGCTTTCCCGCTTTTCCAGGATGCGCACCGGTTGGGCGACGGCAATTTCCTTCAACTGTGCTCGCAGGGCGAGGGGGAGGTTCGTCATTTCATCAAAGTCCGCGCTCTGGTGAATCCAGCGGAACAGCTGCTTGCCGCGAAAACCGGGCAGCCCCTGCTCCTTGCACCATGCCGTCAACTCTGCGGGGTTCATCCCCGTCAGTTCGGTCATGCCCGTTTCCTCCGCAGCCGCGCAATGTAGAAACCGCTCAGCTCCGCATCCCGACCGGGCAGCAGCTGCAAGCCGACGCCTTCATGGGCACGGAAGGTTTCCGGGAGGGTATCGGGCAGCGTGTCCAGTTTGTATTCCGGATGCCTTGCAAGGAATGCGGCAATCTGCTCCTCGTTTTCCGCCTTGAGCACCGAGCAGGTGGAGTATACCAGCACACCGCCGGGCTTTACCATGGGCGCAACGGCCTCCAGCAGCTTTTGCTGAATATGGGCAAGCTCCTGCGCACTTTCTTCCGTCACGCGGTATTTCACATCCGGCTTGTCCGCCATGGTGCCAAGGCCGGTGCAGGGCGCGTCCAGCAGCACTGCGTCCATGGTGGAGTCCATGTCCGGCCGCGGAACGGATGCATCTCGGGTTATGGGACGCACATTTTCAAGCCCAAGGCGTTTGGCCTGGGCGGCAATCAGCTTTGTGCGGTGATCGTGCAGCTCCCATGCCTGCACGCGTCCCGTGCCGCCCATCAGCTCTGCCAGGAAACAGGCTTTGCCGCCGGGGGCCGCGCATGCGTCCAGCACCTGCATGCCGCGCTTGGGGGCGAGGGCCAGGCAGGCCATCATACTGCTTTCTCCCTGAATGCTGTATAACCCGCCAAGGAAGTCCGCATCCTGCCCCAGATCCGCCATGTTGCGGATGTGCCATGCATGGGGTACGGTAGCCTTTTCATGTGCCCAGACCTTTTTGTCCAGCAGGGTGGCAAAATCATCATCCGTCAGGCGGGTGAGGTTCGGGCGAACGGTCACGCTCTCCTGCGCATGGGCGCCCATGATGGCGTTGGCTGCTTCCTCTCCCCAGTCTGCATCCAGCCGGTTCACCAGCCATTCCGGTACCGAGTAGCGGATGGAGCGTGCCTTTACGGGTTGCTGCGTTTCATCCGGCCAGGTGAGCTCGTCTTTTTTGCGCACCAGATTGCGCAGGATGCCGTTGCACACTCCGGCCAATCCTTCCATGCCAAGCTCCCGGCACAGGTTCACACTGGTGTTGGTGGCTGCGCTCTCCGGAATGCGATCCTCCAGCAGAATCTGGCACGCGCCAAGGCGCAGAATGTTGCGCAGCTTGATGTCTGTGTCGGGTCTTGACATGATCTGATCCAGCGCCCAGTCCAGGTAGAGCAGCTTTTCCAGCGTGTCGTAGCTCAGCCGTGCCGCCAGGCGGCGATCAGCCGCGCTCAGGCCGCTGCGGGTGAGCTTTTCATCCAGCGTCAGCGAGGCGTAAGCGCCGTTTTCCGTCACATCGCGGATCACGGCCAGAGCCAGGCGGCGCGCGGGCAGTCCATCACTGACCGGGGCTGGCCTCTTTTGGATGGTGTTTCCCACTTGTCTGCCACGGAAAGGACGAATTTCACCATTTCGATGGCTGCGTTCACCACGATTTTCTGAAAAACCACCACGATTGGTGCTTTTTTCTCCACTGGAGCGCTTTTCTATGGGATGCGCACTGCTTTTGCGGGATGTATTCCCACATGCATGGCGATTTTCATTGCTTTTATGCATGCTATTCCCACTGAACGCCTTGCTTACGTGCTGATTGGAAGACTTTTCTCCACCTTGACGCTGTTCGTTCCTCATGCTTCTTCCTCTTTCAAAACCGAGCCTGCCGCCATGGGATGGCCGCGCAGGTAGTCCTTGCTGCTCATAGGCTTACCGCCGGGGGCTTGCAGGTTCAGCACACGCACCGCGCCGTTGCCGCAAGCCACCACCAGCCCGTTCTTTGCGTCTGCCAACAGAATTTCACCGGGTGTGCCGCTGCCCTGCGTTGCTTCTGCGCGCAGGAGTTTCAGCCGTCCGCCTTCCCATGCGGTGGAAGCGCCGGGCCACGGGTTCAGGCCGTGGATCTGTCCCACAATGGCCTGTGCGTTCCGTGTCCAGTCCACAACCCCCATTTCTTTGGTCAGCTTTGGATCGTAGGTCATCTGGCTTTCATCCTGGGGGATGCGCTTGAGCGTGCCTGCTTCCAGCTGATGAATGGTTTCCAGCAGCAGCTCCGCGCCCACGTGGCTCAACCGTTCGGTCAACTCCCCGCAGGTCTCTGTGGGCAGGATGTCCACAGCCCGTTGCAGCAGCATATCGCCCGTGTCTACGCCGCGATCCATCATCATGGTGGTGATGCCTGCCTGCTTATCCCCCTGCAAAAGCCCCCAAGCAATGGGCGCACTGCCACGGTGCCTGGGAAGGAGCGAGGCATGCACATTGATGTTGCCGTATTTCGGAATGTCCAGCAGCTCCTGGGAGAGAATCTGCCCGAAGGCCGCTGTGACGCACAAATCGGGCGCCAGGGCGCGCAGCTCTTCCACGCTCTCCTTGCGGATGCGCTGGGGCTGATGGACCTCAATGCCGCGCCGCAAAGCCTCCTGCTTCACAGGGGGCGGGGTCAGTTTGTTGCCGCGCCCCTTGGGGCGGTCAGGCTGGGTGTATACAGCCGCCACGTCATAGCCTGCCTCGCATAGGGCGATAAGGCTCGGCACGGCAAATTCCGGCGTGCCCATGAAAACAATCTTCATTCCTGATCCCCCTCTTCCGCGGGCAGGTCATCTTCGGGCACATGCCCCTCAATTTCTTCCGGGGTCAGCTCTCTGTCCATTTTGTCAATGTACAGCACTCCGTCCAGGTGATCCAGCTCATGGCAGACCGCCCGGGCAAAGAAGCCCTCTGCCTCCATTTCAAAGGGACGACCCTTGCGATCCTGCGCCTGCACGGTTACCTTGTCGGGGCGGGTTACAATGCCCTGTCGTCCGGGCAGGCTCAGGCAACCCTCACGGCCGCACTGGGTGCCGGAAGCGTTCGTGATCACCGGATTGACCAGCTCCACCAGCCCATCGCCCACGTCAATCACCACCACCCGGCGCAGGATGCCCACCTGAGGCGCGGCCAGACCAACGCCTTCGGCTTTGTACATGGTGTCCGCCATGTCCTTGAGCAGGATCCACAGCCGTGGATCGAACTTTTCTTGCTGCTTGCATACCTTCCGGAGCGTATCGTCGCCCAGTTTCACAATCTTTCGAATTGCCATTTTCGTGCCCTCTTTTCACATCATATTCGTTGGGTTATATTCAAAATAGGCTTCTGTGCCGGGGATTTCCTGCCGGCACAGCTCCGTTACCGCGGCGACAAACTGCTCCGTGTCTGCGTGCACCAGCAATTTCAACAGCACCTGATAGCGGCTTTTTCCGCGCAGCATGGTCACGGAAGGCTGGTCGAGCACCATCATCAGCACGCGCTTTTTCCAGTGGGGATTTTCTGCCAGCACGGCCTGCGCCTGCCGGTAAATATCCTGGGCGCGAGCGTGCGCTTTTTCTTCCGAAGGGCTTTCCACCAGCGCCCGCGCCATGATGGTGAACGGGGGATACAGCCGTTTTCGCCGCAGGGCGAACTCTTCCTCGAAAAACGCTCGATAATCCTGCCGTGCGGCAAATTGGATGACCGGATCTTCCGGTTTGTAGGTCTGGATGACCACTTCGCCCGGCAGCACGCCCCTTCCTGCGCGCCCGGCGACCTGCGTCAGCAGCTGAAACGTCCGCTCGCGAGAGCGATAGTCCGGTAGGTTCAGTGTCATGTCCGCCGCTACCACGCCCACAAGCGTTACCTGCGGAAAGTCCAATCCTTTGGCGATCATCTGCGTGCCGACCAGCACCCGGGTTTTACCGGCGCGGAATTCGTCAAGGATTTTCTGGTGACCGTCCTTGCCGGAGGTGGTGTCGATGTCCATGCGGCCAATGGCTGTTCCGGGCAGAAGCTTGCGCAGCTCCTCTTCCACCTTTTGTGTGCCAACGCCGAAATAGCGGATGTAGCGGCTGCCGCATTCCGGGCAGGTTTCCGGCACAGGCATCGTATGGCCGCAGTAGTGACAATGCAGCTGCCCGTCGTTTCCCTGCACGTGGTAGGTCATGGAGACATCGCAGTTGGGGCATTTCATCACGTGGCCGCAGCTTCGGCAGCTTACAAAAGCATTGTAGCCCCGGCGGTTCATCAGCAGCATGGCCTGTTGTCCGCCGTGGACACAGGCAATCAGCTTTCTTTGCAGGTTGGCGGAAAACATGGAACGGTTACCCCGCTCCAGCTCCTGACGCATGTCCACAATTTCCACTTCCGGCAGCGGACGGTTGTTGACCCTGCGGGGCATTTCGAGCAGCGTGTAATCCCCTCGGCGTGCCTTGGCAAAGGAGAGAATGCTGGGTGTTGCGCTGGCCAGCAGGAGCGTCGCACCCTCCTGCTCGCACCGCCATTGCGCCACTTCCCGTGCATCATAGCGGGGATGCCGGTCGCTCTGATAGGTAGATTCATGTTCCTCATCGACCACAATGAGGCCGGGCTTTTCCAGCGGGGCAAACACCGCCGAACGTGCGCCGATGACAACCCGTGCTTCCCCGCGGCGGATGCGCCGCCATTCGTCAAAGCGCTCCCCGGCACTCAGGCGGGAGTGCAAAACCGCGGCTACCGGCCCAAAGCGTGCGCGGAACCAGTTGACCATTTGCGGCGTGAGGGCGATTTCCGGCACAAGGATCATGGCGCTGCGGCCTGTGGCCAGCGTTTCCCGCACTAGGCGGATGAACACTTCCGTTTTACCGCTGCCTGTTACGCCATGGAGCAGGAAGCGTCCTTGACCCTGCCGCAGCCGGGGCAGCACCTCGCCCAACACTTCCTTTTGCTCGGGGGTCAGCACCGGGTCGGGCGTGGGCTCATCCGGTATATTGCCGCCGGGGCGGCGCAGCACTTCCTGCTGAAACAGCCGCACCAGTCCCTGACCGGCCAGGTGTTCCAGCGCGGGCTGCGGATCGCGCACAAGCAGGCGAAGCTCTGCTACCGGGTGCGGCTTTCCATCGTTGAGCAGCGTAAGCAGTGTGCGCCGTTTCTGCGATCGTCCCTGATTTTCACTGGCCTGCGCCAGCGATGCGGGCGGAATCGTCAGCTGCGCCATCTGCTGCATGCGCGCCTGCACCCGGTTGCCGCGCATTTCCGCGGGCAGCATCAACCGCAGGGTTTCTGCCAGAGGACAATGGGCGTTGTCCGCCATGTGCTGCGCCAACGTCAGCAGCGCCGGCAGGATGGCCGCGTAATCCTCCAAGGGAGCGATCACATCCCGCAGCTTGTTTTCCGGCACATCACACGTGTCCGCAAAGCCAATCACTACGCCTTCCTTGCGGCGGGGGCCGAAAGGCACTTCTACCCGTTGACCGATGGTGAGCGACATGCCCTGCGGTACGCGGTAGGTGAAGGTGTGCGCCACCTGGGGATTCACAATATCCACAATCACCTGAACCAGCACACCGTCACCCCCCGTTATAGAAAAGATCAACAGCTTCTATTATATCGTATAAACGGTGGATTGTCCAATCCCGGCAGGCGGAAAGTGGCGTGAAATATATGGCGGAGGACGCGCCCATGCGTATCGGCGGGATGAAATTGCGTTGACATGCTTACGCAGAATGGAAAACAGCGATTCTACAAAAAATCACCGGGAAATGTCTTTGAAAAGACGCTTCCCGGTGGTTTGGGGTTTGATCAGATAGAGGCTTGATGGCTGTCCTTATTTTGCCAGCGTATTCAACGCATCCACAATGGCGGTGGAGGTGATGGTCGCGCCGGAGAGCACATCCACATCCTTGTCCTTGCCCAGTTCCAGGGGCAGCTTCTTGCCGATGAACTGCTTGAGGAAGTCCTCATCCTCCATGGTGCGCTGGCCGAAGCCGGGGGTTTCGCCGTCAGCATTGACTTTGATGGCAGTGATCACACCTTCCGCGTCCAGCGTTACCGTAACGGTCACCGTGCTCTGGAAGCCCTGGCCTTCCACCGTCAGCTCCAGGTCGGTGGCCGTGCTCAGGTCGGTTGCCGTGGCCAGATCGGTAGCCGTGCCTAGGTCGGTGGTGCTTGCCACATCGGTGCCTGTCGCTGCGTTCGTATCCGTTGCAAGGTCGGTATCTGTTGCCGCATCGGTTGCGGTAGCTTCTTCAACCACGGGGACAGACGTTGCGGCGGGCGCTTCCACGGTCAGCTCGGTTGCGGTAGCCGCTTCCGCAGCGACAGCCGCATCAGCAGTGAGAGGCACAGCGGAATTATTCAGCGCTTCTACCACGGCGGTGGAGGTGATGGTCGCACCGGAGAGCGCGTCCACGTCCTTGCCCAGCTCCAGGGGCAGCTTCTTGCCGATGAACTGCTTGAGGAAGTCCTCATCCTCCATGGTGCGCTGGCCGAAGCCGGGGGTTTCGCCGTCAGCGTTGATTTTGATGGAGGCAATCGCGCCGTCCGCGTCATAGCTGGCGTATACGGTCACAATGCTGGCGAAGCCCTGTGCTTCGCCGACGGAGTCCTGGTTATCGTTGCTGTCTTCCAACGACACAGCAGGTGCTTCCGTGGGAGCCTCGGTGGGGGCTTCCGTAGCGGTTTCTTCCGCAGGAACGGTGCTGTTCAGCGCGGTCACAATGGCGGTGGAGGTGATGGTCGCGCCGGAGAGTGCGTCCACATCCTTGCCCAGCTCCAGGGGCAGCTTCTTGCCGATGAACTGCTTGAGGAAGTCCTCATCCTCCATGGTGCGCTGGCCGAAGCCGGGGGTTTCGCCGTCAGCTTCAATCTTGATGGAGGTGATGGCTTTGTCGTCATCAATGGTAGCTGTCACGGTGACTTCACTCTGGAAGCCCTGCGCAGCGCCGGAGATGGGCGTACCTTCAGCAACAGGCGCTTCGGTGGCAGCGGGTTCTTCAGTGGCGGCAGGGGCAGCGGCGCTGTTCACGGCCTCCAGCACGGCGGTGGAGGTGATGGTTGCACCGGAGAGCGCGTCCACACCTTCCACGGGCAGGGTTTTGCCGATGAACTGAGCCTGGTAGTCTGCTTCTTCCATCACACGCTGGCCGAAGCCGGGGGTTTCGGAGGAAGCGTCAATGGTGATGGAAGCAATCTTATCGCCGTCCATGGTCAGGGTGACGACCACATCGCCGCCAAAGCCCTTGGCAGTGCCGATCAGCGCTTCACGGGCGGAAGCGGGGGCGGTGAGGGCCTGGTTGAGGGCTTCCACCACAGCGGTGGAGGTGATGGTCGCGCCGGAGAGCGCATCCACATTTTCACCCAGGACGAACGGGCCGGACTTGCCGACAAACTGCTTCTGGAAGTCTTCCTCTTCCATCACGCGCTGGCCGAAGCCGGGGGTTTCGCAGTTGGCGTCAATCTGGATGGCGGTCACAACGCCCGCGTCATCCAAGGTTGCGTTTACGGTCACATCGCCGCCAAAGCCCTTGGCGGAGCCGGTGTGCACTTCGCCGGTCAGGGCGGGCTGAGATGCGGAAGCGTTCTGCTTCTTGCCCTCGCCGAAGGCCACGGCGGTTTCCTGCGCCTTGTTCAGGGCAACTTCGGCCACGCACTTGAGGGCGGCGTTGGTTGCGCCCAACACGGCCTTGCTGGTCACCGTTGCGCCGGAAAGGGCGTCAAAACTGCCGCCGTTTACCGCGTCGAGGCCCTTGAACTGATCCTGGAATTCCGGCTTGCGCGCGCGACCGCCCAGGGTCTCGGTTTCCTGGAAGTTGGTGTCGCCCACCACGCAGGCATTCACCACACCGTTTGTGTCAACGCCCAGCGTCACGGCTACGCTGTTGGCATAACCGGTTTGGGCGGCCTTCACGCAGTAGCCCACCAGGTTGCCGTCTGCGTCCAGCGCTTTGTAGAGGCTGTCCACACCGGCCTTGGTATAGCTTTCGTCCAGAGAAATCTGCTCATAACTGTCCGCAGGCATCACCGTGCCGAAGGCTTCCTTCAGCGCGGCCATCTCATGCTCCTTGATGGGGCCGCGGGTGAGCATGTTGGTTGCGGCCAGCACCACCGCGGCAATCAGCGCGATGATGCACAGCGTCAGGTAGGCCGGAAACTGCTTTTTCTTGGGCGTATTGTTCTCCATGCTTTTCCCTCCATCGGGGAAGTTTTCCCCGTATGTTCAGTGAAACTTAGCACGCCGCGGTGTTGCGCGGCGTCGCCTTTATTCCACCGCCTGCAGCGGATAGTGCTCCGCAAAGGCGGTTGTGGCCGTCAGCTGTTCGTCCTGATCGATGAGCAGGCCGTCCAGTCCGTTATCCTCCAATAGCTGGAGGGCTTTTTCCTTTCCCAGCACGATGCATGCCGTGGCAAAGGCATCCGCATCCATAGAGCTTGTGCCGACAATGGTTGCGCTGGTCAGGTCGGTTTGGGCGCTTGCGCCCGTTTGGGGGTCGAGGATGTGGTGATAGGTCACCCCGTCCTTGACAAAGAAGCGTTCGTAGGTACCGCTGGTGACCACCGTGCGATCCTTTACGCTCACAATGGCACGCTGGGTATCGGTGTTTTTCGGATCGCGGATACCGACGCGGAAGGCGCTGCCGTCAGGCTTTTCGCCCACTGCATACACGTTGCCGCCGAAGTTGAGCAGCGCGCCTTTCACCTTTCCGCGGATTTTCTCAGCCAGTTTGTCGGCAATGTATCCCTTGGCGATGCCGCCCAGGTCGATTTCCATGCCGGAAGGCAGGGTTACGGTGTTGCCGTCGCCCAGCACCAGCCGGTCGTCGTCCACCAGGGGCAGGGCTGCAAGCCGCTCTGCCTCCGTGGGCATGCGTTCCGTGCCGCCGGTGAAATCCCACATGGCTGTCAGCGGTGCGATGGTCACGGAGAAGGCGTGCCCCGTCAGATCGCTGATTTCCTTAGCGCGCTTGAGAATCTGCCAGGTTTCCGCGTCCACCGTCACGGTTTGGCCGTTTGCGGCATTGATACGGCTCACATCGCTGCCTTCCACGGTTTTGCTCAGCAGCTTTTCGTAACGGTCGCATTCTTGCAGGAGCTCGTCGGTCATTCCTTCAGGCCCGCCGTAAATGATCAACGTCACGACCGTATCGAAATAGAAGCCGGTTGCGGTGGCTTTTTCCACTGTAGGGATGCTTTGCGCCGAGCAGGAGCACAGCGACAGAAGCGTCAACGCCAGGAGCAGGGCAAAGAGCCTTTTTTTTCTCATTCCTTCACCGCCAATTCCACCGTCACCCGGTTTGGCAGGCAGATGATAAACGCTTGATTGGCACGAAATTCCCAGTTGTCAAGCGTTACCTCCCCCATGTGCACGCAAAGCTGGTTGTCGCAGGAAGAGGAAGCCATCACCGCGCCGTGGTCGCTCACCTCCACCACATTCACTCGCCCGTCGCCCTGGTCGATGGTCACTGTTTGCGGATGGGAAAGAGGCACGCGGGCGTATTCTTTTCCATTCACGGAGATGATGACCATATTTTCGGCTGCCTCTCTTTCCATTAACAACGGCGAAACGGCCAGCAGCGCAACGGCAAGCACAACCACTGTGCCCAGGATGATCCAGTTCTTTTTGTTCATGCTCTTTCCATCAAAGGAAGGATAGCCTTCCAGGTTTGGTGCGGGAAATTGCCCGCGAACCCACACGGATTCATTTTGTATTATACCACGCGGGAAAATTCCGTGTCAACAACTCAGCGTATCTCTTGCTGCTTTGCACGGTGGGAAATTTTTACCGAGGAACACAAAAACCCGTGTTACCATTTTGAAAAACCATGTAACCGTTGATTTTCCTCACTTTTCAACAAAACGGTTACATGGCGGAGATTTTCATGTAACCGTTTCGCTGGGCGCGATTTGGTGTATACTAAGGCTAGAAGAAGCAGACAAGGTTTGCCTGCGCGGAGCGGAAACGATGGGACGGCTGAAGGAAACAGCCTTATGTGAGGGGGAAAACGAAAATGAAAGAGCTCAAGGGAACCAAGACAGAGCAGAACCTTCGCGAAGCATTTGCCGGTGAGAGCCAGGCGCGCAATAAGTATACCTTCTTTGCTTCCAAGGCGCGCAAGGACGGCTATGTGCAGATTGCGCAGATTTTTGAAGAAACGGCGGCCAATGAAAAGGAGCATGCCAAGCTGTGGTTCAAGTATCTGGAGGGCGGCGAAATCAAGGATACGGCCTCGAACCTTCTGTCCGCAGCAGAGGGTGAAAACTTTGAGTGGACGGATATGTACGACCGGATGGCACAGGAGGCGCGTGAAGAGGGCTTCGCGGAGATTGCGGCCAAGTTTGCCATGGTGGGCGCGATCGAGAAGACCCACGAGGAGCGCTATCGCAAGCTGCTGAGCAATGTGGAGGAGGGTCTCGTGTTCTCCCGGGAGGAGGATATGATTTGGGAATGCGGAAATTGCGGCCACATTGTGATCGGCAAAAAGGCGCCGGCCATTTGCCCCGTGTGCGCACATCCGCAGAGCTACTTTATGATCCGTGCGCAGAACTATTGAAAACTGCATGAAAAGCCAAGGGCGGCATTCCTTCAGACATAGAAGGAATGCCGCCCTTGGTGTGTTGCAATTATGCCCAGGGATTCTCCGTGGGGTAGGGCAGGGACTTGGGCTGGTTATAGGCAATGTCCTTCACGCCCAAGAACTTGAAGACCTCAAAGAGCTGCTTGGCGCAATGGGCGAAAGCAACCGCGCCGTGGTGCGGGTAACGCTTCTGCACCAGCACGTGGCGGTAGAAGCGGCCCATCTCCGGAATGGCAAACACGCCGATGCCGCCGAAGGAGCGGGTGGGTACATCCAGCACCTCGCCTTGTGCGATGTAGCTGCGCAGAACGCCTTCGGAATCGCACTGGAGACGGAAGAAGGTGATTTCGCTGGGGGCGATATCGCCTTCCAGGGTGCCGCGGGTGAAGTCCGGCTCGCTGCCGGCGGGCTCCAGCAGGCGGTGCTGAATCAGCTGATACTTCACAGCACGGCTGTCGCACATTTTGCAGGAGGGCGTGTTGCCGCAGTGGAAGCCCATGAAGGTATCAGTCAGCTTGTAATCGTACTTGCCCTTGATATCTTCATCATAAATGTACTGGGGAACAGAGTTATTGATGTCCAGCAGCGTAACCGCATCGCCGGTAACGCAGGCGCCGATGTACTCGCTCAGCGCGCCGTAGATATCCACTTCGCAGCTCACGGGGATGCCGCGGGAAGCCAGGCGGCTGTTGACGTAGCAGGGCTCGAAGCCGAACTGGCTGGGGAAGGCCGGCCAGCACTTATCGGCAAAGGCCACATACTTGCGGGCGCCCTTGTGGTTTTCCGCCCAGTCCAGCAGCGTGAGCTCAAACTGCGCCATGCGCTCGCTCAATTCGGGATAGTAGCGGCCTTCACCCATTTCGCGGGCCATGTCCGCGCAAACTTCGGGAATGCGGGGATCGTTGGCATGCTCCTTGTAGCTCACCAGCAGATCCAGCTCGCTGTTTTCTTCAATTTCAATGCCCAGCTCATACAGACCCTTGATGGGGGCGTTGCAGGCGAAGAAGTCCTGGGGACGGGGGCCAAAGGTGATAATCTTGAGGTTCTTGACGCCGATGACGGCGCGCGCAACAGGGATGAAGTCCGCGATCATATCCGCGATGTCATCCGCCGTGCCAACGGGATATTCCGGGATATAGCCGTTCAGATGGCGCATACCCAGGTTATAGGAACAGTTCAGCATGCCGCAGTACGCGTCGCCACGGCCGTTGATCATATCGCCGTCGCCTTCGGCTGCGGCAACGAACATGCATGGGCCGTCGAAATTCCTGGCGATCAGGGTTTCAGGGGTTTCAGGGCCGAAATTGCCCAGGAACACCACGGCTGCGTTGCACTCGTTGGCCTTGAGCTCCTCTACGGCCTTGAGCATGTCTTTTTCATTTTCTACGGTGGTTTTGATTTCCACCACGTCCAACTGCTTCTGCCCGCACTTGGCGGCGATGGCAGCACGGCGCTTTTCACTCAGTGTGATGGGGAAGCAGTCGCGGGAAACTGCAACAAGACCCAGCTTGACCACGGGAATATTCGTCATGATTCGTTCCTCCTTTAGGATAAAAAGGGAAGATTCCTGCCACATAGGATAGCACGAACGGCAAAGCACGTCAAGAATGGACACCGATTTCGGCGAAAAAAGAGAGAAAAGATATGCCGCCAGCAAAAAAGAAGGAAGAAGCAGGAAAGACTTTGATAAAAATGTTCATTTTGGTTTCCTGCGCGGAGAAAAATATGCATCATGGGCGTAAAGGGAAAAAAATGCATGTTTTTTTGCAAAATTGTTTGCATTTCTCTTTGGGCATTGGTATAATATGCGTGTTGGATGACGCTTACGGTTAATGGAAACATTGCCCAGAGCGAATAATCCAAAAAACATGTTGCATAGAGGACGAAAAAGGAGGTTTCATTCATGAAGAAGATCATGGCAGTGCTCCTGGCACTCACGATGATCCTCGGCCTGAACAGCTTCGCGTTCGCGGAAGCTGGTAAGACCCCTATGACTCCCGGCACCTACGAAGGTACCGCGCAGGGTCAGAACGGGACTGTGACGGTGGAAGTCACCGTGACGGCTGACAAGATCGAAAAGATTGAAGTAACTTCTCAGATGGAGACGCCCGGCATCGGTGCGCCCCTGACTGAAAATGGCAACGAGGGTGACACCCCCGTGGCTGTGCTCCCCGCCCGCATGGTGGAGAACCAGACCTGGACGGTGGACTCCGTGTCCGGCGCGACCATCACCAGCTATGCCCTGCGCAATGCTGTGAAGGACGCCCTGACCAAGGCCGGCGCCGTGGCCGACGAGTGGAAGGCTGAAGAGCCCAAGACCACCGCGGACTTCACGGAGAAGACCTATGACGTGGTGATCGTCGGTGGCGGCGGCGCCGGTCTGGCGGCTGCCATCTCTGCTAAGCAGCAGGGCGCGCAGACCGTGCTGGTGCTGGAAAAGTGCGGCGCGGTCGGCGGCGACACGCTGGTGTGCGGCGCTATCTACAACTGCCCCGATGAGGAGCTGCAGAGCAAGGCGACCCTGTCTGACGCCAAGAAGGCGCAGATCGAGGCCGTGCTGGCTAAGCCCACCACCACTGAAGAAGAGAAGGAACTGCAGGATACCGTGACGGCCGAATGGAAGGCCTATCAGGAATCCGGCCGTACCGACATCTTCGACTCCGATGCGTGGTACACCCTGCAGACCTTCGACGGCGGCGACCGTGTGGCCGACCTGAGCCTGGTGAAGGTGCTGTGCAACAACGCCAAGGATGGCTATGACTGGATCAAGTCCCTGGGCATGGAGTTCCATGACACCATCGGCCAGGGCGCTGGTTCCCTGTGGGAGCGCACCCACACCTCTACCATGAACATGGGCACTGGCTTCATCAGCACCTATGTGAACACCCTGAAGGCGATGGACGGCGTGGATATCATGACCTCCACCACCGGCAATGAACTGGTTGTGGACGCCAACGGCGCTGTGACCGGCGTGAAGGCGAAGGATGTGGACGGCAACGAATACACCTTCACGGCAACGAAGGGCGTCATCCTGGCCACCGGCGGTTTCGCTGCCAACGGCAAGATGATCTCCGAATACAACACCTCCGACAAGTGGGCGGCCACTGACCTGAGCAAGGTTAAGACCACCAACCGTTATGCCTGCTCTCAGGGCGACGGCATCACCATGGCTCTGGCTGCTGGTGCTGACCTGACCCAGATGGAGCAGATTCAGCTGCTGTACCTGGGCAACGTGAAGGACGGCCAGCTGACCAAGTATCCGCCGCGCGTGGTGAACGGCACCGACCAGGAGATCTTC
Organism: uncultured Clostridia bacterium; assembly: GCA_934647165.1. GTDB lineage: Bacteria > Bacillota > Clostridia > Christensenellales > Aristaeellaceae > CAKUFA01. Next base: position 3,299 of record CAKUFA010000032.1, on the reverse strand, counting down.
ATCAACAAGGAAGGCAAGCGCTTCGTGCAGGAAGACGGCCGCCGCGATACCATCTGCCTGGCCGTGCTGCAGCAGACCGACAGCATGTTCTACTTCCTGGAGAGCGCTGACGGCAACTACGTGGATGTGGACACCGCTGTGTCCGCTGACGGCTTCTCCCTCCGTTACCTGGAGGAGCAGGGCTACGTGGTGATTGCCGCGACGCTGGACGAAATGGCCACCAAGCTGGGCATGGATGCTGATACGCTGAAGGCGACCGTGGATAGCTTCAATGCTTCCGTGGAAGCAGGCGAAGACAAGGACGGCTTCGGCCGCACCCTGTTCAGCGTGCAGCTGACCAAGGGCCCCTGGGTTGCCACTCCCCGTACTGCCTGCCTGCACCACACCATGGGCGGTGTGCACATTGACACCTCCTGCCGTGTGCTGAACAAGGACGGCAATGCGATCAAGGGTCTGTACGCTGCTGGCGAAATCACCGGCGGTATCCATGGTGCGAACCGCCTGGGCGGCAACGCTGTGGTGGACACCGTTGTGTTCGGCAAGCTGGCTGGCGAGACCGTTGTGGCTGACAACAAGTAATCTCTCTCATCCTTATGGGAGCCGCACTGCAAACAGTGCGGCTCCTTTTGTATCGAAAGGCAGCATTACCACTGCTATCAGCAGATTCTGGTATGCAAGGGATGGGCAATCACATTTGACCAAAGGTTCGGATTTGTCGAAAAATTCTATAGAATTCCCGCTCAATATGTTGACAAATTATCGACAATATCGTACACTGTATTCAGCCTGCTGAAAGGGCAGAGAAAAAGGAGGAAAATCCTGCATGAAAAGGTTTCTGAGCCTGGTTTGTGCGCTGGTCATGGCCATGAGCCTGATGAGCGTGACGGCCTTTGCTGCGGAGCTGACGGACGGTGTGTTCGAAGGCACGGGCACGGGCTTTGGCGGCGACCTGAAGGTTGCTGTGACGGTGGAAGGCGGCAAGATCACCAAGGTTGAAGTGCTCAGCCACGGCGATACTGCCGGTGTGTGTGACGCTGCGCTGGAAAAGGTTCCCGCGGAAATCGTGGAAGCCCAGAGCGCGGATGTGGACGTGGCTTCCGGCGCGACCTTCACTTCCAACGGTATTATGGCCGCTGTGAAGAATGCGCTGGGTCTGGAAGAAAAGACCGAGCAGGTGTGCACCATCTCCGATCCCGATGTGCTGGTGATCGGCGCTGGCGTGGCCGGTATGCGCACCGCCATTGAAGCCTGCCGCAACGGCGCAAAGGTCGTTGTGCTGGAGAAGACCGACAAAGTGGGCGGCACCATTGGCGGCGGCACGCTGATCGGCATCAACAGCAAGCTGCAGGCCGAAGCGGGCATCACCGATGATCCCGAGCTGCTGGTGGAAGACGTGCGCCGCCTGAACGAAGGCTATCGCAGCCGCTTCCCTGATGTTGAGTATACCTGGAACGAAGACCTGACCCGCTACTTCGCGCAGCACTGCGGCGAGGAAGTGGACTGGATTGTGGACCTGGGCGTTGAGTTCGCTTCCGAAAAGAACCGCACGCCTTCTCAGCCCACCCTGTATGAGCCCCTGAGCGTGGATCGTGTCTCCAGCTGCGTGCGTTCTTCCCTCACCGATGTTGTGTATGGCGAGCTGAAGAAGTTCATCGACGCCGGTCAGTGCTGCATCATGTATGAAGAGCCTGCCACCGAGCTGATCATGGACGGCAAGGCAGTGGTTGGCGCGAAGACCGCCAAGGCTGACTATTATGCCAAGGCGACCGTGCTGTGCACCGGCGGCTACGGTCATTCCGAAGAGCTGGTGACCCGTTACAACTTCAAGAACTTCACCACCACGTCCTACTGGTTCACCACGGGCGACGGCATGCTGATGGCTGAAAAGGCCGGCGCAGTGCTGAGCAACATGGACTTCCTCACGGCATATGCCGGCGGCCTGAAGACCCCCGAAGGCGGCATGACTCGTACCATGTCCATCCGCGTGAAGAACTTCCCCTATCTCGTGTTTGTGAACAAGGACGGCGAACGTTTCGTGGACGAGATGGGCAAGGAAGACGGCTCCAGCTATGACGAAATCACCTCCTGGTGGACCAAGGGCGACAACAAGGTGTACATCATGGTGGATCAGGGCATGGTGGACGACCTGAAGGCGCAGGAGAAGCCCATCATCACCGGCGATAAGGATTGGAGCAAGTTTGAGGATCAGAAGGCCAAGGGCAACATCCTCTTCAGCGGTTCCACCATTGCCGAGGTGGCGCAGAAGGCCGGCATCAATGCCGAAAACCTGGAGAAGACCATTGAGAAGTACAACACCTATGCCGAGAAGGGCTATGATGATGACTTCGGCCGTACCCGCCTGATGAAGGCGTTCACCGGCGGCACCTACTATATCTTCGAGACGACCCCCTATATCATGATTACCGAGGGCGGCCCGCTGATGAATGTGAAGGCGCAGGTGCTGAACGCTGACGGCGATCCCATCCCCGGCCTGTATGAGGCTGGTGAGATTATCGGCACGGCCAATGCTTTCGGCCGCACCACCATCGGCGGCACCGGCAACACCGGCAACCTGGTGTGGGGCAAGCTCGCTGGCGAAAACGCTGCGAAGTATGCGCTGGGTCTTGAATAAGAGATCAGCCTGAAGGCAAACAAAAAGGGAGGAACCGCGAAAACGGTTCCTCTCTTTTTGCGTTCACAGAAAGAGAAGCGGTCTGTGACAAGGCTTTTGCCAACATAATTGCGGGTGTTTCAAAAAGAACTGCCAGCAGACCCGTGCATAGCAGTCCCAAACCGATTCAAAAAACATATCCGAATTCACCAACTGCATCCATTTTCTTATGGACAACCTTTCGAACCTTCTGCGGCATGGATAGCCCGGCATGGTCGCAGCACCCAGCAGCAGCCCCTCCGTTTGGATTCGTATCGACCGGCTATGCAGGTCGTGCGGGTCGGCTTTGGTCAAAGTCGAAACCATTCCTTATATTTTTCACGGCCGTCAGCTTTGCTGACAGTGAGAAATGTAAATTCGACAAAGTGGCAAAGCTACTTTGTCGACTCGCTGGGGTATATGCTATAATGCTGTCAGTATTCTAGAAGGAGAACTGCTTGATGACGCCTTTAAGTCGCGCCGGTCTCCCCTGCCACTTTCGTCACGTTCAACTCGTTCATGTCCACATGAATGTCGATATGCTTTGCACCTTTTATTTGGAGAATAGAGCCACATTCTCAAGCCAATCCTTTTTGTCTAAACTGAATTGCAGTTCTTCCTCAGCAATCAGCGGCAGCTTGAAGTGGAT
>CAKUFA010000031.1 GCA_934647165.1 uncultured Clostridia bacterium | reverse complement strand
CACAGAAGTTAAGCCTCTCAGTGCCGATGGTACTTGGCTGGAAACGGCCCGGGAGAGTAGGTCGCTGCCGGATCCCAATTCCCTCGAACAGAAAGTTCGAGGGGTTTTTTATCTCTCAGCGTGGTCCCGGAAGCACGGAGGATGAACGCAGGCGGAGGCCAAGGGCTTTTTTCCCTTGCCTTTCGGGAGGAAAGGGAAGCCTATGTGGACGCTCTTTGACAAGCGTGCAGTAAAAAGAAAACGGACAAGCAATCGCGAGGGTTAAACCTCGCAACTGTTTGTCCGCTGCATGGGGCTGGAAGGAGGGAAATTAGTCCTCCTTCATTTTTAACCCACAAAATTCAGCCATGGTGCTGACCATTGCACGAGCACAGGAAGCGGAAGGCATTTCACAGAAAATGCGCAGCCGGGGTTCCGTGCCGGAAAAACGAGAAATAATCCAACCATCGGCAAAGCGAACCTTCACACCATCCAGATAGCTCACATTGGTCACTTCTTCAGGGAAGGCAGGTAACTTTCGATCAACCATCAGCAGCTGCTGAAGTCGATCCTTGATTTCCTGGTCAAAGGGCCAATCGTATTCCAGCATTACGCAATGACCGTATTTGCGATACAGATCCTCGACCAGCTCACTCAGCTTTTTGCCGGTTACTGCAAGCATTTCCACCAGCAACGCTGCAGCATAAATGCCGTCTTTGCCCTGAATATGTCCGCGCACAGTCAATCCGCCGCTGGATTCGCCGCCAATAACCGCACCATGTTCTTCCATGGCGGAAGAAATATACTTGAAGCCTACAGGCACTTCGTAGCACTTTTCACCATGGGCAGCGGCCACCTTGTCCAGCAGATGTGTGGTGGCAATGTTGCGCACTGCGCAGCCGTGCCAGCCCTTTACGCTCAACAGGTAGTCATATAGCAGCGTCAGAATCTCATTGGGATGGATGAAGTGACCCTTGTCGTCAATGATGCCCAGGCGATCGGCGTCACCGTCTGTTGCAATGCCAATATCTGCATGCTCCTGCTCTACGGCCGCTTTCAGCGCACCAAGGGTTTCCACGTTGGGTGCAGGCAAGCGACCGCCAAACAATGTGTCATGCCGCTCATGGATCACATCCACATCACAGCGGGCGGTCAACAGAATGGTTTGCAGGCTTGTGCGGCTTACACCGTACATGGGATCAAGAATAATCCGAAGATTGCGGCTGCGAATGGCATCCATATTGACAGCACGGATGATGCTGTCCAAATAGGCATTCTGGGGATTGATTTCCTCAATCAGCCCCTTTTCGATGGCATGCTGGTAAGGAATCGGATGCAGCTCATCGTCTGAGATAGCGTTGGCAGCATCGCTGATCTCGTTCGTTATGCTTTCCACGGCATCACGGCCACCGCGGGTGAACAGTTTGATGCCGTTATACAGGGCAGGGTTGTGGCTTGCCGTCACAGCTATGCCGTAATAGAGACCATAGTCCTTCACGGTGAACATGATCAGCGGTGTGGGCGCTTCCCGGTTGATGACCATCGTGTGGATACCTTCGCTGGCCATGATTTCCGCAGCCCATTCGGCTGCCTGACGGGACAGAAAACGCCTGTCATAGCCGATCACAAAGCCACGGCCGTCACATTCCTCAGCCTTCATACGGCGTGCAATGGCAAGTGTCAATCGCTGCACATTTGCACGGGTAAAGTCATCGCCGATTATGGCGCGCCAACCGCCTGTTCCGAAGTGAATCATTGGTATAAGCCTCCCTCAGTGCCTGTATGGGATATAGTTTGTATTATCTACCTTATCGTGATAGACTTCTCCTTTTTCCTTGATTCTCCTGCATTTTTGAAAAACTTTTCTTTTGCTTGTATTTGATACATGTTTAGGTGCAAACAAGACGGGCAGGAATGGACGTAATCAGCACAGCCGTTCAGCCTATAGAAAAAGGATGGCGGTAATGCCATCCTTTTCTATCAGGGGAGTGACAGAACTGCTTTTCAGGCAGCTTGTATTTAGCGCGTTACCTGCTGCGTGGAGCGGAGCACCACGTCGTGATAACCGCCCTCAACAATGGAAGTGGAGGATACCAGCGTCAGCCGTGCGTTCTTTTGCAAATCCGGAATGTTGGTCACGCCAACGTTGCACATGGTGCTCTTTACCTTGTACAGGCTGACCTCAACGTTGTCATGCAGGGGGCCAGCGTAAGTAACGTAGGAATCAACGCCTTCCTCGAAGGACAGCTTGCTGGCGCCGCCCAGGTCATAGCGCTGCCAGTTGCGGGCGCGGTTGGAGCCTTCACCCCAATATTCCTTCATGTACACGCCGTTGACCATCAGCTTGTTGGTGGGGCTTTCATCGAATCGGGCAAAATAGCGGCCCAGCATCAGGAAATCCGCGCCCATGGCCAGTGCAAGGGTCATGTGATAATCATGCACAATGCCGCCGTCGGAACAGATAGGCACATAGATGCCGGTTTCGCGGAAGTATTCGTCCCGTGCAGCTGCAACCTCGATGAGGGCGGTTGCCTGACCGCGGCCAATGCCCTTGGTTTCACGGGTGATGCAGATGGAGCCGCCGCCGATGCCGACCTTCACAAAGTCTGCGCCTGCTTTGGCAAGGAACAGGAAGCCATCCCGGTCAACCACGTTGCCGGCGCCGATTTTTACCGTGTCGCCATAGTTTTCGCGTACCCAACGGATGGTCTTTTCCTGCCAGCAGGTGTATCCCTCGGAGGAGTCGATGCACAGCACGTCCGCACCGGCCTTAAGCAGGGCGGGGATACGCTCTGCATAGTCACGGCTGTTGATGCCTGCACCTACCAGATAGCGCTTTTTGCTGTCCAGCAGCTCCATGGGGTTTTCCTTGTGGGAAGCATAGTCCTTGCGGAAAACAAAGTACATCAGCTTTCCGTTTTTATCCACAATGGGTAGGGAGTTGAGCTTGTGCGCCCAGATGATGTCGTTGGCTTCCTTCAGCGTGGTATCCGCAGGAGCGGTGATGAGTTTTTCCAGGGGAGTCATGAAGCTGGAAACCTTCTCATCCTTGTTCATGCGGGACACACGGTAGTCGCGGCTGGTTACAATGCCCAGCAGCGTGCCGGTGGCGGTGCCGTCTTCCGTGATCGCAACGGTGGAGAAGCCGTTTTTAGCCTTGAGGGCAAGCACGTCTTCAAGGGTATTTTCGGGCGTCAGGTTGCTGGCGGAAACCACAAAGCCGGCCTTGTGGTTCTTCACCCGGGCAACCATTGCCGCTTCGGATTCGATGGACTGCGCGCCATAAATGAAGGAAATACCGCCTTCCTTAGCCAGCGCAATGGCAAGCTTATCATCGGAAACGGACTGCATGATGGCGCTGACCAGTGGGATATTCAGGGAAATGGCGGGTTCTTCTTCACCTTTGCGATATTTGGTAAGCGCCGTGCGGAGCGACACGTTCGCGGGGATGCAATCTTCCCCCGTATAGCCGGGAATCAGCAGATACTCGCTGAAGGTGTGGCTGGGCTCCTGATAGTAGTAAGCCAAAACAATACCTCCTCTACTTCTTCCGTCGGAAGCGGCTCAAAGCGCCTACTTCGTCTGATGAAATTGATTTATCTTAACGCATAATGAAAACCTTGTCAACCATTTTGGAACAAAAATGCAACTCTTCTTGCATACTTGGCAGAAACGGGAGGAAACAAGCCATTCTTTCAAAGCTGGCTCCTATGGAATAAAAAGGAAAAACAGCAGGCAGAAGAGATTGATTTTTCCTGCGCTTGACAGCCATTGCCGCCCGTGATACGATACCCCCTATGAGGGTCAAACAGCATACCCATACCCTCAGGCAGGAAGGAAGAACAGGCATGAACACATGGAAGCGACTGACAGCGCTGCTTTTGGCGCTGATGACGATGGGATTTGCATCTGCACAGGGGGAAACCATGCTCCGTGCAGGCGGAAGCTTCGGTTATGCGGTGGATGCAAACGGCGTAATTTGGGGCTGGGGTGACAATACCAAGGGTCAACTGGGCAATGGAACCAAGCATCGGCAGTATTATCCTGCACCGGTAGCTGTTGGACTTAACGGCAGCGACATTGCGGATATCCAGTGCGGCAATGAAAACGCCCTGTTTCTCCTCAAGGATGGCACGGTGTACTCCTGCGGCCCGAATAATTATGGTCAGCAGGGAGTGAAGACAGCGCCCAGCTACGTTTTTGAACCCATCCGTGTGGAAGGGCTGGAAAAGATACAGCAGATTGCCGCAGGCTTTGGGCATTGCCTTGCGCGTACGGAGGACGGCCATGTGTATGCCTGGGGCCGCAACAACTGCGGCCAATTGGGCATTGGCACCACCTATAACGCGAAAGAACCGGTGCTGCTGGAGCTGGAAAACATTGTGGACATCCAGTGCGGCGGTAAGTTCAGCATGGCCATGGATGCAGAAGGAAACATCTGGGGCTGGGGTGACAATGAAAGCGGTCAGCTGCTGGATACAGGCAAGAAAAAGAAAGTCACAGTGCCGCTGAAGCTGGAGGTAAGCGGTCGGTTCACCCAAATCGCTTGCGGCGGAAGCACTGCCTTGGGGCTGGATCAGGCAGGCAAGCTGTGGAGCTGGGGTAAAAATGATTATGGCCAGATGGGCACGGATGAAGTGGGCGCCTACTGTGCAACGCCAACGGCAGTGAAGCTGCCGGAGGGACTGCATATCGAGCAGCTGCATGCCTACAATTCTCATTCTGCCGTGGTGACGGCGGAGGGTGAAGTATATCAGTGGGGACGAACCTATAGCGGGCAGCTGGGCAACGGAAAACGGCCCACCAAGTCCTTGCCGGTGTTGGCTTGTCCGGAGGATCAACCGGTGGTGGAGGCAGCCACGGGCAGCTCCTGCACCTATGTGTTGCTGGCGGATGGCAGTGTGCGCACCAGTGGTTACAGTGCCGTTGGGCAGACGGGCGCATTCCCCACCAAACAGGGGTATATTGCTCACTGGGTTTTTACAGGGCTGAATCTGTTTACAGGCGAGTGGGCGGAGCCCAAGAACCGCTGAATACGTTTTGCAAAGAGATAAGAAAAGCTGCCGCCTCAGGTTTTTCTGGGGAGGCAGTTTTTTGTTATGGAGGAAAGCGTTTTTTCTGGCGAAGCTTATAATTCTTCACATTCGGCCAGCCACTGGGCGGCCTGCGCGTCGGAAGGCATGCGCCAGTCGCCCCGGGGGCTCAAAGCAATGGAGCCAATCTTCACACCATCGGGCATGCAGTTGCGCTTGAATTGCTGGTTGAAAAAACGCCGGTAGAAATTCTTCAGCCATTTGCAAATGGTTTGCGCGTCAAAATCCTCCTGGAAGGCCGTGCAGCACAGCTGATAAATCTTCCGAGGATGATAACCGAAGCGGATGGCGTAGTACAGGAAGAAATCGTGCAGTGCATAGGGTCCCACCAGATCCTCTGTTTGCTGGGCAATATTGCCCTTTTCATCCGGGGGCAGAAGCTCCGGACTGATGGGCGTATCCAGAATGCGCAGCAGCACCTCCCGTGCGGGGGCGAAATCTGCTGTTTCCGTGGCTGTTTGAATCACCCAGCGCACAAGCGTCTTGGGCACGCCGCAGTTCACGCCGTACATGCTCATGTGGTCGGCGTTATAAGTGCACCAGCCCAGCGCAATTTCCGATAGGTCGCCTGTGCCGATAACAATGCCGCCAAACTCGTTGGCAACATCCATCAACACCTGGGTGCGTTCCCGCGCCTGGGCGTTTTCATAGGTCACGGAATGATCGCTCTCATTATGGCCAATATCCCGGAAATGCAGCCGCACCGCCTCGTGGATGGGGATCTCTCTCTGGGATACGCCCAGCGTGCGCATCAGCTCCAGCGCGGACTGGTAGGTCCAGTCTGTTGTGCCAAAGCACGGCATGGTGATGCCCAAGATGTTTGTTCGGGGCTTGCCCATCAGATCCATGGCTTTGCAGGCGCTCAGCAGCGCTAGGGTGGAGTCCAGTCCGCCGGAAATGCCAATGACCGCTTTGCCGCCAGTGATGGCCAGGCGGCGTGCCAGCGCCGTTGCCTGCATGGCGAAAATCTGCTCGCAGCGGGTTTGCCGTGTAGCCTTGTCCGCAGGGATAAAAGGATGCTTGGGCACGCGAACATCCTCGGACACATTGTCCGGCAGAAAAAGCGCAGGAATAGCCGCAATGCTCGCAGGTGCGGCATACCGGGATACGGCATCGCGATAGCTGGTCTGCCGCATGCGGTCGGCACGGATGCGGTCAATGTCCACATCTGCTGTGAAGAGATAGTCGTCAGCCAGATAGCCGTCGCTTTCTTTAAGCGTGGTGCCGCAGCTGGCCACCAGGCTATGGCCGGAGAAAACCAGGTCGCTGGTGGATTCACCGCTTCCTGCGGAAACGTAGGCATAGGCGCACAGCGCGCGGGCGGATTGCTGACGCACCAGTTCCTGCCGGTATTCCCGCTTGCCAATCAATTCATTGGAGGCAGAAAGGTTCAGCACAATTTCTGCGCCGTGGAGGGACAGCAGCGTGCTCGGCGGCAGGGGAGACCAGAGATCCTCGCACAGTTCAATGCCAACGCGCACACCGTCCGCACTCAACAGCAGCGTGGAATCGCCGGAAACGGGCAACTCCGTGTCACCAAGGCGCACCGTGCGCGTTTCGCCCGGGGCAAGGGTGCAGAACCATCGCTTTTCATAAAACTCACCATTGGTGGGCAGGTAGGTCTTGGGCACAATGGCAAGGATGCGGTCATGGGTGAGTGCCACAGCGGCATTCACCACACCGGAAAGCGCACGGATAGGCGCGCCGACCACTGCCGTGATGCCATCGGGCATTTGCTGCTTTAGGCGCATAAGCCCCGCTTCCAGCGCATCCAACAGGGATTGCTGGAAGAAAAGGTCGCCGCAGGTGTATCCAGTAAGGGACAATTCCGGGAAAACCACCAGCGATGCATGCCGGGAAGCCGCATCAGCGATCTTTTTCAGATGGGCGTCCACATTCTTTTCCACATTGCCAAGACACAGGTGCGGCACCGCAGCCGCAAGGCGTACCAAGCCGTTCATGGGTTCCTCCTCATCGCATAAGCAGCGAATAAGCGTTTTGCATCATCAAAATTCCTTCAGCTCTGCTGAAAGCAAACCCTTATCATCCACGGAAAGCACCGCCAGGCGGCCGTCGGCGGCACTGCCGGGGTTTAGCAGCATAAGACCATCCTCATCCTGCAAAAAGGGCTTGTGCGTGTGCCCAAACAGTGCTGCTCGGCAACCTTTTTCCCGTCCCTGCTCGGCAAGGATGCTGTACGTTTGCTTCACGGCAAAGCGATGGCCGTGCGTCAGCAGCATCCATTGCCCACCAAAGCATACTAACCGTTCCAGGGGCACGGTGTCAATGCCGAAATCGCAGTTGCCCTTCACCCCAAGCGGCACGCAATGCGGATCCCGGGCAAGGAGAAAGTTCTCCAGCCGCGCAAAGTCCGTTGCGCCGTCGCCCAGGTGCAAATACAGGTCCACCGGACCCGTGCTTTGCCACAATTGTTCCAGCATCCATCGCAGGCCGGTTTCATCACCGTGGCTGTCGGAAAGGATTACCGCGCGCTTCACGTGTTCAGTCCCTCCATGATGGTCAGCATCTTTTCGCAGGCGCGGGCGCGGTGGCTCACGACGTTCTTTTCCTCTTCCGTCAGCTCGGCAAAGGTTTTGTTCAGCGGTTCATACAGGAACAGCGGATCATAGCCGAAACCGCCGTTGCCGCGTTCTTCCTCCAGCAGCACGCCGGGGCAAACGCCCTCAGCCACCAGCGGTTCTTTGCCGGGCAGCTTCAGCGCAATGGCACAGTGGAAGGCCGCTGTGCGGGGCGTCTTGCCCTTCATGCGGCGGAGAAGCAGGGCGTTGTTGGCTTTGTCATCTCCATGCACGCCGGCATACCGGGCGGACATCACACCGGGCTCGCCATCCAGCGCGTCCACGGCCAGGCCGCTGTCATCCGCCAGGGTGGGCATGCCGGTGGCCTTGCATACGGCTTCAGCCTTGATGATGGCATTGCCTGCAAAGGTGGAGGCGTTTTCGTCAATGTCGCCGTGGAAGCCTGCGGCATACATGCTCACCACGGTGTAGTGGTTACCGAAGATATCCTGCAATTCTTTGAGCTTGTGGGCGTTGCCGGAGGCTACCACCAGCGGAGGTTTGGGGCAAATGAGCTGTGCACGTTCGCCAAGGGATGCTTTCTGGGCAACCATCAGCGCACGGATGCCCGCTTCTCCATACTGGGTGAGGGTGGCAAGCTCACTGCGGGTGAAGGCGCGTCCTTCCCCTGTGCCCTGCATTTCGATAAAATCACCCTGCTCGTTCATCACAAGGTTCATGTCCACCTGTGCATGGCTGTCCTCCTGATAGCACAGGTCAAGGGCGGGTTCATCATCCACAATGCCGCAGGAGATGGCCGCCACCTGATGGCGAATGGGTGAATAGGCCAGTTTGCCGGTTTTGAGCAGCTTGTCTACCGCGCAGGTGAGGGCGACCATGGCGCCGGTGATGGAGGCGGTGCGGGTGCCGCCGTCGGCCTCCAGCACATCGCAATCCAGGGTGATGGTTCTTTCACCAAGGGTCTGCATATCTACAGCCTGGCGCAGTGCACGGCCAATCAGCCGCTGAATTTCCACACTGCGGCCGTCTTTCTTGATGCCATCGCGCTTTTTGCGCGTGCCGGTGGAGGCGGGCAGCATGGCATATTCCGCAGTGACCCAGCCCTGACCTTTGCCTTTAAGGAACGGGGGGACGGTTTCCTCCACAGAAGCGGTGCAGATGACGCGGGTGTTGCCCGTGGCGATCAGGCAGCTTCCGTCAGCTGTGCGGACAAAATCCGGTGTAATGGTAACCTCGCGGGGTTGGGATTGGGCTCGGCCGTCAATGCGCATAAAATCATTCCTCCTTGATGAAGTGAAAGTGCGATGGGTAGTAAACGAAAGGAAAACGCGGTGAAAGGAAGGTGAAATTAACCCTCCTGCTGCTTCTTTTGCGCTAGCTTGTTGGTGTCAATCCGGTGTCGATAGACCACAAAGCGCTGGTAGAAAAATTCCGTCACGAAATTAACCAGCATGTTGAATCCCTCAACCAGCCAGTGCAGCATGCCCGCGTTTTGCAGTGCTGTGCCCCACCAGGCGGATAGTGGGGTGAAAACCGCATAATACAGCGCCACCAGCAGCATTGAGCGGGAAATGCTTGCATCCGAGCGGAAGGTGTAGCGGCGGTTGAAGGTAAAGTTCCACAAAACACTTAAAATCAGCGATGGCACGTGGCTCATCCAGTAATTCGTCCAGCCAAACACCTCATAAAACAACGTGTAGGACAGAATCTGAATCAGTCCTGCGGAGATGGAGAAGAACGTGAATTTCAGCATTTGCCAAAGGTTTCGATTTTTCATGGCGAACAATCAACCCTTTCCTTTGTCGGTTGGGTGCCACACACAAAGGCGGTTTCCGCCGGCGCGCTTGGCTTTATACATGGCGTGATCCGCCGCGTGATAGAGCTGGTTGTAGGTCATGCCTGCATCTGTGGAAAAGGCAATGCCAAGGCTGGCCGTGATGCGGCATGGATGTTCAACCGGGCCGTATTCCCGGGCTACAACGTGCAGCACCTGCTGTGCGCGGACCAGCGGCCAGGTGCGGTCGGGCACGTTTTGCAGAAAGATGATGAACTCGTCTCCACCCAAGCGGCTGAGTATGTCCGATGCGCGGAACATGTGCGACAGGTCGGTTGCCACATCCTGCAATGCCTGGTCGCCGACTTGGTGGCCGAGTGTGTCGTTCAGCTCCTTGAAATGATCCAGATCAAAGAGCATCAGCACGGACTGGACGGAAGCATCCTGCCTGAACAATGCTGCGGAGATGTGTTTTTCCGCAGCGGAACGTGTAAACAGATGGGTCAATCCATCCGTGTCGCGCTGGCGGGCAATCTCCTTTGTGGAAATAATCTGGCTGAGCCGCGTGTGATTGATGTTGCACAGCATCATCTGGCTGAAAAAGAAGAAAACGCTCACACAAAGCGCGTCTCCGGATAAATCATGGGGCTCCGGCGATATGATGCTTGCCCCAAAGTAGAGCAACGATGCCAAAAGGTTGAGAAGAATGAGCCGTATGGGGTAGTCCACCACATACATGCACAGCATCATTTGCAAGCCGCAAAAGAACGCCGTGGTGTTGGAGACCCGGGGTGAATAATTCAGCGCAATGATGCTGGCATAAAACACCGCGCACAGGCCATAAGCAATCCATAGAATTCGACTGCGGGAGCTGTTTCGGCAGAGGAGATGGGCGACAACGCAGCTGAAAAAGAGGAAAAACAGCAACGGCAGCGCCCATCGCATAACCGGAACAAAAATACTAATAAGCGCCACCAGTACGGAGACCCGCGCAACCTGCCGCGATAAACCGAAAATCAGCAGCTGATTGTAGCGATAGAGTTCTTCCTTATAAAGGAGAAGGATATCCTGCGAATAGCCGTAATAGCGATATCGGAAAAACATATCCTTGAATCGGGCAAACACGTAGGAACTCCTTTCAGCCGGAATGCGATGCATCCTGCTTTCATCAAAAGTCGTTGGTGCGTTCTTTTTACAACAAACGCAGCGCAGGCTGCGCATTCAGCGACAGTGCGGCCGTTTCGCCCCGCAAAAGCCTGTAATAAGCGGCTGAACCGATCATTGCGCCGTTGTCTGTGCAAAGGCCAAGCCGCGGCATGTAGAGCGGAATTCCTGCCGCGTCGCAGGCTTCCTGCATCATGCGGCGCAAAAGGCTGTTGGCTGATACGCCGCCTGCCATGGCCAACGCCGGTGCATGCGTCTCTTTAGCGGCCAGGATTGCCTTATCCACCAGTGAGGAAACCACCGCAAAGCGGAAGGTAGCGGCAAGGTCAGCCTTTGGGAGCGTCTCACCTTTCTGTTCCATTTTGTGCGCAAGGTTGAGGAATGCCGTCTTCAGCCCTGAGAAGGAATAGTCATATCGGCCTTCCGTGTGGGGATGGGGCAGTTCAAACGCATGGGGATTGCCTTCTTCGGCCAGCTTGTCAATGCGTGGGCCACCGGGATACGGCAGACCCAGCACCCGTGCAGCCTTGTCAAAGGCTTCCCCTGCCGCATCGTCCGTGGTTTGCCCCAGCAGGGTGTACACGCCATAGTCCTCTACCCGTACCAGATGGCTGTGCCCGCCGGATACCACCAGGCACACAAACGGCGGTTTGAGGTCCGGATAAGTGAGGTAATTGGCGGACACATGCCCTTCAATGTGGTTCACAGGAATCAACGGCTTTTGCAGCGCATAGCTCAGCCCTTTCATGCAGTTGACGCCTGTGAGCAGCGCGCCCACCAGCCCAGGGCCATAGGTTACGGCCAGCGCGTCAATGTCGTCAAAGGACAGGCTTGCTTCCTTCAGCGCTTCGTCAATCACCCGGTCGCAGGCTTCCACATGGGCGCGGCTGGCAATCTCCGGCACCACACCGCCGTACAGCGCATGCAGGTCGATCTGGCTGAAAATCACGTTTGCGCGGATGACTCTGCCGTTCTCGATGATGGCTGCGGCCGTTTCATCGCAGGAGGATTCCAGAGAAAGGATGCGAACGGTGTCCTGCTGGCGAATTGCATCCGCCCGGACAGCCATTTTTTGATCGAATGTCATGTCAATAACCTCACAGCAAAGAGTATCGGCTTAACCATGGCGGCTTCGCCTGTGTGCCGCTGCGGCCACGGCTTCCGCCAACGCCAGGAACAGCAGCCACACAGCTCCGATCACGCCGCCCCATTGCACGAAAAAGCTCGTAGGCATCAGGCGAATGAGCATATCCGTGCGGGGGTTAAGCAGCCACAAATGATTGGCAAAGGACAGTTGATGGAAGCGGACAAACAGGCCATCGAAGTCCGCAATGCCCCATCCGAGCAGTGCCAGCACGCAGGCAAGCACCAGCCCTCCCCCCGCAAGAAAACCGGATGAAGACCGGCGCATATCCCGCAGCAGAAGCAGCAGCAAAGCCAGCAGCGCGCTCATCATGCCGGAAAAAAGCTGCACGCCGCGGCACAGCACAAACAGTGCGCGGCAGTCTGCCATATGCTGCTGCTCCCGTGCGTTAAAGCAGACGGTTTCGCTGCCGTCTGTTGCGGTCAGGACATACTGAAAAGGAATCTCGCTGCCGGCCAGATATCGGGCGATCATGTCAGCCATGGCGGGGTAATCCTCATCGGGGAGACCGGTGGCGGCAGAGGGAGCGTGGCGGCGCAGCATGGACAGCATAAGGGCAGGCGAGGTTGCGCTGCCGTTGATGAGGGTGGAAAGACTAAGGAGCGCAAGGGCAAAGGACAGGAGGAAGCCAAGAACGGGGGAGAGAAAGCGGCGCATAGACCCTCCTGAAAGAAGTCGAGGTAAAGTGGAGCTGGAGAAAAGGGTTGGGTGAGCTCTTTCGCCCATGGCGAAAATCGCATGCCCGTTTGGCGGTGCTTTGGGAAAAACAGCAGGTGCCCTCCCGCTCTTGTTCAGGAACGGAAGGGCACCCCACCAATCACTGCATCTTCAAATACGCGGTGATGAAACCCTCCAGATTCCCGTCCATCACATCGTCGATATTTCCAACTTCGTACCCCGTGCGGTGATCCTTCACCATCGTATAGGGCTGGAAGACGTAGGAGCGGATTTGGCTGCCCCATTCGATCTTCTTCATTTCGCCCTTGATGTCGGCCATTTGCTGTTCCTTTTCGCGTTCACGGATTTCCAACAGCTTGGCCTTGAGCATCTTCAAGCAGGTTGCGCGGTTCTGCACCTGGTCGCGCTCAGTCTGGCAGGAAACCACAATGCCGGAGGGGAAGTGCGTCATTCGCACGGCGGAGCTGGTCTTATTCACGTTCTGTCCGCCTGCGCCGGAGGAGTGATAAGTATCCACGCGCACATCTTTCATGTTGATTTCAATATCCCCGTCGTCCTCATCCAGAATGGGAGCCACGTCCAGCGAGGCGAAGGAGGTATGGCGGCGGGCGTTTGCGTCAAAGGGACTGATGCGCACCAGGCGGTGCACGCCCTTTTCGCCGCGCAGGTAGCCGTACACGTGGTCGCCGCTCACTTCAAAGGTTACGGACTTGATGCCGGCCTCGTCGCCGTCCAGCAGGTCAAGTACTTTCACCTGGAAGCCCATCTGCTCACAATAGCGGGTGTACATCCGGTAGAGCATCTGGGTCCAGTCCTGGGCCTCGGTTCCGCCGGCGCCCGCGTGCAGGGAGAGGATTGCGTCGCAGTCGTCATAGTCTCCGCGCATGAGCGTTTCCAGCTCCAGCGCATCGGCCTGTTCCTTGAGCTGCGTCAGCTCCAGCCCGATTTCCTCGCCCATGCTTTCGTCATTTTCTTCCTGTGCAAGGGAGATCATCACTTCGATGTCATCGGCGGAAGAAAGCAGCTTTTCATAGTGTGCAAGGCGGTTCTTCAGGCGGCCAAGCTTCTGGTTCACCTTGGTGGAATGGTCAAGATCGTTCCAGAACTCAGGCTGGTTCATTTCCTCGGTCAGCTCGGCGATTTGCTCGCGCATGTGATCCACATGCAGCGCTTCACCGGCATTTTTGATTTGTGTGCGGATGCTATTGACATCCTGGGTATATTGTTCCAATTCCAGCATGATGCGTGCTCCCTCTTTCTCGTGCGTTGGGGGTTCATGGGGCAGGAAAGGTCATTCCTGGCTGCGTCCGCAGCAATTCTTATATTTTTTGCCGCTGCCGCAGGGGCAGGGATCATTGCGCCCAACTTTTTCAGAGGGTTTCACCCTGCGCGGCTGCCGGGGCTGTTCACCGCCGGTGCGTGCTTCCACCGGCTTGGCCTGCTGCACGCGTTCGGGCTGGCGCTCTACCCGTGCCTGATACAGCCTGCGTACCGTGTCTTCCTGAATCAGGTGGTTCAATTCGGCAAACATGTGGCCGGCCTCGATCTGATACTCAGTTACAGGATTTTTGCCGCTGTAGGCGCGGAAGCCGATGCCGTCCCGCAGCTGATCCATCGCGTCGATGTGATCCATCCACCGGCGATCCACGGAAATGAGCAGCACGGTGCGCTCGAATTCCCGCATATCCACCCCGATTTCACCAAGCAGCGTTTCCCGTTCCTCATAGAATTCATGGGCGTCCTTCTTGAGCGCTTCGATGAACGCATCCCGGCCGGATTCATCTGCAATAGCCTTGCATTTTTCCACGCAGCCGTGGTGCAGGCACAGGTTTTCAAGGTACACGGTCAGCTGGGGCAGATCCCAGTCCGCGCCGTCCGGATCCACACAGAAGCGATCCATCGCAAAGTCGATGAGCTTGTCAGCCATGCGGATGACGGCGTCATGGACGTTCTCACCCATCAGCACCTGTCGGCGCTGGCGATAAATGACCTCGCGCTGGCGGTTCATCACATCGTCATATTCCAGCACATGCTTGCGGATGTCAAAGTTGCGCCCTTCGATGCGCTTCTGGGCGGCTTCAATCTGCTTGGTCAAAAGCCCGGCCTGCAAAGGTTCATCGTCCTTGAGCCCAAGGCGTTCCACCATCGCGCCGATGCGGTCGGAACCGAACAAACGCATCAGGTCGTCCTCCAGGGAGATGAAAAACTGGGTGGAACCGGGATCGCCTTGGCGGGCGGCACGGCCGCGTAGCTGATTATCAATGCGGCGGCTTTCATGCCGCTCCGTGCCGATGATGTGCAAACCGCCGGTCTTCAGCACCCGGTCGTGCTCCTGGTCGGTCTGTTGTTTGAATTGCTTGTGCAGCTCCGCGTAACGCGCCCGGGCAGCGAGCACTTCCTCCGGCACATCCTCATTGTGGCCGGTGGCGTTTTCGATCATCTCATCGTCATAGCCCTCCTGCCGCATGGCGCGGCGAGCAAGGAAATCCGGGTTGCCGCCCAGCAGGATGTCCGTGCCGCGGCCTGCCATGTTGGTGGCGATGGTCACCGCGCCGTAGTGGCCGGCCTGTGCGACGATTTCAGCTTCCTTGGCATGGTTCTTGGCGTTGAGCACTTCATGCGGGATGCCCTTGCGCCGCAGCATGTCGGAGAGCATCTCGCTGGTTTCCACTGTCACCGTGCCTACCAGTACAGGTTGACCGGAGGCGTGCTTTTCCTCAATGGCGGCAAGAACGGCGTTGAACTTGGCTTGCTTGTTCTTATACACCATGTCGTCCAAATCCTTGCGGATGTTGGGCTTGTTGGTGGGGATCTCCACCACGTCCAGGCTGTAGATGCCCTGGAATTCCGGCTCTTCGGTCTTGGCGGTACCCGTCATGCCGGAGAGCTTGTCATACATGCGGAAGTAGTTCTGGAAGGTGATGGTGGCCAGCGTTTTGCTTTCGCGTTCGACCTTCACATGCTCCTTGGCTTCAATGGCCTGGTGCAGCCCTTCGGAATAGCGGCGGCCGATCATCAACCGTCCGGTGAATTCGTCCACAATCACTACCTGACCGTTCTGTACCACATAATCCACATCGCGCTTCATCAGGGCGTGCGCGCGCAGGGCGCAGTTGATGTGATGGTTCAGCTCGGCGTTTTCAGGGTCGTTCAGGTTATCAATTTCAAAGGCGCGTTCCACTCGCTGGGCGCCCTCGTCGGTGAGAGCGACGGACTTCTTCTTTTCGTCCACTGTGTAGTGTTCGTCGCGCTTGAGCGCCTTTACCACCTGGTCGGCCTTTTCATAAAGGATGGTGCTCTTATCACCCTGACCGGAAATAATCAGGGGCGTGCGTGCCTCGTCAATGAGGATGGAGTCCACTTCGTCC
Source organism: uncultured Clostridia bacterium (assembly GCA_934647165.1). GTDB lineage: Bacteria > Bacillota > Clostridia > Christensenellales > Aristaeellaceae > CAKUFA01. Next base: position 14,138 of record CAKUFA010000031.1, on the reverse strand, counting down.
ACAATGGCATAGTGGTGCCCGCGCTGGGTCAGGTCGCTTTGGCGGATGACCATGTTGTCCCGCAGATAGTCGAAGCCCAGCTCGTTGTTGGTGCCATAGGTAATGTCGCAGGCATAAGCGCGCTTACGTTCCGCACCGTCCATGTCGTGCACAATCAGCCCGACGGAAAGCCCGAGAAAGCGATGCACCTTGCCCATCCACTCGCTGTCGCGGCGGGCAAGGTAATCGTTCACGGTCACCACATGCACGCCTTTGCCGCTCAGCGCGTTCAGGTAAGCGGGCAGCGTGGCCACCAGCGTTTTACCTTCGCCGGTTTTCATTTCGGCAATGCGTCCCTGGTGCAGCACAATGCCGCCCAGCAGCTGCACGTGATACGGCCGCATGCCCAGCACGCGATCGGCCGCTTCACGCACGGTGGCAAAAGCCTCCGGCAGCAGGTCGTCCTCCGTTTCACCCTTTTGCAGCCGGGCGCGGAACTCCTCCGTTTTGGCTTGCAGCTGCGCGTCTGTCAGCGTGCGATATTCATCTTCCAGTGCTTCGATGGCATCCACGGTTTTGCGCAGCTTCTTGACCTGCGCATCGCTTCCGCCGCCCAGCAGTTTTTTCACAAATTCAAGCATTGTCAATCTCCTTGCGGTTCGCGTTCACACGAACTCATCATATAGTATACCATGCAAGGGCTACACCTTGCAAGGGAAGGAAAGAAAAAAGCCAATGCAGCACATTGGCAGGGAGCGAAAGGATGCGGAAAACTACGCCATGTGTGCGGTGACGTGCAGAGATACACACCAGGAATAGATTGACAAGCGAAGAAATCAGGCATGCGGACATGCTGCACGATCAGGCGGCAAAGGTGGAGGAACGGGAAAGCGGATGTGCAGCGGCTGATTGACATGTACAAAGCATAAGAAAAGCTGCGAGCGATCCTCAGCGTCGGTCTCCCGGCTGCTGCCAGCAATATGCTTGCAGCGGCGCATGGCGATATCAATCTGGCAGCTATCGGGATCGAGCTGAAGGTGGAGCGACTGCCGCTCAATATCAGTATTGGTATTTGTCAGGGCATGGTGCCGATGGTTGCCTACAACTTTGCTGCGGAAAACCAGCAGCGTATGACGACGGCTTTTTTCAAAACAGTGCGCACTTATCACTGCGGCATGCCAATGAACGGCTCATAATGATATGAAGCGGTACAGAGCTGCCGTTGCGGCAGCGGATTTCATCCAAGGTACACTCTAATCTGTATCATCGCAAAAACAGGGAGCAATGCCCTGTTTTTTTCAGTGCATTGCTCCCTGCGAGGGTGGGGGATCAGCGCTTACTTGGCCAGTACTTCCACGGGAAAGTCGCCGCGGATCAGGCCGGCCTCGAAAGCAGCCTTGCGCTCGTCAACGATCTTCTGGCCGCCAACATCCAGGATAGCCTGCACGCAGCGATCATACACAGCGTCAAAGTCGGCAGGAGCGCAGGTCAGGGCATTGGTCAGCAGCTCAGCCTGCTTGGCCAGCACCATCTGACCATAATCAGCCTCGGCAGTGATCGCCACGGTGAAGCCGATGGGGCCATAGGAATCCTTGGCCATGTACTCATAGGAGCGAGCTACGACGTCCTCATAACCGGGGAAGGACAGAGCAGCATACTTGTTGTTCAGCTCGTCATTACCAAAGCTGGAACCATTGGCCAGGAAAACCAGGTCAGTAGCGTTCAACCACTTTTTGTCGTCGGGCAGGTTGTCGTTGGTCACGCGGCCAACGGGCAGGCCGTCCTCGTTCAGGTGATCATAGTGAACGCCCTCAATGCCCTGCTGCAGATAGAACATGTTTTCAGGCTGAGCCATCCAGTCCATGTACTTCATAGCGGCGATAGCAGTCTCCTGGTTGACCCAGCTGGGAATGAAGATGCAGATTCCGTTGGCAGCATAGTTCTCATGCAGGGTGTAGCCATCAGCGTTCACGAAGGGATTGACGGGGATCCAGGTGGCGTCCTTGCCCACGTTCTTCTTCATCTCGTCGCTGTAGGTGGGCCAAACCTGGGTGGGGCCTTCAATGTAGAAGCCAGCATAGCCCTGGTTCAGGTCACGGTCGCGGATGTCACCATTGTCGATGGCGAAGTTCTCGGAGATCAGACCCTCGTTGTACAGGGTATTCAGCAGACGATAGGCCTCCTTGGCGCCGGGCATCTGCTCATGATACAGGGAGAACCAGTCCTCCTTGGTAATCTTGGAGAAGTCTAGGAAGGAGTCCACGATCACAGAGGTGGAGAAAAGGGGAGCATTCTCATACAGCTTCATAGAGTAAGGAACGGTCTGATCGCCGCCCAGACCAGCCGCCTTCGCAGCGCGCAGGTAAGCAACCCACTCATCGGTGGTGGTGGGCTCAGCCATGCCCAGCTTCTCCAGCCAGTCCTGACGGATGAACAAACCAAGCTTGGTAACATTGATGCGGCGGGCAGGCAAATAATACTGCACCTTGGTGCCGTTCTCGTCAAACTGGCCATATCCCAGCACATCATCGCCCAAGAAGGCAGATACGTTCTTGCCATACTCAGCCAGCAGATCGTTCAGGGGGGTCAGGCCGCCCATGTTCACATACTGCTGCACCAGCGCAGTGTCATAGGTGTAGCAGATGTCGGGGGCAGTGCCGCCAGCCAGCTGGGTGTTCAGGATCTCGGTCTCGCTCCAGCGGGATACGGGAACCAGCTCTACCTTGATGTGGTTGGGGTCGCCGAAGTTGGCCTGGATGTAGTCGTGTTGGAGGTTGTTCTCGACGCTCAGACCAGACACGGAACGGTCGAAGCACTCGACGCGCAGGGTGATCCAGTCATCAGCGTCGGCCATGGCAGGGATGCTCAGGCAGGATGCCAGCAGGGTGAGCATCAGCAGGTAGGACAGGAACTTTTTCATGGTTTCCACTCCTTTGATGATTTTTATTCCAACCGTCCTTCACCGGGCGGCTGAATACAAGAGGAAGCTTAGCCCTTCACTGCGCCAACGGTCACGCCGGACACGAAGTAGCGCTGGAGGAAAGGATACACCACTAGAATGGGCAGGGTGGCGAAGATGATGGAGGCCGACTCGATGGATTCGGAAATACTGTAGCCGAGATCCGCACTGTTGCCCTCCAGGGTGGAGATGTCCAGGGTGGTTGAGCCCTTGATGAGGTTATACAGCTTCAGCTGCAGGGGTTGCAGTGCCTCGGAAGAGATATAGTACAGGGCATCCGAGAAGCTATTCCACTTGCCCACCGCATAAAACAGCGAGATTGTGGCGATGGCAGGCAGGGACAGCGGCAGAATGATCTTGAACAGCACCTGGAAATCGTTGGCGCCGTCGATGATCGCTGCTTCCTCAAGTTCGCCCGGGAGGGAGCTGATGAAGGAGCGAAGGATGATCATGTTATAGGTGGAGATCAAACCGGGCAGGATCAGCGACCACATGGTGTTGATCAGGCCATAATCCTTGATGGTCAGATAGGTGGGGATGGTGCCGCCGTTAAAATACATGGTAAAGATAACGAACATTGACAGGAAGCCGCGGCCACGCAGGCGCTTTTTGGTCATAGGATAGGCCAGCAGGATGGTCAGCACCATGGCCAGGGCGGTATAGATCAGCGTCAGCTCGATGGTGTAGAACAGACTGCGGATCATACTGGCATCGCGGACGATGGCAACATAGGCATTGGGCGTAGGTTCAACGGGGAAAAAGGCGACATCGCCGCGAAGGATAGCAGACTTGGAACTGAGCGATACGCAGGCCAGGTTGATGACCGGCAGCACGCAGATCAGCACAAAGATCATGATGACAGCAATAAGGATGATCTGAGGCATGGTGACCTTTTTCTTCTTTTCTGCCAGCTGCATTTTGCTCTGAATGGTGGTCATGTTCAGCATCCTCCTTTCTTACATGATGCCTTCCTCGCCAAGGCGGCGGGAGACGAAGTTGGCCGTGGTGATCATGATCAGGCCGACCACAGACTGGAACAGGCCGATGGCCGTCGCACGGGCAAACTGTGCGTTCTTGATACCGGCGCGGTACACAAAGGTGGAGATCACATCGCAATAATCCTGCACCATGGTATTGCCCATCACGAAGGGGCGATCAAAGCCGATGTTCATCATCTGACCCACATTTAGGATCAGCAGCACCACGATGGTGGGGCGGATGCCGGGCAGCGTCACATGCCAGATCTGCTGGAGCTTGTTGGCGCCGTCCATCTTCGCTGCTTCAAACAGTTCCTGATTAATGCCGGTGATGGCAGCCATATAGAGGATGGTACCCCAGCCCATGCTCTGCCACACGCCGACCAGTACATAGGTAATGCGCCATGGTACACCGCTGGTCAGGAAAGGAATGTTATTGGAGATGAGTCCTGCCTTGAGCAGGGTGGCATTGACAATGCCGGTGGTGGGGGCAAAGATGGTCAGCATCATGCCGCCAATGATGACCCAGGACAGGAAGTGAGGCAGATAGAGCAGCGTCTGTGCCACACGCTTGACGCCGGAGGATTTGATCTCATTGAGCATAATAGCCAAGATGATCGGCATTGGGAAGCCGACAAGAAGATCCAAGAAATTCAGCAGAAGCGTGTTTTTCAGCGCAATGCTGAAGTCTCTCATCTTAAATACAAATTCAAAGTTGGCGGTCCCTACCCAGCGACTGCCTGCAATGCCTTTGAACAGGTTGTAGTTCTGGAAGGCGATCACAATGCCATACATGGGCGTATAGCGGAACATAATGTAGAAGACGATGGGCAGGATCAGCATCAGGTACAAACGCCAGTCGCGTTTGAAATCGACGAGCAGGCCATGCCAATAACCTTTTTTCTTTTTTGTCGTTTGCGCTAGGTTAGTTATCATTGGATTCCCTCTCTTTCTTCAGCCGAGGCGGGAGGACTTGCCTACCTGCTCAAATTTTGTGTGATTTGACTGTTTTTTTCTCGTTTACCCCATGTTGCTGGCTATACCATACTACAAAATTGATATTTCAGCTACCAACAAAACTGATAATAGCTCTCGCATGTGACAAAAAGGTCTTTGCATGCCTTTCATTAACCCGTGCTTATTGATATAATCAATGTGGATGCCGAAACAAAGAGCGTAATAAAGGAGAACCCCTGATGACGAAAAGGAACCGGACTGTGCGGTCAGGTCAACCGCGCGTCATCGAGATCGCAACAAAAAGATATCTTACCTTGGCCATTACGATCGCCTTCCTGCTCTCTGTGATCCTGACCGTGATCCAGATTGTTTCTCTGACGAAGCATACGTCGCGTATAGCCGACACCGGCGCCCGCCAGCTGGAGCAGCAGTTAGAGCTTCGGCTTCAAAACATTCAAAGCAATGCCTCGATGATCCGTGCGAACAAGGATACCGCAAAACTCAGCCAGCCGGTATCCCCTACAGATGACGCGCTGCGAAGCATCGATTATATGGCGAAGCTCAACACCATCAAGCTCACTGACGAGACCCTGGCCGATATCTGGGTCATCAACATGGATAATGGTCTTGTCTATACTGCCAGCCGCACGCGTTATGAGATCAATACGCCCGCCATCCACAATATAATAGTAGAAACGCCTGAAGAAGCGTGGGCGGAGGGCATCATTACAGCTCAGGTGGAAGGCTATCCCGGCCAGGACACCTCAAAGCTGTGCCTGATCTACCGCCAACGACTGGAGGTCTCGGATGTCGGCTTTCGCGGCGTAGTCTGCTTTCTGGTCGATTGCAAAAAGCTCTACGCCTCACTCCTTACCCATAATGATGGCCTGGATGATCTGATCATCCTCTCTGCCCAGGGCAATGTGGTCTGTCAAAGAACCATGGCGCCGCCGCTATTGCCGAAAAGCGTGGCGTCCTCGCTTCTCCAGGCTGATCCGGATGAGGAGACCTTCCTCCACTGGCGAGATGGCGAACAGCTTTGTTCTGCATATCGCGGCAGACATTTTCAGTTTGCTGTATGGGTGCCGGGCGGTCTGGTGATCGTGGCGGCGATCCAGCAGATGGTCTATGCACTGATCGTGCTGGCCGTGTTCATCGTCGTGATCATCATCAGCTTCCGCATGATCGCGCGACAAATGAATCGCCCCATTGCGGAACTGCAGGCCACACTGGAACGCCAGGTACAGGCGCAAAAGATCCCAAACGATACAGCCAAGGATGCCACCACCGTTCTGGCTCGGGTATCGGAGCAGTGGCATGCGATCGACAGCCTGTCGGACGTCCGGCAGATGGATACCAAGCTGTATGAAGCAGTGTCCGCCAACCAGCTGACGGAAAACATGCTGATCCACCTGTCATCCTTTGATCACTATGTGTTCCTGCTGTGTGATGTGGATGAGCCGAATCGGCGGATTGTTGAGGCGCGTAAGCTGTCGCCCTTCCTGGACTATCTGCTGCGTTATTCGCTGCGTGAGCTTGTGGGAGAGGGCGAGAGCGCCTACACGATCCGTGTGAATGAATGGTCGGTGGCCGCAGCAGTCAGCTTCCTGGCAGAGCCCACAGGACAGGATCTGCAAACGCTGATGGATAAGGTGGCCGGTCTGATGCAGGCTTTTACTGCCTGTTCGCTCAGCATTGCCTGCTCGACCATATTTTCCGGGCAGGATCATGTGGCAGAGGCGCTGAACGAGGCCAAGCAGGCGATCCGCTGGAAGCTGGTGCGTGGCACCGACAGCCGCATCCTGTATGTCCCAGCAATGGTACAGCCCAAGACGTTTACTTTTCCGCAGACTAGGGTGCAGAGCATCATCTCTGCCATTGATGAAGGACCAGAGGCCGTCCACGCCCGGACGCAGGAGCTGCTGACACTGCTGCTGGAGAGCGAGGCAGGCATGGATGATCTGGAGTTTGCCGTATCGCAGCTGCTCGGTATGCTGATTCAGACCGCCTTCCGCAAAGGGATGCCGATCAATGTGCTCTTTGACGAGCCGGAGCACTCCCCCTTCCGCTATCTGAGTAGCTTCGACACACTTGAGCACATGCTCCTGTGGCTGGAGGCCAAGGGAACACAGCTTTCCCGCCAGGTGATCAAGGCGCGTCAGGGTGGCAGCGGATATACCAACAAGTTTATCCGTTATATCGCAGGCCATTACGCCGAGCGGCTCATGCCAGAGGATGTGGCCGCTGCGCTGGGAATCAGCTATTCCTATCTGCGCAAGATCATCTCCACCGAGATGGGTACCACCTTTTCAGCCTACCTGCAGAGTATTCGCATGGAGAAAATGAAGGAATTTCTGGTCACGACGGATATTTCCCAGCGCGAGATCGCCGAGCGTGTGGGCATCGGCAGCGAACAGACCATGTATCGTCTGTTCAAGCAGTATGTGGGCTGTTCTCCCGGTGAATACCGCAGACAGCTCAACACAGAGAGAACCCTCTCCGCCGATGGGGCGGATCAAAATGAACAATCTGACGAAAGTGAGGAATGACCCATGGACAATCTGAAGTATCTGGAGCATGTTGTGGAGCTCGGCAAGGGACAGGCAGCAACCACGCCTGAAGAAATGACGAGTACGTTCAGCTCGTTCAACGGCTTCCTTGGCTTGTACTATGACCTGGCCAAGATGGAGCTGCAAAAGGTCGGGATCAAGACCCCGCCGGTGCGCAATTTTGCTATTGACAAGGCGCTGGATCGCATCGATACCCGTTTGGACTGCGCCGACTTTGCCATCCCTGCGCTCATCCGCATGCTGCGAGAGCACCGCGGCACCCGTTTGGATGAGAAAGAGGCTCAGAAGATCGAGAAGAGCCTGATCAATTTCAAGTATTGGCTGGATGAGCCCGGCGAGGTGCATGCCTGCTACTTTACCGAGAACCATCAGATCCTGTACCACAGCGCCGAATATCTGGTGGGTCAGATGTATCCAGACGTTGTGTTTCCCAACAATGGCATGACCGGCGCCGAGCATCGGGCTCACGCCACCACCTTCCTGCGCCGCTGGCTGAACTGGCGCGAGCGCTTCGGCTTTAGCGAATGGCTGACCCAGGGCTATTATATGGAGGACATGCTGGGTCTGGTCGATCTGATGATTTATGCGGACGAAGAGGATATCCGTACCCGCTGCCGCATGCTGATCGATATGCTGGTGTTCGATCTGGCCGTCAACCACTTTGAGGGTCACCTGCCAACCACCCATGGCCGCGTTTACACCCGCTTCATCATCGAGCCCGACAATGAGGACTGCTCCGCCGTCATGTCCCTGCTGTTTGACAAGGGCTATACCGGCGCCATGAGTAACTGCGCCGTGATGTTGGCAGCCAATGGCTACACCTGCCCCAAGGCCATCCTGGCAGCAGCTGCCACACCCCAGGGCATCCAGACCAACCGTGAACGCATGAGTATCGACGTGGCGGATGCCAAGTATTTCGGCGTGGATCCTGCGGACTTTGACAATATCATGTTTTTCTGGGGCCAGCAGACCTATTCCGATCGTCTGACCGTGGAGAACTCCCTAAAGGTATTCCCCACCTGGAACTGGATGACCAACCGCGTGCGCGCCTACTATGAGCGCTACAAGCTGCATGATGAGGCCGGCGCGCCCTGTGTGGATGCCCCCGACTTTACCGCCATGACCCAGGTGGATATCTACACCCGCCGCACACCGGACTACATGCTCAGCAACGCACAGGACTTCCGCAAGGGTCGTATGGGCTACCAGCAGCACCCCTGGACCGCGTCCCTGGGCGATAAGGCGGTCATCTTCACTACCAATCCGGCTTCGACCGAATACGACAATCGCCCCAACCGCTGGGCAGGCAACCTGACGCTGCCCCGCTCTGTGCAGCATGAAAATGTGCTGCTGTGCCTATACCGCATTGAGCCCGACTTTGTGGACTATCTCTACTCCCACATCTACTTCCCCAAGCATGAAATGGATGAGGTAGTGGAGAAAGATGGCTGGATCTTTGGCCGCAAGGGCAATGGCTATGTGGCCGTGTACTCCCTGCTCCCCGGCTACTGGGAGAAGAAGGATCCCGCCATGTTCAAGGCGCTGTATGCCGACAACTGGCAGGAGATGTATGACCGCGCCGAGGATTATGAGTACATTGCCCAGGGTCATGCCAATGTATGGGCTGTCGAGATGGGATCCAAGGCCGAGAACGGCAGCTTTGAGGCCTTCGTGAAGGGCTTTGAGGGCAAGAAGGTCACCGGCGATACCCACAACCTGGTGTATCAGTCTCCCTCCCAGGGCGAGATTACCTTTGGCTGGAACAAGCCGCTCACCGTCAAGGGTGAAGAGATCTGCATCCATGGCTACAAGCGCTATGACAATGAATTTTCTCAGACCGAGTTTGACGCAGGCAAGATTGAAGTCAACGCCGGCGGCCACAAGACTATCCTGAACTTTGAAAAGGCAGAGCGTACCGACATCTGACGTCTCGCCTGACGGCTGTTCCCCGGCCATAGAAAATGATGGAGGTGTTTTCGGTGAAAAGAGGGTTCCTGCTCCTGCTGTGCCTGGTTTTTCTTGCGCTGGCGGCGAGCGCAGCCGCGCAGACCGAGTCCCTCCGTGTCATGGTCTATGACCGGGAGAACATGCCTGAAGAATACGGCACCTGTGAGGACAACGCTTGGGTTCGCTATGTGCAGAGCCGGGTGGCGCGTGAACTAGACATCCAGCTGGAGTTTGTGAGCGTCAAGCGCGTGGATGATGTGGCGCAGGTCAATCTGTTGGCCAGCCAGAACGAGCCGCCGGATCTCATGTTTACCTACGACTATGAATTCTGGCTTGCTCTGTGCCGGAACGGCCTGGTTGCCGACATCACCGATGCCCTCGCAGCCCACGGCCAAACGCTTCAGACCAGCCATGCCGCCGTGCTGCCCTATGGTGTGATCAATGGGCGGCAATACGCCATTCCGTGCCTGCGCAGTGCGACGGATGTGACCAGTGGGTTTATCCGTAAGGATTGGCTGGATCGTTTGGGGATCGAGCTGCCGGTCACAGATAGCGGCGGCTATGCGCTCACCACGGATCAGCTGCTGGAGATTCTGCGCGCCTTCCAGCAGGCCGATCTGGGCGGGCAGGGGCAAGCTGCGCCTGCCTTTCTCAGTTATGGAACCTCCTACTGGCCCATGCTCCTGATATTGGAGGCGTTCTATGACCAGAGTGCCATCCTTGATGAGGATCTGGCTTCTCTGCCCTTTTTCCTTTATACCGGCGCCAAAGAGGGGTATCGGTATCTCAATATGTTATACAACCAGGGTCTATTGAACAGCGACTTTGCGACCATTGGCGATAATGATAAATCACGGTATAGTCAAGCAATTATAGAGGGCAACGTCGGTTTTTGGATCAACGATTCCTGGTTTGGCCTTGACAGTGACAACGGAGCGGTGGTGAAGCTGTACCGCAACGATCCTGCAGCCGAGGTGGTTGCGGTGGATCTGCTGGGCCCCTCCGGCAAGCCTGCCTACAAGTATACCTACAATGATTACGGCATGATGGTCTTCGTATCCGCCCGCAGCGAGCATGTGGATGCCGCGCTGCGCTATCTCGACTGGTTGGCGAAGCCGGAAAATGATTTTGTGCTGCGCTATGGCTTTGAAAACGAGCACTACAGGCTGGAGAACGGCATGCCGGTAAAGCTTGATGACGCTGTCGCACAGCAGGAACGGATCAGTGTGAATGATCTTGCCCTGATGTACAATGGCTACGCCTATGCCCCGGGCAACGAGATTGATGCGCGGCTCTCGCTGGGACAGCTGCCGGAGCAGCTGCGCAGCCTGCGGCGCGACTCCTGGCGCGTGGCGATGACCAACTCCTTTTCACTGCCAACGCTCACCGGCTACATTCCTGCCTCGTTTGAAACCTCCCGCAGCCTCTTCGCCAGAGAACAGGAACTTCGGGTTCGCACGATCATGTGTGCCGAGACAGACTTTGATGCGGAATGGGAGCGCTGCGTGACAGCCTATTTGGAGGCCGGGGGAAGCCGTGTAATCGAGGCTCGCCGCACAGCCTGGTATGAAACAAATGCCGACAAGAAAGGAAACTGATGATGGGATATTATTTTGATGACCGAGATAGCGCCGCCTGGAGCTATGGCGGCGACGCTGCGAGGATCATTGAGTTGCTCGGCACGCGCTTCATGGGCGAGCATCCCGTAACGCCCTTTGTCTGGCGCACGTTCGACGAAAGCGGGATCCAGGCAGACCGCAAGGCGCAGTATCTACTGGATTTTTCCAGGCGTTTTCCCGGCGGGCAGAATGGCGAGATCGCCTATGCCGTCGCGGATCTTTACTGTCCGCAGGCTAAGGGCTCCGGCTTCATGGTGGCGTGCGACGGCCCGGTACAGGTGTGGCTCAACGGGGAGCAGGTGTTTCAGTCGGGTGGCAACCAGGAGCGAACACATGAAAAATGCCGCGTCGACGTGTCGTTGAACGCGGGCTATAACCGCTTCGTGTGGCGTTGTGAGCGGACAGAGATCGGCTTTGGCTGCGGCTTTGCCAATGCCATGCCCCAGTGGGAGCCATGTAACTACGTACTGCCCTACGCTGCCTTTGACGGCGAGGCAGGCATCCTTTATTCGGCGCCAGTAGATGAAATGGCTGTGACGGATATGAGCGTCTTTTTCGGCGACGCGGCTCCGGCAGCACTGACTTGGTTTCCTTCTGCTACTAAGCAGCCGCTCACGGCGTCCGGCACGTTTGCCGCCTGGTTCAAGGGGCACGCATGCAGGAAGCTTCCGGTATGTGATGCTGTGACGGTGCTGGTGGATGGCAAGCCCGATGCGATCGAGCCCGGTGCGTCCCATGAGGTGCTGCTCATCGGCCCCTGGGACACGGTTGCTGCGCTTTTGCAGGATGACGCCTGGGCATCTATGACCCCTCCGGTTCACATCCACGGCAGCACCACGCCTTATCTAGTTATGGGACCGTTGAAAAGTGCAGCGCCTGATGCCATTTTCCCCTGTACGATGGGGCAGTTGGTCGATGGCGCGGAAGGCACGATCACCTGGCGTCCTGCGCTGACCCACATGGCTCTGCGTCCCTATGTGGAAACCAAACTTTTTGGCCGCTGGACCTACCCGCTTGGCGTAACGCTCTACGGCATGTGGCAGGCAGGACATTTTTTGGATCGTCCGGTCATGAATGACTATGTGACCTGCCACGCTTCGCAGGTCGTTGGGATCAACGATTATGCACGTTACGATCAGGAGAAGTATGGCTTCCCTGGCGTGAATCAGCAGATCTGCTGGCTGGATGCGTTGGATGACTGCGGTTCCTTCGGCTCCCTGATGCTGGAATGTGCCCAACCCGGCGATCCGGCTGTGCGTAAGTTGGCCGATACCATTGGGGAGTACATGCTCCGTGAACAGCCACGCACCTTTGATGGCGCCTATTGCCGCCGCGATGACACCATTTGGGCGGATGATATGTATATGTCCGGTCCCTTCCTCATCCGTTATTCCATGCTCACGGGGAACATGGAGGGGATGAACATGTGTGCAGAGCAGTTGCTCAAATACAGGGAGCTGCTGTTCATGCCTGAGAAGCAGCTCATGTCCCACATGCGCTGCCTGCGCAACATGAAGAGCAACCGCATTCCGTGGAGCCGCGGCAACGGCTGGGTGCTGTTTACCCTGAGCGAGCTGCTGCAAAGGCTGCCTGCCGATCACGCAAACCGGACCGAGCTGATTGCCTTCTTCCGTGAACTGACCGCGGGTTACCTGCGCCTGCAGGATCCTTCCGGCCTGTGGCACCAGATCCTTGACGATCCTGGCACCTATCTGGAGTCTTCGGCAACAGCCATGTTCATTTGCGCCTTCTCGCGCGGCGTTCGCAATGGCTGGTATGAGGCGAAGATATGCAGTGAGATCCGCAGCGCCATTGCCCGTGCCTGGCAGGGGCTGTGTGAGCAGGTGATCGACCGCAACGGCAATCTGTATGGCGTATGCCGTGGCTCTGGCTTCTCCTTCTCCCGCGCCTATTATCGCACGCTGATGTGGAATTTTAACGACACCCACGGCATTGGCATCGTGATGCTGGCCGGCGTGGAATACCTAAAGCTGCTGGCAGAAAACTAAGTATCCACCGACAAACGCCTGCAGTCTGTTTCCAGAAAGAAGGAGATAGGCTGCAGGCAATTTTTTCAAGGAGGCTATTTCATGGCTTTTTCGGCACGAAAGGTTTTTCCAGACGTATGGCATATTGCGGACTGCATGGGCGTCTGCATGACGCTGCTTGTGGGCGCCAAGCAAGCCCTATTGATTGACACCGGCTACGGTGTGGAGGATGTTTTGTCCTTTGTTCGCACACTGACGGAGCTTCCGGTGCGTGTGATCCTGACGCATGGCCATCACGATCATGCTCTTGGTGCGCGGTGGTTTGCCCGCACCGAGATGTTTGCCGATGACCGGGAGGACTTTTTGACCTACACAAGCGAACGTCAGCGCCGAGCCGTGCTGGCAGGCGCGCACCGGCGTGGGATCGAGGTGGACGACAATGCTTTCCTCTGTGCAGCGATCCCCACACCCGATGCGCTGGCTGAACAATGTATCGATCTGGGCGGCCTGACAGCGCAGATTATCCATGCGCCCGGCCACACGCCTGGTTCTGCGGTGGTTTTCGTTCCTGAGCGTTCTTTGCTGCTGACCGCAGACGACTGGAATCCCTGCACATGGCTGTTTTTCCCCAGAGCACTGCCGGTCAAGGAATATCGGCAGACTTTGCGCGGACTGATGAGCCTTCCTTTTCAGCATGTGTTATGTTCACATCAGCCAACGCTTTTTGATCGCAATACGATGGTCGAATTCGTCGATCATCTCACCGACGAAAACCTTTTTGCCGCCCACCCTGTGGACATTCCACCTTATCTTCAGGTCAACACGCTTCAGGCAGAAATGGGAGAAGGGCAGATTCTGGTCTTTGACGGGGACAAGCTGTATTGAAATGAAAGCGGATGCGCAGCGGCGGATTGACATGGACAAAGCATAAGAAAAGAACGGTTCGGATAGTCCGAACCGTTCTTTTCAAAACGTTACCGTGAAGCATATGATCTTACCATGCCGAAGGACGGCAAAGGTGTTCAGATGCGTCACATCCAGTGGAGCATAGGAGATTCGAATTGACCCAGGGGTATCCCAAGATGTCCCATTCTGTGCTATCTGGTCGCACTATGTTGCCACATCTCACAAATTCGTCACAC
>CAKUFA010000030.1 GCA_934647165.1 uncultured Clostridia bacterium | reverse complement strand
CAGAAGAAACTCTTCGATGTGCTTCGCGGAGAAGAATTTGAGGCGCTGTTTCTGACGGACATCTTCACGGGAATGCGGTCCGGCGAACTGATCGGCCTCACCTGGGATTGTGTGGACTTTGAGCACGGTGTGATCCATGTGGAAAAGCAGCTCTGTCAGGTTCGGAAGAAAGGCTGCCGGTTTTACTTCGGGACGCTGAAAAACGGAAAGACGCGGATCATCGAGCCTGCACCCTTTGTGATGGAAGTGCTGAAAAAGCATCGTGCTGATCAGCAAGCGCAGAAGAAAAGAGCCCGTGATCTTTGGAATGAAGGGGAATTCCCCAACCTGGTGTTCACCCACGCAGATGGAAGCCATCTGAACCAGTGGTTCGTGTGCCGGACATTCCAGAGTTATCTGGCAAAGGCCGGGCTGCCGCGGCACAGGATGCAGGCCTTCATCAGCAACCTGACCACGGAATCGGGATAATTGGGTATCGTTTGGGTGAGGTTTGGGTATTTGGGTATGGGCAAAAAGAAAGAACCCTTGATTTACAAGGGTTCTTGTGGTGGTCGCAACAGGACTCGAACCTGTGACCCCATCGATGTGAACGATGTGCTCTACCAACTGAGCCATGCGACCATAATGGAATTGGGAGAACCGATTGGCAATTTTCATTGCCGGGCGGTCGACCGATTCTTCCGGAGGAAGATGAGGGAGACCGTGAAATTTTGTCGATCCGGAAGCTGATCCGGGGAGAGAGCTGGTCGTTATGTACATCGGCCAGTATGTTCTACCAACTGAGCCATGCGACCATATTCAGCTTGTTGCCTGACTTTTGTTTAAGCCCGTCTGACAACATAAATAATTATAGCACAGAAACAGGCATATGTCAACTGCTTTTGCAATTTTTTTTGAAAAAGAATGAGCAGTGTGTGAAATGCGGACATTTGACGCAAAAACCTGCGAAAATTTCCGGTTTCCCTTGACATTGCTCGTACAATCCATCATAATATATTAGGTTTGCTTGTTTGACTATTGTTTCCGGCGCTTTTGTGAACGGAAATTTGGAGGAGGCTTCTTTTCATGGTTCATACCATTGTTGGCGCCAACTGGGGCGATGAGGGCAAAGGGAAGGTAACAGACCTGCTGGCGGAAAAGAGCGATGTGGTCGTTCGCTTCCAAGGCGGCGCAAACGCCGGTCATACCATTATCAATGAATATGGCAAGTTTGCCCTGCATCTGCTGCCGTCCGGCGTGTTTCATCAAAATGTATACAATGTCATCGGTCCCGGCGTGGCGCTGAATATTGAAGCGCTGCTTGCGGAGCTGGATGCGATTACTTCGCGTGGCGTGCCTATGCCTAAGCTGCTCATCAGCGATCGTGCGCAGGTAATGATGCCATATCATGTGGACTTTGACCGGTTTGAGGAAGAGCGCTTGGGGAAGAACTCCTTTGGCTCCACCAAATCCGGTATTGCACCATTTTATTCTGATAAGTATGCGAAGGTTGGTCTTCAGGTGTGCCAGTTGTATGATCACGATATTCTGCGTAAGCGGCTGGAAATTGCACTGGTGAAGAAGAATTGCCTGCTAGACAACCTCTATCATAAGCCGGAGGTTGATATTGACGCACTGATAGTACATCTGGAAACGCTGGCGGAAAAAATCAAACCGATGGTGTGCGACACCACGCTGTTCCTGCACAAGGCCAATCAGGAAGGCAAGACCATCCTGCTGGAGGGTCAGCTGGGCTCCCTGCGCGATCCCGATCATGGCATTTATCCTTATACTACATCCTCCTCGCCGCTTGCGGGCTATGGCTGTGTGGGCGCGGGCGTGTCTCCGCGGGATATGACCGATATTTACTGCGTGACCAAGGCTTATTCCAGCTGTGTGGGCGCGGGTCCCTTTGTCACTCGGCTGGAAGGTGCCGAAGGTGATGAGCTGCGCCGCCGCGGCGGTGATGCGGGTGAGTTTGGCGCAACCACTGGCCGTGCCCGGGATGTCGGCTGGTTCGACGCGGTGGCAACCCGTTATGGTGTGATGGTGCAGGGCGGCACCGAGGTGGTGCTTACTAACCTGGATGTGCTGGGCTATCTGGATGAAATTCCCGTCTGCGTTGCCTATGAAGTGGATGGCAAGCAGATTACCGATTTCCCCGCAACCCCCACGCTGATGCATTGCAAGCCGGTTTATGAGAAGCTGCCGGGCTGGAAGTGCGATATTCGCGGCGTGAAGTCCTATGATGAATTGCCGGAAAACTGCCGCAAGTATGTGGAATTTATCGAAAAGGCTGTGGGCGCGCCTATCCATATGGTATCCAACGGCCCGCGCCGCGATGAAATCCTCTATCGTTAAAGCCTGTATATGCCGCCTGACTGCCGCTTTGTGTTGTGTCAGGCGGCTTTCCTTTTACGGACAAGGATGGGAAGCACCATGATTATTGATATTCATGCGCATATTTACCCGGATAAAATTGCGGCTAAGGCGGCCAAGTCTATCGGAGATTTTTACCATTGGCCCATGGCGATGGATGGAACAGCTGCCACGTTGCTGGAGGCCGGTGCCAAAGCTGGAATTGACTGTTTTGTGGTGCATTCCGCCGCCGTCACATGGGAGCGGGTGCAGCCCATCAACGATTTTCTTGCCGGACAGGCCGATGCACATCCGGAGCATTTCATCGGCTTTGGCACCATGCATCCTGATTATCCGCAAGTGGAGCAGGAACTGGATCGGCTTATGAAGCTGGGGCTGTGCGGCATCAAACTGCACCCGGATGTGCAGCATTTTTGCGTGGATGCGCCTGCATCCATTCGCATGCTGGAAGCTGCTGAAGAACGCGGCTTGCCGGTGCTGTTTCATACGGGCGATCAGCGGTATCCCTTTAGCCAACCGGAGCGCATGGCACGCGCGCTGGATCATGTGCCGAATCTGCGCGCAATTTGCGCACATTTGGGCGGCTGGTCCATGTGGAGCGAAGGATGGAAGCTGCTGGCCGGACGCGCAAATGTGTATGTGGATTGCTCCTCCAGCTTGTTTGCCATCACCCCGGAGGAGGCTGTGCACATCATCCATCGTTATGGTGCATCGCAGGTTCTTTTCGGCACGGATTACCCCATGTGGGAGCCAGGGGAGGAAATGGAACGTTTCCGCCGCCTGCCATTGACGGAGCAGGAACAGGAGCTTATTCTTCATGAAAACGCAGAACGGTTGCTGAAACTGTAATTGCGGCTCATTCAGCCGAGATGTCAGGGCAGGAGAAACTGGTGCAAATCAAAAAGATCCAAACGATGTATTCCAAATGGAAACACAGTTCGGATCTTTTTTTCGTGCCGGTGGTGGGACTTGAACCCACACGAGCTTTCGCACAACAGATTTTGAGTCTGCCTCGTCTGCCATTCCGACACACCGGCGTATGTCTGACAACAAGCCTATTTTATCACATCTTCGGTAAAATTGCAAGGGCACGTGTGCAGGAATTTTGCGCTCCTGTGCCAGGCAGAAAAACTACCCCCTTGACAAGCCTTTGCAGGAAAAGGTATAATATTATAGACTGGCAATGAAGGAAAGAGTACCGCGCGAACAGGTGCGCCAAGAGAGCTGCGGAGGGTGAAAAGCAGCCGCTAAGCGCGCGGGAACATGGCTCCGGAGCCTTGCAGCCGAGCATTGGCTAGGCTGTGACGGGTCGCGCCGTTATCCGCAAGAAAAGAGATAAATCAGGGTGGCAACGCGGATTTGAGATCCGCCCCTTAGAAGGGGACGGATCTTTTTTCATTTTGGTCAGGAGGGAAAAAACATGTGCGACCATTGCGAACAGAAGAAGACATTCTACATCACAACCCCTATCTATTACCCAAGCGATAACCTGCACATCGGCCACGCCTATTGCTCCACGGCGGCGGACTCCATGGCGCGTTTCAAGCGCTTGACAGGGTATGACACCTATTTCCTCACGGGAACGGACGAACACGGCCAGAAAATCGAACGTAAGGCGCACGATAAGGGCGTGACGCCAAAGGAATACGTGGATCACATCGTGGCGGGCATCAAGGATCTGTGGAAGCTGATGGATATCAGCTACGATGATTTCATCCGCACCACCGATGAGCGCCATGTGAAGAGCGTGCAGAAAATTTTCGAGCAGCTTTATAACCAGGGCGATATCTACAAGAGCGAGTATGAAGGTTGGTACTGCACGCCGTGCGAATCTTTCTGGACGGAGCTTCAGCTTAAGGACGGCAAATGTCCGGATTGTGGACGCCCTGTGGAAAAGACCCGTGAGGAGAGCTATTTCTTTAAGCTCAGCAAATACCAGGATTGGCTCATCAAGTACATTGAACAGCATCCGGAATTCATTCAGCCGTCTAGCCGTGCGAATGAGATGATTAACAATTTCCTGAAGCCCGGCTTGAACGATCTGTGCGTCAGCCGCACCTCTATCAAGTGGGGTATTCCGGTGACGTTTGACCCCAAACACACGGTGTATGTTTGGCTGGATGCGCTGACCAACTATATCACGGCGCTTGGCTATGGCAGCGATGACGATCACCTGTTCCGGAAATACTGGCCGGCGGATGTGCATCTGGTGGGCAAGGAAATTGTGCGTTTCCACACCATTATCTGGCCGATTATGCTGCATGCGCTGGGCTTGCCGCTGCCCAAGCAGGTGTTTGGTCACGGCTGGCTGGTGATCGACGGGAAAAAGATGGGCAAATCCGTCGGTAATGTGGTGGATCCTGTGGTGCTGTGCAATCGCTATTCTTCGGACGCCGTGCGTTATTTCCTCATGCGCGAAATGCCCTTCGGCTCCGATGGCGAGTTTACCCTGAAGGCGATGCTGACCCGTATCAATGCTGATTTGGCCAACGATCTAGGCAACCTGGTAAGCCGCACGGTGGCGATGATTGAAAAATATTTTGGCGGCAGCATTCCTGCGCCTACCGAGTGCGAAGCGGTGGATCAGGCGCTGTGGACGCTTGCAGAAGAAACGCCCGCCCGTGTGGAGGAGCAGGTGAACGCCTTCCAGTTCTCCAATGCCCTGCAGGAAATCTGGAAACTGGTGAGCGAGTGCAATAAGTATATTGACGTGACCCAGCCCTGGGTGTTGGGCCGCAGCGAGGAAACCCGCGCGCGCCTGCAAACGGTGCTGTACACGCTGGCTGAATGTGTGCGGCGCGTGGCGGTGATGGTGGGCTTTGTGATGCCACGCACACCGGAACGTATTTTTGCGCAGCTGGGCGTGGAAGATGCTTCCCTAAAGACATGGGAATCCATCAACCGCGGCTTTGCGGTTCTGCCTGCTGGGCTCACCGTGCATAAGGGCGAGGCGCTGTTCCCCCGCCTGGATGTGCAGAAGGAATTGGAACGCGACGCTGAAGCGCCTGCCGAAGCCCCTGCCGCACAGCCGAAAAAGCAGGAAAGCAAGAGCGAGAAGAAGCACGAAACGCCTGAATATCCGGCGGAAATTGTCCTTGATGATTTCTTCCGCAGCAAGCTGCAGGTGGCGCGCGTGCTATCCTGCGAAAAGGTGGAAAAGAGCCAGAAGCTGCTCAAGTTCCGTTTGTCGCTTGGCAAGGACGGCGAACGCACCGTTGTGAGCGGTATTGCCAAGTATTATACGCCTGAGGAGCTTGTTGGCCGGCAGGTGGTGGTGGTGTCCAACCTGAAGCCTGCCAAGTTGGCCGGCATTGAAAGCCAGGGAATGATCCTTTCCGCAGTGGATGAAAGCGGCAACCTGCGGCTGATGAGCGTGCAGGAGGGCGTTGAGGACGGTGCCATCGTTGGATGATGGAACTATTTGACTCCCATTGCCATGTGGATGAGCCTCGTTTCGATGAAGATCGGGACGAGGTGCTCGTCCGCATGGCGGCCAATGGCGTTACGCGCTATGCGGTCATTGGATCAGATATGGCAACCTCCCGTCATGGTGCGGATTTTGCGTCAGCACATCCCGGCTGCTATGCGGCAGTGGGCATTCACCCCCACGAGGCAAAAGGCTATCGTGAGGGCGATTTGGATACGCTGGCAGCCTGGCTTAAGGAGGAAAAGGTCTGCGCCATTGGCGAAATCGGCCTGGATTACTATTACGATTTGTCGCCCAGAGAAACCCAAATGGAAATATGCGCACTGCAAATGGAACTGGCATGGCGCGAAAACGTGCCTGTGGCCTACCATGTTCGGGATGCGCATCAGGATATGCTGGAACTCATGAAACAGCATAAGCATCACCTGACAGGCGGCATCATTCATTGTTTTTCCGGCAGCTGGGAAATTGCAAAAGAATACCTGAAGCTGGGCTATTACATCTCTTTGGCAGGGCCAGTGACATTTAAAAAGGCGCCGAAGCTGGCAGAAGTGGCCATGCATGTGCCTGCCGAGCGCTTGTTGATTGAAACGGACAGTCCCTATCTTGCGCCGGAGCCTGTGCGTGGCCGCCGCAACGAGCCTGCTAACGTTCGCTTTGTGTGTGAAAAAGTGGCGGAAATCCGCGGCGAAAGCCCGGATGAGGTTGCGGCATATACCACGCGCAATGCCATGGCGGTGTATGGTATCAAGGAGGGAGCATAATGCAGGAAGGTTTTGTGGATGTAGCTGCACTGATCCCCGATGTCGGGCTTGAGATTCGCTACGCCACGCCGCATAACCTCACGGGTCATCCGCTGGCTGGTTATAAGGCGGAAAAGGCGGTGCTGACGTACGAAGCTGCCACCGCACTGCAAAGTGCAGCAAAAGAATTTGCACGTCTGGGTTACGGGTTGCTGATTTATGATGCCTATCGCCCGCAAAAGGCTGTGACGGACTTTGTGCTGTGGAGCCAGGAACCGGAAAATGGCGCAACAAAGGCGGAGTTTTATCCGCAGCTGAACAAGGCGGATCTGTTTCCACTGGGGTATATCGCCCGGCGTTCGGGTCATTCCCGCGGTTCAACGGTGGATTTGACACTCACCCGCAACGGTGTGCCAGTAGATATGGGCACGGGCTTTGACTGGATGTGCGATAAATCCCACCATGGCACAGCGGGACTCACAGAGGAACAGCGTGCCAATCGCGCTATCCTGTGTGGCGTGATGGCTTGGGCAGGGTTTGCCCCCTATGAAAACGAATGGTGGCATTATCGGCTGATGAGCGAACCGTATCCGGATACCTACTTTGATTTTGATATAGAATAAAAGCGCTTCGGCAGCGAGAAAACAGCGCGAAAAGGCCTGCACAGGTACATAAAAACCGTACCAGAGAAGGGAAAGACCTTCTCTTGTACGGTTTTTTGCTGGAGAAATCAGGCGTTTTCCTTGCGCATGGTGAGGCTGATGCGACCCTTTTGCTTATCCACGGACAGTACGCGTACCTGCACGATGTCGCCAACGCGCACACATTCGCTTGGGTGCTTGACACGTCCGGGAAGTTGACTGACGTGCACAAGGCCGTCCTGATGCACGCCAATATCCACAAATGCGCCAAAATCCGTCACGTTGCGCACAGTGCCGGTGAGCTCCATGCCGGGTGTAAGGTCGGCCATATCCATCACATCCTTGCGCAGAAGCGGTTGGGGAAGTTCATCGCGCGGGTCACGGCCAGGCTTGCTGAGCTCTGCTGCCATGTCCCGCAGGGTAGGCACGCCTACGTTCAATTCGGCGGAAAGCGCGTCATAACCGGCGTCTTCCACCAGGGAACTGAGCTTGCCTACAGCCTGGGCAGGGGACAGGTTGAAGTGCTTGAGCAGCCGTTTGGCCGCATCGTAGCTTTCCGGGTGCACACCGGTGTTTTCAATGGGATCCTTTCCGCCGGGAATGCGCAGGAATCCGGCGCTTTGTTCAAAGGCCTTCGGCCCAAGCTTGGACACTTTCTTGAGCTGAGCACGGGTGGTAAAGGCACCGTTTTCTTCACGATAGGCAACGATATTCTTCGCCACGGTGGCATTGATTCCGGCCACATGGCTGAGCAGGGAAGGACTAGCGGTGTTTACATCCACGCCGACGCTGTTCACACAGTCTTCCACCACACCGCAAAGGGCTGCGTCCAGCTCGCTTTCCTTCAAATCATGCTGATATTGGCCTACGCCAATGGCTTTGGGGTCAATTTTCACCAGCTCTGCCAGCGGATCCTGCAAGCGCCGGGCAATGGACACAGCGCTGCGGAGGTTCACATCAAACTGGGGGAACTCCTCTGCTGCAAGCTTGGATGCAGAATATACCGATGCTCCTGCTTCGCTGACAACCATGTAGGCCAGTTCATCACCTAACCCCATGTCCTTCATCACATCAGCAAAAAATTCCTCTGTTTCGTGTCCGGCGGTTCCGTTGCCGATGGCGGCAATGGTCACGTGGTGTTTGCGGATCAATTCTTCCACGATGGCTTTTGCCTCGGCCACGCGGCTGTAGGGTTTGGTGGGGTAGATGACGGCAGTATCCAACACACGGCCTGTTTCATCCACCACGGCAACCTTGCACCCCATGCGATAGCCGGGATCCAGGCCGATGGCCACGCGTCCCTTCACGGGCGGCTGCATCAACAGGGGCTTCAGGTTCAGGGCAAACACGCGAATGGCGTCCTTTTGGGCGCGTGCAGTGAGCTCGGCGCGCAGCTCGTTGTTCAGGGATGGAGCGATGAGCCGCTTGTAGGCATCGTCGCAGGCGTGGGCGACATAGTTGCTGGCGATGCTGCCTGTTTGCACCACATAGTCGTTGTGGATCATGCGCTGCACGGTTGCTTCGTTCAGCTCCAGTGAAACCTTGAGGAAGCCTTCCTTTTCGCCGCGATCCATGGCCAACACACGGTGGGATGGCATGGCACGAAGCGGCTCCTGCCGGTCATAGTACATGCTGTAGACAGAATCGCCTTCAGCAGCCTGCACGGTGTGCACACGGCCAAAGGTAGCATATTGATTCTTGAGCTTTGCGCGGATGGCGGGATCGTCGCTTACGCGCTCGGCAATGATGTCCATAGCGCCATTGAGCGCATCATCCGGGGTGTTCACATCTTTTTCAGGATCAAGGAAGCCTTCTGTCAATTCCTCAGGGGTTTTCGCGCGGGTAGCCTGCAAAAGCAGGGTCTCGGCCAGCGGTTCCAGCCCTTTTTCCCGGGCGATCATGGCGCGTGTGCGGCGTTTGGGGCGATATGGACGATACAAATCCTCCAGCGTGCCCATGGTTTCTGCCTGATCCAGTGCATCCTGCAAGTCCTGCGTCCATACGCCGAGCTTTTGCAGGCTGTCGCTAATCTCCTGCCGGCGCTGCTCCACATTGCGCAGCTGTGTCAGCCGATCGGCAATATCACGCAGCTTCTGATCGTCCAGTGAGCCGTGCTGCTCCTTGCGATAACGGGCGATAAAGGGCAGCGTGTTGCCCTCGTCGAGCAGGCAGATGACAGCCTCGGCCTGCCAGGGTGCAATTTGAAATTCCCGGCAGAGCATTTCCGTAATATTCATCAGATTGATTCCTCCATCTTTCGTCCGGCTACAAGGCCGCTGCCAAAGGCAAACATCAGGTTAAAACCGCCGCACTCGCCGTCCACATCCAACGCCTCGCCAACGGCGTACAGACCGGGCACAAGGCGGGATTGAAGGGTGCAAGGGTCGAATTCTGCGCAGGCCGCGCCGCCGCGGGTCACTTGCGCCTGCTCGAATCCACGCAGCGCTTTGACAGGCACGCGGAAGTCTGCTATGGTGCAGGCGAGGCGCTGCGTTTCCTTTGCGGTGAGCGAAGAGATGCTGCGCTCCTTCCAGTTCACACCCGCAGCCTTGCATAAGGCGGAGCTGAGCCGTGCAGCACATAGCCCTGTGAGCAACTGCTCCATGGGCAGAATGCGCCATGCTTCATGGCGGCGATGCAGCTCGGCGATGGCGTCTTCTATCGAAGAGAGCCCAAGTGCGGGCAGCAGGTTCAGGGAAATTTCACTGCCTGGCAGGCTTGCATAGGCTGCGCTGTTCATCACGCATACGCCGCTTAGACCATAATCGGTGAAAAGCACTTCGCCATATTCGCGATGGGCACATACGCCGCTTTGCAGCACGCTGACCTCCGCCTTCACTCGAATGCCGGAGAGCCCTGCAAGGGGCTTCATGTCACAATTCAACGCCGTTAGAGCCGGGGTGCATGGGCGGAGGGTGTGCCCTAAGTTTTTCAGCAGGCGAAGCGCACTGCCATCGCTGCCGAGCTTTGGCTGTGCCATGCCCCCGCATGCAATCACAATGCGATCGGCATGCATCTGCTGTCCACCAAGCAGAACGGTGAAGCCGCGCCTGGCAGGACGAATATCTTCCACAGGGCAACCGGTGCGGATGTTGACGCCCCGCAGTGCCAAAGCGACGCGAAGCGTATCCAGCACGGTGGCGGCTTGGCCGCTGGCGGGATAAACCCGGCCGCCGTCTTCTTCGCGCAGGCGAAGCCCAAGCTGCTGCCAGAAAAGGCGTTGCTCACCGGCACCGCATTGATTCAGTACGCTTTGGGCAAAATCGCTGCCGCATGGATAGCGCCATGCGCCTGTGTTCATCAAATTGCAGCGGCCGTTTCCGGTGGCCAGCAGCTTTTTGCCTACGCGATCCATTTTTTCGGCTATTGTGACGCAAAAGCCGCGTTCGGCTGCTGCAATGGCACAGGCCATCCCAGCCGCACCGCCGCCAACTACCAGTACCTCCATTTGCGCACCCCTTTCATGCTCCTTATCATAGCAGATTTTTTGGCTGAGAGCAAGGAACAGACAGGAAAAAGCGGGACGCTGCATGATTGCAGGCGCCCCGCAGGGATGGAGAAAAGGGGGAGGAGATTACTCGTCGTCATCCTCGGTCTTGACCGCCGCAGCGATAATCTTCTTTGCTACATCAGCAGGAACGTCCTCATAGCGTTCAAACTTCATGGTAAAGGAACCACGTGCCTGCGTCATGGAGCGAAGATCAGTGGCATACTTGAACATTTCCGCCATAGGTGCTTCCGCTTCGACCTTCTGCATGCCATCAACCTGATTCATGCCGATGATGCGGCCGCGGCGCTTGTTCATGTCGCCCATGATGTCGCCCATGTATTCATCAGGCACGAAAACCTCCACATGCATGATGGGCTCCATCAGCACGGGATTGGCGTCCATGCAGCCCTTCTTGTAGGCAATGCGTGCCGCCGTTTTGAAGGCCATTTCGGAGGAGTCCACCGGGTGATAGGAGCCGTCAAACAGCTTTGCGTGGACGCCCACCATGGGGTAGCCAGCCAGAACGCCGTGCGCCATGTTTTCACGCAATCCCTTTTCCACGGAGGGGATGAAGTTGCGCGGTACCACGCCGCCAACAACAGCATCCTCAAACTCAAAGTCAGTGCCATTGATGGAGGGGGAGAACTCAATCCACACATCGCCGAACTGGCCATGCCCCCCGGTCTGCTTTTTGTGGCGGCCTTCCACCTTCACGGTTTTGCGGATGGTCTCACGATAAGGAATCTTCGGATCCTGAAGCACAGCGTTTGCACCAAACTTGCTGGCTAGTTTGTTCCGAATCACGTCCAGGTGCATTTCACCCTGGCCGGACAGGAGGGTTTCGGTGGTTTCGGTATTCTTTTTCAGTGTGATGGAGGGATCTTCTTCCATCAGTCGTGCCAAACCGGAGAACACCTTGTCCTCCTCGCCTTGCTTGGCGGCATACACGGCCTTGCTCATGCACACCGGCGGGAAAGCCAACGTGGGATACTGGATGGGATTGTTGTAATCAGCCAGCGTATCGCCGGTGGAGGTATATTGCAGCTTGGACAGCGCACCCAAGTCACCGGCATGCAGCTGCTGCTTGGCAATCTGCTTTTTGCCGCGCAGGATAAAGATGCCACCGGTCTTCTCTGTTTTGTCCTTGTTAACGTTGTAGAGGATGGTGGAGCTGGTCAGCATACCGGAGAAAATGCGGAACAGGGACAGTTTGCCAACGAACGGGTCGGCGATGGTTTTGTAAATGAAAGCTGAGAAGGGCTGATCATCGCGGCACACACGCACCTGCGCTTCACCTGTGCGGGGATTGAAACCGTCGTGCTCGATGCCGTCGTGCGCCGGGGAGGGCAGATACTTGGCCATCAGATCCATCATGCGGGCAATGCCAACGCCGGTTGCGGCGGACACGGCACATACGGGAACAATGCTGCCATCTTTCATGCCCTTGCGGAAGCCGAGCAGAATCTCATCATAGTTTAGCTCGCCCTCTTCGAGATACTTCATCATCAGTTCGTCATCTGCTGCTGCGGCCTGCTCTGTAAGGTATTCAAAGGCGCGCTCGACCTTGTCCTTCATATTGTCGGGCATAGGAACTTCCACGCTCTTCTTATAAGCGCCCTCATAGGCTTTCTTTTCCAGCACGTTGATAACGCCGCGGAAGGAGGCGCCGTCGCCGATGGGCATCAAAACGGGCACCACGCAGGAGCCGTGACGATCGCGCAGCTGCTGGGTGACTTTATCAAAATTGGCGTGCTCGCGGTCCATCTGGTTGATGACAAACATGCGACCAACGCCGCTCTTCACAGCATACTTGAAGGCTTTTTCAGCGCCCACGTTGAAGCCGGTGACACCACTGACTACAATGCAGGCGGTTTCCACCACGCGCAGAGGACCGGTGGCTTCGCCGATAAAATCAAAATAACCAGGAACGTCGATAATATTGAGCATTTTGTCGTTCCAATCGATAGGCGCACATGCGGCGCTGATGGAACAGTGGCGCTTGATTTCTTCGGGTTCAAAGTCGGTGGTGGTGGTACCGTCTTCCACCTTGCCCTGGCGATCAATAATTCCAGCAGCGAAGAGCATTGCTTCCGTCAAAGTCGTTTTGCCCTCGCCGCCATGCCCCATGAGGGCGATATTGCGGATGTTTGTGGTCAAATAATCAGCCATGATCCGGTTCCTCCTTGTTCATTTGATTCTTTCATGATGGATAAGGGATGTTTTCTGTGCAGCATCCACAGCCGCCATGTTGTTGACACGATTATAGCATAAAAAGTGCCAAAAGAAAAGCTGTGTTTTGCAACACAACTCATCTTTGGCACTTTTGTATAATACTGATTTGGTTTATTTGGCTTTTGCGTTGCCAGATGCAACATGAAAGGAATCGGCCAGGGCAAGCAAACGACGCATCACGGGCTCTTCTTTGGCAATGTCGCCGCTGGTGAGAAGTGTCACATCTCCATCGCCTTCGGTACGAAGAAGCTGCTTTTCTTCCAGCACTCTTTGCAGCTGGCGCGCAGTGCCGGCGTTGCCGTCCAGCACGCACACTTCCGGGGGGAGAATGTGCGCAAGGGTTGGCCGCAGGAACACATAATGCGTGCAGCCAAGCACAACTGCGTCTACATTGTGCAGGTTAAAGGCGGCGAAGCGCTCACGCAGATAACGCTCGGCAGCGGCAAAGTCCTCTGCTTCCACCAATTCCATCAATCCGGGGCAGGGCAAGGGTGTCGCGCCTTCGCCGTAGCGTGCCATCAGCGCCTGAAATTTGGGCAGCCGTAGGGTCACGGGTGTTGCCAGCACAAGAATCTGCCCGCCATGGCGCAATTGCGCAGCTGGCTTGAGTGCCGGTTCCATGCCGATGATCGGCAGCGCCAGCTCCTGTCGGAGGGTGGCGGCGGCAACGCTGGTGGCTGTGTTGCAGGCAATGACCACAGCTTTGGAGTCCATGGCTATTAAATGCGCCATCACATCACGCACATAACCCAGCACCTCTTCCGGAGCTTTGGTGCCATAAGGCGCATGGCAGGTGTCGCCAAAGTAGACAAATTGTTCATGGGGCAGCTGACGGCGCAGCTCGGCGAGCACGCTGATGCCGCCCACGCCGCTGTCGAACACGCCCACAGGGCAGTTGGCGTTTGCCACGGAAGAACCGCTCCTTTCTGTTCTGCAATGGTTCTATTATACCCCTGTGCAGAAAAAAATGCAATTGCGTTCCCAAGGGCTTGGAGGTATAATCAAAAAGAGTAAGGCGAGGAGGCAACGGTGATGGTAGAAGAAATCCGGCTGGGAGATGTGGTACAGACGCGGAAACAGCATCCCTGCGGCAGCAGCGAGTGGACGGTTATCCGCACAGGGGCGGACATTAAAATCCGCTGCAATGGGTGCGGACGCATTGTGATGATGGAGCGGGAGGTATTTCTCAAACGGCGCCGCAAGGTTATCACCCAAGGACCTGAAGTGACGAAAAGCGGCACAGAGGGAGTGTGAAAAGCTAGGTGTGGATGGATGTGCTGACTGGAGCGCTGACGGTGCTGGCAGTGGTTTTGCTGCGGCTGCTTGTGCTGGAGTTTGCCGTTGTGCGTGGCAGCAGCATGCGCCCAATGCTGCGCAATGGCGAAGTGATGCTGGTGTCGCTGCTGGATTATCGTCTGCGCGCACCCAGGCGGTGCGAGGTGGTGATTTGCCACTACCCAAACCGGAGAGTGAAGCATCTGCCATTCCTCAAGCAGCAGTTTGTGAAGCGGGTGATCGGCCTGCCGGGGGATACGCTGGAAATTATCGAGGGTGTGGTGCACATCAACGGGAGTCCTCTGGAAGAGCGATATCTTGATCCGGCACGCAATCGCCGTGCGATGAATCGCGGCCCGTTGACGCTGAAAGCGGATGAGTATTACGTAATGGGCGACAATCGTGATGGCTCCAATGACAGCCGTTTTGTTGGTCCCATTACCCGGCGCATGCTGGTTGGCCATGTGCGGCGGGTGGTTTGGCCGCTGCGTCAGGGACGCGGCGTATCCACCGCATCTTCATATAGGCAGGACACGATGGCATAACCCAGATTGTCTATGCTGGCATCCTCCACAATGGCGTGCCGCGGTAGGGTGAACACGGTTTCCTGCGCGCATTTTTTTTCACAGACCACCGTTGCGATCGGGCGACCGCCGTCGCCAAGCAGCGAGAGGGTCTTTTTTTCATGCAGCAGGGTCAAATAATCCTCCAAAGAAAGGCCAAGCTGGCGCATCAGCAGGGCATGGGCTTTTCCTACATAGCGAAAGTGCCATGGCCGGTGGGAACTGTCCGTAGCGGCTGCGCCGGGATAACGCCGGATAAAACCATAGGCCCAGCAGTTGTCCAGGAGCCACTGCCCGGCAGGGGATTCGGTCAGAGGACGGCTGCTAGGCAATGTGTTCCATCCCTGGCAAAGGCGGATATCCACACACCAGGGAAGCTGATGCTCGGAGCAGCCAGGCTCTTCAACTTCTGCACGTGCGGCCGCAAGGGCGGTTTCCAGCGACATGCTGCGGCTCAGCTGCGCCATGCTGTCCAACAGAAGCTGCAGCTGCTGGTCAGCAGAACGCGCGGCGGCAAACACCACCATTTGGTTGAAATGAGCCAGCCGTGCAGCGCGGAACAGCTCGTCCAGCGCATGGAGTGCATCAGCCGCCAACACAGCTTGCTGGTCGCGGCAGCTGATGCGTCCGCTGGTCTGCTTCAGAAGGCCGAAAACCCCGGGCAATTGTGCATCACCGGGGAGCGGGTGATCAGCGTCAAGCAACATCATGCGACCGGAAAGAAGCCGCTGATGCTGCATGACAATACGATAGCTGGGCTCTCCGGTCGGAAGACCTTGCAGCACATGCTGGGGCAGACGGGATGACGGAGGCAATTCGGATTGCGTTTGCGCGACAGAAGAAGCCGTTGCGGCTGCGGGGACACTGCCTGTACGAGGACGCAAAAGCAGCAGGCACAACAAGAGCGGCAGGAACAGCAGGAGCCAACGGTACCCTATACGTCGCGCCTTTTGGGGTGGTTGCCATCCACGCACGATCATACCGGATTCAGCTTCCTTTGCCATGGTGAAAGTACCTCCTGACCCAAGTGGATAGAGTCAGTATGCCCGCAAAGGAGAGGCGGTATCCATGCAAACGCAACAAAAAAGGGCCATCATGCTCCTCCAATAAATGGAGGGAACATGATGGCCGCGATGAGCAGCGTTAGGTCATAATCTTCAACTGTTCGGCAGTGTCCGTGGCGTCAAAGAGTAGGTATTCCCGGATGTGCAGTGCCACATCATCGCCAACTTTTACTTCTTCAAAGGTTGCAGCGTCGGTGATTACACGCAGGAGCACGCCATTGCCCAAATCCACCCGGCAGTCATACACATCGCCCAGGTAGAAGCAGGTGGTCAGCTTGCCCTTCAGGCAATCGGTGGAGGAATCGTAGGTGTTGATCTTGCCGATTTTCACGTTTTCCGGGCGAATCGCCAGCACCAACGAGCCGTTCTTGCTGCCGGTGTAGGGCATGGATTGGCCAACATCTGTCAGCTTCAGGCGGCCACCCTGCGCACTCACATGCAGGAAGTCTACCTTGCCAACAAAATCTGCCACAAACTGGTTGGCAGGCCGCTTGTAGATATCCTCAGGCGAACCGATCTGCTGGATGACGCCGCGGTTGATGACGATGATGCGGTCGGACATGGCCATGGCTTCCGTCTGGTCATGGGTCACATAAACCACGGTAATGCCGAGCTTTGTTTGAATTTCCTTGATTTCAAAACGCATGGATTCACGCAGCTTTGCGTCCAGGTTGGACAGCGGTTCATCCAGCAGCAGCAGTTCCGGTTCCGCTACCAGCGCGCGGCCAAGGGCGACGCGTTGCTGCTGGCCGCCGGACAGCTGCGAAGGAATCCTGTCAGCGTACTGGCTCAGGTGCACCACGTCCAGAATGCGGTCTACTTTGTCTTTGATGACCTTTTTGTCAACCTTTTTGATTTTCAGCGGATAGGCTACGTTGTCGAACACGGTCATATGCGGCCACACGGCGTAGGACTGGAAAACCATGCCGATATCGCGCTTTTCCGGCGGAACGAAGGTGTTCTCATCGCTGACCAGCTGGTTGCCGATGAAAATGCGGCCGGTAGTTGGGCGCTCAAAGCCTGCAATCATCCGCAGCATGGTGGTTTTTCCGCAGCCGGATGGTCCAAGCAGGGTGATGAACTCCTTATCGTTGAAAACCTCATTGAACTCCTTCAGCACCACGACGTCGCCAAAGGCTTTGGATACGTTTTGGATCGTAACGCTTGCCATAATGCAGCATCCCTTCTGTTAAAGAATCTTGTTGGCAGGGAAGAACGCTTTTGTGCTAAAGGTTCAGCCTGGAAGACGAAGCAAGCGATCAAATCGACTTGCGGCTGCCGGACGGAAACAAGGGGGAAAGCGTTCTTCATGGAAAAGGATCAGATGGAGAAGTTTCCTTTGGTGAGCTTGTTCAACACGAAGTTCAGCAGGATGATAACCAGCAGAATGCCAACGGCTAACGCGGAAGCCTGCTGCTGGCTGGTGTACGTCCAATATTCATAGAGCTGGAAGCCGATGGTCTTGGTGTCCTTGGAGTACAAAAGCGCCGTCATGGACAGCTCGTAGAAGCTTGGAATGAAAATCAGGAACCAACCAGCGGCGATGGACGGGAAAATCAGCGGAATCGTAATCTTCCGCATGGTGGTCAGCCAGCTTGCGCCGGAAATCTGCGAGGATTCCTCCAGAGATACATGAATCTGACTCATAGCGGAGACCACGGTGCGCATGCCCATCATCAGGTATTTGATGAGATAGGCAATAACCATGATGGTGGCGGTGTTACTCAGGTTGATGCCGAACTTGCCGGTCATGGTCATGATAAGTCCAAGGGCAATGACCACAGAGGGCGTGCCGGAACCGAGCGTGATGAGGAAATCCGGAATTTTCCGCCCTTTCACGCGGGTACGCTGGAGCAGATAGGCCATCGTGCAGGCGATGAGAATGCCGATGGTGGCCGTCAGCACACCGAAAAGAATGCTGTTTTTCAGGCTGTCCAGAATGTCTGTACGCGAGAAAATCTTCGTCCAGTGAGCGGCGGTGAAGTTCCCTGCCGCAAACAACGTCTTGCCCAGGTTCTTCTTAAAGGATGTGGCAATGATGGTGGCAAAGGGTACCAGGATGACGATTGCCGCGAACAGGCTGACCAGTACGGTCAACGGCACACGCCATTTGCCAAGATCAACGATATTCGGGCGTGTAGATTTGCCGGATACGGTGATGTATTGTTTCTTGGCGATCACCACATCGGAAACATACAGGATGATAATGGCCAGGAGCATCAGGAATACGGCAAGGCCGGTTGCATCCGTGATGCCTTCCGCGCCGAGACCCATGTATTCCACAATGCGTGTGGTCACCGTGTGCACCTTGCCGGGCGCACCAATGATGGAAGGAATGCCATAACAGCTCATGGCGCAGACGAACACCAGCAGCGCACCGGCAATCAGGCTGGGTGTCATCATGGGCAGGGTGATGGTAAACACCGTTTTCAGCGGCGATGCACCGGAGACGCGGGCAGCCTCCTCCAGGGAGGGATCCATTTTCTCCATCGCGCGGGAAATGGTGATGAATGCATAGGGATAGTAGAACGTTGTCAATACCCAGATCATACCAGCCAGTGTGTAAATGTTGAGCGGCCCGGCATTGGTGTCCAGCTGGAAGAGCGCGCGAAGAAGCACGTTGATGGTGCCAACGTTCTTGTTCAGCAGCCGCAGCCATGCCATGGCGCCCACATAGGGCGGCACCATATAGGTGAGCACAAAGAGACTGCGGAAGAATTTTTTGCCGTACATGTTGGTGCGTCCAACCAGCCAGGCCAGCGGGAAGGCAAGGAGCGTTCCCAGCACCATGGTGGCAAATGCGGCAATGAGCGTGTTGGTCAGCGCGCCCCAGTTCATTTTGTACGTATACAGGCGCTCAAAGGTTAAAAGGGAGAAGTGACCCTCCGGGAAGAAGGATTTCAATACCAGGTAAAGGATGGGGAAAACCTGAAAGATGACCATGAAAACCACGATGCCAAGAATGATGATCCACTTGGGATCAAAGTAGATTTTCCTGGGCGTCTTCGTTGCGGCAGAAGGTGCAATGTTGCTCATACGTTCACTCCCCGAATGAAGAATAAAGGGTCGTCCAGGCGTTTGAACGGCCTGGACGAGCATGGGGGATGCCGGTGGGCAGAACAGCGCCTGTCCACCGGACAAAGGACGTTCCGTTGTAGTCTGCTTAGTTGATGGTAACCTTTTCCTGGAACATGGTGCGGATGGTGTCGCGTTCCTTGTAGCACTTCTCCCAGTCCACAGGAATATTCTTTTCCTTCAGCTCGGGAGTGGATGCGCCGTCATAGGGCTCGGTGGGGAAGTCAGTAAGCACGGAGTGCATCCATCCCTTGACGACATAGCTCTGCCCTTCTTCGCTCAGCAGCCAGTCGGTGATGGCTTCGCAGGCCTTGGTATTCTTGTTGGCGCTCTTGTCTTCGGCTACGGTCATCACTGTGGAGGGTACCAGCACGTCGCCGTCGTCAGGGATGAACCACACCAGCGTGGAGCCCTCTTCTTCGCGCTTTTTCAGCACGGATTCTTCCAGAATCATGATAACCTTGCACTCGCCGGTTTCCAGCTTCGCCAGGGCGGAGGAACCGGATTCGATCATCACGTCCTGTTTGCCAAGCGCATCGAAGTATTCATCGCCGTATTTCGACTGAAGGCCGACGATGGTCGCCATGGCGGTACCAGAGGTCAGCGGGTTGGACATGGAGATCATGCCCTTGGCGTTGGTGTCATAGGCGAAATCCTTGAAGGAGGTGGGGATTTCTTCCTTCTTGAACATTTCGGGGTTGTAGGCCAGGCCCATGGAACAAACGCGAACGCAGTACCAGTAGCCCTCTTCGTCATACTCAAAGCGCATATTATTGCGCGCATCGGTCAGATAAGGATGCAGCCAGCCGCCTTCCTTCAATTCCAGCGAATAGGCGGGCTCGGCAACCATCAGCATATCGCAGCCAAGGGTGCCGACTTCCATTTCGCCGGCAAGCTTGGTTTGCAGTGTGCCCGTGCCGCCATAGAAAAATTCCACGTCGCAGTTGGGGAATTCCTTGGCCAGCGCTTCATCCATCATATCAATGATGTCCTGATACATGGAGGTGTAGATGACCACCTTGCCGGTGATGTCGGCATTCTCAGCCATGGAGGAAAGAGGAAGCAGAGAAACCAGAAGCGAGAGAGCCAGAACCAGGATGAGGGAACGTTTCTTCATGACAGAAGCCTCCTTGAAATGTAGTTATGTTTTCACCGGCAAGCACAGCCGGTGTAGAAACCAACGAAAAGAAAAGCAGCGTTGTCGAAAAATGGACGAAACGGAAGAATACCAACCGATTTATCAATGTTCGGATTTATTATAACAGCACTGCAAGCAAATTGCAAGAGAAAATCCTGGTTATTTGCATCTTTTTCATATCATTGTTCCGTGTATGAAATTTGCAATCACCGATGGCAAAGCAACGGAAAATGTCAGTGCTCCGCTTTTCAGGTCAACTTCCTTTTTGAACAATGGTGCCTTTGAAAGCAACGATTTTTGTGAAATTGTGCTTTTGAACATGAATTGTTCTCATAGAACAAACTGATTGACAAACGAACATATGTTTGATAAAATACGAACAAGAAAAAAACGGAAATGAATACAAAAGAAGGTGCAACCGAAATGTTTGTGACCCACAAGCGGGAAGACGGAAGCTACCAGCTGCTGAAAGACCATTTGACAGGCGTTGCTGAACGGGCGGAGAAGTTTGCCGCAGCTATCGGAACGCCGGAGGAAGGCCGGCGGGCGGGATTGCTGCATGATATCGGCAAGTACAGCAGCAACGGACAAAAGCGGCAGCGCGACCCCGAGCACACGGCACGGGTAGATCACGCTACTGCCGGGGCGCAGGAAGCGTTGCGAATGAAGGATGCTCCGGCAGCGTTTGCTGTTGCAGGCCATCACGGCGGATTGCCGGATATAGGCATGGCGGAAGGAACGCTGGTGGCAAAAAAGAAAAAACGGCTGGTTGGCGGCGATGATCCGTCGGCCTGGAAAAGTGAAATTACGGTTGACAATCAAACGGATCTGCCGGATTGGGTCATCAGTCATCCTGAATCCGCAGAGGCGGCCATGTATACGCGGATGCTGTTTTCCTGCCTGGTGGATGCGGACTTTCTGGATACTGAGCAGGCGCTGCAGGGCGAGAAGCCGCGGGGCGGCTATGCCAATGTGAAGGAGCTGCTGGCAAGACTCGTCCGCAGCGTGGAACCATGGCTGAAAGAGCCGAAAACTGCGTTATGCGCCCGCCGGAACGAAATCCTCTCCAGATGCCTGAAAGGCGGGGACGATGCGCGTGGACTTTACACCCTTACGGTGCCGACGGGCGGCGGGAAGACAGTGGCTTCGCTGGCTTTTGCCTTGAGCCATGCGGTAGCGCAAGGCATGGAACGGGTCATCTATGTGATTCCGTATACGAGCATCATTGAACAGACAGCGAACACTTTTGCGGAGAGGATTGGACGGGAGAACGTGCTGGAGCACCATAGCCAGGCGGAACTCGGCAAGGACGAGGAGGATGCGGATGATGTGGAAACACAGCGCCGCCGCCTTGCGTGCGAAAACTGGGATGCGCCGGTGATTGTGACAACGGCGGTGCAGTTTTTTGAGTCGCTTTATGCAACCAGAACATCCCGCTGCCGAAAACTGCACAATATGGCCAGAAGTGTTATTGTGTTTGACGAGGCGCAGACGCTGCCTATGCCGATGCTTAAACCTTGTGTGTTTGCCGTGGCGGAGCTTGTGCGGCACTATGGCGCAACGGCGGTTTTGTGCACAGCCACGCAGCCTGCGCTGGGCAAGCTGTTTGCCGCCTATGCACCGGAATACCCGATGCGCGAAATTGCACCTGATCCGGATGGGCTGTTCGATTTTTTCCGCCGGGTGACATTCCAGCAGGAGGGACAACTGACCGACGCGGAAGTGGCGCAGCGACTGACGGAAGACGAACGGGTGCTGTGCGTGGTGAACTCCCGCAAACGGGCACGCGCCATTTATCAAATGCTGCCGGAAGAGGGGCGCTATCATTTGTCCACGCTGATGACAGCACAGGATCGGGAGCAAACGCTGAAATTGGTGCGACAGCGGTTGAAGAACGGAGAAACCTGCCGCGTGGTATCCACCAGCCTGATAGAGGCAGGAGTGGATGTGGACTTTCCGGCTGTGTGGCGGGAAAAGGCCGGCCTGGACAGCATTTTGCAGGCGGCGGGGCGCTGCAATCGGGAAGGGAAAAATGCTCTTGCAGACAGCGTGGTGCATATTTTCAGCGGCGAAGGGAATATCCCGGCGGAGGTAAAACGCCGCATCAGTCCGTTGGAATACGTGGCGGCGAATTACGCGGATATCAATACCAGGGAAGCCATTGCGGCGTATTTTGGCAAGCTTCTGTGGGCGACAGGCGATGCGGCGCTGGATGTGGAGGGCGTGCTACAACTGGAAGCGAAGCTCATGTTCCGACAGGCAGCGGATGCGTTCAAGATGATTCCGGATACCTCTGTGACGGTGTATATTCCGACAGCGGGCAACGAAGAAGATCTGCGGCAGCTGCGCTTGGGGCAGGTGTCGCGCACGCTTTTGCGACGCCTTGGCCGCACAGCGGTGAATATACAGCGCAACGAATATGAGCAGCTGATTAAAGCAGGGGCGGTGGAGCCCCATGACGAGGACAGCTTCGGCATTCTCCTGCATCCGGACGCTTATAGCACGGAATGCGGATTGAATGTGCAGTGCAATGGCGGTGCAGCGCTGTTCATGTAAAAGCGAAAGACCGGGAGTGTGCTACAATCAGACCAACGCCAGGGATGACGGATAAAAAAGGAGGTGACAGCGCATGGCAGTGAAGATGGAAGTGTGGGGTGAGATGGCATGTTTTACACGTCCCGAAATGAAAACAGAGCGCGTGAGCTATGATGTGCCGACGCCCAGCGCAGCCCGCGGAATCATTGAGAGCGCTTACTGGCATCCGGGAATCGAATGGCATGTTGACCGCATCTGGGTGCTCAATCCCATCCAGTTCATGAACGTGCGCCGCAATGAGGTGAAGTCCAAAATTCTCGCATCAAGCGTGATGCAGGAGGCAAAGGGCGGCAAGGCGGGAGCCATCATCACCACGCAGGACATTCAGCAGCGTGCGGCCATGGTGCTCAAAAATGTACATTATGTGATTGAGGCGCACTTCGACATGACGGATAAGGCCAATCCTTCAGATAATCCGGGCAAATTTCAGGATATTGTGAAGCGGCGGCTGCGGCGCGGTGCGTGTTACTCAACGCCCTATCTGGGATGCAGAGAGTATACGGCGCATTTTCGGCTGTGGGAGGGCGAAGAAATCAACGCCATTGATGAGACCCGTGATCTGGGTTACATGCTCTATGACATGGATTATTCTGATCCGGACAATATCCAGCCCATGTTTTTCCGGGCAAAAATGGAACATGGCTGCATTGACCTGACAGAATGTGAGGTGATCAAATGATTTTGCAGGCGCTGGTGCATGCCTATGATGCGCTGGCAGCATCCGGAGAACTGGATAAGCCGGGCTGGCTGGAAACCAAGGTTTCCTGGAGCCTTGAGCTTGATGAAGAAGGGCGGCTTGTGCAGGTGGTTCCTGTGGGGCTGCCGGATAAAAAAGGAAAAGTGACGGCGCTGGCGATGAAACTGCCGGAAATGGTTAAGCGCTCCAGCGGCATTGCAGCCAATTTTCTGTGCGACAATGCCACCTATATGCTTGGCGTGGACAGCAAGGGCAAAAAAGAACGCACGGTGGAGTGCTTTGAGGCTTGCAGGGCGCTGCATGAGCGGCTTTTGGACGATGTGCAGCAGCCGTTGGCACAGGCGATTGTCCGCTTTTTCCACCAGTGGGACGCGGCCAACGCGGAAACGCACCCCGTTATTGCACCAATACTGAGCGACCTGAAAACCGGCGGCAATCTGGTCTTCAGCATGCATGGAACCTTTGCACAGGACGTGCCGGAGATTCGCGACGCGTGGGACAGAGCTTATGCAGACCGTGCGGATGCGCCCCATGGCCGCTGCCTGGTAACCGGGGAGGAAGGCGCCATTGCCGTGCTGCACCCGAGCATCAAGGGAGTAGCAGGCGCACAGGCAACGGGTGCATCGCTGGTGTCGTTTAACGGCGCGGCTTATGAATCCTACGGGCGGGCGGAAGCGCAGGGGCTAAACGCACCGGTAGGAGCGCGCGCTGCCTTTGCCTATGGCGCGGCACTGAACTACATGCTGCGCGTGCGGGATTATCACACACGCCTTGGCGACACAACGCTGGTCTACTGGGCGGAGGGCGCGGAAAGAGCCTTCAGCACAAGCTTCGCATTCATCATGGGTGAGGCGGATGAAAGCGTTGACCAGACCATGCTGCGAAACGCGGTGAAGGATCTGCGAAACGGCAAAACCGCTGTGCTGGACGGCGTGCCGATGAACCCGGAGAATCCCTTCTATGTGCTGGGGCTTGCACCGAATGCTTCCCGACTGTCGGTGCGGTTTTTCCTGCGGGACAGTTTCCGGCATTTTGCGGAAAACCTGCATGCGCATCAGGAACGGATGGAGATTGTGCGGCCCAGCTTTGACAATATGGAGGAGATTCCTATCTGGCAGATGCTGAAGGAAACGGCCAACCTGAAGAGCACGGACAAGAAACCGCCGGATGATCTGGTGGGTGAAGTGATGCGTGCTGTACTGATGGATACGCCTTATCCCGCAGCGCTGTATGCCCAGGTACAGGTTCGCCTGCGTGCCGAGCAGGATGTAAACCGGGGAAAGGCGGCAATCATCAAGGCCTATTTGCTGAAAAACGTGGTGCAAGGGAGAGACATGCATCCCATAAAGGAGGTTTTGACGGTGAAACTGAACGACGAGGCGACCTATGTTCCCTATGTGCTGGGGCGGTTGTTTGCGGTGCTGGAAGGATTGCAGCAAAGCGCCAATCCTGGCATCAATACAACCATTCGAGATCGATATTTCAATGCCGCATGCGCAACACCGGCCAACGTGTTTCCCACGCTGCTCAAGCTTGCGCAAAACCATCTGAACAAATTGGATGGAGGATTGAACGTCCACTATGATAAGCTGCTGACAAGCCTGTGCGGCAGGATTACGGAAAGTTTGCCCAAGCATCTGTCACTGGAGGATCAGGGCGTGTTCCAGTTGGGATACTATCATCAAAAGCAGGCAATGTATACCAAGAAGGAGGACAAGAACAATGAGTGAAGCAGCACAGAACGCAATCAAGAACCGGTACGACTTTGTGGTTCTCTTTGATGTGGAAAACGGCAACCCCAACGGTGACCCGGACGCCGGCAACATGCCCCGCACTGATCCGGAAACGGGCTGCGGACTGGTGACAGACGTGTGCCTGAAGCGCAAGATCCGCAACTATGTGCAGATGGTGAAGGCAGGCGATCCGCGCTACGGCATTTACATTCAGGAGCAAAAAGCGCTGAACACGCTGGACCGGGAAGCACTGAAACAGGAAGGATACGAAGACCTCAAGGATGCGGAGCTCAAAACCTTGAAAAAGGCCGACAAGGACATTGATGCAAAGCTTCTGCAATACATGTGCAGGCACTATTTCGATGTGCGAACCTTTGGGGCGGTGATGACCACTTTTGTGAAGGCCGCGCTGAACTGCGGGCAGGTGCGCGGGCCTGTGCAGCTGGGATTTGCACGCAGCATTGACCCCATCATGCCGCAGGAAGTGACCATCACTCGCATTGCCATCACCACGGAGGAGGATGCGGCCAAGAAGGGCACTGAAATGGGGCGCAAGTATATTGTGCCCTATGGCCTGTATCGTGTGGAGGGCTTTGTTTCCGCGAACCTGGCGCAGAAGACGACGGGCTTTTCCGAAGAGGACTTGCAGCTGCTGTGGCAGGCAATCCTCAACATGTTTGAGGATGACCATAGCGCAGCCCGCGGCAAGATGGCCGTGCGCAAGCTGGTTGTGTTCAAGCATGAATGCATTTACGGCAACGCACCGGCGTGGAAACTGTTTGAGCAGGTGAAAGTGACGCGCAATGAAGGCGTGACCACGCCCCGCAGCTACGCTGATTATACCGTGACGGTGGACACGGAGGACATGCCCGAGGGCGTGACGTGTAAGGTGATGGAGTGACTGAGCAGGAGTACATGACGCTATCGGGTGTGCAGCACTACGCTTTTTGCCCGCGGCAATGGGCGCTCATCTTCATTGAGCAGCAATGGGCGGACAATGAACGCACCGTGGATGGCAGCGTGATGCACCGCCGCGCCCATGATGAAACCATTGTGGAGCGGCGGGGCGACCTGCTGGTGATGCGAGGGCTGCGCGTGCAATCCCATGCCTTGCAGGCGGTGGGAGTATGCGATGTGGTAGAGTTCCACAGCTGCGAAGGCGGCATTACGTTGCCTGGGCAGGAAGGTACGTGGCAGCCCTATCCGGTGGAATACAAGCGCGGAGCACCCAAGGCAAACGATGCGGATGCATTGCAGCTGTGCGGCGAAGCCATGTGCCTGGAAGAGATGTTGGTGTGTGATATTCCGGAAGGAAGCCTGTATTACGGTGAGACCAGGCGGAGACAGCGTGTGCGTTTTGATGAAGCGCTTCGCCAGCGTGTGCAGGAAATGCTTGGCGCGATGCAGGAAGCCATGGCGCGAGGGTATACGCCTAAACCACGCATGGGGAAACAGTGCAATGCTTGCTCCATGAAGGAGCTGTGCTTGCCGCGGCTGCAAAAAGCACCGTCTGTGGAGGAATACCTGCGCCAGGCGGCGGGGGAGGATGCATCATGCGAAAACTGCTGAACACGCTGTTTGTGACCTCCGAAGATGCTTATCTGGCGCTGGAGAACGAAAACGTCGTTG
The DNA here is from genome assembly GCA_934647165.1 of uncultured Clostridia bacterium. GTDB lineage: Bacteria > Bacillota > Clostridia > Christensenellales > Aristaeellaceae > CAKUFA01. The sequence continues at coordinate 3,507 of CAKUFA010000030.1, read as the reverse complement.
TGTACCGCGATGGGGAAAAGGTTGGACAGTATCCGCTGCAAGTGTTGGAAAGCATCCTGTGCTTTTCCTACAAGGGGGCAAGCCCGGCGCTGATGGGCGCGTGCGTTCAGGCAAATGTGCATCTGACGTTCCTCACACCCAATGGACGGATGCTGGCATGGGCGGCAGGCGAATCGCGGGGAAATGTGCTTTTGCGCAAGGAGCAATACCGTGTGTCCGACAGCGAAGGCCGAAGCTGCCGTGTGGCGCGCAACCTTATCTTTGGCAAGGTACACAACAGCCGCTGGGTGCTGGAACGCACTTTGCGAGACCATGCATTACGAGTGGATGCGCAAAAATTGCGGGAAGCCTCCGCTCACTTGCAGGCACAGCTGTCGCCCATGCTTGCGGCGGATTCACTGGATGCCCTGCGAGGCATGGAGGGCGAAGCTTCAGCATGCTACTTTGGCGTGTGGGATGAAATGATCCTTAACCAGAAGGAAGACTTTCGGTTCACAGGGCGCAACCGTCGCCCACCACTGGACCGGGTGAACGCAGCACTGTCCATGACCTACACACTGCTGACCCATGATTGCGCAGCGGCGCTGGAAAGCGTTGGCTTAGATGCGTATGCGGGGTTTATGCATCGAGATAGGCCTGGGCGGGAGTCGCTGGCTTTAGACCTGATGGAGGAATTGCGTGCACCGCTGGCAGATCGACTGGTGCTAACACTCATCAACACACGTGTACTGCAAAAACAACACTTTCGCATGCAATCGGGCGGCGCGGTGCTGCTGACTGACGATGGTCGTAAAGTGCTGCTGAATGCATGGCAAACCCGAAAGAAAGAAGAAATTACCCACCCTTATTTGAAAGAAAAAATTCCATGGGGACTGATCCCTTATGTGCAGGCATTGCTGCTGGCACGAAATCTTCGCGGCGATATGCAGGAATATCCGCCTTTTCTGTGGAAGTGAGGTGATAGGGGATGCTGGTTCTCATCACATATGATGTGAGTACAGCCGATGCAGATGGAAAGCGACGCTTGCGGCAGGTGGCGAAAAAATGCGTCGCACATGGACAAAGAGTGCAAAATTCGGTGTTTGAATGCAGCCTTGATGCGGCACAACTTCGTTTGCTGCAGGCAGAGTTGACAACGCTGATTGATCCGGAAAAGGACAGCCTGCGTTTCTATCTGCTGGGGAATCACTATCAATCCCGCGTGCAGCATATCGGCGCACATTCGACTTATCAGCCGGATGATGTGCTGATGGTATAACCTTTCGGTGCGAAAGGTAAGTAATCATGACTTTCCGGGTACCTTCGCACTGTATTTTGCCAGCTTTGCGTGCAAAATGGAAGCGTTTAATTGCCTTTTTTCTGGTCGGTGTACCAGATTTTGCAGAAATCATCTAAAGATACGCACGAACTTTAGGTAATTTCTGCTGTCGTCCCTCGCAAGAGGGACGTGGATTGAAATGCCAGAATAGGGTGCATATGTGGTAGGGGCAGTGTTGTCGTCCCTCGCAAGAGGGACGTGGATTGAAATGGCTGGTGCGGCCGCTCCGGCTACTCCGGCCTGATCGTCGTCCCTCGCAAGAGGGACGTGGATTGAAATCACTCGCCGTAGAGCACGGCAAGTGAAAGGAGCGTCGTCCCTCGCAAGAGGGACGTGGATTGAAATGTATATGGCAGATGGATGGCCGTATGTGGCACTCGGCGTCGTCCCTCGCAAGAGGGACGTGGATTGAAATTGTGCTTTATCCTCAGTTTTTCCCCTTGAGCGCTGGTCGTCCCTCGCAAGAGGGACGTGGATTGAAATTGCTTGTGCCCCCGGCGGTGGGCATCACTGCTTACGTCGTCCCTCGCAAGAGGGACGTGGATTGAAATGGCTGGTGCGGCCGCTCCGGCTACTCCGGCCTGAGTCGTCCCTCGCAAGAGGGACGTGGATTGAAATTGCGGGAGGGTTGTGGCGAAAAATGACGAGACGACAGTCGTCCCTCGCAAGAGGGACGTGGATTGAAATTGCGGGCTGGTGTACTCCTGCACCAGCGCAGCCGCCGTCGTCCCTCGCAAGAGGGACGTGGATTGAAATTAAGCCATAAATCCATCACGGTGATGAGATCGTGTCGTCCCTCGCAAGAGGGACGTGGATTGAAATCTGAAAAACATCGTTTCGGAATTGAAAAACATGGGTCGTCCCTCGCAAGAGGGACGTGGATTGAAATATGAAGTTGATCAGGTTCGTGCCGATCTCGCTTGGTCGTCCCTCGCAAGAGGGACGTGGATTGAAATAAAAAGGGCGATGCGAAAGAAGCGAAAAAGTACATGTCGTCCCTCGCAAGAGGGACGTGGATTGAAATTGTCCCGCTTCCCGCGCAAGCTGCGCCTGAACGTGTCGTCCCTCGCAAGAGGGACGTGGATTGAAATTTCCGCCTGGCCTTCCTCCGCCCCTTCGGCCTGGTCGTCCCTCGCAAGAGGGACGTGGATTGAAATAAGGATATGGTCGACGATTGGCTGTTCGAGCACGGTCGTCCCTCGCAAGAGGGACGTGGATTGAAATTTTTAGATAATGGGCGCGGAGTGTATCCGCGCCTCGTCGTCCCTCGCAAGAGGGACGTGGATTGAAATGTTGTATCCATATTCGCGGGCGATCCTCTTAGCATGTCGTCCCTCGCAAGAGGGACGTGGATTGAAATCTCGCGGTGATCCGCTGCTTGTATTGTCGCTCCGTCGTCGTCCCTCGCAAGAGGGACGTGGATTGAAATTTGACGTTCTGCCACGCAGTATCCGCAGTAGACTTGTCGTCCCTCGCAAGAGGGACGTGGATTGAAATGGCTGCACAGCAGACGGCGGAGACTGTGCAGCAAAGTCGTCCCTCGCAAGAGGGACGTGGATTGAAATTTTTACGTAGCCAACGAGGGATTAAGCATCATTGGTCGTCCCTCGCAAGAGGGACGTGGATTGAAATTTCGCTACCCAGAACGCCGCTGGGACACCCGTCCGTCGTCCCTCGCAAGAGGGACGTGGATTGAAATTTTCCTCCTTATTCTTTCGGAGCTTTTGCTCCTCGTCGTCCCTCGCAAGAGGGACGTGGATTGAAATGCGCCTCCATGCACTCATTGGAGGAGCTGGCCGGGTCGTCCCTCGCAAGAGGGACGTGGATTGAAATTGGCCGTAATGGACGCGGCCAGCACGAGGACGGGTCGTCCCTCGCAAGAGGGACGTGGATTGAAATGGATCACCATGGAGGGCTACCTCAAGCAGTATAGTCGTCCCTCGCAAGAGGGACGTGGATTGAAATTCCACTCCTTATGTTATATATCTGTTACAGCGCGCGTCGTCCCTCGCAAGAGGGACGTGGATTGAAATCCGGCCATGCCAGCCATGGCCATGGCCTGATCGTGTCGTCCCTCGCAAGAGGGACGTGGATTGAAATTTAATGTAATGACTATTGCGGCAGCAGCAACAGGTCGTCCCTCGCAAGAGGGACGTGGATTGAAATTTGCCCATGCGGCTGCATAACTG
>CAKUFA010000029.1 GCA_934647165.1 uncultured Clostridia bacterium | reverse complement strand
CATCATAGAAATTAAACAGCTCGTAGGAATAGATGCCGATGGAGGGCATGCCCATGCCGGAAGCCATTACAGACACGCGCTTGTCGTGGTAGGTTCCGGTATATCCCTGCACACCTCGAACGTTGTTGACCAGCTTGGCATCCTCCAGGTACGTTTCGGCAATGAATTTGGCGCGCAGTGGATCACCAGGCATCAACACCGTGCGGGCAAAATCACCTGCTTTAGCGGTAATGTGTGGGGTAGGAATGTTGCTCATGTTGAAAAACTCTCCTTTCATTCGAAAAGCCGGAAGGCGGCACTGCCCCCGCTTTGTTTTGCCATGTGCTTTCCTTTTCTTATTGTACCATGCCGTTTACCTTTTTGTACAGCCCAATTTTCATTTTTCATGCTATCGCCTAAACCTTGACATCTTTCGACCCATCTTCTACAATGGAAAGCGGAGAAAAGCAGGAGGCTGAAAATGAACCATCAGTTTTTACCCGTAACACCGGAAGAAGTCCAAGAACAAGGCTGGGATGCGCCGGATTTCGTTTTTGTCTGCGGAGACGCCTATGTGGATCACCCGTCTTTTGGGCATGCCATCATTGGCCGCATCCTTGAGGAAGCAGGTTACAAGGTAGCCATGCTATGCCTTCCTCCTTGGCAGGATGAAAGCGCTTTCAAGCGGTTCGGCCGTCCAAAGCTTGGGTTTTTGGTCACTTCCGGTGTCATCGACAGCATGGTTAATCATTATACCGTGGCGAAAAAGCGCCGCCATGACGATTCCTACGCCCCCGGCGGCAAAGCAGGCATGCGGCCTGACCGGGCGGATATTGTATACTGCAACCGCATTCGTCAGGCCTATCGGGATGTGCCCATCCTGATTGGTGGAGTGGAAGCGTCGCTCAGGCGCTTTTCTCATTACGATTACTGGGATGACAAGGTGCGCCATTCCATTCTGGTGGATTCCGGTGCAACGCTGCTGATGTATGGCATGGGTGAAACATCCATCCTTGAATGCGCCAGTTGGCTTGCCCGTGGTATGAATCCTGCTGAACTTGCGGATATCCGCGGCATTTGCTACATGAGCCGCGAAGCAGATAACCGCTGCATTCTTTTGCCCTCGCACAAAGAGGTCAGTCAGAATCGGGAAGCCTATGCCCGGGCGTTTCTGACACAGTATGAAGAGCAGGACGCCATCCGTGGCCGCCGCATGTGCCAGCAGCAGGATACGGATCGTTATCTAATCCAGAATCAGCCGTCTTTGCCGCTTTCTCGTGAGGCGCTGGATCATGTATACGCCCTTCCCTACACCAGGCGCTGGCATCCCATGTATGATGCGCTTGGCGGCGTGCCCGCCCTGCAGGAAGTGGAATTCTCCATTGCCTCCACCCGCGGATGCTTCGGATCGTGCAGCTTCTGCGCCATCACCTTCCATCAGGGACGCATCATTCAGTCCCGCAGTGTGGAATCCATCGTGGAGGAAGGTCGTCTTCTCACTACATTGCCCAATTTCAAGGGATACATCCATGACGTGGGCGGCCCGACTGCCAATTTCCGCTCCCCTGCATGCAAGAACCAGCTCAAGCACGGCGCATGCAAAAACCGGCAGTGTCTTTTCCCGCATCCATGCAAAAACATGGAGGTTTCCCATCGGGAGCTTATCGATATTCTTCGCCGCCTGCGTTCCCTGCCTCGGGTAAAGAAAGTGTTCATCCGCTCCGGTCTGCGGTATGACTATATCATGGCGGACAAGGATCCAACCTTTCTGAAAGAGCTATGCGAACACCACATTTCCGGGCAACTCAAGGTTGCGCCGGAGCATGTGTGTCCCTACGTGCTGGAAAAAATGGGAAAACCAGGGCGCAATGTATACGACGCTTTCTGCCAACGCTACAAAGCCGTCAACGAGCAGCTGCATTTGAAGCAGTATCTCATCCCTTATTTGATGAGCAGCCACCCCGGCAGCGACCTGAACGCCGCTATTGAGTTGGCATGCTACTTGCGTGACACCGGTTTTTATCCCGACCAGGTGCAGGACTTTTATCCAACACCCGGTACACTGAGCACCGCTATGTTCTATACAGGCCTTGATCCCCGCACCATGAAGCCCGTTTTCGTTGCACGTTCACCGGAGGATAAGGCCATGCAGCGCGCCCTGATGCAGTATCGTGAAGTGAAGAACCGCGCGCTTGTCCGAAAGGCACTTCGTCTCGCCGATCGCGAAGATCTCATCGGTTATGGCCACGCATGCCTTGTACCGCCGACAGACGACCGCCCTCAAACAGGATACCGCGGCAACGCAAAGCCTGCCCATGTAAAAAATGCCCGTCCGGTGCAAAATCCGGGCAGGCATTCCAGAGAACAGCGCAGCAAATGGGCAAAGCCCAAAGCACGCAAAAAATGACATATTTCCTTAAGTGAGTGACAGCGGCGTCCTTTTTATCCTTCCATCGGCAGGCTGATCCGCCGTTCAATCCCCTGCGCCACCTCATACCATTCAGCAAGAGAGACTATTTCGATTGATCCGTGGGGCGCGTCCAGCAGCCTTTCCAAAGCAGCACGATAAATGCCAAGTTTCTCCAGCAGCGCAGCAGGCTCCGGTCTCTGCGCTGTTTTGATGGTTTCCAGCAGTCCCTGCGCCACATGGAACCAGCAGCGATTAAGCAATGTCAGCACCAGATCCGCCATATTTTCCGTCCCGGGCGGCGCGATGGCACCAGCTTTCTTGGCATTATCCAGCGCCGTGGTCATCATGGGCAAAAACGCCGTGCGCAGCGCTTCCTGGTAGGCCAGACATACCGTTCGACCTTCCTGAGTGAACATCTGCGGCATGAGCATGGTCAGAAACGGTACCTCTTCACGTCTGAGTGGCATCATGCCATGCATCACCGCATTCAGGCACGCGATCGGATCCCGTGTTTCCCGCTGGCAGCTTTCAGCCTGTGCTTTCGCTTTTTGTGCGCGCTCGGTGCACAAAGTTTCCAGCACGGCTTCTTTGCTTTCAAAATAATGGTAAAAACCGCCCTTGCTTGCCTTCAGCACATCCAAAATGTCTTGTACGCTGGTTTCACGGTATCCCTTGAGGCAGAACAGCCGCTCGGCTACCGTCAGGATCTCCTGCTTCTTTTCTTCTCCTTTTCGCACCCGGCACTCCTCCTCACGGCACGTGATGAAACAAGTATAACCTGCTTTATCCCATGCGTCAAGTGCACAGGTTACCTGTCGCCATGGCCTGTTTTTCGCTGAATGAGCTTCACAAGCTCAACCAGCGGAATCACGCTGAACGCAAGCCCCATGGCCGTTGCGTACTCCGCAAAGGAAATGGATGTGAATCCAAATGCTTTAACAAGGAAGGGTACATAAATTACAGCGGTGGTCAATACAAGTGCCATGGCCATGCCACCCCAGAGCCACACATTCTGCTTTTTCATTGCAAACACACTGCCGCGGCGGGAGCGCATGTTGAACGCATGGAAAATTTCCGCCATCGACATGGTAAGGAACGCCATCGTCATGCCATCAGCACTATTTACTATTTCCCATCGTCCGCTTTCCATGAAATGGCCAATCAAGTAAGCTGCAAGCGTAACAAGCGCCACCCACGCACCCTGATAAACCGCGTCAAACCCAACACCGCCGGAGAAGATGCCTGCCTTCGCGTCCCGAGGGCTTTTTTTCATGATATCTTCTTCCTCATTCTCCATGCCAAGCGCAAGAGCAGGAATACAGTCCGTGATGAGATTGATCCACAAAATGTGTGCAGGTTTCAGGATGGTAAAGCCAAGCATCGTGGCCGTAAAGATACTCATCACTTCGCTGAGATTGGAAGACAGCAGGAACTGGATCGCTTTGCGGATGTTGGCGTAGATTCGCCGTCCTTCTTCCACTGCGGCTACGATGGTGGCAAAATTATCATCCGCCAAAATCATATCCGCCACATTCTTGGTCACATCCGTGCCGGTAATGCCCATGCCAATACCGATATCTGCCGCTTTGATGCTCGGTGCATCATTCACGCCGTCACCCGTCATGGCAGTAATTTTTCCGCGACGTTTCCATGCCTCCACAATGCGCACCTTATGTTCAGGCTGCACACGGGCATACACGCTGTAACGGTCAATCACCTTATCCAGCTCTGCATCCGACAAGCGATTGAGCTCCTGACCCATAATCGCCTCGTCCGCATTTTGCAAAATACCAAGCTCCCGTGCAATCGCCACGGCGGTGTCAATATGGTCGCCGGTAATCATCACCGGGCGAATACCAGCCTGACGGCACTGCGCCACGGCCGCTTTCACCTCCGGGCGAATGGGGTCAATCATGCCCGTCATGCCTACAAAAGTCAGCTCACACTCCAGCTTTTCGGGGCGGACATTCTCCGGTTGCGCGTCATATTTTCGCATGGCCAGGGCCAGAACCCGCAGCGCTTTATCCGCCATGCGCTTGTTTTCCGCAAGAATGGCAGCGCGGTCAGCTTCCGTCATCTCCCTGGAGCCATTCGCTGTCAGAATCCGCGTGCATCTGGAAAGCACCTCATCCGGTGCGCCCTTAGTGAATTGCACAACTTCATGCGCGTCTTCGTGCAGGGTAGACATCATCTTGCGAGCAGAGTCAAAAGGAGCTTCTGCCACACGGGGATATTGCCGTTTCAGTTCACCCTTGTCCTGTCCCTGCTTCCAGGCGAAATTTACCAACGCGCATTCCGTGGGTTCACCCACCGCTTGATGATTTTCATCCAGTTCCGCGTCAGAACACAGCGCCATGCCCCGGCTCAGCAGCAGCAGATCTTCGCCATAGGTATCCACCACCGTCATACGATTCTGTGTCAGCGTACCGGTTTTATCCGAACAAATCACCTGCGCGCAACCCAGCGTTTCAACCGCAGTCAAGCGGCGAATCACCGCTTTCCGCTTCGCCATCTTGGTCACACCCATGGACAGCACAATCGTCACCACTGCCGCAAGCCCTTCAGGAATGGCTGCTACAGCAAGGCTCACAGCCATCATGAAGGTATCCAGGGCAACATTCAGCGTGAACGTTCCCGCCTTCCATACACCAACGGCGAACATGACGGCACAAATAATCAACACCAGCCACGTAAGCGTTCGGCTGAGGGCTGCCAACCGTTTTTGCAGGGGCGTCTGCTCATCCTGCGCCTTGGTCAGCGCATCAGCAATGCGCCCCATTTCCGTGTCCATGCCTGTGCTGCACACAACGGCTGTTGCACGGCCATAGGCCACCGTTGCACCCATATAGAGCATGTTATGCCGGTCACCCAAAGGAATGTCATCGCCGCTGATCGCCTCAGCGTTCTTTTCCACCGGCACAGATTCGCCCGTCAGTGCGGATTCCTCCACCTTCAGCGACGCGCATTCCAGCACGCGCGCATCCGCCGGAACCGCATCGCCTGCCTCCAGATGGATTACATCGCCAGGCACAAGGTCTTCGCTTTTCACCACCGCCAACTGCCCGTCGCGCATCACACGGCACTGGGCGGCCGTCATGGTTTTCAGTGCATCAATGGCCTTTTCCGCCTTGCTCTCCTGCAAAACGCCCAGCACAGCATTGAGCATCACCACAAACAGGATAATGAACACATCCGCCAGCGATTCTCCGGCATAAGCAGATGTGATTCCCGACAGCACTGCGGCCACCAGCAGCACAATCATCATCGGATCGGCCAGCTGCTCCAAAAAGCGATGCAGAAGGCTTTGCTTTTTTCCTTCCGCAAGTCGGTTTGCGCCGTGCTCAGAAAGCCGCCTAGCCGCTTCCTGACTGCTGAGTCCCTCGGGCGTTGCATGCAGGCGTTCGAGCGTCTCCTGTGTTGTTAGTTGATAGTTTTTCATGGAATGCGAATCTCCTTTCCATCGGCACGATAAGCGTTCTGAAAAAAGAAAAACCCATGCGCAGCTTCTACATGCCTTAATCAGCTGCACATGAGTCTTGTTCTTTCATCCATGCCCAGGCAGAAAAACCACCGGTTGTTGGACATGCACCGTTTTTTGCCCTTCTTACAGGCAGAAAACGTGAACTACTCCCTCACGGGAATTTCTTTTCACTTGACGAGCATGATTTTATCACAGGATCCTTCCGCCTGTCAAGACTGCGAAACGTTCATTTCCCCATTTGGCTTCATTTGGGAAAAAATGGTTAACCCTCGCTGTCCTCAAAGGCAGCATAAACGTTTATACTGCGGCGATAGCAAATGAAGGAGATGACAAGCATCACCACTGACGCGCCTATCACTGCCAGCATCCGCGTCAGGGCGCCATGGTTCCATGCCGGAATTACAGCCGCGCCTATCACCAGCAGCTGCACCGTGTTCACCAGCATGGCAATCGCCACGTTGGTATTATTCTTCATGGTTTGGGTTTCATTCGCATAATGCAGCCTTGGATGGTTTGCATCAATGGCCAGCGCAGTCATGGTCAGAGCGAGCGCAGGCAGCTGCGAAAGCAGAATGCCCAGCAGCGTCTGCCAGGCTCCAATGCCCGTAAGCAGCGCAGCCATGACACCGGTGAGTACGGAACCTACAAGCGTTACGCCCTGGGAAACAATGAGCTTTGCACACATCCGCACAGCAGGCTGCACAGGAAGCGTTCTGCCAAAGGCAAACCGGCTGCGTTCCCGCGACACGGAGGAAGCCGCCACCACGTTAACCCACGCAGCCAGCGAGCATACTGCCATCATCAGCAAAATGAAATCCATGGCCGAAAGCCCCATGCCATTCTTCAAGCTGCCAATGAGCTGGCGCATGTCCACTTCGCCGCCGTTGGAGCCTGTAAAATACAGAATTCCTAGCACAAGCGGCATGCTGATAACGCCTGACAGGCCGTTCACCACATATACGGAAGTTCGTTTGAGTTCCAGCCACTCCAGGTGCACAAGCGCCGACAGCTGACTCCGGCCGCGATAACTGCCCGCATCCATGTGAACCGCCTTGCGGCGTTTGCCCGTTTCCTGCTGCCTGAGTGCAATATTGAGATATCTCGGCCCGATCACTGCCCGGCAGAATGTGGCTGCACCAAGGCACGTCAATGCAAACAGCCCCAATTGCGCCCAATCGCCTCGCAATCCTCTTAGTGCCCACTGCACAGGCGGGAAATAGCCTGTCATGCGATCAATCAGCGCTTCCTTATCCAGCAGAATCTGCGCAAAGAACTCTGCGCCCGCCTCATCAGGAATAGCGCGCTGCAAGGCTAGCTGCCCCATCATCACCAATACGAAAAACAGGAGGGACATCACCATGGTAAGTCCTTCCCGATGACGGGACATGGCTGTAGATCCTGCCAGCAATGTGGCAAGAAGCGTCAAAATGCTGAGCGGAATAACAGGCACAAGCAATGTCACCACCGCCAGGCGCACCCAATAGGCAACGCCCATACCCGCAGATATGCCGCACATGATTGCCCCCGGCAGCAGTACACCTGCACCAAGAAGCATTTCTCCAAGGTAAATTTCCGTAAGCTTAGCCAGCATGACCGTGCCGGATTTTGCCGGCAGGCAGGCCAGCCACACCGTGTCCTTTCCCAAATACAGGCTGCCCAGCACATAGTACAGGCTCAGCAGCAGCATGCCAACCATGTTGACAACAAGTGCCAACGCAGGCAGCAGCCACATCCGGCCTACGCTCTCCAGCGCATAAAACAGCCCGAAGGATATCAGGCCCATCGTGCCCACCACAATGAGCACAAGCAGCGCCAGCATCAACATGCTGAACACACGCTTCCCCTCAATGCGGCCATCGGCGCTGCGCCAGCTGCTCGGGCGCATAGCGGACAGGCGATTGCGCAGCATCAACCGCGTCAGCGTCCCGTAGGCACTCATGCTTTATCCTCCTCCGCATCCGTCAGCTCAAGGAAGAGCTTCTCCAGGCTTTCATCCCCCTTGGTTCCGCGCAGTTCTTCCAGCGTTCCGCAGACAATCATCTTTCCATGGTCAATAATGCCTACTTTATCACACAGCTTTTCTGCCACTTCCAGCACATGGGTAGAGAAAAAGACCGTGGCACCGGCATCTGCCCGGCGGCGCATTTCCTCTTTCAGCAAATGCGATGCACGTGGATCAAGCCCTACCATGGGTTCATCCAGCACCCACACGGCCGGATCATGCAGCAGCGCGCCAATAACCGTCAGCTTCTGCTTCATTCCGCGGGAATAGCTGCGAACCTGATCGCCTGCAGCCTTCTTCAGTTCAAACATGTCCAGATATTTCGCAATGCGTTCACCGCGATCCGCCTTGCTCACAAGATACATATCCGCTATAAAATTCAGGTATTCCATGCCTGTCAGCCGGTCATAGGTTTCATGCTCATCAGGCACAAAACCAATAAGGCGTTTTGCTGCCAGCGGTTCGTGCTTCATGCTGTGGCCGTCCACCAGCACATCGCCCTCCGTCGGCTGCAAAATGCCCGTCAGCATCCGGATAGTCGTCGTTTTTCCTGCGCCGTTGGGACCCAGAAAACCAAATACGCAGCCTGCATCCACTGTCAGGCACAAATCCTTCACGGACGGTTCGCTGTTCTTTCCGTAGCGTTTTGTGACGTGCTGAAACTCAATCATCCTTTTTCCCTCCTTGTTGTTGTAATCATAGCAAAGCAAGCGGCCATTGTCTATACTTTTTGTCTGATTCATACACTTTCCCGGCTCAAATGACAGGCAGAAACCCGCCTTCATTCAGCATCTGCGCATCATGCGGCTTTCCTGCTGCGTTGCCCTTTTGTCACATTCATGGTATAATGGCATATATCTTCTGCAAACGGAGGCGCATCATGGGTCGGATTGTGGTGCTTGCGGAAAAGCCCAGCGTTGGGCGTGACATTGCCCGTGTGCTCGGTTGCCGGGAAAGCGGCAAGGGCTTTTTGCGCAACAACCAGTATACCGTTACTTGGGCGGTCGGGCATCTGGTCACACTATGCGAACCGGATGAAATTGATGATCGCTATAAGCGCTGGAATGCGGCCGACCTGCCCATATTGCCCTTATCCATTCCGCTCAAGGTTATTCGTGCTTCACGCGACCAATATGAAATTGTCCGTTCCCTGATTTGTGCGGATGAGACGGACAATCTCATCTGCGCTACCGACGCAGGGCGGGAAGGTGAGTTGATCTTCCGTTATATTTATCAGAAAAGCGGCTGCAAAAAACCTTTTTCCCGCCTGTGGATCAACTCCATGACCGATGAAGCCATTTCCGAAGGATTCCGCACCATTCAACCCGGCGCCAAATATGACGGGCTGTACCGCTCCGCCCAGTGTCGCTCCCAAGCAGACTGGCTGGTAGGCATGAACGCCACCCGCGCTTTTACCCTGCGATATGACACGTTGCTTTCCGTCGGACGGGTGCAAACACCCACGTTGGCTATTCTTGTCAAGCGCCGGCAGGAAATCGAGCAATTTAAGCCCGAAAGTTACTCCACCCTCACTGCAGATTTCGGCGATTATAAAGGGGTCTGGTTTGACGCCCGGCAGGAAAACGATACCCGCATTGCTTCGGCTGAAAAAGCGCGGGTCATAGCGGCCTCGGTCAAAGGGCAAATGGGCACCGTCATCACTGCCGAAACAACCAAAAAACGCGAACCGCCGCCCCAACTGTATGATCTCACCAGCCTCCAAAGGGACGCAAACCGGCTGTTGGGGTTCACCGCTGACAAAACGCTCAAGGTTGCCCAAAGCCTGTATGAGACCCGCAAGGCGCTCACGTATCCCCGCACAGACAGCCGGTATTTACCGCCGGACATGATTCCCAAAGTTGTTGCCACCATGCGCCTTTTGCCTGAAAGCTATCAATCCCTTGTTCCCGGTGCGTTGCCGGGCGGCAAGCTCCCTGTCAGCAAGCGAACGGTGGATGAAAGCAAGGTTACCGACCACCACGCGCTGATTCCAACCGCCAATCGCGTTCGCCCGGAAACTTTCACCGATGATGAACGCCAGCTCTATGACCTGGTTGCCCGGCGGATGCTGGCAGCTTTCTATCCCAACTTTGAATACGACGCCACCAGAATTATCACTCGGGTAGACGACCATACTTTCCGCACCACTGGACGTGTTGTGACGCAAAACGGATGGAAGGATGTTCCGCCCCTTGCCGCGCCGCCCAAAGGCGGAAAAAAGAAGAGCAAAGCCGCTGATGAAGAAGACCAGGTTGTGCTGCCGCCCCTCCGCCGAGGCAATACCCGCACCGTGGTGGATACCGCCATCCGCGAGGATGTCACCAAGCCCCCCGCCCAGCACAACGACGCCTCGCTCCTTTCAGCTATGGAAAACGCAGGCCGTGAAATCAGCGATGAAGAGATTGCCCGGCAGATGAAAGGCAGCGGCATCGGCACCCCAGCCACACGCGCCGCCATTATCGAGCGGCTTTTGCAGGTTGGTTATGCGGTGCGCAAGGGTAAAAACCTTCAGGCCACCGATAAGGGCATGCAGCTGATTGCCATTATGCCTACAGAGATCGCCTCCCCTGCAACGACCGGCAAATGGGAACTGGCGCTGGAACAGATTGCCCAAGGGAAACAAGATCCCGAGCGATTCATGGACGGCATCCGCAAGCTGACGACCTTTCTGACCAATTATGCCCGGGAAAACCACCTGCGTGCCGACTTTCCGGATGATGCACGGCGCAAGAAGCGCCAAAAGCGGCTTACCGATACAGGCACCGCCGTAGAGGGCGCTGTTTGCCCCTTGTGCGGCAAGGGGCAGGTTCTGGAAACAAAGAAGGCTTTCTGCTGCTCCCGCATGAGTGATGGCTGCACGTTCACCTTGTGGAAGGATTGCCTTACCCGCGGCGGAGGCCCCGAACTGACAGGAAAGCTTGTGCAGCTGCTCCTCAAGCAAAAGCAGCTGCGTGGTTCGACCGGCGTTATTGTGCTGGATCATCAGTCCATTTCCTTTTATCGAAACGGCGACGCCGCGCCAAGCGTCCATCGTCCCCTTAGCTATCACCGCGGTAGATAAAGCAGTTGCATTCGTGCCGCTTTTGGGCTACAATAGCAGCAGAAATTCATCCACATCGTGGAAGAAAGAAGAGGTTTGCACTTTTATGGCTGAGAAGATTCTCAAGCGCTCCGAAATTGCGGAGCAGTACAAGTGGCGTTTGACGGACATTTTCGCTGATGACGACGCCTGGAGCAAGGCTTATGCCCTGTTTGAAAAAGACGTTGAAGCTTTTACCCGTTTTGACGGCAAAGTCAAGGACGATCCCAAAGCTGCTATTCGCGCTTATTTTGCACTGACGAAAAAAATAACGCCCATCGTCTGCTATGCCAGCCTGCGGATGGCCAGCGACAATGGCGACACAGCAGCCCAAACCCTTGAACAGCGTTCCAACGCCTTGTATGTGAAAACACAGACCGCAACGGCCTTCCTGATGCCCGAGCTGCTGGAAATGGATGAGGAAACGCTGCGTGCATTGGCCGCAGAGGCAGATATGGCGGACTATGACGAATTCCTGCTGGATCTTGTTCGGCAAAAGCCCCATTCTTTGCCTAAGGATCAGGAACGTTTGTTGGCTATGATGGGTGAATTGGCCGCCGCGCCGGACAATATCTTTAACATGCTCTCCTGCGTGGATATGAAGTTTCCTGACCTCAAGCTGCCCGATGGAACCACAGCGCCGCTTACCGAAGGCACCTACTCTGCCTACATCCACGCCGACAACCGCGACGTGCGCCGCCAGGCGTTCGAGGGGATCATGGGCACCTATGGCAAATTCGGCAACACCATCGCAGGCACCTATTCCGCCTCCGTGAAAAAAGATCAGTTTATGGCTGACGCCCGGCATTATTCCTCCGCCCGCGCCGCTGCCATGGAACCGCTTCAGATTCCCGAAGCGGTATATGACAACCTAATTTCCGTAATCCACGAATACCTGCCCGTGCTCAACGAGTACCTTGAGCTGCGCAAGCAGGTGCTTGAGCTGGACGAAGTGCATATGTACGACCTGTACTGCCCCATGGTCAAGGACTTCGAAATGAAGCTGCCTTACGAAAAAGCTTTTGACCTGGTGCTGGAAGGCTTGGCACCCATGGGCGAGGATTATCTGGCAAAACTGCGCGAAGCTCGTGACAACGGCTGGATTGACGTTTACCCCACGGAAAACAAAACAAACGGTGCCTTCTCCATGGGCAGCCTTGGCGATATTCACCCTTACGTGCTGCTCAACCACAATGACAATTTGGATTGCGCTTTCACCATTGCCCATGAGCTGGGGCACTCCATGCACAGCTATTTCAGCAACAAGAACCAGCCCTTCCCCAAGGCGCATTACAGTCTGTTTGTAGCAGAGGTTGCCTCCACCTGCAATGAAGCCGTTATGATGCGTTATCTGCTCAAGAAACTGCCTGAAAAGAAAGCGCAGGCTTATCTGCTCAATCACTTCCTGGAGCAATTCCGCACCACCTGCTTCCGCCAGACCATGTTTGCAGAGTTTGAGAAGATCAGCCACGAGATGGCCGCCAACGGCGAACCGCTTACCCGTGAAAGTCTATCGAATGCCTACTACAAGCTCAATGAGCTGTATTATGGCAAGGCCTGCACAGTGGATGAACTCATCAGCAACGAATGGATGCGCATTCCTCACTTCTACAATGCGTTCTACGTGTATGTGTATGCAACAGGCCTTTGTGCAGCCGTATCGCTGAGCGAGCGCATTCTCACCGAGGGCGAGAGCGCCGTGAAGGACTACCGGAAGTTCCTTTCTGCCGGATGCAGTGTGCCGCCTATTGAAGCGCTGAAGCTTGCCGGCATTGATATGAGCCGTCCAGAACCCATCCGCCGCGCCATGGAAGTATTCAAGGAAACGCTGGCGCAGTTTAAGCGGGTGCTGTAAAGCACCAGACAAGGGAGGAGTTTTCCCATGATGAAAGGGTATGACAAGCAGGAAGCGCTGGCGTTCATCCTGCCGCGCATTGACCGCCACTATCACAGCGAATTGGCCGCGCAGATTGATACGCTCATTGCACAGGCTATCGATGCAGACATGGCCTACATGCATGCTGCCGGTGTGCTGGATGCTGAAGGCAATGCAGGCGACAGCTATTACGAGGATGACGATGCCTTCGAGGCCATGGTCGAAGCGCTCGTCGCTCAAAACGATTTGACGCCGGAGCAGGCCGTCAAGGTTGCTTCCCTGATAGACGATTACATGGACTATCAACAGCAATACCTTGAATCCAAAGGACTCGTTGATTGGGAGTAATTTCTCCGGATATAAAAACGCTGTGCAGCATGCACATAGTGGAATGCTGCACAGCGTTTTTTTCTGTAGTTGAACGATTAAAGGTCAAGTTTCATCGGTGTTTGGCAGTTGAGATAATGCGGCAATGGCTGACCAATCAGCGGGCGTGCCCATCGCACAAATTCCTCTGTCACATCATAGCGATCCCTGTCCATATATTCTTCCGGAAACAGCCGTTCGGCCATCATCACCTGCTCTACAGGAATCAACACTTCTTCCACCCTGTAGGGTTCCGTGCTTACCCGGCGCAGGCCGGCCATCTTTCCGCCAATGCCGTCAAGCACTGTGCGAGCTGCCAGGCGGCCCATGCGCACCGCCTCATCCCGATCCACATCGGACGCCATTTCCGGGCAGGAGCGTCCCAGAATACCGGGTTTCTCACTGCGCGCTTTAATACCCAGTTTCTTGGTCACCAGATTGGCCAGTGTGCCGGATACATCTCCGAAATAGGAAGCACGCTCCGTTTTGAAGATGAGCGGAGCAACAGGCGTTCCGTCTGCATAATGTAGTCCCTCGCTCACTGCCACCATCACGCCATGGCCGTTCTCCCACACACGTTTGACTTCGGAAAGGAAGCGTTCCTCATCAAAAGGAATTTCCGGCAGCAGAATCAAATCAGGGCCTGTGCAGCCTTCGCCCCGTGCCAACGCTGTGGCCGCCGTGATCCACCCGGCGTTGCGCCCCATGTATTCCACCACACAGACATGGATAGGCAGAGAAGCAACATCTGTGGCAATTTCCCGCATGGTTTGTGCCGCAAAACGAGCTGCGCTGCCATAGCCAGGCGCATGGTCAATGCCTCCCAGGTCATTATCCACCGTTTTGGGGATGCCGCCCACCACGATATTTGTGCCTTTGCAAGCCTTGGCCAAGTGGCCGCAGGTATCCATGCTGCCATTGCCGCCGGTGAAAAGCACATAGCCAATATCATGCTTAAGCAGCACCTCGCGCATCCGGGCATATTCCGCGTCATAAAGCGGCGTTCGGCTGGTGCCAATGGCCGATGCAGGTGATAGACGCAGGCGCTCAAGCTCCTCGTCCGTCAATGCAGACAAATCACAAAATTCTTCCTTCAGGATGCCTGCAGAACCGTACACAGCTCCCCACACGGCGTCCACTTTGCCACTTTCTTTCGCTTCCACAATCGCGCCATACAACGACGCATTAATGACGGACGTAGCCCCGCCGCCGTGGGCAATAAGCAGTTTTGACATGTTTGCCATTCCCCTTTTCTTGTCCCTGTGTCACGCATGCTTGCGCTTTGATGTTATTATTGTACAATAGTGGTGCTTTTGCGTCAAGGAGGACAATTTATCATCCCCTGATGTAGACTTTTCAAGACATTATGGTTATAATAGACATGGAAACAGACTTATTGAGGCCTTTGAGGTGATACGAATGCACATTGTTCTCACAGAATCTCTTGGTATTCCTTCTACTCTGCTGGAAAGCTATGTTTCTTCCCTGCTGGCCAAAGGCCATACCTTTGCATCTTTCCCTCGCACAGACGATGTGAAGGTTCTTGCAAACGAAATCTGTGATGCTGATGTGGTGATGCTTGCCAACATGCCATTGCCGGGCGAAGCTCTGCGCTCCTGCACGCACTTGCGCTACATTGATGTTGCCTTCACCGGCGTAGATCATGTGGATCTTGCAGCCGCAAAGGCGTTGGGTGCACAAGTAAGCAACGCCAGCGGCTATTCCAACGAAGCCGTAGCCGAATTGGCTATTGAAATGATGCTCAGCCTCCTTCGGCATGTGCCGCAAGTAGAGGCTCGCTGCCGCAGCTATCAGGACAAAACCGGCCTTGTTGGATGTGAACTGCGCGGCAAAACAGTGGGCATCATCGGGCTTGGCAAAATCGGCCGCCGCACAGCCCAACTGTGTCAGGCCTTTGGCTGCCATGTAATTGGCACAAGTCCAAGCCACTGCGCTGGTATGGTGGATGAAATTCAGTGCATGCCTTTGGAAGCGTTGCTGCATGAAGCCGACATTGTGGTGCTGCATTGCCCGCTCAACGCAGGCACTCGGCACCTGATCAATGCGCAAACCATCGCCCTGATGAAGGATGGCGCGCTGCTGTTGAACCTGGCTCGCGGCGGCGTTGTTGACAGCATCGCCTTATCCGAGGCCCTGCACACCGGAAAACTTGCCGGCGCAGGGATTGATGTGTTTGAAAAAGAGCCGCCGTTAGATGACAGTGAGCCGCTCCTGCACACTCCAAACACTCTTCTGACCCCGCACGTTGCCTTTGCTACACAAGAATCCATGGCGCTTCGTGCGCAAATTGTGTTCCGTAATCTGGACAGTTTCCTTGCAGGCGCACCGGAAAATTTGGTAACCCTGTAAATCAGCCTCTTCCTGCTCCTTTCTTTACAAGCCTTCTGCTCTTCCAATCAAAAGCAGGAGGCTTGATCCTTCTTGAACTCTTTTGTCCGTCCTCTTTGCGAAAAAATGTGAAAAAGCCATAAAAAAGGTGTTGACAAAAAGCGAAATCACTGCTATAATAAGTAACGTTCGCTGGTGATAAAAACGCCCGAGAACGAACAGAATATCTGGGTGTGGCGCAGTTTGGTAGCGTGCTTGAATGGGGTTCAAGAGGCCGGAAGTTCGAATCTTCTCACCCAGACGTTAGAGAAAGTTCTGAAATCGTAAAGGTTTCAGGACTTTTCTTTATCCTTTCGGTAGACTTCTCCACCGTTACGATGTACGGTTTTATGATGCGCGTACCTCTGCAAAGCTGGGCAGCAAGAGACTGAAAGATATAATCGAAACCACCGTGTAGCATGTTTTCTTTTATATTTTATACTATTTCTCTATTGCGCGGCAGTCTATTCTGTTCAGCAGGCGACAGGAGCATTCGCAAAACGGACGGGAAATCCGCTGGGCGAACGGTTCAAAATACGGACTCTCCAGGCTCCTGCGGTTGTGGTTCAGCTTGCAGCGTGGGCTTCGGCGCTTCATAAAAATCATAGCAGTTGCCTTTGCTCCATACCCAATAGCCCTTCTCAATCATTTTGTTCACATAGATATAGAACTGTGGTTTTACGAATACCCACGTCCTTTTCTGCGTCCTCCTGCGACAAATTGAATTGATAGCCGTCGCAGTTGGAAGCAAAATAGAGGTAGACATTAAAACCCAAGGAATTTCAAGGCTCCTAGGGTTTTTCGTTACTATTTTGACCATCTCAATTTGCGCAAAACGCACTCCTTACGCGTTGTGATTTAGTCAAAATGATAGTCAGTCGCCTAGCCGGCAGTTTGGGGGGATGAGAAAAGAGTATCGCCTATCGCGATACTCTTTTCCTATTTGGCAGACCTATATGAATAGGTTTTAAATGATCTTTGCATGCACTTCTGCATGATTCTTCCCATCGCGCAGAATCTTTCTGCAAAATAATAGGTTCATTCAATGTGCGCAAACTGGCTTTCGTACAACGTTTTATAGAAGCCGCCCTTGACCAACAGCTCTTCATGGTTGCCCTGCTCAATCACATGGCCGTCCCGCATCACAAGGATAACATCGCTTTCCCGGATGGTGGACAAGCGGTGCGCAACAACAAAGCTAGTGCGTCCCTTCACCATATCCGCAAAGGCACGCTGCACGTTCAGTTCCGTTCGGGTATCAATATTGCTCGTTGCCTCATCCAAAATCAGCATGGGCGGATCCATCAGCATCACACGGGCAATGCACAAAAGCTGCTTCTGACCCTGCGACAGGTTTCCTCCCTGCTCGGTAAGTACCGTGTCGTAACCATCGGCCAGGCGGCGGATAAAGCCATCTGCATGGGCGGCTTTTGCGGCGGCAATGATTTCTTCCCGCGTCGCATCCGGTTTCCCATAGGCAATGTTTTCCGCCACGGTAGCCTGCGTCAGCCAGGTATCCTGAAGCACCATGCCAAAGTGCGCACGCAGGTCATCCCGCGTCATGTCACGGATATCCACACCGTCCATGGTGATGCGACCGCCCGTGACATCATAAAAGCGCATCATCAGGTTAATCAGCGTCGTTTTTCCGCATCCTGTTGGCCCCACAATGGCAATGCGCTGACCCGGCTGCACGGTCAGGTTGAAATGCTCAATCAACGGGCGATCCGGCACATATTGGAACGATACATCCTCAAAGGCAACAACCGCCTTATCCGGCACATGTTTCGGATGCTCGCATTCTTTCTCAGTCGGTTCATCCATCAGTTCCATCAGCCGGCGAGCAGATGCCATAGCCGTTTGTAGCTGTGCCATAATGCCTGTCACTTCATTGAAAGGCTTAGTATACTGGTTGGCATAGCTCAAAAAGCAGCTCAGCTGTCCCACCGTCATGTTCCCATTCACGGCAGCCAGTGCACCGGTGATACCAACCGCCGCGTACACCAGGCCATTGACAAACCGCGTCAACGGATTCGTGAAAGCCGGATAAATCTGCGCCTTGTATCCCCATGTATACAGCCGCTGATTGATTTCCTCCAGTTTGGCCTCGCTCTCCTGCTCGTGGCCGAAAAGCTTTACCAGTTTTTGTCCGGACACCATTTCTTCCACATGTCCGCCAAGTTCACCCTGAATTTGGCTTTGCTTGAGAAACGTCTTGTGGGTTCCACGGGCAATCATGCCTGCAATCACCATGGAAACAGGCGTCAGTGCCACCACCACAAGCGCAATCAGCGGATGGATGGACACCATGAAGCACAGCGTACCCACAATCGTCACCACACCTGTAAACAGCTGCGTGAACCCCTGCAAAAGGCCGTCGCTCACCGCGTCAACATCGCTCACCACACGATTGATGATGTTTCCATGCGCCGTTCCGTCAATGAACTTCAGCGGCACACGAATCAGTTTCGAAAACACATTCACCCGCAGGTCGCTTACCGTTTTATAGCTTACCGTGTTGGTGCACATGCTCATCACCCACTGGAATACCGCACCCACAAGGATTGCCACAATCAGCGTGATAGCCGTTTTTGCAATGGAGGCAAAATCCACATGATCCTTGCCGATAATCTTATCCACTGCCTGGCCGATGAGCACCGGGCACAGAAGACTCATCACCACATAAATCACCGCACAAACAAGTGCCAGCGCCAAATACCCGGAATAAGGCTTCACAAAGCGCATCAGGCGCTTAAATACATCGCTGTTCTTCATGCCTGTGCCTCCTGTGCGCTCATCTGAGAGTAGCAGATTTCCTGATAGGTCGGGCAATTTGCTAGCAGCTGTTCATGGGTTCCGCTGCCCACAATTTCTCCCTCGTCCATCACCAGAATGCGATCGCAGCGCTTCACGGTGGAAACGCGCTGGGATACGGTGATAACCGTAGGCATGGGCTTCATGCGGTGCAGTGCCTGCTGGAGCGCGGCATCCGTTGCATAGTCCAGCGCGCTGGAAGAATCGTCCAGAATCAGAATATCCGGCGCCCCAACCAACGCCCGGGCAATGGTCAGCCGCTGCTTCTGCCCGCCGGAGAAATTTGCGCCGCCCTGTGAAACCGGCGACTCCAACCCCATGGGAAGCTTGCGCACAAACTCCGCGGCCTGTGCCGTTTCCAGCGCCGCCCACAATTGTTCGTCCGTTGCCCCCGGCATACGCCATTGCAGGTTTTCACGAATTGTGCCGGAGAACAGCAAATTCCCCTGCGGCACCATGCCAATCTTCGCATGCAGCTGCCAAAGCGGATAGCGTTTCACATCCACGCCGTCCACCAGCACCTGGCCGCTCGTTGCATCATACAATCGCGGAATCAGCTGCACCATGGTGGATTTGGAGCTGCCTGTGCCGCCAATCACGCCCACCGACTCACCCGGCATGATATCCACATTGATGTGGTGCAGAGCCTCTGCCGCGCCCTCGTAGTAATTGAAATCCACGTTCTTGAAGCTTATCCGCGCTGCACCGGACACAGGACGCACTTCGTCATTGTTCCGATCATTCACGCTGGGCACGGTATCAAAAATTTCATTCACCCGTGCTGCGGACGCTGCCGCCTTAGTGAACACCACCACCAGATTTGCCACCACCACCAGCGCCAGCAAAATCTGATTCATATAATTAACAAACGCCACCACTTCACCCTGCGTCATGCTGCCTGCGTTTACACGAATACCGCCAAACCACAGGATCGCCACAATGCCAAGGTTAAGAATCAGGAAACTGAAAGGCGCCAACACGGCATTCAGTTTGCCAATGTGGATGGTATTGCGTGCCAAGTCGTCGCAGGCTTCATCAAAACGTTGCTGCTCCTGCTGCTGTTTGCGAAAAGCGCGCACAACCCGCGCACCGGACAAATTCTCACGGGTAATGAGTCCCACCCTATCCGTTTTGCGCTGGATCGTTTTAAAAAAAGGCACCGAGCGACTCATCACCAGATACAGCACCAACGCCACCAGCGGTACAATGGCAAGGAAAACCAGCGACAACTGCAAGTCGATGCGCATCGCCATAATGACCGCACCAATCACCAGGAAAGGTGCGCGAACCACCAGGCGGATCAGCATGGCAACCGCTGTTTGCAGCTGGTTGATATCCGAAGTCATGCGGGTAATGAGCGTGGGCGTACCAAAGCGATCCAGCTCTTTCCAGGACAGGGTGTTGATGTGATGGAACACTGCCCTTCTCAGATCCGTGCCTACTCCCTGGGATGCACGGGAAGCCATGGTCTGGCACGTAAGGGAGGATGCAAGCCCCACCACGCCCAGCAGCACCAGCAGTCCGCCTCGCTGCCACAAATATGCCACATCGCGATTGGCCACACCTACGTCAATCATGTCTGCCATCACCAGCGGTACAATCAACTCGAAAATGGCTTCAATCAGCTTGAAAATCGGCCCCAATGTCACTTGCAGTCGATAGGGCTTCAGGAACCTGACCAGTCTGCGCATAAACCCACTGCTCCTTTATCCTCAGTTCAGTGCCACTCGGCTGATATAGTATTGCATCGCTTCTCTTTCTACCTGACGGCGTTCTTCCGAAAGGGCAGGATCCGTGCGAAGCTCCTTCATACACCGGCATGCTTCCTCCAGCAGTTTCACATCGCCATCCAGCAAAAAGCCTGCAATCGCTTCTCCGGATTGCCGGGTACCGAGCAAATCGCCAGGCCCGCGCAGCTCCAGATCTTTTTGCGCCACAAGAAAGCCATCGTTGGTCTGTGTCAAAATGCGCAGCCGCTCCGTCTCCTTGGCGAGCAGGAAACACCAGCTTTCTGCTGTACCGCGTCCCACACGCCCGCGCAGCTGATGCAGCTGGCTCAGGCCAAAACGTTCCGCATTTTCAATCACCATCACCGATGCATTGGGTACGTTGACCCCCACCTCGATCACCGTGGTAGAAACCAGCACATCCATTTCGCCTCCGGCAAAGCGATGCAGCACCGTATCTTTCTCATCCGGATTTTGTCCGCCCCATGTCAAACCAACCCGCAGGCCGTGCAGTTCTCCTGTAGCCAACGCCTCACATGTCGCTTTGGCTGACCGCACGTTATCCATGGCTTCGCTGTCCTCCACAAGCGGGCATACCACATAAGCCTGCCGCCCTTTTGCCACTTCCTCGCGCAGAAAGCCATACATGGCAGCGCGCTTTTCCTCGCTCACAATTCTTGTTTTCACCGGTTGTCTGCCGGGCGGAAGCTCGTCCACCACGGAAACATCCAGATCTCCATACAGGATCAGCGCCAGCGTTCGCGGAATGGGTGTTGCAGACATGACCAATACATGGGGTGCGTACGTTCCGTCATGCCCTTTCTCCTGCAACAGCGACCTTTGCCGCACGCCGAAGCGATGCTGCTCATCTGTCACCACCAAGCCAAGGCGTTGATAGCTGACCCCTTCGCTTATCAGCGCATGGGTGCCGAATACTGCCTGCCATTCGCCGCTTTGCAGTGCTTTGTATGCCTGGCGTTTTTCCGCGGCGCGCAGGGTGCCGGTCAGCAATCCGCAGCGGATGCCAAGCGGTTCCAGCATGGCTGCAGCTGATTCAAAATGCTGCCTGGCAAGAATTTCTGTCGGCGCCATCATGGCTGCCTGATACCCTGCACCACAGGCCACAGCAATTGCGCCAAAGGCGATAGCCGTTTTGCCGCAGCCCACATCGCCTTGCACAAGGCGGCTCATGGCGCGGTCTTTTCGCATGTCCTCCGCGATTTCTTCCAGCACACGTGTTTGCGCCCCAGTCGGTGCAAAAGGCAACGTACGCCAGAAACGCTCTGTCGCATCTGCCGGAATGGTCATAGGAAAACCCAGTGCCTGCCGTTCCCCCGCCATACCGATAGCCGCCTGATACATCAGCATCTGCTCAAAGGCAAAGCGCCGCCTGGCACGCTTCAAGTCTTCCAGCGAATCCGGAAAGTGTGCCTGTCGAATTGCAAAATTGCGTTCACACAGTTGGTGCTGCAACCTGATCGATCGCGGCAGCGTTTCCGGGCAACAATCATCCACCTGTTCCAGCGCCAGGCGAATCATTTCCCGAAAAGACTTGGCCGGAATGCCCTTCACCGCCCGATATACCGGCTGGATGCTCTTTTCCGTCACACGTTGCGGACTTTGCAAAACACGCCGCCCATTCTTATCGCCAACCCGTCCGTAGAGCAGCAGCCGTTCGCCTACCGGCAGTTGCTGGCACAGCCATGGCTGATTATACCATACCACCGGCAGTTTGCCGCTTTCATCCATAAGCGTGGCTGTCACCCGAGTCAAGCCGGCAAAGCGATTCAGCTTGGGCGTATCAATAAGCTCCCCCTCAACCAGCACCATCATGCCAGGCTTGCATTGAGCGCATGGCGTTACCTGCGTCATATCTTCGTAGCGCAGCGGAAGATTGCACAAAAGATCGCGCAATGAGACAATGCCCATTGCGCGCAAAGCTTCCAAGCGTGTCGGGCCAATGCCCTTGAGCTGGGACAATTCCATTTCTTACTCCACAGAGATCAGATAATAATATAGCGGCTGTCCGCCCATATGGCACTCAGCATCGCAATTGGGATAGGCCTCGGCAATTTCGGCTGTCACAGCTTCTGCATCGGCTTCGGTGGTATCCGCGCCGTAATATACGGTGATAAGTTCATCCTCGTCCGTCACGATGGCTTTCATCATTTCCATCACCACATCGTGCACAGATTGACCGGAGTATTCAATCTTTCCGTTGTGCAGGCCGATGATGTCGCCTTCCTTAATCTGCACGCCGTTAAATTCACTGTCGCGCACAGCATACGTGACGGTGCCGGTCTTCACGTGCTGGGAAGCTTCCTCCATCCGCCGGGCGTTTTCTTCACCGGACAAGTCCGGCTGGAATGCCACCGCCGCAGCAATGCCCATCGCCACGTTCTTGGTGGGAATCACGTGCACTTCTTTCTCCGCGAGCTCCGCAGCCTGCTGTGCAGCAAGCACCACGTTGCCATTGTTGGGGAAAACAAACACGCACTTCGCATTCACCTGATTGATGGCGTCCAGAATATCCTCAATGGAGGGATTCATGGTTTGACCGCCCTCCACGATACAGTCCACCGTCAGGTCACGGAAAATCTGCGAAAATCCTTCGCCCAGCGATACGGCCACCATGCCGAAATCCTTAGCGGGTTCCTGGGGCTCTTCAGGCTTCGCTTCCTCTTCGGCGGGCTGTTGGGCGCGGCGCATTTCCTCCAGGTTATCCACCTTCAGGTTCACCAGTTCCCCCAACTCCAGGCCATATTCCAGTGCATTGCCGGGATTGTTGGTATGCACATGCACCTTCACCAGCTGCATGTCCCCCGTCACCTGCACACAATCGCCAATTCGATTCAGGCGGCGGCGGAAGGAATCCACATCGCCTTCGGATACATCATCACGAAGATTCTTAATTTCGAACGATGTGCAGTAAAGGAATTTGCGATCACCCATCAGCGTGTGGTCGTCCGTCGCGGCAATGGCGCCATCTTCATCCATCATGGCGGCGGCATCGTTAATGTCTTCGCCGCGCAGCACGGCCGCATAGCCCGTATAAATCAGCAGCAGTCCCCGTCCGCCGGAGTCAACCACACCCGCCTGCTTCAGCGCAGGCAGCATATCCGGCGTGCGCTTAAGGATGGCTTCACCGCTTTTGAGCATCACGGTAATCAGCGCGTCATAATCATCTGGCGCGGCATTGGCCTGCTTCACCGCATCCTCTGCCACCACGCGGGCAACCGTGAGAATGGTGCCTTCCTTCGGCTTCATGACCGCTTTATAGGCAAGCTCCGCGCCCTTTTTCAGTGCTTCGGCAAACTGCACGGGGGTAATCTTTTCTACCCCGGCCAGTGCTTTGGCAAAGCCGCGGAACAGCTGGGATGTAATCACGCCGGAATTGCCGCGCGCGCCGCGCAGCGCACCCTTGGCCAGGGCCGCGGCAGCTTCGTCTGCCCGCAGATACTCTTTGCTGGACACTTCACGGGTGGCGCTCTGCATCGTCAGAGACATATTGGTGCCCGTGTCGCCATCAGGCACAGGAAAAACGTTGAGCGCGTCCACCGCCTCGCGGTTCTTTTCCAGCAGTGCCGCGCCGGCCACCACCATATCGCGCAGCAACAATCCGTCTATTGTCTTAAACTGAATCAAGGGTGTTTCCTCCGTTCAATCATTGGTCGGCAGGCGCGCCGGTGTATTCCATCCAGCATAGTGCAATCAGTCTTCCCGGCTTGATTACACACGGATGCCCTCCACCGAAACGTTCACCTTGCGTACTTTCACGCCGGTCATGCTTTCCAGCTTGTAACGCACGGTTTCCACGATGGTTTTGCATACCTCGGCGATGGAGATGCCATATTCCACAATGATAAACAAATCCACATCCAGCATATCGCCCACATTGCGGATCTGCACACCCTTTGAGAGATTTTCACGACCCAACCACTCCACCAGGCCATCCTTTGCCCTTCGGGACGACATGGCCACAATGCCGTAGCATTCCAGCGCCGCGTACCCTACCACCTTGAGCATAACGTCCTCGGTGATGTAGATGGTGCCAATGTCATTCTTTATTTTACACTCCATAACAGCTTTCAGCCTCCTTATGCATGGGGTTTGTGCCGCGGGACTTTTTGTGCTTTGCCATGCGAAAAGTCCCCGTTTCAGTCTGGGGCATTATGTAGTATACATGATTTTAGCGCTTTTAGCAACGTTTTTTTCACGGAAGCATTTCCTCCGCCGCTCCCGCAGCATCATCGTCCGCTTCCTTCGGCATAGGCGGCAATTCACTCAGACTGGAAATACCGAAATGGCTCAGAAACTCTTCCGTTGTGCCGTAGAGAATCGGGCGTCCAAGCGCTTCCTTGCGCCCCACTTCGGTAATCAGGTTCTTCGTCATCAGGGATTGCACGGAATAATCGCACTTTACACCGCGAATTTGCTCAATTTCCGCCTTAGTGACCGGCTGCCTGTAGGCCACAACCGCCAGCGTCTCCATCGCAGCCTGGCTTAGGGACTGCTTCTGCACAGGCTGAAGCATCCGCACAACGTCATCGGCATACAATGCCCGCGTTGCCAGCTGCACCTGATGGCCGAACCTGCGCAGCATAAACCCTCGCTGGTTAAAATCGTAATCGTCCCGAAGCTTGTCCAGCGCCGTTTCAATCTCCAGCGGCGTCACCTCCAGCGCGCGGGCAAGCTCCTCCACCCGCACCGGTTCGCCTGCCACAAACAGGATGGCCTCCACCCGTCCCTCCAGCGTTCCGCCTTCGGTCATGGCGCATCCTCCTCCTCGTCCTTCGTTTCGTATCTGCCAGGCATCAGCAATATTTCGCCGTATACACCTTCCTGCTGGATGTGCATTTCTCCCAGCTTCAACAGCTCCAACAGCGCAAGGAAAAGCGTCACCACTTCTTCTTTTGTCGGTGCCTGGCTGAACGCCTCGTCAAAGCGCATGCGGCCGCGGCTGCGCAGGCCTTGCACCAGCGTCAGCATGCATTCCTGCACATTGTGCTCATCCCGGCGAATATCCCTTGGCGCATAGTGATTGATTTCCTCTTCTTCCCCGCCGGAAGGTTTGCGCTGCCATATGCGCAGAAAAGCTTCCGTAAGCCCCTGAAGCGTCAGTCCGGTCAGTTCTGTCTCCTGCGGCGGAAGGGGATATTCTTCCGGAAGTTTGGTAAACAGATCCCGTGCCGCTGCTTCAAATTGCTGCATGGCCACCGCCGTTTCCCGGAAGCGCCGGTATTCTTCAAGCTGGCGGATCAACGCCTGCTCAGGATCCTCCATCTCCTCGTCTAATTTGGGTGGACGCGGCAACATAGCGCGGCTCTTGATTTCCAACAGTGTCGCAGCCATCACCAGAAAATCCGTCGCATCATCCATGTCCAGATCCGGTGCGCTGCGCACGGATTCAATATACTGATCGGTGATTTCGCTGACAAAAATGTCCTTAATATCCACCTGCGCCTTGGTAATCAAGTGCAGCAGCAAATCCAGCGGGCCGTCAAAATCCTTAAGCTGAAATGTCATCGGCATGCTATTCCCCTCACGCGCCGCCCGTCATCAGCAAAAACAAGTGCAGCACTGCACTGTAAATGTTGGTGTTTGCCCAGCTGAGAATGCCGTTAAGCAGGCCAGACATGCACGCTACCAGCAGCACAAGCTGCGTGATGCGAAAGGCGCTTTCATTCAGCTGGAGCTTTCCCTTCAGCAGGGTATCGTTCAGCAGGTGATACCCGTCCAGCGGTGGAATGGGCAAGAAGTTAAACACAGCCAAGGACAGGTTAATCTGTGCCATCATCAACAGAAAGCGCTGCACATATTGCAGCCACGGATGCGCCATCATGCTGATGAGAGCATTCGTGGCTTCGCCATTCATCACGCTGTTGCCAATGTAATAATACGGGCTCAGCAGCGGTTCCACAGAGCCAGCGCTGTCTTTCACACTTTGGAAGACATCCGGATTCCACATCAAGCGGTTCACACCCACGCTCAACGCCGTGCACAGGATAAACAGGGACAGATTCATGCAAATGCCTGCAATGGACACCAGAAAATCATCCCGGCGATAGTTGTGAAAATTGCGCGGATTCACCGGCACCGGTTTTGCCCAGCCAAAACCAAGCAACACCATGCAGATTGTGCCCACGGGATCCAGATGTTTTCTGGGATCAAGGCTCAGCCGGCCAAGCCATTTTGCTGTCGGATCGCCGCACCGAAACGCCACATATCCGTGGGAAATCTCATGCAGAATCAGGCTCAGCAGTACCGTCACCGCAAAATAGAGCACATAAATCAGGAACCCTACGGGATCGGTCGTCAGATATTGCCAGTACATTTGCAGTCGTGATAGCATGAAATCCTCCGCTTACGCCGTGTATTTCCAAAGCCATGGATAATTGGATTATACCGCTTTTTCGTTTCGGATGCAACCTGTGCGCACAAGAAAAGCTCCCTCTCGCCCGCCCTTCGCACGGTCAAAAGAGAGCTCTCATCCATTTTTACCGCCATGCCTGCACAATGCGATAAAAGCCTTCAATAAATCCCGGCCGCGGCACATCGCTTGCCGCAAGGCAATTCAGCCGTGCGATGACCATTCCGTCAAGCAGAACATTCACCGTTCCCAGCACATCTCCCTGTATAACGGGTGCCTGCACGTTCTCCGGTAAACACAATTCAATCGCAAGGTTCGTTTCCTGTCCTTTCTTCAACAACAACGATAGGCCGTTGCCCAGCATCAGCGGCACCTCTTCGCTGCTGCCTCCGCGCACGCTCAGGCTCTGTCCAAGCAAATCGCCCTTGCGTGCAACTGTTGTGCGCTGATAGGCCGCAAAGCCGTATTCCAGCATTTGCCGCGCCTCGTTAAATCGTGTTTGACTGTTGGAAGCACCCAGCACCACAGCTACCAGCCGCATGCCGTTTTTTTCCGCCGTGGCAGCCACGCAGTATTTTGCAGCATCTGTCGAGCCGGTTTTGAATCCGTCGCAGCCAGCATAAAACCGCACAAGGCGATTGGTGTTGGTCAGGTCGGTCACACGTCCTCCCGGATGCGTCAGTTTGTCGATCCACACACTGGCATACCGGAAGTAATCCGGATGTCGTGCCACCTCACAGCAAAGGCGCATCACATCCCGCGCGGTGGTATGCTGACCGCTTTGCGGATAGCCTGTGCAGTTCACATACAGTGTGTCCGCCATGCCGATCTCCGACGCCCGCGCATTCATCCGTTCCACAAACGCCTGCTCGGTGCCTGCAAGATATTCCGCCAACGCCACGGCGCTATCATTGGCGCTGGCCATGATGGTTGTGCGCAGCAAGTCCTCCAGCGAATAGACGGCATTTGCATCCAGCAGCGCCTGGCTCCCCTTCATGGCCGCTGCGTTAGGAGACACAGTCACCGAATCATTCAGGGCCACACGCCCATCCTCCAGCGCCTCCAGTGTCAGCAGAGCCGTCATCAATTTGGTGATGGAAGCAGCTTCCCGTTTTTCATCTGCGTTTTTCTCAAAAATCACCGTCCCGGTGGCCGTTTCCGCCAGGATAACCGACGGTGCAGTCACCGGCACACTTTCACTGCTTTCCAGCGGCGCTGCTGCACCCGTGAGGGGAATCAGCAACACCGCCATCATAAGCGACAGCGCAATGCGCGCAGCTCTTTTCATGGCCCACAGTCCTCCTTCCCAATCTGTTGTTAGCATGACCGGGAAGAAGCGTTTTCATGTAAGAAGCGCAGCAAGCGGCACATAAGCCATTGGCACAAAAATAGCCGGAATCATGTTGCCCACGTTCAAGTGCCGATCATACAGCATATTTAGCCCAACGCCAATGATGAGCAGTCCACCTACTGCACTCATTTCGTTAATGATGGGTGCGGTCAAAAGCGGAGCAATCCATGTGGACAGAAGCGCAATCGCCCCTTGATAAACCAGCACAGCCACCGCGGACAAGGCCACGCCGCCGCCCAATGTGCTTGCAAACATAACAGCGACAATACCGTCCATCAAAGCTTTGGCAATCAATGTACGATGATCGCCGTTCAGTCCGCTTTCCATGGCACCCACAATAGCCATTGCACCCACACAGAACACCAACGAGGACGTAACAAACGCGCCCGCTACACCGCCTTTGTCGCCCATGCGCTTTTCTGCCATGCTTCCCAGCTTTTCCAACTGCCGCTCAATATTCAAGGCGCTGCCAAGCAGTCCGCCTGCCGCCATACAAGCAATGACGCACAGCGTATCTGCCGTTTTTATCGCTCCTTGAATGCCAATGAGGATAATGCACAGACCCATTCCCTGCATGACGCATTCCCGCATTCTCGCTGGAATGCCTTTGCGCAGCGCCACGCCGAGAAGTGTTCCCAACAGAATTGCCGCTGCGTTAATTAGTGTACCGATCATCGAAATTCTTCCTCCTTCGGCATAAAAAAAGCGCCTGCCGCCTTTTTTGGTCGGACAGACGCCTTTTGAGCAGCACCAGGGTAAGCCTAACGCGCTCATTGTCTGCATATCAGTTAGTTTGCAGCGGTCTCCACGGGATACACGGAAACCTTCTTCTTGTCGCGGCCCAGGCGTTCAAAACGCACCACGCCGTCCACCAGTGCAAACAGGGTATCATCCTTGCCCTTGCCCACGTTCAGGCCGGGATGGATGTGGGTACCACGCTGACGCACCAGAATGTTGCCTGCCAGAGAGAACTGGCCGTCGGCACGCTTCGGTCCAAGGCGCTTGGATTCGCTATCGCGGCCATTGCGAGTGGAACCCATACCTTTCTTATGAGCGAATTGCTGCAAATTGAGCTTAATCATTGCACTTTCCTCCAATCTTGTATGAAAGCCGTAGGTATTGAGGAAACTGTTCCGCCACATCACGCAGTCCTTGCTCCATTGCGGCCATGAGCACCTGTCCATCATGCTGCTGCATGGGTGAAAGCTGCTCCGGTAAATGGAAGGCCAGCGTTCCTTCTGCATTTTCTGTAATGATGGGTTCAATCCCGCACACAGTTTCAAGGCTGTTTATGCACGTTACACCCAGCACGGATACCGCTGCACAGACAATATCGCTGCCTGCCTGCGCGTATCCCGAATGCCCTTTGGCGGAATAACCGGTCCACTGCATGTCAGCATTCCGGCTGAAAACGGCGCGGATCATTACGCGTTGATCGCGGTGATCTCCACCTTGGTGTAGGGCTGACGATGGCCGGCGCGGCGATGATAATTCTTCTTGCTCTTGTACTTGTAGATGCGGATCTTCTCGCCCTTTACCTGAGCGACGATCTTGCCCTCAACCTTCGCGCCCGCAACCGTGGGATTGCCGATCTTCACGGCCTCATCGCCGCCGATCATCAGCGCATCGAAGGAAATGGCGGAATCCACGTCCTGGTCGATCTTTTCGATGTAGATCACATCACCCTGAGAAACCCGGTATTGCTTGCCACCCGTTGCAATGATCG
This sequence comes from uncultured Clostridia bacterium, assembly GCA_934647165.1. Lineage (GTDB taxonomy): Bacteria > Bacillota > Clostridia > Christensenellales > Aristaeellaceae > CAKUFA01. The sequence continues at coordinate 3,268 of CAKUFA010000029.1, read as the reverse complement.
CATACATGGTGCACAGCACCTCCTGATCAATACTCGCCGGGAACTGAGGTTGCGCATATGCGCATTTGGACATACCTCTCCCGAGCGGCTTACCGATACAGCATAACACAGAGTTTTCCCGCTGTCAAGGGTTTTCCTGCAAAAACAAGTACAAGGATGCGTCCTGATTATTCCGTAACCGTACCAGGAATAGCCGTGCACTTTCCAGTGTTGGTTTCACATTCGGCCACGCTGCACGCAGCGATGCCGATGCGCAAGTCCATCAAGGCAAGCCGCTCAATACTGTCGCCTGCTTGGGAACAAGACGGATGAATGGTAATTTCCCCGCTTGGATCAATGGTTATGTTCATAAAGAGATTCACCGGCTGGATAATTGGCCTGTGCTCACCCATACAACCATTGATGTTATCAAAGCGGTTCGTGGTGTCCTCTGCCATTGTGATGGAAAAAGCCACACATTTTTATGCCGCAGGAAGGGAGAAGCAAATCGTGAGTGCAAACGTTATCGCGCACAAGCGCAGCATGGCATGATACCAGTTCGAGTAAACGCTGTCTCCAAGATTCAGCTTTAACGATTCATGACAATCAATCGTCACACCAGGAGACAGAAACTCTTCCGGACTTCCGAGCCGTTCGGCAAACAAATCGGCTGCCTGTCCGTCCTTTACGTCCGTTACGGTGATTTTTTATCCCGCATAAACCTCAATGCACACGACGCTGCGTGGCTGAATCAAATAAAAAGACGGCATGCGACATACGCTTGTTCTGAAAGCTTTTAGTCAAGCACGACATATGTGCAGATATTCGTCACGAATCGAAAAAACATCAAAAAAGCGCAAGACACCCCTTGACAAATAATTTCCTGAGCGCTATACTCCACGGCATGCAGCAAGGGTGCTGCGAGAAAAAGCTTTCTTTCTCTCGCAGCACCTTTTCTCTTTTACCGCGCATCAATGCTGCATGATAGAATCCCATGGATTAATTTGAAGGGGGTACATGCAATGGCACACATGGACGAGCTCTTTGGCAGCAATGTTTTTAACGACGCCGTGATGCAGCAGCGTCTGCCCAAGGATACCTACAAGGCACTCAAAAAAACCATTGACGAAGGCCGCCGCCTTGACCCGCAGGTAGCCGCCGTTGTCGCCCACGCCATGAAGGACTGGGCCGTTGAAAAGGGTGTGACCCATTATACACACTGGTTCCAGCCCATGACAGGCATCACTGCCGAGAAGCATGACAGCTTCATTGCCCCGCAGCCCGGCGGAAAGATGATTCTGTCCTTCAGCGGCAACGAGCTTGTCCGCGGTGAGCCTGATGCATCCTCTTTCCCTTCCGGCGGTCTGCGCTCCACCTTTGAGGCGCGCGGCTACACAGCATGGGACCCCACCAGTTATGCGTTTATCAAGGACGGCGTGCTGTGCATTCCAACAGCGTTCTGCTCCTATGGCGGCGAGGCGCTTGACCAGAAGACTCCCCTGCTGCGCTCCATGGAAACGCTAAGCAAGCAGGCTGTGCGTGTGCTGCACCTTTTTGGCCGCATGGATGCCACGCGCGTTGTTCCCACTGTTGGGCCCGAGCAGGAATATTTCCTGGTGGATCGCAAACTCTATGATGAACGGCGCGACCTGATTTTCACCGGTCGGACACTGTATGGTGCCAAGCCTCCGAAGGGCCAGGAAATGGATGACCATTATTTCGGCGCCATCAAGCCCCGCATCCAGGCCTTCATGCGCGAATTGAATGAGGAGCTGTGGAAGCTCGGTGTGCTGGCCAAGACTGAGCACAACGAAGTGGCGCCTGCGCAGCATGAGCTTGCCCCTGTATTCTCCATCACCAACGTGGCGGCCGACCACAACCAGCTGACGATGGAAATGATGAAGAAAGTGGCGCAGCGCCATGGCTTGGTGTGCCTGCTGCATGAAAAGCCCTTTGCCGGTGTAAACGGTTCGGGCAAGCATAACAACTGGTCCATGTGCACAAACACCGGCTATAACCTGCTGGAGCCCGGCGACAGCCCCCATGAGAGCGCGCAATTCCTGCTGTTCCTCACTGCGGTTATCAAGGCTGTGGACGACTATCAGGATCTGCTGCGCGTGGCGGTCGCCAGCGCTGGCAACGACCATCGCCTGGGCGCCAATGAAGCGCCGCCCGCCATCATTTCCATGTTCCTTGGCGATGAGCTGACGGAGATCCTGAAAGCTCTTGAAAGCGGCACAATCTATACGGGTCACGAGCACAGCGACCTGACCATCGGCGTGCATGTGCTGCCCAAATTCCCCAAGGACAATACCGACCGCAACCGCACCTCTCCTTTTGCCTTCACCGGCAATAAGTTCGAATTCCGCTCCCTTGGCTCTTCCGCTTCCATTTCCGAAACGAACGTTGTCATCAACACCATCGTGGCGGAATCTCTTCGGAAATTTGCCGACGAGCTGGAAAACGCTCAGGACTTCAAGGCCGCCCTGCACGACCTGATTGTGCGTGAAATCCGTGCACACAATCGTATCATCTTCAACGGCAACGGCTATTCCGACGAATGGGTGCACGAGGCAGAAAAGCGCGGCCTGCTGAATCTCCGCAGCACCGTGGACGCTCTGCCCTATATGATTGCGGATAAGAACATTGAGCTTTTCACCACCCACAAGGTTTACAGCGAAACGGAAATCCGTTCCCGCTATGAAATCAAGCTGGAAGAATACACAAAAGTGCTCAACATCGAGGCCGAAACAGCGTTGATGATGGCGCAGCGGGAGATTCTGCCTGCCGTGATGCGCTACACCGGCGATGTGGCACGCAGCGCGAAAGCCATCCGCGATGTATCACCGGCACTGAAGACCACGCCTGAGGAAAAGTTGCTTGACCGCCTGACCACGGACGCAGCGCTTTTGTCCGACCGTATTGATGAATTGCAGAGCGCCATTGTGAACACAAACCACAATGCCGACGCGAAAACTGCCGCAGATTATGAACATGACGTGATTATCCCCGCCATGAACGGTGTGCGTGTGGTGGCTGACGAGCTTGAAACGTTGGTTGAACGCAAGTACTGGCCCTTCCCCACCTATGCCGACTTGCTGTTCAACGTGTAACCGTGCAGCAATTGAAGGTCCCCCCCTTTGCGGAAACGGCAGGAAGTCCGTTTCCGCTTCCTTTTTTCTAAGGCAATACCGCACAATTCGTTGGCAGCGGAGGCGATGCCTTTTCCGCCATCTGCTGCTTGCAGATTTTTCGATTTACCTCCAGTAAACCTTCAAAATCTGCCATT